>NZ_JABMII010000004.1 GCF_014884995.1 Spirabiliibacterium pneumoniae
CATCAGTGGGCATGGTTAAGTAACGGTTACGCAAGCATAAAACGCGCTAGCCCTTGCGGTGTGGGTGTGGGTGTTGGCGTGGTTGCTGGGGTTGCTGTTTAACTTTCACCGCTGGTGGTTGTTAGTGTTGTTGGCTTTGCTGTTCCGTTAGGGGTTCCGCTCTGCTTGTTCAATCTTGGCAAGCCTTGCGCGGTGTGGGTTCTTGTTCTTTGGGGTGTTCCGCTTTTGGGCTTTGTGGTTTATTGGTGTCAGTGCTTTTGGGTGGCGGTGTAATGTTTGAATTTCTGCAACGCCTGCAAGTTTAACGCGTGAAACTCTTCAGCCTTTGCGATTAATCGGGGCAATAGATTATCAATTCTCGCGTGTGCGTTAGGCGTAATAATACCTAGCACTAAAAAATAATTTTGATACAAAAAATGCTGTGCATAAATCACAAAATTATCGCTTGTTCGTTTATGGCCGTCTTTGCTACGCCAGTGCTTGGAGAAAAAATCCGCTTGATTGATTGCAATGTGAAATTTAAATAGCTGGCTTGCCGTCGCATTCTGATTATTTTCAAAAGCGCCATAATGCCCTAAAAAGTCCGCGTAAATACCATAGTCATAGAACACCGCTATCGCCTGCGCTATTTGCTCAATAAATAAATGCGATTTTAGGCTATCGTGAACAATTACACGGCTTTGCATAGCTTTTCCCATTGCGCGTTGATGGCTTGCCATTCCCGTGTGGTCATTTGGGTGGCTACGGTTTTATAAACCTGCACGCCCTCTAACCGCTCTTTGATGTTTTGCAAGTGCGCACTAAACGCGGCTCTCTGTGCTGAAAATTGGCGATACTCTGCGAAGTAGTGCGCGTGAATTTCCTGCCCATAGGTTTCCGCCATCATCTGCGCGCAATAATTCAACGCTTGATTAGCCAGTGACAAAATCGCCCGTTGTTGTGCGGTGATGTTATCTTTTTGGGCTTTAATAAAACCATTCAGCTCGGTTAATGTTTGGGTTAAGTGATTAACGCTTCCCATTGCCTGCGCGATAGTATGCGCCTGTGGTGTTAACGTGTTGATCTGCTCAATATTGGCTGATATGTTCGCCAGTAACCGCGCGCTTGTTTGGTTGGCTTTGTTCATAGATTGCCCCCTTTGTGCCTATTCATAGCATATCATAGCGTGTTATTTTGGCGTATTCTAGTATTGATTTTGTTTTTCAGTGTTTACCCTTTGGGTTTTGCATGGTGTCGGATCTGTTCCGTGTGTTGATTTGATTTCAGCAGATAACCGCACTTTGATTTTTTTCTACTTCACTCACTCACAAAAAACCGTTTTCAATGACCAAAATTTTTTTAACTGAGTTTTTGTTTTTTTCTGTATGGTGAAAACTGATTTTTGTGCGCTGGTTTTTGCATGGTTAAAAAATCTCTTTACGGCGTTTTTAAAGCAGTGCATATGGTATATATATATAAAGGAGGTACAAATATGAACTACAGAAAAGCTAAAAAAAGCTGTTTTTGGTTACAAATATGAACTACAAAATGCTATTTTTGATTATTTTTTCTTCTCTTTGGTTACAAATATGAACCACAGTAGTTACAAATATGAACTACAAAAAATCGAAAATTTTTACTTTTTCCAGTCATCGCCCGCGTTATGTGTGGCGTGTTGGCCGCTTGGCTTGGCATTGAGTGCGGTTTGTTCTTGCGCGCTTAACAGTGAGCAATCTAAAACGCCTTCCAGCTCTTCACGCAAAAAGCCAACTTGTGACGCGGTCGCATTCTCTAACGCCTGTAATAATTGATTTAAATCAATCTCACGCGGTGCGCTTAGGCTGTGCAACGGGTCGAAGTCTTGCAAGTCAAAAAGCCGTGGCTTGCTCTGTGCTTGGCGGATACTCACGCATAACACGGTAATCGCGTCCGCTTGGCTGATACTGTGCGCACTGGCTAGTCTTGCCAACACGTCCGCAAGGCGTAAGTATTCTAGCTGCGCGTTTAATCTCAATTTAGGCAAGTTCATAGATTGCCCCCTTTGGGTGAAAAAAAGCCCCTGTGCGCTATGGGATACGCATAGGGGCTAGGCTCTACAAGGTCATAGAAACTTTTTTGCGTGGTGCGATTTGGCCAACAAATAAAAACCGCATTTCAGGGCTTAACATCGCCCGTGCTTGGCTTTCTGTCGGTGCAGTAATTCGGATTTTATAGATATGATTTAGTGTGTCGGTGCGGATAATGCCCGCAAAAATGTAAGTAAACATCGTGATAGCCTCTTGAGTTAATCCAAATCTTGCGCCTACTGTCAAATAGGGGTGGCAAGACGTAACGTGGTTGACAGACTGGTAACTCAAGAAACCAGCAAGCCCGTAGGCTTCCGCCGTTACGCCTCGCCATAATTTGGATATAACAAGGCTTTGCGGATATAAAAATACCGCTTAACGTATAGCGTTAAAAGCGGTCTATCCGCTTGAGTTATTTCAGCCTGTCAAAGCTGTTACAAAATAATCTAATATAATCCGTTATAAACTGCAATACTTTTTTCTGTCGGTGCAGTAATTCGGATTAAGGGTAAGTGTTGAGTATTCGGCGTAACGCCTGCAAAAATGTAAATCATCGTGATAACCTGCCTTAATTTCGGCTATCGCTTGGCTTCTCACGGCTTGGGCGATAGCGTGCAACGGGGTGAGAAACTGGCAAAGACAGGGCAAGACCAGCCAACTATAAAAGTTGCCCGTTACACGCCATCATTGAAACCGCGCTTTGACTTTTTGGCGGCTTGTGTGGGTGCTGCGCATAAAAAAAACACGCTCAAGGCGTGCTATTCTCCGCGCCCGTCTTAAATTTCCAGCTTCTCACGGCTGTGCAATCTTTCTTGATTGCCTTGTTACATTAGCGCATACTTGCGCATAATGCAATAACCTAGATGATTTTATTTTTTACCCTTTACCTAAATCTGAAACAATACTTTTCCCTTGATTAAAATTCTCTTGCTGAAACCATTCAGCTTTCGATTTAAGCGTTTCAAATGGTGAAGCAATACAATCTATCGCCTAAAAGATAAAAACGCCCTAAGGGATTTATATTGCGATTTTTGCCATTGGCACCAGCACCACCACTTTTTAAAGTGCGGTCAATCAAAAAGATTAATTTCACCACCTGCACATTCCTGTACATAATCGCCCCATAACTGCAAGGCTGCGCGCCGTTGCTTAAGGTATTGCGCGCGGTTGTAAACGCCCCTAACGCCTTGAATAGTGTGAGCTAGGCACATCTCTACAACGTCAGGCATTACCTCAGCTTCGTGTAGGTAGGTGCTAGCCATAGCCCGCAAGCCGTGGGCGGTTTGCTTGCCTTTCGTTTCTGGGTGTGTGTTGAAATAGGCGTTTAGCCTGCGCGGAGTATACGCGTGCATTTTTCTTAACAAAAACGGGCTAAACAAAAACGGCTTCGCACTGTTTCGGCGGTCTGCTATCAGTGGCTTTAATTGCTCAATGATTGATTGCGTTTGTGTTGACAGTGGCACCACGTGTGATTTTTCGCCCTTGTTGGCGTGGGTTTTCTTCAGCCTATCCGCTGGGATTGTCCATAGCTGCGCGTCTTCGTCGATTTCTTCCCATAGTGCGCCGCTTGCCTCAGTGGGTCTGCTCATTGTCAGCAGTTGCCAGTAAAACAACGCTTTAAATGCGGGGTCATCGTGTCGGCGGATAACCTCAATCAAGCGCGGTAATTCCTCGTAGTGCAATGTTGCCCTGTTGATTGTTTTGCGTGGTGCGAACGCCTTACTCACTTTTAAGCACGGGTTAAATTCAAGTATGCCAGTATTTACCGCGTGATTTAAAATGCCGTTAATAATCTCTAAGCATTGTTTTAGCGTGGTGATTTTGCCCTGCTCTGCAAGCGGTTTAAACACTTTAACAAGCACCCTTGGCTTGATTTCACTTAGCGGCATAGACCCTAGTTTTTTTAGTGCGTGCTGCTTGATTCTACCGTGGTATCGCTCAAGTGTTCGCGGTGCTATCGTTTGGGCTTTAAAATCTAGCCAGTTGTTAAACGCAACATTAAAAATACTATCACGCTTCGCTTGTTCTGCTCTGCGCTTTCGCTGTTTATGCTCTACTGGATCAATGTCTTTGGCCAACAGTGCGTAACATTCCTCGCGCTGCGCTCTTGCCTGCGCTAGGCTAATCGCTGGGTATTGCCCTAACGAAATTTGCGTGCGCTTACCTGTGTAGGGTTTTGTGTAATCAAGTCGCCAGTGCTTCGCCCCTGTGGGTAATACCGCCAGCGATAAGCCGCGCCCGTCTCTTAGTGTGTAAGCTTTCGCCTTTGGTGCGCTCTTAGCAACTCGTGCGCTTGTAAGTGGTGTTAAAATCTTTGGCATAATGCCCCCTTGCTAACTGTAAAAAATACTGCAAAAACGCTCTGTTATACTGCAAAAAAAAGTAATTTGCTTTACCCGCGTTTGATACGGTATAAGCTACAAATCACTTGCAACATATTGAAAAACAAGGATTAAAAAATACGAAATAATCTCGTTTAATCCGTTATAATTTATTGTAATTTGCTTTCTTCCCAGACCGCACTTTTAATGTGACCATCGGCTGGACGTTGATTAGGAACAATGCGATCTGTAACATCACCATCCCAACCACCTTTAAAAATTTGAAAACTCATATTAACTCCTTAATATTACTCAAAAGCGATACATGCAACTGCAACTTGATCAGGCTGTGTGACATAAGAACCATGCACTTCAGTACCTACTAAATACCAGTCTTGCATACCTTCCCACCATTTGAAGTTATACATATCAGACACAAAACCTGTGGCGTGTTTATCTGCTGCGATAATGTAGTAAATACGTTTACCATTATGAACAGTGCTTAACACTTGGCGATTTGTTTGGTATGGATCGAAGCCAAGAATGGTTTTTGGCAGGTTGCCTTTAACAAGCACGTTGTCTTCACTGCAACAAGTGTTCAATTCAGTGAACAACTTCATTGAGCGGTTTGCAACTAATGTTGGTAAAACCAAAGCGGTATCACCACCAGTTTGCATTGCATTGTTTGCTGACAATACATAGTGCAAATTGAAGAATACACTTTCCAATGCAGCCGCACTTTCTACTGGATCGCGTGGAATAACAATTGGGTTATCAGGCGAACCTAGATTAACCGCACCCATGGCGTTGTTACCAGTATTATCAGCACAGGCCATCATAATCATGTGTGCGAAGTGGCTATCATTCCACGCCATTTCGAGTGAATCGGAAATAGTTTGCTCAATGGTATCAATATAAACGCCATCAAGATCCTCAGCGGACAATCTGCGCAACTGATCAACGGAGACTTTGATTTTGAACTTCTTCAATCCACAAATCTCAGCTTCATCAGTACACAGGTTGATTACATCTGTTTCAGGCTCTTCATTGCCTTGTACCTCTTGGAATAGATCATCGTTGATTGTGTTACGACGAATCCAGGAAATTTTGTTTCCAGCAACAAGATCGCCTTCAAAATCCGCATTAGCCAGCGCAATATTCGGCGCAATAACATCATCAATACGTTTTTCAAATACCTTATGTGAAACCTTAGTTGCAATTAAGTCATCAGGGACAATTTTGCCATGCCCCTGACCCATAATTTGTTTACTCATATTAAATCCTTAATTAACTGTTTTGTTGTTTAAGATAAGCGGCAATAATTTCATTCGCTCGCTTACGTCTAGATGCAACCCCTTTATCCCTAATCGCTTTCATATACTGTTCTTCAGTGATAAGATTTTCTTGCTTCTTAGGCGGTTGCTTTGATGTGTTTTTAACGTTAGGTGTTGTTTTATTTTCAACAACCTTGTTTTTGCCAAGATACTCTGTGATGAGTTTCTTCATAATCTGAATAGCTTCATCGTCTTGATGCTGTGCGCTATCTGCGAACAAAGCTTTTCTAGCTCGATTGCCCATGATGAACTTGTCAAAATCAGGCTCGTTAATCAGCTCAATAAAGCTTGATTCCTCACCTAAATCTTTAAGCTCTTCATCAAGTTTTTGATTGAAGATTGAGTGTCTTTTTTGCTTTTCTTTTTCAGCAAGAATACGCTCAACTTCTTTCTCAACTTCAATATCATCAGCTTTTTTGCTGCCTTTTGACTTTGCTTTTGGCTCTTCATCATCACCCCAATCATAGTCATCTTCAGAATCATCGTCTTGAGATTTGTTTTTAGCTCTCATTTCGGCTTCCAACTTCTCTCTCGCTTTGAATTCTGCAAGGCGCTCTTCAAGCTCTTTTGCTCTTTGTTTCGCTTCGTTTCTTTCACGTTCAACTTGGCTCATCTTTCCTGAAAGGCGTTTGAACTTGCGTTCATAATCGTCTTTAGCAGGTTCAGGATTTGATTCGCTGCCCTCATCTTCTGTGGATTCATCAGGACTCTCATCAGGAAGATTCGCTTGCTGATTCTCTTCGTCATGATTATCGACTTCATTTGATTGCACGTTGTCTGTGATTTCTGTTTCAGTATGATCAGCTCTTTCTTCTTGAGCTTGTGACTCTAACATTTGTTTGCGCTTCTCGTTGATTGCGCGCATTGTTGCACTTGGCATGTTTACTCCTTCTATCGGGCTTAACGCGTGGATAGTTTATAGGTATTAAAAAACCCACCTTTTACAGTGGGCTTCTATGAATTTTTTAAATAATGTATCTGCAAATCTAATTCAGACATAATGCCTTGCCATCGCTTAGTTTCATCAGAATCTCTCAACTCTTTTACGATTTGATAGACTTCTTCTCTTCTAGCTTCTAGCACTTCGATCATAGGTAGCTTTTTATCGCTAGTGTATTTCTCAAAAGTTTTATAGGCATTAGACTTCATCATCGCTTGCAAGCTCCGCATCCGCCAATACGGCGAACATTCTTGCCGTTATCAGGCTTATCACCTTTGCGGACGATAGGGCGGCCATTAGCCTTTGTTCCAGTGCGAACGACTGGACGGCCGCTTGGCTTAACAATAACTCTCATTACTGCTCCTTACTTAGATTAGTTTGTTTTACTGCGCGCGCCAAAATACCAGCCACACTCAATACTGAGATTACTGTTCCATGATATTGCTCAGGAATCAATTTTGAGAACGCTTCCCAATTGTCACTAATAACAGGGAATACTGCTAAAATTGACAACACCCAAACTGACCATGATTGAGCCAGTTGTTTGAATTTGAAAAATTGCATTGATTACCTCCTCTTAATAGATCACGATGCAGGAACAAAATTAAGTAAGCAGTTTTGTACATCTCCTTTGCTGTTTTTCACAAAACCACCTAACAATTTAGGTACGGACTCAAACTTCGATTTTAAATTTTCTTCTGCTAACGTTTCGCCAAAAGAGTGTAGGTAATCATCACCAGAAACCTCTCTATTTACGTTAACAGACGCCCCAGTTTGAATATTAAAAACACCGTAATCAAAAGCACTCTCATTAATCGCACCTTTTGTTTTTTCATAATAACAACGGTGAAATTTGGCTGATACACCTGCACCATTCCATGATTCGGAGATAAATCGTACTTTTGATGCGTCTTCATCAGCATCATGAATAAAACGACAATTAAAAAAGATAGCACTTCCTCTATCGCCGTAAACAAACGAACCAGACCAATAACCTAATCCTTCAGCAGACTCTGATCCATAGAACCGATCTCGCAACCCTTGAATACTAACTGCACCTTTTGTATGAAATTCAATATTTTCAAATTTGATAGTAGAACCAAAGTGTGGCCAAAATGACGGTTTACCATATTTATTATTTACTGTTTTTTCATTTTGAATTACACCCAAAAATAACTTAGCGTGTTTTACACGTTTAGATGAACGACCGTTGTATTGTGGTGCTTGTGGCGTAATCTTCACCTCTTTTTCGACCACAGGATCGCCATAAGTATTTATATGAACATATGCACTATTCGTAATATCTTTAGGACCAGCATAATTATTTTCATCTGATGTCCAAATAAACGTTTCCCCTGCTTTAAGATGCACGTTATAGGACAAATATGAAGGAACCATAGAAAGTGCTTTGCGTAACGTTTTAAATGGCTTACTGCGTGAACCATCACCACTGAAATCTGAGCCTGAAACAGAGCTAACATAAATGTCACGTAATTCTTTAGGCGCAACTGTCCCATAATAAAGCCCATCATTACGCATTTCGATAAGATTACCACCATCTTGCGAGAGCGGAATTAAGCCCTTATCTAGCTTATCTGCAACTTCGTGCATTTTGCGTTCATTGTCATACTGAACTGCTTTCTTACTCATTGTTTAACTCCTTAGATTGTATAAGCTGGGATAACGGTATTGTCACCAACAACAATCCATTTTGTTGGGCGACCCAGCACGACATCGTGGCCACCAATATATGTTGTTGCGATCTCACCATTTTCATTTTCTGTAGGATTTCTCTTCGCTTGTGTACTCAAATCTAACCGCAACGGATTACCGCTTGAACCATCACCAGTAATGCCACCATTAGGTTTGACCGCACTTTGCGCTAAATCGGCGATAGGCGCTTCCAGGTTTTCACCACCACTGACAGTGAATTTGATTGTTTTTGTTTCAGAATCGTAATTCACGCCAGAAAGAAATTTATCTACTGGGATTTCAGATTTAATGCGCTCATACATATCATTCAAGTCTTTACATGTTGTAATGCAAGCGCCTTGAACTACATCTTCACCTGAGTTATCAACACCAAGCTTAATACCTGCACGGCCTTCTTTCACCGCTTTCATATCCGCTTCTTTAGCCACACCATTTTCAAATAGTTTTTTGGCCAACTTATTCAGCGATAACTTAGCTTTTGAATCATCATCGTTAGTGATAATCAGATAGTCATCATCAACATCTACATCTTTAACTTGATCAAGATCGAGATTAATACTCTTTTCAGAACCGTCTTTACGCGTGAATATAAGTTTTCCGCCCTCCACTGCAACATCTTCAAATAATTTATCTGTTGCTGTGTCTAGCGCATCAACTTTATTCTCAACATCTTTGGCTTTGTCTTTGACTTCATCAACTTTGCCAGCTAAATCTTCTTTGACTGCGCCTAAATCAGCACAAGTCGCCAGTGTTGCGCCAGCATTTACGATATTGCCTGAGCAATCTTTACCAAGTACCGCTTCAGCTGTAAGTGCATCAGCAATCACTTTGTCGCATTTACTCATTGCTTTTACTCCTTAATTAAAATAATTTCTTCGCGATTATCACCATGATAAATTGCGCGATACATCCCTTTGCCTTCAATGAACAGTGAATTGTTTTTGTGATTCATCTGCACATCACAACCATCTTCATCTTGCAATGGTGCTGAAGCGATTGCGCCACCTTCAATGATTCCTTTACACACAACATCATAATCACCATCAAACAAGACTCGCTCAAACGTGATGAAGTCACCACAATTTGATTCTGTAACAATGCCATCAACAAACGTATGTTCATCTGCTGTGGCATTAAATAAAGATAATTGCGCTGGAGCTGAAAATGTTGCTGATACAAGGTTTGTTTTACCTTGATCAAATAGAACCTGACTCATTCAACACCTCGCATTTCATTGATTATTTCTTTTGTGACTTTTTCTCTGATTAATACAACGTGAGCTTCTTCTCGATTCTCACCAACAAACTCAAGGATAAAATCACCACTTGCATCAATCACAACTTCAGGCGCTTCCGCTGTGAGTTTTACCTTTCTGCGGCCAACATAATGCGGCTGCTCAAATAGTGTTGGCATTGATAACAAGTGACCGCATGCATCGCGATTCAATGAAGCTGAAGGCTTTAATACACGATTCACATTAACAACATCATTACCTGTTAAACCAAACGCAACTATGCGCGCTGGCGTTTCGCCAATACGAAAAGAACGGCTCGTAGTGTCCGTTCTTCCGTATTCCAAATAAGCATCTTCGCTGCTCACTTCCTGAGTGTTTAATCGTCTGCCTGCCATTGCTCATTTCCCTTAGCTTCACCGTCAGGGATAACATATTTATCCACCAACATTTGTATAACGTGATCATACTGCTGCTTAATTGTTTCAAACTTCGATTCTGTGATCTCAAGATGCCGCTCAACATCTCGTATTCTTGCTTTCAACTGCTCTTCTTTGCTGTCATCAGAACCAAAAAGGCGCGGTAAAGCGCCTGTTGCTGTTGACATCAACCCACCTATGATGATCAAGATGACTTTCTCACTTGTATCAGGCATAGGGATATAAACAAGGAATCCAATCAATCCAACGAGAATCAATAAGAAGATAAAAGCAGCAAATTTTTCAAAGACCACTTCAACTTTGCTTGCCATTTAGTTTTCCTTAATATGGGTCAGTCCAATTAACATGACCTTTCACAGTGATATTGTAGGTTTTGCCATCAACTTGAATTTCAATTGGTAATGTGTAGGGTTCATGCAAATCACCTTCACCCAATACTCCAGTACCACTAACATCGATCTTGTACATACTGTAACCCTTACTCACAGAGACTGTGAATGGCCCTGCTGTTGTGCTGCCTGTTAATACTGCTGTTTCAGCCGCATGATCGCTGCTGGAGTAATCAGATTTATATTCATCTCGTGAAAAAGCGAAGCCTACATCAAACGTTGAACTAACATCTACATTGTCAAACTCCATGCCATCGTACAGTTCTTCCCAACTGCTAATATAAGAGCGCACAGTATTTTCATTGACTTGTTTAATATACGCTTTTGGTTCTTGAGGTAACTCAACCGCACTTTCATCAAATTCATCGATATAACGGATAAAGCCATAAACGGTATCAAATGAACCTTCTAACGGCGTAATCTCGTGTGTGCCAATTGGTAAAAAACGACCACCGTTAATATCAACTGACCCATCAAAACTCACACCACCTGAACCGAGATTGCGATCAACCCAGCGTGCCACATAAGCTGGCTTAGTGAGCGTAATAGTATCTGACTTCAATAAATCACGTAGATTTTTTGGATCAGTCACGCTGTCACTGTGTTCTGGCAATTCATCAATGCCGTTCACTTCACGGCTAAGGGTAACTTTCTCCACTTTCGGCAAACAACACGATGCAAATAATCCATCGTCTTTGCTGGTGAGAATGTTGCCTTTCTCCTTCGAGATAGCTACATTCACTTTTTGCTCATCTTCATTGACATCAAAGCCCACACCTAAATCATCTTTAATAATAATTTGTACTTCTGTCATCGCTTACCACCTTATGAGTTAGTTGAGCTGATATAACCTAGAATTTGAGTGCCAAATGCGTTTGTGATTTTAGTATCAAATACAACAGCTTTATTGAGTTTCGCTTTACCCTCTTCAAAGGTAATTGAGCCATCATCAGCGACCATCAAGTTACCCAACGCTTCGAGATTCACATCTGCTTTCAATGGATCGTCTGTTTTACCAGTACCACTCAAAGTAACTGTTTCTGTTGCTTCAACCGCACTTTCGGCTAATTTACCCAAATCAACGGTAACTGGAGCTTGGCTTTCTGTGCGAGTTAAAGTAAGTGTAGTTGACTCTGGGTCGTATTCAGCCGCTTCAACATTGATGTCTTTTGCGATCTCGGTTAAAGGTACTTCAATATCATCACCACCATTAACAGTGAATACGAGTTTTGGCGTGCCGCCACCGTTTTCAAAACGAACATTAGTGATTGCGGCTAGCTTTTCAGCTAACGTTTTAAGTGCGCCTGATTCATCAAATCCGATAGTTTTGTTATCAACCTTGACATTGATTTTTTGTTCGCTCTGATTAATATCAAAGCCTTTTTTATCGTTTAGGTTTTCGGGTGTAACTACTTTATAATCTGCCATTTTTATTCTCCTTATTTCGGTGCATTAAATGTTTTTTTGAAAATTTCTTTGCCAAAAGCATCTTGCACAATCATTGTGTAAGTTTCGCTTTTATCTGCGGGTAAGCCTGATAACAAAATCGCCTTGAGCGTTTCATTCAGATTTGCCATTTGTTTTGCAACTTCACTATCCGCCTCATCACCACAAGTCTTTACATAGACTGGGCGATCACAACTCGATAGGATTCGCACTTTGTCTGAGTTAGGATTGCATCTGCTTCTACTCATTAATCATCTCCTTTAAAGCGAGAAATAAATTCACTGCTTTCTTGTGTTTTGCGATCTCACCTTTAACTGGAGCAATAATTGTTGGTTCACCCCAAAAGAAAAGGCGGCTACCATTGGTATAACCGCCTTCACTCATGTTTTTAATACCACCGCCCTTGTTCATACGAATCCTTGCAGTGCCTTTTTCAATGGTTTCAACAACGCCATTGCCTAGCGTTAAATGATGAACTTGATCGCCAACTTCGACTAATACGCCATCCATTAGCATTGTTAAGCTCCTGTTGTTAAGCCACCAACACTATTATCCTCACCGATTGTCGGTTCGGGCGTTGCTGGTGCTAGACTTGGTTTTAAACTTTGGCTAAAGGCATTAAGCTCTTTAGCCTGATCAGGATTACCCATTAGCTGTTCAGCTGGTAATCCGCCTGATTTCATTGTTTCAAATAGCAAGTATTGAACAATGTTTTGATTGGTTTGCTGATCCAAGCCTGCCCCTTGAATAAGCTGTGCAATCACTGGTAAGACATCCGTTCTTTCTGCATCAGCAATTTCTTTTTGCATTAATCCAGCCGCACCACGCGCCACAACACGCACATCAGCTTTAATGCTTTCATCTTTGCTCATTAGCATATTCCAGCGCCATAGGTTTTCTATCAGCGGCTGGAGAACGGTCTTATCAATATTTAGGAATGAAGCCTTCACAATGGTGTTGGCTGTATTGGCCAACATCTTCATTCCTCTAAATGTGCTTTCACCGCCAAACTGTTGACTATTTCCACTCAGCAATGCTGGGATGCCACAAATATCATCAGTTAAGCGATAAAACATATTGAATAGGTTTACGATTTCACCTGAGTGAGAATCAAATCTGACTTGATAATATGGTGCGCCAGCTCTTTGACCTGTTACATCAGGATTGAAAGCAATCAATCTATTCTTTTTATTGAGATCAATATCATCAGCGCTTTCAAACTGCGAAGCGTCATAGAAGATAGGCGGAGATACTGTTTTATCTACGTTATCATCAAGTTTTTTAATGTAGTCATTTAATCTGTCTTCCGTCTTGGCCAGCAACATGGCCACACCCAGCCCCCAAAATTTTGAGCCAGCCAGCATATATTGCGCTGAATAATAGGAGCGATTACCTTTCAGGTATTCAATCAATCTAGCGCCTATGCATACGCCAGCAACAACCATTGCTTCAACGTCATAGAATTTGTGCGACTTGATTTTATCGCTGTCAATGTAATCCTTGAGCACATCGCCTTTAACAACGCCTTCATGAATGATTACATCAATATAATCATCATCACCCCACGATGTTTTCTCAGCTGATTCATCAAGCCATTTGAAGTTTTCTTTCGCTTTCTCGTAAGCTTCTTCAATCTTATCTTCTTTAATCCAGTCAATATCCGTACACGCCCACAAATCCTGCTTGCGCATACTGGCTCGTTCAATGAAGTATGTGCCGCTATTAGCATCAGAACTGTCTGCGCTTGGATAGCAGTTGGCAAAAGGAACGTGCCGCCATGTAATGATGGTGTTGGTTGTTTCTGCCAGCTTCTCGCCATTCCACTTGAGCGATTTAACCTGCTTCATTTCCTGCCTGATACACCCTGTGCCATATAGGCTAAAATCTCTGAAGAAGTCCAAATACGCTGTACGCCAATCACCTTCATAAAGCTGATCTTGCATTAGCTTACTGACTTTATCGCAAGCCTCACGCGCAATTAATGCTTGCTTGAACTCAACTGTTTTTCTTTGCTTCTTAGCTTGTTCACGAAGCCATTCACGCGCTTCAGGGATAAGCTTTAATCCACCTTCTTCCATAATTGCATTGAAGTTAGGGATTTGCTCACCTGTAACGGGATCTTGAATAACCACACCACTTTCAATTAATTTCTTCGCGAGTAACTCTTCAACATCCAATTGCACACTTTCTGTTTGCTCTTTGGATAACGAAGGAATAGGTGTAGGAGTAACAACAAAAGGCGCATCAACTGAGTTGATCACCATATCTTGCACTTTAGATGACAAGACTGTTGTCTTAATACGCACAAGATCAAGCTCACCTTCGCAATCGTTATTTGACATATAACGATTGAATATTTCATCGCTCCACTGATCAATGGACTTACCACGATAAAACACTTCTGAACGAGCAGCAGAAGCACTTTCATAGCGATCAAGAATCAGCTGTGTGAGCTTATCTCTCTGCTCTTCCTTCAGCTCAATCTCTTCATTTTTTGTTTTCTTTCTGCTCATTTATATGTACTCACTGTTGTTTTTCGCTTCATCACTGGATAAGCAAACGTTAAAGCAGCCGCATCTGCCAAGTTAGGAGATCTTCTCATTTCCTTTTTGCTCTCCAACACTTCTTGGCCATCGTTATTGATCTTGGATTTAGTCAAGCTTAACTCTGCGGCCAGTGCTGGATTGTTAGGAATATCCCCTTCTTCATCCAGCCAATTGCGCAAGTTGCTGTACATTTCAACACGCTTGTTAGGATAGAACATTGAATTACTTGCCTTTGCCCCAAACGGAACAATTGTTAGCGATAATCTTGATACGCCCCATCCTATCAGCAATTCATAAATCTCTTTTCCACTACCACCCTGATCGATAAAAACGTGATCGGCTTTCGTTTCCATCATGAATTTTCTGATCACATCCGCGCGCTCTTGTACTGTTTCGCGTCTAAATTCAGCAACTCTTGTTATCTTGTTACCTTGTCGCACCACCATTCCAACGCTATCCCCACTTTCACTGCTTGAAGGGTCTACGCCTAGAATGATGATTGAATCAGGGTAAGCTGAAATGTTTCTGTTAATTGCCTTCTGCACAGTTTCAGGTTTGATAAACGCTTCAGCGCTATCTTGCATAAATGCATCAGCTGGCATAGCTGGATATTCCCTTCTGAACTTGGCTTCGCTTTGAGTTGAAAGCTTGCGCCTTCTAAAAGCGAGATTTTCCAAAGTCATTTCAGGGTAAATCTTTAATAATTCTTTTTCTTCTGAGGTTGGTATCAATCCAGTTGCATCAGCAATATTTCTTTCTGATTTATACCAAGCATAGAAGATAGGCATGTATTCACTCTTGCCTTCAATAGCAAGATTCCAAACATCTTCAAAATAAGTTGCTGGAGCGCCTGTGCTTTCTAAAATGATTTCAGTGTTAGGTTTATCACCCACAATTTCAAAAGCGGAGCTGGCCACTTCATCAGCATTACGCCAGTATGCAACTTCAGATGCATGAAATAAGTGCGCCAACGCTGAACGGCCAACACCTTGACCGCCAGCAGTACCAAGTGAATAACTTGAATTGTTTATAGGGAATGTGAGCGATTTAGCACTATCTTCAGCTGTTGTTGGCTTCATCCAAGCTGGCAAATTGTCGTGGAACATCTTCACCATTTTGAATAGGGTATCTGTTGCATCCTGTTTATGTGTAAGGATGTATGTATTAAGCCCATTGCCAAAAATGGTTTTATGAAAAAACCTAGCGCCGATGTATGTACTCATACCTTCTCTTCGTGGTTTAAGTACAATCGCTCTAACTTTCCCAAAATGTGCTAGTTGCTGATTAAGCCGATTATCCAAATCAAGCTGAGTGCTATTCAGTGTTAATGCACCAACACCACCTTCTTCAAGCTTAATGCGTAACAAGTCATGGCAAAATGCGGCCAAGTTGTTTTGATGACTGTAATAGCGCGCTAAGTCCAATGTTTTACTCATTACATCCCCCCTAAACGCTGTCTATGCAATTCATCAATCGCTGAAGTTTCTCCATTATTGTTGTTGATTTGAATAGCTGTATCAGGATTTTTACCTAATATTGTTTCTTTGTTGTTTTTGGTTAAACGGCTATGAGCTTCCACTGCGCCAATCTTCGTATGAAGTTTCAGGTCTTCGTCATAGCGCACTTCGTTAAGCAGCTCATCAGCAATTTGTTGATTGCGTGTGGCTGAGTCAGTAAACATCTTCTCAAGCCGTAACCGCTCTTTTACTTCGTAATCGACTGCGATCAGTTCGGGTTCCGCTAAGGGTTCCGCTAGGGTTTCACACTCTCTCAACTCTTTGAACGCATTAGTCTTTTTACTTATAAGCTGTTCCGCTTTTCCTTTTTGCCACTTTTCTTGTGACGCGCGCCGAGATAATGCAGCTTTGCTTGTTTGATATTTATCAATTAACTGATTGTAACTCATGCCATGAATTTCATAATCCACGCGCACTTGCAGCCATTGCTTTTCTGTCAGTCTTGCCATATCACTCACTTAGTCCGATTACGGGTTGATCGTCATCATCTTCGTCTTGAAGTGATTCCTCATACTTAATCAATCTGTAAACAGTGAAGGCAATTGCTAACATACCGCCAGCGCCAATAGAAAGGCCAAGTGCTGCGACTGGATAAACCACCGCACAAAGTCCTAATGCCACACCTATGATAAATGCCAATAAGATTCTCCACCCTAAACAACAAGGGCAATCAGTACCTGAAGCAAGGAAGCTAGTGAAGTAACCCACCTTGCCCAAAATACTTTGATCATCTACTCCGCATAATTCATAAATGTACTTAATCATTTTATTGCTCTCTTTATGCAGTGATATATTCACCACGCTCAAACATTTTTTTGGTTCTTGCTCTACGTCGTGCAAGTCCTTCAACTGTTCGCTTTGTTTTTGTTCTAGGATCGTATGCTTTCACCCACCAAGTGATTGCTTCAGCGGCTTTAACTACGTTCCCCTTATTAAATTCTCTTAGTGCAGTTGATTTTGAAAAGGCTGTAACGCCAATATTGAAAGCAAGATTTACGAAGGCATCAAATTGATGCTGAGAGATAGGCTGTTTTAAATGGTAGTTAATGCTATTCTCTGCGATCTCTACATCTTGCTTCAAAAGCTCTAACGCTTTTGATTTTGTGATTTGCATACCTTCGTGGATTAATACCCCATCCACCTTTCCAGTATGGCCAACGCCAATAGTCCAAATCCCTGCGCTGTCTTTATATGCTTTTAATCTCAGACCTTCATCATGCATTAAAGCTTGAAGGCCTTTATGACTCATTTTCACGATTTACTTTCCGCCCTTCTTGCGGTTGGTAGATCTGCTAACGACTCTCAAATTATTACGTTTGTTAGTGCCACCCTTAGATAGCGGCTTTTTATGATCAATCTCTTTGCCTTTGATTGCAGATTTTCCAAGCTCATTCTTCATGATGCGTCTTGCTTTGTTGCGCAAAGAACGGTTTTTTATCTGCTGTGGCTTACCATGATAAGTTTTATATTCTCTTTTGTAGTTTCTTGTAGTGCTTGCCATATCACACCAACATTAAACAATTTCATTTTCAATACGCTGTTTAGCTATATTGAAGTAATTTTCATCAAGCTCAATTCCTATGAAGTCACGATTCAATCTTCTGCAAGCAACGCCAGTTGAGCCACTTCCCATTGTGAAATCAAGAACAGTTTCGCCCTCTTTTGTGTACGTTTTAATGAGATATTCAAGTAAGGCAACTGGCTTCTGTGTTGGATGTTGTCTATCATTACCTTTTGAAAAGGTAATAATATTTACAGGGTATCTATATCCATTTGAGCTTCTGCTTCTTCTTGCTTCATGATTACTATATAACTTAGACATAACCTCATTGTTGTTATTTTTTTTCTTATAAGGAGAAAAGCCAGCTCTCATTTGAGGATTATATAAGGGCTGTTTCCTATAAAAGACAACAACATCTTCAGTCTGTCTTAATGGTTGTTTCTTTGAATTTAAAAATCCTACTCCACGCCCCTTATCCCACACCCAGCAATACTTAAAATCTTTAGCATTGCTCATGATTAAGGAGCTTGTGAAAGGTTGTGAACCAAATAGAATAATTGCTGCATTGTCTTTGGTAATGCGTTTTAATTCTTTCCACATAGGCTCAAAAGGAATAACACTATCCCACTTACAGGCGGTTGTGCCATAAGGTGGATCTGTTAAAACAAGATCAATACTGTCACCTGGAATATCTTTCATCAACTCCAAGCAATCACCTTGCATTAATCTCATTCGCAATCACCAAAAACAAAAAAGCCCTGATCGCGAGATCAAGGCCTTAGCTATTATGAAAAAAATCCCAACACCAATATCAGTGCTGGGAGAGAACAATGTTAACCTACCAACAATGGTTAAAAAAAAAGCCCAGCGATTGCTGAGCTTGTTTAGGATGCAACTTCACATCCTGATACTTTTATACCACTTTCAGTCCGTACTGTCAACAATTAAGCGTAAAATACAATTTGTTTTCCATAAAATCTGATAGCCCCTTGCACATAGGCTTCCGCTGAGCTTAATTCATTGAAGTATGTTGTTCTTGAGATATTGAGAAAGGTGCAAATATCGCGATCACTGATTCTGTGGATGTATCTAGCCATGATTAAGTTGAACCACAATTCATTCTCTTCTCTTAGGCTTAGAATGACTTCCTCAACAATCTCAGCAGATTCTTCAGATAGGCGCTCAACATATTCGTGAGATGATGATGCCGACTTATAAAACGGAGAAATTGAAGGATAATCAACGCCCAATCTTGGCGTAGCCCACCTAGCCCATTTGATTAAAATATCCTTTATTGCCGACTGCATCTCAACTCCTTAATCGCCCATCTGATTAACTATAATCTTCCCTTCATAGCCCCATATCTTACTTACGCGGCCATCCCAAATTCTGCAATCATCTTCAAAGATTGAATCCAGCAACGCTTTCTCAAGGTTGTCTTTATCAGGCTTCTGTTGATGCGGCTTCCCATTCATCTCAGCCATCTTTTTCTTGCTCCAGCTCTTAGGCATAGGCAATACGAAGATAACGTGATAACCGCTTTCAGGTAACTGAATACCCCTCAATCTAACTTCATCTTTAAAGGCGCGATAACGCAAAACACTATCACGCTTTTTCCACTTATCAGACCAAGTCATGCGCGGCTTTGGTACTGGATTAATGTTATATTCAGACAATGATGATCTTCCCTTCTTTGAACAACTGAATAATTGTTCTGATTGTTCCGTTAGCGTGATCGAGATCTCTTTGCAGCTTATCAATATCAGTTTTAACGCGGCCATCAATAACATCATGGCAAGCGCTGCAAGCCCACGCACCACACAAATCAACTGGCTTCATTCCAACACCGCACTGGCCTTTAAGTCTGTAATGCGCAAGCACTGTTGTTTCGGGATTGTGATTGCACACTCCAGCAATCCTTACTTGGCAATCTCTCTGCTTGGCTTCTTTTCTTAAATTTGTCTTGGCCATTTATAACCACTCCACCTTAAAAAAATGAATAAAGTTGATTAATAACATCTTCGTCTTTGCAATCCTTGAACACTGTTGCAAGTGCTGCATTAACAAGTGCGCTGTAAAGCTTTTGTCTTTCCGTATCATCAGGGAATTTCTCAAAAGATATGCTTTTGGCTCTTAACTTGAACTTCCCATTGTTTCTAATATCAAAGACCATTTCGCAATGGCCAGCTTGAATCGTCATCCACTCTCTAAACTCATCAAATTGTGCAGACTGGCAACTGTATTTCTTGAATCCATGATCTGCACAATAGTATTCAAAGCAGAATTTAAAGAACGCAAACATCATTCTGTGAAGTTTTGGATTAACCTTTAACTTAATATCAGCTGTGAACATATCCCCTGTTTTGAGCTTGGTTATATCTTCAAGATACATATCATCAGCAACTTCAAACACGCCACCATGCCGCTTGATAAGCTCAATTTTCATTTAGCTCTCCAAGCGAGTTGACCAAACGAATTAATATCAATACTTCTGATTGATTGAGTCATTCCAATATGCTTCGGATTGAATATGGCCAAGTGATTTCCCCTACAAACATCAGTCCATTTTTTGCTTTGCGGATTGAAGAATTTAATGCGGCCACCATGAATGAATCTGATTTCTGTTGCTTTGTTGAAGATACTAGAAAACCATCCTGTGCTTATATCGACTGGAAGCAACATCACAACAAGGCAATTGTGTTTTTCAAATAACTCAATTGCGCGATTCACAAAAGGCTCAGGCTTGCTGTAAGGCGGATTAACCCATACCCTTTCATTCTCTAGTGGATATTCAAGAAAATTCATCTCAGGCGATACGAACCTTGATAATCGTGCGTTATGTGGCATGGCCGCGCCATCAATAGTAAAATTAAATTCCTGATTGATTTTCTCGAAGATAAAATCAGGCGTTTGATATGTATCACGATCAAATTTAGTTTCCATTTTGTGCAAATCCCATTCTCAATTCACGTCTTAAACTTCTCACACGCTTGTTTAACTCTTCAGCTGGCAAGCACTTCTTGCTTTTCTCAGGTAAAGTGATTCGCCTTTCAGGAATCTTTTCGCCTCTCTCAATACGCTTAGCCATCTTTTTGAGTGCTTTGCTAGCCTCTTGCTCTAGCATTTTCGTAGTCCACTGTTGAGAGCGGTTGCGTGAGTACAAGTCAACGATAAGCCAGTATTCAGCATCTGATTTGAATTTGAATAGATGCTGATTACTCATGCCATAACCCATAAAATTTGTAATGCGCTGGATTAATTCATCTTCATCAGGTAAGCCGTAAGCCTTGTAATTCACTTCCTTGCACCAGCCAATAAACTCTTGTACTGTCGGGAAGAAGCGATTGCCTGATTCTTTTGCACGTTCTAGGCCATGTTCAATCTGCGCGGATGTTTTCACGCCTTTGCGCACAAATTCTTTAAGCCATAAAAGTTTTGCATCGTTGTAAACGCCCTTGCTAGGGAATGAATGTTTCCACGCTGGGCAAATCAGTGTTAGCTCGTAGAACAATTTATCCATGCCATCAGCGATTTCTTGTGGTATTTCCACCTCAACTTCATTCGGTGCTTTGTAATCAGGCTGACTTCCAACAAGGCTCATTAAGTAATTACCGTTCATAACTACCCCCGATTTTTATCGTTTTGCCATGACTCCAGCCACCTGATTGCTTAGGATCAAATGAATTTGAAGCTTGCTTGGCGTTATTGATTGCGATGCTTTTGAGATATAACTGATCCCATTTTTCCCTTAACTTTTTAGGCGAAAGGATATTTGATTGCCAAAACGGATCATTGTTAGCCCACGCGAACAATTTACAAATCTCTCTTAGATTTCTGTTATCGCGCTCACGCATTAATCGTATTTCGTTAGCCCAGTTATCGAGGTTGTCAGGCTCTTTGAAATTCGGTTGGATTGATTTGATTTTTTCAAGAATGTATTTTGCAGCCTTGATGTCGTCGTCAGTGAATTTGAATTTTTTATCAGCCGATTTTTTCTCCGACGAAGAGTTTGTTTTTTTAGTAGTGTTTTTATTGTTATTTTGTGTGTGAACTTTTTTCACAGGATCTTGTGAACTTTCTTCACAGGTGCTATGAACTTTTTTCACAGGTGAACTTTCTTCACAGGTGCTATGAACTTTTTTCACAGGTGAACTTTCTTCACTAGTGAACTTTTTACACAGGTTGGCGGAGTAAACGCTTGTATTTCTACTTCCTGATGACTTGACCAGCAAGCCAATCTCAACTAGACGACTACACGCATCAATAACTGCTCGATTACTTAACCCTGTCACTTCCATGAATTGACTGATAGAAATAGCGTCAGACTCCTTTTGCCAGCCCTTTGTTTTACGAATTGTGACTAAGTAACATTTAAGCTCTGCCCCACTCAATTCAGATAGTAATTCATCAACTAACGAATTAGGTATCTGAAAGGAGTTAGGAATAAATCTATCGTTGCTCATTATGCCACCACCGCTAATTTATCTTGAGTAAATGACCTATTCCAAGTAACCTTCATAGGAAGCTTGCCGCCGAGATACATATCAAATAATTTTGAAGCGCCTTTGGCTAGCAAGATAGGTTTATAACAAACGCGCTTTTCTTCCTTGCCATGCATATCTATTGAATCTATCTGCTCGCTCAGGAATCTATCCCTTGCTTTAGAAGTAACACGCCAGTTGCCACGCTGATCCTTATAAAACCAGCCAATGTTGAATAGGTATGAATTGATTTGTTGTGAGTTGACTCCATTGAGTGTTTTGGCAAATGCCGGAACAGTCATACCGCTCACAAAATAGTTTTTGTATGACTGGATTTGCATATCTTTATGCTTGTTCTCAATGGCCAGTTGTTGTTTTTCTTTTTCGCTCTCCACCAGTTTTTCAAGCGCTTCAAGATAGTTTTGTGGTAACGCCAATTGATTAGCGCTTCTCTCAAGCTCTTGCCAGCGATCAACTAATCTTGCTGTAAATTCAGGGCAAAGCTGAGCCACAACAACATAAGTATCTCGCTTAATTAACTGATACTCAGATACCTTTTGACCCAAGTGATTTTTAACTTCCACCAATGGTGTAAGTTGAATCAATCCCTTGTCTTGCAAGCGTTCAACAGTTCTTTTCACAGAATCGTGACGCGCATCAACTAACTCAGCAATCTCGCGACTGCTCATTGTTAACTCACTCTTGCAATTTCTCATCAATTCGTTCACAATTAACCTCGTTTTTAGTTGATTAAAAATAAGTCTATTGGCCACTGCTCCCAACAGTGGCTTTTTATTTGTCTAAATATTTTTGTCTTAGACGTTCAGCAAAGCCCTCACTTGCTAAAAGCAAAAGCTCCAATTCTTTTTTATCAATTGCGATTTGCGTTTCCGTGTCATACACACCGCACTTTGTCGCGGCGATCAAGTTAAACGTCTGCACCGTTTGATTGTTGCCCACCAAGCGGCTCACCGTGGACGGATCGCAATCCATCGCCTGCGCCACTTCGCATTGTTTCATTTGGTAGTATTTCGTCATTACAAGATCAGAATGTGACCTTGCAGATCGTGTTAATTCATTGCGTGCCATTGCGGATATCTCTTATTAAATTATTTTGTAGATAACTCAGGCCAGCGAGCTTCCCAATCAGGGATTAAATCTTGTCGGGTCACACAATTCTTTGACTGCTGTTCGATAAGCACACATAGCTCAGTACCAAGACGAGTATTTTGTGAAATGGCCTTACGCAAGTAATTGATCGTGGTATTGCAACGAAGAGCAAACTCAGCTTGCTCCTGTCTTGATAATGCATTTAGGTATTGTCTTAACTTGTCCATACATGACCTTTTTTACTATTAAACGACAAGATAATACCTAATGGTAAGGGCAAAATCAATACCTTTTGGTTATTTACCTGCTGGTAAATGAGATTAAAATATCAATAAAAGGAGTTAGAAATGGACAGAAGAGAACATAGAAGGCAGAGGCTTCAAGAACTAATTGATAGCGTAGCTCATGGAAAGGTGGCTGAATTTGCAAAATTGGTCGATAAAGATCAAAGTTATATCTCAAGAATGCTGTATCCAGCCGATAAAAATCAAGCTAAGCCAATTGGAGAGAAGGTGATTAGTGATATTTGCAACGCACTAAACATACCTAGTAGTTGGTTCGATAAAGATGAGCCTTTGCCAAAAATCAGACCCTCCTCAGAGTATCAGATCGAATTTTTAACCGAAGTTGAAGCCAGTGCTGGGTATGGCGTGGTTGGTGGAGATACATATAACGCTGTTGAGTTAATTCAATTTACAGAGGAGCAATATACTAAACTTTTCAGTAATACTCGGCCTGAGCATATAAAAATGATTAACGTGAGTGGGGACAGTATGAGTCCAACATTCGAAAGTGGAGATCTCCTTTACGTTGATACTAGAGTTAATCAATATGATGGTGACGGGATCTATATTTTCATCTATTCGGGTTATCGACACGTTAAACGCTTGCAGATGGCTGGCTCTAAACTTCTTGTTCTTTCAGATAACAAAACATACAAAGAATGGGAAATAGATCGCTCAAACGAAGATGAATTTTACATTGTTGGCAAAGTAATGGTATCTCAGTCTCAGGCAATTAAGCGATTTGGTTAAGTGAATGCCAAGTGCGGTTGAGCACCGCACTTATCTGTGATGCGTATCTTTAAGTAGGAGCGGTAGGTTAGTATAGATAAATCAATTAATTCTCATGAAAATTAAATATATTAACATTTCAACAAAAAGAGACACAAGAGATGATATTGTCTCTATATTAAAAACTATTCAGAAAATAATTGATGAGCCTGAAAACAGTTTTACATTTTTATTTAAAAAATGCGAATACTTAGGGTGTGCATCAATATCAATTCTTGGAGCTATAGCTAATTTGCTTTCTAATTTATACCGAAAAGAACGTCGTAATATACTGAGTAGTATATCTAGTGGAGGTGAATGGACAACAAAATTTAAAGATGAAATTCAAAATATTTTTGACGCAGTTCTCAGGGAAGACGATTTGCGGAACGCAATTTACTATCATGTTGAAAATGTAAAGAAAAAAAATAAGGTTAACACAAACGAAGCTTTAAAAATTGTCATGACCGATATTATAAATCATAAAGAGTTTATTCATCTTTTAACGACTCTCTTTATTGAACGTCATGCAAAAAAAATTGGTGTTATGTTTGATGTAAATTCAATGAAAAATCAGCTTAGAAAGCAATTAATTAATTGTAATTTTCTATCTCATTACCATGCTGACTTTAAAACTCCTTATCCAGAAGGGAAATACATAGGTTTCAGGGAGCATAAAAGATCTAATGAGGGAGGTGATGAAAAAATCATCAACCACATACAAAATGAATGGTTGACGAATGAAAAGATTCATCTATCACCGCTCCTTAAACAAGATATAGTCAGTCGAATATTTGAGCTTTATCAAAATGCTTTTGGTCATGGGGTGTCTAAGGCTTTAGAAGAAAATAACAATATTGATGTGGTAAGTTGTGGTTCTTATGATAATGGCTCGAAAACTATATCCTTGTGCATCATTGATTTGGGAGGGGGTATATGTAAGAATGTGCTAGAGTATACCCGAAATTTTAATCATCTTTGTCATATTGATAATGACCAAAAAGCTCTAGCATGGGCGCTGAAAAGAGGCAATTCAACAAAAACAGATAGTATTGATGAGGATATGCCAAGAGGCGTGGGTTTAGATATATTAAAGGAATTTGTCGTCTTGAATAAAGGGAAACTAGAAATCTACACAAACAGCTGTCGTGCGTTTATTGGTGAATCAGGTGAATATGAAATTGAAGAGTTAGGCTTTAATTTTGGGGGAACACTAGCCTTCATTAGTATAAATTGTCAAGAAGATGTCGTCTATTTATACCAGCACGGAAATTATTTTTAGGAGCTATGCATGAACCGTATATTAGTAAAGAATTTGATAGAAAGTAATATATCTGTATCTATGGTGCTTGGTGCTAAGCTTTACCAAGAGATTAAAACGAAATTGTCTGAAAACAATAAAGTAAAAATTGACTTTGAAGGAATTGATACCTTCGCAAGTCCTTTTTTTAATGCAGCCATTGGTAAACTTTTAAAAGACTACTCTATTGAGCAACTGCAAGAGAGTTTAGATTTCCTGAATATAAATCAAGGTGGTAAAAACTTACTAAATAAAGTAATAGCAAATGCTATTGAATATTATAAAGATCCAAATAACAAAACTGAAATAGCAGAAAAACTCTCAGAGGATTGATATGGGTATAATGAAAATTAGTAATATTTCTAAATCCTCTTTGTCTGGTCAGAAGTTCTTTGTGGATACTAATATATGGATCTACCAAACCTATGTTTCTGGAGCTTTTCTTAGTGAACACTCCCAAAAGAAAGCCATAAAATACTCTGATTTTATTCAACAAGTCCTTTCTAATAATGGCAAATTATTTACATCCTCGCTTTGCTTAAGTGAATTGGCTCATGTTATTGAGAAAAAATCTTTTGAAAACTATAAGGTTAATAATCCCAATATTACGTTAAAGAAATTTAGGGGAATTAAAACTGAGCGAGAAAAAGTTATTTCTATTGTGTCTTTGGCTTGGGAAGATATAAAATCTATCTCAACCATAATAGAAATAAATATTACAAAAGACAATGGAAATCACATCATAGATAAATTAAGAGAAGCACCATTGGATGCTTATGATGCTTACTACTTGTTAATAATGGAAAATAATAAAATTAGTAATATATTGACAGATGATAAAGATTTTCAGACCGTACAATCTATTGATGTCTATTCTATTTAATAGCACCTGCAACTTTTCTGATATACTATAAATAATCTGCTATGGCGTTATACATATTACATCCGCCCCTTTGCGATACGGTTTCACTATCCGAAATCACATGACCACTGGGGCTTTTACCGCACTTTAACCCACAAAAAAAAGCCACGCTTAACGTGGCTCTTAATTTAACTTAACTCCCCCACCAATTCAGGGCGTTTGCTTAACAGTTTAATCAACGCCGCTGCTGCGCCACTGGGTTTACGCTGCCCTTGCTCCCATGATTTCAACGTATTCACAGAGATGCCCAGTTTTTCGGCAAATTTACTCTGGCTTAAGCCTGCTTTATTGCGTGTTTCCACGATCGGGTGAACGTGGACAACCATTTTTCGAGCATATTCCCCACGTTTCATTTGCTCAATCGCTTCTTTTAGTTCAGCTGATTGCGCCGCTAATTCAGGCTCATCAGCAATTAATGCACGAAGTACATCGTCTGTATTCATATCTTTGTAAGTTTGTTCTTTCATAATCTCTTACCCCTTTAATTTAGATAGCTGCTTTCCTATGATATTAGCTGTTTTCTTTTTCTCATAAATCGTTAACAGCTCAATAAAACCGTCATCTAACTGATTAAAATAAATAACCCTTGCACCGCCACGCTTACCTTTTCCTGATGACGACCAACGCACCTTGCGAATACCACCCGAATGCGGAATAACATCGCCTACAAGCGGATTTTGCGCTAAAAACGTAGCAAATTCTGCTCGCTCGTCCTCGCTCCAAATATCCTTGGATAGGCGTTCAAATAGCGCACTTTCTACAATGGTAAACATAGCTTATTCTCATAACAAATATAATGCAAAGTATTATACTAATACAAAGCATTATAGTAAAGCATTTTCTCACTGGTTCGAGAAACCGCCTTAACTCAAACTAAGCACCGCCACTAGTTCGACTTTTTGCGAAAAAGTGCGGTTTTGCCTCGTATCAGCAAAAAAATTCAAAATAAATTTCTTTGGAAATTAATAGGTTGAATAAAAAAATCGGACTTCCCATAAATAATTTACCTTTTGGTATTTACTTTGTGATTACCTTAAGGTATTATACATCCATCAAAACGAGATACACATCTCAACGCTCTTTAAAAATATGGAAGGTATGAGTTAGGGTTTGTTGGCAAGCCTAGCGCTAAAAATAACGTCTATAAGGTAGTAAATACCAGTTGAAATAGCGATTGTTACGATAAGCAATAAACAGCCGTCAGATAATTCTGGTAATGAAATTTTGTTTATCCACACTTTCACAGACAACGGTAAAAATAGCCACGTCAAAATAAACAGATTTAGCCATTTTGTTAGTTTTTTCATATCAGTATCCTCAAGCAAGATGGCAAGTGATTCATCAAAATTCATGGTGGGAATCCTTAGCATCTGTTGTGGTATTCCCATTATAAATCCTTATCTGTTGTGGTGACAATAAGGGACTTGAGCCTTACAAGGATAAAGAAAGGCACTCTAACTCATACCTTCCAGCTCGATTAAGTGGAATTAAGTTAGTGCTACAACTACCACGCTGGAACGGCCAGTAAAGCGCATTTACATCATTAACCGCACTTACAGAGAACCGATTGCGACGTCGAAGCTGATCAATGATACGTCATACACCGATACTTGAGGGAAATGCTAGAAAGTGCGGTTAATAATGGAAATAAGGAGTCAATCATGTACACCAAAGCCGAGAGAAAAGCTTACTCAAAATCAATTAAGCAAGCTAAAAGGATTAAACAAAAACAGAAAGCATTTTCTGCAAGCGTTAATTCTAAAAGACAAAGCAAGGTTGATTATGCAGTATCAGGATTGCAAAAGGATCACATTGACTGCTCAAAATACTTGAGCAACTCAAGAAACACTTTATCGCTATATAAAGTACCAAGTTCACTTACAGCAAGCGGATCACAAAAGCGCACTTGTAAGGTGAAGGAATTAATCAGAATTTAAAATATGGGCGGTGTCCCCACATAGGTCTTCTAAACCTATAGCATAAAAAAGTGGGAAGGAGCTGAGAGGTTCGATTCCTCCACCGTCTGCCAAATTAATGCAATGCAGTTGTTGCCCACTTCGGTGGGCTTTTTTACTCAACAGGAATAATGATTGGCTTCCCCCAGCGAAAAGGGAAATGCTCAGACTTGAATAGTAATCGCATTTTATAAGTGATATTTTGAGTTCCATCTAAATCAATAAAAAGAGTTATAAAAGGCTCTTCTTGAAGTTCCTGATGGCAAGAATGTATGACCTTATGAATATCCTCTTTATTTAAGGCATCTATAAGTTTGACTTTGCCCTTACAGAGCCTGTCAACTCCCTTGTATTGAGTATATAAAGGGCGTACTGACTCAATATTCTCAAGAACATATGGATACTTAATCCGCTTAGGATGAATTGTAATTCGATAGATATGTGGGTAAGATAACCGATGAGCAGTAAAACTCACATCTGGCATTCTAGCTTGGCATAATTTATTAAACCAAACATACAATCCACCGAATAAACCTAATGCTGTACACACAGCAGTTATCCAATTAGGATCTAACATAGCAATCTCCTTGTGGTAAAAATAATTGTTTAGCCGCATAATTCTATCACTTGGAGATTGCACCTTAACAGGAGTAAAAATGCACAACTGGATTAATCTACTCTTTGGTATATGCTTCAGCGCAATTGGTATCATCTTACTCATAGTCGGCATTTCGTTAATTTTTGACAGGCTATAATTGACACCCCCCCCGCTCTGTATTATGATAACCGCACTTTCAAACGAAAGTCGGGATTAGCCTCCTGAATTACGTGAGCGGTGAAAAAGAATAGACGCTCAAAGCGTCTTTTTTTATAACTGAAAATCTAGTCAATCAATACTTGATAAGGTCTATTCAAATTGAATACCCCTTTTTAAAGTTGTCAATGGTGGGCTAGGTTGGAGGATCGAAAGATCCGCCGTCACTCACGTAACGGTAAGGCTAATCCAATCTAGTTCATCACCAATAATTAGCCTTTGCGGTGATGAGTTTTTTAAACTTATTACGTGAGACAATATTATGACAACTTTAACATTTAAAAATACCGCCTTTTCTGTTGTTAATCAAAATAATCAAATCTGGCTGGCTGCTTCTGATATTGGTAAGGCATTAGCTTATAAAAATCCAATTCAAGGAATAACGCTTTTATTCAATCGCTATCAAGACGAATTCACCCCTAACATGACCGCACTGATTGAAATGCAAACCAACGGCGGTATGCAAAAAGTGCGGATCTTTAGTTTACGTGGCGCACATTTAATTGGCATGCTTTCACACACCAAAGTCGCCAAAGATTTCCGCCGCTGGGTGTTGGATATTTTGGATAAAGAAGTTCAATCACAAAGTGTAGTGCAATCTGAACCTCCACAAAAGCTGTCCGCCGAACACCAGCAGTTCATCAAAGACTTTGTGAAAAACCGCACTTTGCAGTTACCGAAAGACCAACAAGCCAAAGGCGCGATTGTGCAGTGGTCGGCGTTAAAATCCCATTTTGGCAAGACCTACAAAGAAATTGATGACACGCAATTTATTGAAGCCGTCGGCTTGTTGGCAAGATTGCCACTTGAAGGTGAACTGCTAGACGGCACAACCGCACTTTTGCCTAAAAACGACTTCCGCACCAGTTGGAATGACGACGAGATTAGACGTTTAGCCTCATTTTGGTGCGCCACCTATGAAATGCACGGCACATTAAAACAGCTTGAGCCAATCCTTAATATGCTAGGTTCAACATTTCACCCGAGAGTGTTCAGCCAAGTGCATGAATACAAATCTCTCATACGCTCTGTTCATAGCCGATTAGTGCGTGACATCGACCACTTGCAATATGCCGATCCGCACGATAGACACTGGCAATATTGCCTTGAGACGATTAACCGCTTTAACAAGCCACGAGTAAAGCGCCTTAATTTCTAACTAACCAACCGACCGCACTTTTCGCCCGAAAACCGTGCGGCGGTTGCCTGCACCCTGAATTTGAGATTTTGATTAAAAAGGAAACGATTATGTTAAGACACCTCTTCTCCCCACTTTGGATTATTGAATGGCTCGGCGTTTTTTGTCTTGGTGCTGCACTCGCCGTCAGCTGCGCACCACAACCGCAGGAAGCTAAAAACACCGATTACTACGACCACACGGTCAACTACCACCCCACAGCCGAGGATATTGCCGCCGCCAAAGCACAATGGCGGCAAGACGAGGGCGAATTTCAGCCAAACTTAACGCCCGAAACGGAGCGGTATTTGAAACAGAAAGTGGCGGAAATGCGAGGAGTGAAATGATGTTGTTCTACAAAATGACAGGTAAAAAATTTTCGCTGGAAATTCACCAATTCGATGATGACCGCTTTATGGGCATGATTTTCATCGAGGGCAAAAAGGTGAAACAAACCATTGAATACCGCTCAGCGGAACACGCCCGCATTGGGTTAAATAGCGCGGTCAGAAAGTTCAACCGCGACAATCCGATTTATCAAGTTTCACTGATTGAGAAATCAGAGTTGGATCGACGAAAAAGCCAACGGTTAAACCGACAAGCCCCTGACAACGCGCCTCTGGCTATGACGGAAGACACCGTTGTCGGAGATACCTTTAGACCGCTCGAAAAAGAGAAATCAACAGTCTACAGCGAAAAAATTAAAGCGTTACAGGCACAACTCAAAGAGAACAATACTATGAGCCAGTCCGCACCTATCAAACCCAGTAAACACGCACCTTTAAGCAATATTTCGGACGATCAGACCGCACTTACCAACAAGCCCAAAAGACAAGCACGCAAACCTTTCACGCCTTACGGCTTGAATGGGTACTTAGTCGATAAAAACGGCAAAGTGCGGTTGATGTTAGATCGAAAAGCGACCGCCAAAACCATCACCCTTGAGCCTGAAATGTTTTCAATGCTGGCGGATATGGTTAAGGCTACTCAGTCACAGCAGAGTTAGTTATGAATACCATAATCAGCTCAATCATCCAAATCTTAATCGCTTCATCAATTCTTCTCACAATATTCAATTTAATTTCATAAGGGGGCTTTATGGCCAGCTACTGTTACATATCCAGTCAAATTGCAGACCATGCAGAATATCTCAGCAAGATTGACAGGATTGATGATCAGATTATTGAAAAGTCCGATGAATTAGTTGAAGAGTATCTCTCGCTTAAAGGCGATTATTTTATCGAGAATGACATTCAGGATATTCCTGAAAGTGACGATGAAAACATTGAATACCTATACCAAAAACTGGCCTTTGATGACGAATATATCAAGGCAATAAAAAGCCATGACAGTACTAAAGCCAGTGCAATTAGAAATGACTATGCACAAGAAATCATAAAAGGGGAAATAAAATGGATAATTTAATTTTAAGTATTGAATCTAAGGTTGTGGCTTGCAACGTTCAAGACTTTAAAAAGCAAGCTGAGAAATACTTGCTATCGCTCACAAGCGAGTTTGAAACTGATGATGACTTTGCAAATGCAAAGAATGAAATCAAAGAGCTGAAAGAGCTTGAGTCAAAAACAAAAGAAGCGATTGAAGCGGCTGAAACTGGAAACTCAGATGTGGCGATCTCAATCAACATTGCTAAAGATATTGTTGAACAATTCAGGCAAGAAAGACTCAAGCGAGAAAAGATTGTAAAAGAAAAGGAAAAAGAAGTTAAGGAGCGCATTGTTGATCAAGCTTATGCAGATGTGAGTGAGCTTTATAAAAAGCTTCCTTCATGCAGCACTGTATCACTAGCACTATCACGCACCATTACAACAACGAAGATATTTGAACGGCTTATAGACGCAACAGCTAGAAAGAAAACAATTAGCGGCCTAGAAGCGGCTATAAACGCTGAAAAGCAAGCAATCATAGCCGACATTACCACTGAGGTTAGCCGCTTAAAAGGAAGGCTTGAGCAACTACCGATTATCGCTTATCAGCACTTATTCAAAGATGACATTGATTTGATTTGTTCTGATGTTGATCTTGAACCTATCGTTAAAGAAAGGATTGAGAAAGAACAGGCTTTAATTGAGCAGAAAGCAAAAGAGCTAAACAACGATAAGAAATCAAATGAAGTTGCTGATTCTGAAGTTACCGTTAAACCAAAGAATATCAAATTAGAAAGTGATGACAACACTGCTTATCAAATCATCTTCACACTGAACAAAAATGTTAGCTATGAAATGGCAAAGAAAATTGGTATCGAAATGAAAAAACTACATTCAGACAGCATAGCTAAATCTACATTAAGAGGAATAAAACAATGATCAACCTACCAGCAAATATCTCAACTGAATTGCAGCAAAAAGGTATTAGTGAATCTACATGGAGCGCACTTAAAAATAGTATTTTTATTGGCGCACGAGATGAAAGCATTATGATGGCGATTGACTATTGCAAGGCAAGAAGCCTAGATATTCTTAAAAAACCTTGTCATATCGTCCCTATGCCAGCTGGAAGAGATCGAGATGGAAAAGCAATTTATAGAGATACTGTGATGCCTTCAATCTATGAGCATAGAACAACTGCTTTTAGAACAGGCCAAATGGCTGGCCAAGATGATCCAGTGTTCGGAGATGATATTCAATATCTAGGGCATACTGTGCCTTCTTGGTGCAAAGTTACTGTGTATAGATTCATTAATGGCCAAAGATGTGCATTTTCACACACTGAGTTTTTTGAAGAAGCTTGCGGTACTAAGTCTGAAAGAGGGAGAGATGGTAGTTATTCAAAAGTCTTGAACTCAATGTGGAGTAAACGGCCGCGCGGTCAGCTTGCAAAATGTGCAGAAGCTGGCGCATTGAGAAAGGCATTCCCTGATGAAATTGGTGGAGTGATTTCAATGGAAGAAGTAAACACTGAAGAAGTTACCGATTTCAATAAGCCTGAAGCTCAATCCCAATCAACTGAATCCACTTCTCAGTTTGAAGATAAGATTGAAATAATCAACAAACTTTTAGAAGAAACTCATTACGATATGAATAAGCTTCTGAAAAAATGCAAAGTTGAATCAATCACTGAAATCTCTCCAAAAACGGCTGACTTTATTATCAACACTCTCTCAGCCTATAAAAACAGAATGGCTGAAAATATTGTTGATGTGAAGCCCGATGAAGATGGTACATATACGGAAGAATTATGATTGAAGGATTAATTATTCTTGATTGTGAACAAGGAAGTGATGAATGGCTGGAAGCTAGAAGGGGGATTCCAACAGGAACAGGAATTGGCTCAATCGTGAATGGCAACGGTGAAAAGTCAAGCGGCTGGGTCAATTACCTTTCTGAGCTTGTTGAAGAGCATATCAATGGAATCAATGTTAAAAGCAAAACTAGCTTCATGGAGCGCGGAACAGAGCTAGAGCCTGAAGCTAGAAGTTATTATGAAATAGTGAATGATTGCGAAGTTATTCAAGTTGGTGGGGTTTATCTCAATGACAAAAAGGAATTGATGATAAGCCCTGATGGTCTTATTCCTGAGAAGCGAAAAGGCCTTGAAATAAAATGCCCTCGATTAAGTACGCATGTTAAGTATTTAATTAATGGCGTTCTACCTAATGAATACAAGATGCAAGTGCAATCAGCTTTATGGGTTACTGGTTATGATACTTGGGATTTTGTGAGCTACTGCCCTGAGTATAAGAAAGAGCCGTTCTTTCTTATCACAATTGAGCGTGATGAAAAGATTATGAAGGCGCTTGATGAACATATACCTAGTTTTTTAAGAATGTTGAAACAATTTAAGGATTAAAAAATGGCTGGAGTAAATAAGGCGATCATCGTCGGCAACTTGGGAAATGATCCTGAAGTGAGAAGCATGCCTGATGGATTGATTGTTGCAAACATTAGTGTTGCAACATCTGAGGCATGGAAAGATAAAAACACTGGCGAGCATCGTGAAGTGACAGAATGGCATAGGATTGTGCTTTATCGTCGCCTTGCTGAGATTGCCAGTGAATACCTGAATAAGGGAAGCAAGGTTTATATCGAAGGCCGCATCAAAACGCGAAAATGGACTGATCAAAATGGAGTTGAGCGTTATACGACTGAAATCATTGCAGGCAACTTGCAGATGTTAGATAGCAAAAATAACGCACAATCTGATACAAACAACAGAAGCACGAATGAAAACAAGCCAAGCGCACAATCAAAAAGAGAGAATGTGCAAAATAAACAAGATGATTTTGATCCGTTCGCTGATGACCCGATACCGTTCTAGGCAAAATTGCGTAACCGTTGTTTAACCAAAAGCCCATATTAGTGGGCTTTTTAATGGAAGTAAATCCCAATCAGGTGCCCGACGGCGAAACTCTTATGGATAAAGGCTTCTAGCGTTTTTTATAGTGCAAAAAGTGCGTTCGGTGCCCCTATTGTAAAACCGTTCTAAATTAAAAGCGTAAGAAAAATAAAGCTCACTTAGGTGGGCTTTTTCTTTTGGCTTAATGTAAAATCCGAATTAAACAATCATCACAGAAGGAATAAGCAATGACAGACATCACCCCTATTTCAGACTGGTTTAAAAAGGCTGTGCCAAATCCCACCCAACGAAACACTAAAGTGCAGATAGGCTGCCATTTTGAAGAGGTCGTGGAAATGTTTACTGCTTTAGGCTGCGAGGCACCTAAAGAGTTAGTCGAAGCGTCAAACGCCTTTAAAGAGATGGACGACCTATATGCCGCAAAATTTAACACCACAATAGACCGTAAAGAGCTTTTGGACTCTCTATGCGACCAAATCGTCACCGCTGTTGGCGTTGCTTATATGCTAGGCATGGATATTCAAGGTGCGCTAGATGAAGTAAATGCCTCAAACTGGAGTAAGTTTGAAAATGGTGAGCCAGTCTTTTTAGAAAACGGCAAGATTGGGAAAGGCAAAGACTACTTTAAGCCAAAACTAAACAAGTTTATTGGTAAGTAGTTAACGACGATTTACAACAGACCGCCTTAATAACACACATTGACACAACCACATTTTGTATTACTATATTCTCAAACCTCGTGAGGATAATTTAAATGAAACAAAATAATCAACCAATCAAAATCGAACTGAAAGGCGAAGCAGGCAAGCGGGTTATTCTCACCGCTGCAAAGCGCGTCATGAAGACGCATAAGAAAGAAATCCAAGCGCTGGCGCACAAATGATTGCCTGCGCTTTATGCTGTTGCCATTGCAAAAGCTCACGCATTCCCTGATGGCAACAAGCGCACCGCACTTGTCACAATGCTAACCTATCTTGACTTGCAAGGAATTGAGATTCCGCCTGATCATGGATTAGATGATGCCATGGTCAACATAGCCAGTGGAGACTGGGATTTTTCTCAGCTGTCATCTTATCTGCAACGGATTACGTCAGCACATTGACACCACCCCCAATTTATACTACTATCCGCCTTAAGGTCTCAAAACCTAACACGAAGGCGGTAGTAATCAGATCGCCAACAGGCGATTTTTTTATGTCCGTAATCCTGACTATGTCGGGAGGGCGAGGAATACAATACCCGAAAGGGGAATAACTCCAGCCCTTGCCTTTGTGTGGGCTTTTGAGCCTCCCGACGCCATTCTCAAAAGTGGCTTGTTTTAAACAAATAGACACAAAGGATTACATTATGACTAATCAAGTTCAAACATTTAACTTCAAATCTAACATCGTCCGCGCTGAATTAATTAATAGTGAACCGCACTTTTGTCTTGCCGATGTGTGTGCTGTCATGGATATTAAAAACTCGCGTGATGTGGCTTATAGATACCTTGATAAAAAGGGTGTCGTTACTGCCGACACCCTTACAAACGGAGGTAAACAAGAGCTTACCTTCATCAACGAACCGAACCTTTACCGCATCATCTTCAAATCACGCAAAGCCGAAGCGGTAGAATTTCAAAACTGGGTATTCGATGAAGTGTTGCCGCAAATTCGCAAAACAGGCAAATACGAAAAAGCCGAAATCAGCAAGCCACAAAAACTGTCCGCCGAACATCAACAGTTCATCAAAGACTTTGTGAAAAACCGCACTTTGCAGTTACCAAAAGACAAACAAGCCAAAGGTGCGATTGTGCAATGGTCAGCGTTAAAAACCCATTTTGGCAAAACCTACAAAGAAATTGATGACGCACAATTTGTTGAAGCCGTCGGCTTGCTGGCAAGATTGCCACTTGAAGGTGAACTGCTAGACGGCACAACCGCACTTTTGCCTAAAAACGACTTCCGCACCAGCTGGAATGACGACGAACTGAAAAACCTTGCCTCATTTTGGTGCGCCACCTATGAAATGCACGATACACTAAGACGGCTTGAGCCAATCCTTAATATGCTAGGTTCAACATTCCACCCGAGAGTGTTCAGCCAAGTGCATGAATACAAATCTCTCATACGCTCTGTTCATAGCCGATTAGTGCGTGACATCGACCACTTGCAATATGCCGATCCGCACGATAGACACTGGCAATATTGCTTAGAAACCATCAATCGCTTTAATCAACCAAAAGTAAAGCGACTATCTTACTAACCACCAGCCGCCTACGGGCGGTTTTTATTGCACCGCACTTTGCATTATACACCGTCAGTATAATTATATTTTGCGTGGCTAAAAATGTATAAAACACGACGCATTAATTTATACGGGCTTATACCCCCTTATATCTTCTTATCCCCGCCACCGAAAGGTGGCTTTTTTATTGGAGCAAATATGACAAAACTCATCAAATCAAAAGCTAGAGTAAAACAATATGGCGAGGTATTCACGCCAAGTCATATTGTGAGCAATATGATGAACCGCCTACCAAGTGAAGCCTATGACTTAAACAAACGCTGGCTTGAGCCTACTGTGGGTGAGGGCGTGTTTCTCACTTTTCTTTTAGCGCACCGCCTTGAAAATATCGAAGATGAATATGAAAAACGGGATTACTTTGCCGCTATATTTGACGCGCTGTCATCTATGTATGGCATTGATATTCAGCGCGATAACGTCGTCATTACTCGCTCAAGACTAAGAAAAATGGTTGAAGATTTTCTCAAAGCACGCGAATGGCGCTTTTCAAGTAGTGAATGGCAATACATCGACAAGGTGTTAGAGAACAACATCATCTGTGGCGACACGCTCAAAGGCGACTTCCCTATCTCATTTTTTCAGCGTGATAACGACATAGTTACGCAGGCAATGTTTCTGTATTCCGACTTAATGAATAGCACTAGCGAACCAAAGCTTGTTGTTAAATTCCATTTGGAGATTTTTTAGATGAACATTAACGACACATTAAACGAACGCGCAGAAACCCACGGTGATTTCACCGTCGGCGCAACCACCTTTAACACAATCATGCGTGAGATTAACAAATCCACCACGCTCGACAGTGTGCAATACTACGCCGCCACAATGATGGCCGCTAAACTGGTGCGCATCATTCACGGCAACGCTAACGAGATCGATCACTGGCGCGATATTGTCGGTTATGCCACGTTAGGCGGACGGCTTGCACTGGCGGACGAACAAGAGATTGCTCAACCAGTAGAGCCTTATATTGCAATCAAAACAGGCGGTACAGTATGAGCAAAAACCGACTTATTGATGCCAACGACCATCTCTTTACTGCGCTTGAGCGACTGAATAATGAAGATCTTGATGCGCAACAGATGGAAGAAGAAGTCAGGCGAGCAAGTGCTATCGCAGGTATTTGTGACCGCGTTGTGGCGGTGAATAAATTAATGCTTGAGAGTGAGATAGTCAAGACCGAAAGACTGATGCCAACCCAAGTTCTACCACCAACCTTTGACAATCAACCAAAAGCACTAGGAGTGAAGAAATGAACCCAATTAGTGAGATGAAAGCCCACGTTGAAACGAAAACAGAGTTGATGATTAACGACGCGCTGCAAGCACAGTTCAAGGCGGCTAAGAAAAACCGACTACAAACGATGCGTGAAAACCTTACTGAATACAACACACGAAAAGTTATCGCTGCAAACACTCCTATGCAAGCCCCAAAACCTGAGTCAGTCGTGAAGGCTGCACTACCACAAGCCGCATTGCCGAATGATGATATTGTGGAGAAAGTTCTTGCGTGGGCAAAGGATAACTATCATAGCTACAAAGACATTCCTGCGGGTGCGCAAGCCTGTGACACCAACGCAGGCGCGGTATACCGCACTTTGAAAGCCCACGGCTTGGTGGCGGAGCAAGATACCACGGAGTATCGCGTGATTAAGGCTTACTTTAAATACAGCGGCAATCTGCGCTTTATGACAGAAGACTTAGGTCTCGGTGTGTGGGTGGTGGCAAAAACCGTGGAGGCATTAGGTTATTCACCGCGTTGGCATGAATACCGCGAAAGCCGTTATTTGAGCCGCTCAAATTTCTCTGGCGTTGGCGCAGAAGCCGAATTTAAAAAACTCGTGCCCAGCGCACTCGATATGAATGAAGACTATCAAGAGTGCAATCCTGTGTTTGACTTTGTTGTCAATGGCAAAACAGTCGACGTGAAAGAATACACGCAATCCTATGACAGACGGGTAGACATAAACTCCTACCGTTGTCGGATCAGTAAAAGAGACCGCCCTGATTATTACTGCTTGTTTCTCTGCCACGATAAAGAAAAGCGCATTAAAGGCGGTTACACCATTCTGCTTATTCCGACAATCACGCTCCCCAAAGAGAGCAGCTCTTTTTACATCAATGCCGACCCTAACAGCGACGGCTGGAAACGTTGGAGCGAGTTTGCTGTTGACCCCAATTCCTTAAACTACATCTTAACAGGTGAATTATGACCGAAGCCGCCGACGTTTATCAAACAAAGAAATTCCTAGGATTTTTCACCACGCTATGCCTTGCCGCGCAGTTATCCCGCACGCCAGATGAAACCGTGGCAAAGCTAGCCAAACGTTACCGCAAACAATTAAATGCCACACAGCTCATTGCGTGCATGACAGGCATCAGCAAAAGCCCTACACCTGCTGCGGCTACACTGATTGCCTACCGCACTTTTCGCAATGAACTACCCTTTTCGATGTGGTTTGAAACAGGAGAGTTGTGATGACAGATGAAATTTTAACAATGCAGCAAGCCGCTGATTATTTAAAGCTTAATTATCATACTGTGAGAAATCATCGCGAGAGCTGGGGATTTTTTATTGTGAGTGGTACATCACGATCTTGGAGAGTCTTGAAAAGCGTTCTTGATAAAAAAGTCAATCAGCATTACGATTGTAACCGATCAGCTTCGTTGGTCGGTAAGGAGAACAATTCATGCCGATATTCAAACGTGGCCAAACATGGTGGATTGCTTTCACTACACCAAGTGGAGAAAGAATTAGAAAATCTGCTAAAACAAAAGTGAAGAAAGAAGCAGTTGAACTTCACGATAAACTTAAAGCAGCTGCATGGGATCAGGATGTTTTAGATAAAACGCCTGATCGTTTTTTTGAAGAAGCTTTGTTGCTATTCCTAAAAGATAGCGAAGGGCAAAAAAGGCTAGATGCCAAACGTTCTCATGCCGTCTATTTCAGAAAGAAATTTGGTGGACGAACGTTGAGATCTTTAACAAGTGATGAACTTAGTGACTCAATACCACAACTTAACGCAAATACTGGTAAAGAGCTATCCAACGCGACACAAAACAGGTATAGATCAACTTTACTGCGCATATTATCGCTTTCTATGAAGGCTGGATGGATCGACAAAATCCCTTATATACCAAGAAAGAATGAGCCAAAAGTGAGAGTAAGTTGGATAACAAAAGAACAGGCCACCTCATTAATTGAGTCATTACGGCTACAATGGATGAAGAATGTCTGTTCTTTTGCCTTATATACTGGCGCTAGAATGAGCGAGATTCTAACGCTAACATGGGAGAACGTTGATTTTAAAAAGCGTATCGCAATCGTTACTTGTGATAACGCAAAATCAGGGAGATCACGTTCTCTGCCCTTAAATAGGGATGCTTCTATCCTTCTCAAAATTTTAAAAGCAAATCAGGCTTCAAAATATGTATTTGTTAGGGATAGCACATCCAACAACATCAATGATATAGACAGGCGCGATTTCAAGCAAGCGTGCGAGAAAATAGGACTACCAAATCTCCACTTCCATGACTTACGCCATACTTGGGCGAGTTGGCATGTTCAGTCAGGAACGCCTTTATTTACGCTTAAAGAAATGGGCGGTTGGGAAACCCTAGAAATGGTCAAAAGATATGCTCATTTAAACGCTGATCACATGATTGACTACGCAAATCGTGTCACATTTTTGACACAATTTGAGGAGTTGTCACACTTGAAAATCGTAAAGTGTCTATAACTCATTGATTTTAAATGGCTAAATGGTGGCCCCAACAGGGCTTGAACCTGTGACCAATCGATTATGAGTCGACTGCTCTAACCAACTGAGCTATGGGGCCGTGGAGTTTTGGGATTATAGTGCAATGTGTTGACATTGTCTATAAGTCGCTAAATAGTTGTTGAAAAAAAGCACTATATACAAAAGTGCGGTCATCTGACCGCACTTTGATGGTTATTCATCCAAAAAACTTTTGAGATTTTCTGAGCGACTTGGATGGCGCAATTTGCGCAGGGCTTTCGCCTCAATTTGACGGATGCGCTCGCGAGTGACGTCGAACTGTTTGCCCACTTCTTCTAGCGTGTGGTCGGTGTTCATATCAATACCAAAACGCATACGCAGCACTTTTGCCTCACGCGGAGTAAGCCCATCAAGCACTTCTTGAGTTGCCATTTTCAGGCTTTCAGCTGTTGCAGAGTCCAGTGGCAGCTCAAGAGTGTTATCTTCGATGAAATCGCCCAAATGTGAATCGTCATCGTCACCAATTGGCGTTTCCATTGAGATGGGTTCTTTGGCGATTTTGAGCACTTTGCGGATTTTATCTTCAGGCATATTCATACGCTCTGCCAGCTCTTCTGGTGTGGCATCGCGCCCCATTTCTTGCAACATTTGGCGCGAGATACGATTGAGTTTGTTAATGGTTTCAATCATATGCACAGGAATACGGATCGTGCGCGCTTGGTCTGCAATAGAGCGTGTTATCGCTTGGCGAATCCACCAGGTAGCGTAGGTCGAGAATTTGTAACCACGGCGGTATTCAAATTTATCCACCGCTTTCATCAAACCAATGTTGCCCTCTTGAATCAAATCCAAGAATTGCAAACCGCGGTTAGTGTATTTTTTCGCAATCGAGATCACCAAACGCAAGTTAGCTTCAATCATCTCTTTTTTCGCCCGACGTGCCTTGAGTTCGCCTTGAGAGATGCGCTCACCAATTTCACGAATTTGTGAAATGGTCAAGCTACTGTCTTTTTCGATCACTTCAAACTCAGCGATTGCGGTGCGGATTTCGCTTTCATAGTTTTTCAGTTTATCTGACCAAGGTTTACCCGCATTAAGTGCTTTTTCAAGCCACGCATCGCTGGTTTCTTTACCTGTAAAGCCTTTCGGGAAGTGGCTGTCTGGCACTTTGCTGTAATCTTTCACTAAGCGGCGCAATAGGCGTTCTTGAACACGAATGCGTTTAAGCATGCCACGCATTAATAATACTAAGTTATCAAATTGTTTTGGTACAAGGCGGAATTGTTGGAACACAGCAGATAAAATAACAATTTGTTCGCGCGCTTTTTTGCTGGTGCGCCCGTGTTTACGAATGGCTTCTAAAGTGACGCTATATTGTGCTTTTAGCTCGGCAAATTTTTGGCGCGCAAATTCAGGGTCAATGCTGTTGTCAGAATCATCAGCATCCCCACTCTCATCGCTGTCGTCTTCATCGTCTTCATCGAGATCGTCAGCCACCACATCGCTGCTCTCGTCTTCTTCGGAAAATTCAGGCACCATTTCGGCCGTTTCTTCATCGACCCCTTCATTTAAGTCTACAAAACCCGTGATAAGGTCAGTCAAACGCAGGGAGCCAGCTTCCACTTGTTCATATTGATCTAAAAGTGAGGTGATCGCCTCTGGGTATTCAGCAACCGCACTTTGCACCTCATTGATGCCCTCTTCAATGCGTTTAGCGATGTCAATTTCACCTTCACGCGTGAGCAGTTCAACGCTGCCCATCTCACGCATATACATCCGCACAGGGTCGGTGGTTCGCCCCAGCTCCGCCTCCACACTAGAAAGCACCTGAGTGGCTTCTTCAACTGCATCTTCATCAGCAATGTTTTCGTTGAGCATCAAGTCATCGGCATCAGGCGCACTTTCGAGCACTTGAATACCCATGTCGTTGATCATTTGGATAATATCTTCAATTTGCTCAGCATCGACCAATTCTTCAGGCAGGTGGTCGTTGACCTCTGCATAGGTCAAATAGCCTTGTTCCTTGCCTTGAGCAATGAGTAATTTGAGTTGAGATTTAGGGGTTTGCTCCATAAATTTGATATCCGCACTTATTGATAAATGATTATAGTTAAGCAAAGGCTAAGTATAACATAGATTTTGCACCTATACCCTATGATTTCTGCGCAAGGAGCAACGCTGCCAGCTCTTGTTTTTCTTTCGCACTCAGGCTTGTGCTGCGGTCTTTGGCAATGAGCTGCGCCATACGCTTGTCAATCAATTGGCTATAAAGAAAGTTCAGTGTATCTTTAAAACTGTCTTCAATATTCTCATCGCTTATTAGATGATCCCACATGGCTAAAATTTCAAGGGCTTTGCTGTGTTCTTTTCCGCGCCAATGCTCCAAAATTTGCCCTGTGGTCAAGCCCACCTGCTGTTGACAAAGCAAGGCGAGCTGATAAAGCAGCTGTGCGCCCGTATCATCTAAGGCTTTAAATGGCTCAATATCAGGCACAAAGGCAATTAAGCGCGGATGTTGCAGCAACAAGGCGATCACCAAACGCATTGGGGTTGATTCCACCTTAAGTTGCGGTTTATGCGCGACCGCACTTTGTGTTTTGGGAGCAATCAAGTTGCGTAAGCGATCAGGGTCAAACACACCTAATTTATTTTTAAGCATGTTAAGCACTTGATCTTGCAGTACTTTGCCAGGGATTTTATGCAAAATCGGCTCACACAACGCCACCAATTTAGCCTGCCCTTCTTTTGAAACCAAATCCACTTGCGCAAGCAGGTGGTCAAACAAAAATTCGCTAAAACTTTTGGCTTGCTGTACATAATCTAAAAACGCGTCTTTGCCTCGGTTGCGAATATAGGAATCAGGGTCTTCGCCGTCAGGCAAAAACACAAATTTCAGCTGTCGCCCATCATGTAAATGCACCAGTGCATTTTCCAGCGCGCGCCATGCAGCATCACGCCCTGCTCGGTCACCATCATAGCAACACACCACCTGCTCACTGGCGCGAAACAGCTGTTGAATTTGCTCACTTGTCGTGGCCGTGCCCAACGCAGCGACAGCATTATCAACCCCAAATTGCGCCAGCGCCACCACGTCCATATACCCTTCCACCACCAGCAAAAACTCGGGCACGTCGTTTTGCTGCAAGGCTTCATAAAGACCATAAAGTTCATTGCCTTTATGATAAATCACCGTTTCTGGTGAGTTAAGGTATTTGGGTTTTTCATCTCCGAGTACACGCCCACCAAAAGCGATCACTCGCCCGCGTTTATCGCGAATAGGGAACATTAAACGGTTTCGAAAACGGTCATAGGTGCTGCCACGCTCGTTTTGTGAGAGCATCCCTGTGGCAAGTAATTGTTCGCGCGCCTGCTGCCCTTGCCCAAAACGGTTGAGTACCGTGTTCATGGTGTTTGGCACGAAACCAATTTGATAGCGTGCAACCACCTCGTCACTTAACCCACGCTTGGCCACATACTCCACCGCCTCAGGGTGCGCAGGCAACGTGTCAGCATAAAATGCTGCGATGTCTGCCATCAGTTGATGTAAATCGCGCCGACGCTGATAGTTCAAGTGCGGTTTGCCATCATCAATATGGCTTTCGCGCGGCACCTCTAGCCCATGGATAGCGGCCAATTCTTCAATCGCTTCAGGAAATTCGAGCTTGTCGAACTCCATTAAAAAAGTGATAGCATTACCGTGCGCGCCACACCCAAAGCAGTGATAAAACTGCTTGGCTTGGCTGACCGTGAAGGAAGGGGTCTTTTCGTGGTGAAATGGGCAGCACGCTTGATAATCACGCCCCGCTTTTTTGAGCTTAACGCGGGTGTTAATGAGGTCAATAATATCGGTGCGAGCGAGCAGATCGTCAATAAACGTTCTTGGGATAGATCCTTTCATTGCAAACACCCTCAGCTAAAAACCTCAAAAAAGAGCATACAACAAAACCGTGAAGCCTAAGCATTCACGGTTTCGATACAGCTTGCCGACAAGCGGCACACGCAATAATTAGTAAAGACGTGTGTGACGTGCGTTTTCGCGAGCTAATTTTTTAGCATGGCGTTTTGCCGCAGATGCTTTTTCGCGCTTACGAATTGTGGTTGGTTTTTCGTAAAATTCACGGCTGCGGACTTCCGCTAGGATACCCGCTTTTTCGCAGGAACGTTTAAAACGACGTAGTGCTACGTCAAATGATTCGTTTTCACGTACTTTAATTACAGGCATTTGCCAATCACCTCAAAGGAATTTTGTTATTTTTCATACACATCGTCAAAAAATGACGACAAGACTTAATTAAGGGTTGCAATTTTACTCTAAAAGCGCACGCAAAGTCAAAACAAAAAGGCAAAAAGTCGGCAAAATTCACATCACACATAGAGCAAAAGGGCAAATTTAGTGTAGAATAGCCTCCATTGAAAACTGAATTTGGAAACACTATGCGAGTGCTTGGAATTGAAACATCATGTGATGAAACTGGCGTTGCCATTTATGACGAAACGCGCGGCCTAATCGCCAATCAGCTTTATTCACAAATTGCACTCCACGCTGATTACGGCGGTGTCGTGCCTGAGCTTGCCTCACGGGATCACATCCGCAAAACTGCTCCCTTGATCACCGCCGCCCTTGCTGAAGCTAAATTAACCGCCAGCGACATTGACGCCATTGCCTACACCGCAGGCCCAGGCTTGGTGGGCGCGCTGCTGGTGGGGGCGAGTGTGGCGCGCGCGCTGGCGTATGCTTGGCAGGTGCCCGCGCTTGGGGTGCACCACATGGAGGGCCACCTGCTCGCGCCTATGCTGGAGCCAAACCCACCGCACTTTCCCTTTTTGGCGCTGCTTGTCTCAGGCGGGCACACACAGCTTGTGCGCGTTGATGGCGTGGGGCAATATCAGCTGTTAGGTGAATCCATCGATGATGCCGCCGGCGAAGCATTCGATAAAACCGCCAAGCTTTTAGGGCTAGACTACCCTGGCGGTCCTGCGCTTTCTCGCTTGGCGCAAAAAGGCAAAGTGCGGTTTCAATTCCCGCGCCCGATGACCGACCGACCAGGGCTGGATTTTAGCTTTTCAGGGTTGAAAACCTTTGCCGCCAACACCATTGCGCAAAATACGCTTGATGAGCAAACTCGTGCCGACATCGCTTTTGCTTTTGAGCAAGCCGTGGTTGACACCTTATTAATAAAATGTCGCCGCGCACTCAAACAAACTGGGCTGAAACGCTTGATTATTGCAGGTGGCGTGAGTGCCAACCGCACTTTACGTCATGCTCTACACGAGATGATGCAATCGCTTGGCGGCGAAGTTTTTTATCCGCAGCCACAATTTTGCACCGACAATGGTGCGATGATTGCCTACGCTGGCTTTGTTCGCTTAAAGTGCGGTCAACAAACTGATTTGAGCATTCATGTTCAGCCACGCTGGGCTATGACAACCCTAGAACCAATTTCAAAACAATAAGGAAGGCTTATGAAAAATTGGCATATTTGGCTCGCCATCGGCGTGCTTTCTATCGCATTTGGTATTATCGCGGTAATCAATCCGTTTGCTGCCAGCATTGCCGTTGAGCAACTGATTGCCGGCATTTTTATTTTTATTGGCGCAATTCAAATCTATTCTGCGTGGAAAACCCAACGCTTTTCGTGGGTGATGCTCGCAGGTGTGGTTGGGTTGTTGCTTGGCCTAGTGATGCTCAACAACCCACTAGAGAGCTTAATTTCTCTTACAGTGATGATTTCAATTCTGTTATTGCTGCTAGGTGTGGCGAAACTGCTGGCCTCGTGGCGGCTACGCCAAACGCCATTTTTCGGCTTTGTGATGTTTTCAGGGCTGCTCTCGCTTTTGATTTCACTAGTGATTTTTGCCAACCTCGCCACCGCTGCGGCAACCTTGCTCGGCTTGCTGCTGGCCATTGAGCTGATCTCCAACGGCATTTCTCTGCTCACCTATGCCGTGATCATCAAAAAGATGCAGTAACCAAAAAGTGCGGTTTGAACCGCACTTTGCATTTTCAATTGTCGTTTTTCTTTTTGAGTTTCGCCCACATTTTATCTTCCTGCCCGCGCCAAAGGCGTTGAACATTGTCGTGGTGACGATAGATTAACAAGCAGCACACCAACGCCACTGGGAACGTAAATTCGGGCTTAAAAAAGTAAACATAAAATGGCACAACAAGGGCGGTGACAATCGCACTGAGGGAAGAATAGCCACTGAGAATAAACACCACAAGCCATGTGCCTAACATCGAACCCGCGACCACCCAGCCAATCGGTGCAATCGCCCCAAACGCTGTTGCCACGCCTTTGCCGCCACGGAAACGGTAATAAAGCGGGAAAATGTGCCCCAAACACGCGCAAAGTGCCACCATGCCTAACTCAAACTGGCTCAATCCAAGGTAATACCCCGCCCACACGGGCAGCATTCCTTTGAGCATATCAAACACTAACACAACGAGCGCAGGGCCTTTTCCGCCGATGCGCAACACGTTGGTCGCGCCTGGGTTGTGTGAGCCTGATGTTCGCGGATCAGGCAATTTCAACAAACGGCAGACAATGATCGCACTGGAGATTGAGCCGACGAGATAGGCGAAAAGCATATAGGCAAGGGCAAATAAGCTCATGATGTTCGTTCCTAATTAAAGAATTAGGTACATTATACCTAATTTTAGTGGCATAATCTTAAAAAATGTTGATTAACGCAAAAATTGAGAGAGAAAATGAACGATCGTGTTGTCATTGAAGGCTTAACTGTGCTCGCACGCATTGGGGTTTATGACTGGGAGCAGGCCATTGAGCAACGTTTGGTGTTGGACGTGGAAATGGCGTGGGATTGCCAACGTGCCGCGCAAACGGACAATGTCCAATTCTGCCTAAACTATGCTGAAGTAAGCCAATTTATCACGGATTATATCCGTAAGCGTGCGTTCAAACTAATTGAGCGCCTAGCCTATGAGCTGTGTGATGAATTACAGGCGCAATTTTCCATTTCTGCGCTACGGATCAAGGTCAGCAAGCCAACAGCAGTGGCGAATGCGCAGAATGTGGCGGTGATTGTAAGCCGTGGGCAATTATAACAACTGCGTCAACGCAGAAATGTGAGAAATCACAACCGTTGGCAAAATCCGCGCTTCAGGTGTGTGCAAAATATCACCTGAAGTGTGGCACAGCCACGCCGCTTGGCAACCTGCGTTGATCGCGCCTGCCACATCCGTTGTGAGGCTGTCGCCCACATGCAAAATCTCACTTGGCTGAACATGAAAATGCGCAGCCGTTTGCCAAAATAAATCGGCATGGGGCTTTGCTCGCCCATGCTGCCCACCCCGAAGATATAAACAAAAGTGCGGTAGATTAATGTGATGCGGCACCAAATTGCCGTTACTGATGGCCGCTAGCGGAAAGCGCTTCGCTAATTGGTCAAGCGCTTGGACAGTCTGTTTATCCGCAGCCACTTTATGTCGCCACACCACAAACTCCGCCATACAATCCACGATGATCTGTTGTGCTTGTACACCACTGATGCCATGATGATTGAGCAATGAGCGCATTGCCACCACGCGCCATTGCACCACATCTTCACACAATTGCGCATCACGCTGGCTGACCAGCTGTTTCCAGCTCGCCCAATAGTCTGCATCGAGCTGTGAAAGCGCACTTTTTTCGGACAACATAGCTAAAAAAGCCCGCTCTGCCGCCGCAATCACGGGGCCATTATCATAAAGGGTATCGTCTAAATCAAAACTTATCACCTTAATTGGCGTCAAAGTGCGGTAAAAATACATTTCTCCCCCTTGTAGCGTTTCGTTAAGCCTACCACATCTTGCGCGCGCAATAAAAGCCTCTTATTTGATATTGATTATCAATTAGCTTCGGCGTAGGATAGGCTTAACCTAAGGGGGAAAATATGGCCACTGATTACCCATTTCTTGCCGATCCTATTTCTGAAACACTGCTTATTCCGCTGTACATGCGCGCGCAGCAAACCCTCGTCACCAACCCACTCATTCAAGATGAAAGTGCGGTCAAGTTGGTACAAACCATTGATTACGATTTCAGCCAGTTTAACAATAAGCCGAAAAGTGCGGTTGGCACCGCGTTGCGCGCGGCATTTTTCGACCAGCAATGTCGTGAATTTATTATTGCCCACAGTCAGCCAATTATCGTCAACGTTGGCTGTGGCTTAGATGACAGGTATGCACGGCTTGGCGCCCTTGCACAAAACGCACTTTTCTACGAATTGGATATGCCTAATGTGATAGACATTCGCCAGCAACTGCTGCCCACACACCACAATCAACACCTGATCGCCTGCTCAATGTTTGACACGCCTTGGTTGGATAAACTGGCCAGCGAACACCCTAACGCCCATTTTTTATTTGTGATTGAAGGGGTGCTGATGTATTTTGACGAGCAACACAACCGCCAATTTTTCAGCCAAGTGGCTGAACGCATTCAACACGCTGAATTTTTATTCGATATGGCAGGTGCCTTTATGGCTCACAACACACAAAGGCATGATGTGGTCAGCCAAATGCAAGCCACGTTCAAATTCGGCAGCGACGATGAAAAAGTCGCCGAGCGCTGGCACCCTCGCCTTGAACACTTACATACCACCTTATTCCACCAGCTCAAAGGCTATCACCGCATGGGCTGGTTCATCGCACTGATGATGCGCTTTGTGCCCAAATTTAAACGCGTTATGCTCTTGCAGCACTACAAACTCAAACGCGTCACATAAAAAAGTGCGGTCTAACCGCACTTTTACTGTTATTGAATGCCTTTGTGGCGCAAGAGCGCGTCGAGTTTTGGCTCACGCCCTCGAAAGCGTTTGAAAAGCGTCATAGGCTCTTCGCTGCCGCCGCGGCTTAAGATGTTATCCAAAAACGCTTTGCCCGTTTCAGGGTTGAAGATGCCTTGCTCTTCAAACAACGAGAACGCGTCGGCGGAGAGCACTTCCGCCCAGAGATAGCTGTAATACCCTGCCGAATAGCCTCCAGCAAAAATATGGCTAAAGGCATGGGCTGGGCGTGTCCAATCCAGCGGTTTGAACACCGACACTTGATCGCGCACCGCACTTAACGTTTGTTGCACTTGCGCGCCTTTGTTTGGGTCAAAACGGTAGTGCAACGTGAAATCAAACAAGCCAAACTCAAGCTGACGCAGCACAAACATCGCCGCTTGGTAGTTTTTTGCTTTGAGCAGTTGTGTGAGTTTTTCCGCTGGCAGCGGCTCACCTGTTTCGTAATGGCCTGAGATAAAATCCAGCGCCTCTTTTTCCCAGCACCAGTTTTCCATAAATTGGCTTGGCAATTCCACTGCATCCCACGGCACGCCGTTAATGCCCGACACGCCACTGACATCAATAAGCGTGAGCATATGGTGCAGCCCATGCCCAAATTCGTGGAACAGCGTGGTCACTTCATCGTGGGTGAACAGCGCTGGCTTGTCGCCAATCGGTTTATTGAAATTGCATACTAAATACGCCACGGGCTTTTGTAAGTGTTCACCCACGCGCTTGCGCCCAATGCAGTCATCCATCCATGCGCCGCCACGTTTGTGAGTGCGGGCGTATAAATCAAGGTAAAAGCTGCCACGCAGCTCGCCACTGGCGTCCCAAATTTCGAAAAACCGCACTTTATCATCCCACACATCCACATCAAAACGTTCTTTCACGCGGATGCCATAAATGCGCTTGACCACTTCAAACAAGCCGTTTAACACGCGCTCTTCGGGGAAGTATGGGCGCAATTCTTCGTCGTTAATAGCAAACAAATGTTGCTTTTGTTTTTCGCTGTAAAATGCCACGTCCCACGGCATCAGTTCACTAACATTAAAGTGCGCTTGGCAAAATTGCTCAAGCTCAGTGCGCTCTTTTTCGCCCTGCGGCTTAGCGCGTGTGGCAAGATCGTTTAAAAAGTCCATCACCTGATCAGGGCTTTCAGCCATTTTGGTGGCGAGAGAATAGTCTGCATAGGTGTCAAAGCCGAGCAATTGCGCCAATTCATAACGCAGCTGCATAATCTCTTCAATAATCGCGCTGTTGTCCCACTTGCCTGCATTCGGGCCTTGATCGGAGGCGCGGGTGGTGTAAGCACGATAGAGCGTTTCACGCAAAGTGCGGTTTTCGCAATAGGTCATCACAGGCAGATAACTTGGAATTTCAAGGGTGAACCGCCAGCCGTCTTTCTCGACTGATTTTGCCGCCTCGCGCGCTGCTTGCAAAGCCGATTCTGGCAAGCCTTCAAGTTCATTTTTATCCGTAATGAGAATATCCCAGCCCATCGTGGCATCAAGCACATTATTGCTAAATTGCGAGCTCAGCGCCGACAAGCGCGCAACAATTTCGCCATAGCGTTGCTGTTTGTCTTTTTCAAGCCCAATGCCCGAAAGGGTAAAATCAAGCAAAATATCATCAATGGCTTTTTGCGCAGCGATGTCAAGCTTGGCGTATTCCTCGCTCTCTTTGAGTGATTTATAGGCTTGATAAAGCCCTTGATGTTGCCCCGCCCAGGTGCTGTATTCAGACAACAGCGGCAAGCATTCTTGGTAGGCTTGGCGCAGCTCAGGGCTATTTTTCACGGCATTCAGGTGACTCACTGGCGACCACGCGCGCCCAAGGCGATCACTGACCTCGCTTAACGGCTGATAAAGATTTTCAAAGGTAAAGTGCGGTTGCTTGAGCACGCGTTCAACAGTGTCGCGACAATCTTGAATGCAGTGTTTAATGGCTGGCACCACGTGTTCAGGTTTGATTTGGGAAAATGGCGGCAAGCCGCCGAATTGCAATAATGGGTTTGACATAATTTATCCTTTTTTGAGTTATGCCTATTAGATTAGGCGAAACGGGCAGAAATTCAAGGGCTGATGGATTTTTCATATCAAAAAAAGACAAAAGTGCGGTACACTTACGGCTGAATTGGAATAAGGACGAAGTCATGTTAAGTTATCGCCACAGTTTTCACGCGGGCAACCACGCTGATGTGTTGAAGCACACGGTGCTGGTCGCCATTTTGCGCGCCTTACAACAAAAAGAGAAAGGCTTTTTTTATCTCGACACCCACGCGGGCGCAGGGCGTTATAGCCTGCAATCGAAAGAATCGGAAAAAACCGCAGAATATCTCGCGGGCGTTGCTCCGCTTTGGGACGCACCTGGTTTGCCTGCTGTGGTGGCGGATTATCTCAAACAAGTGAAAGCCACTAACGGTGACGGGCAGCTGCGTTATTACCCTGGCTCGCCGCTGATTGCGGCTAATTTACTGCGCAGTCAAGATAGCGCCTTGCTCTGCGAGCTGCATCCGAGCGACTTTCCCCTACTGCGGCGCGCCGTGCAGCCATTTACAAACATGAAATGCCTGCGTGGCGATGGCTATCAACAGCTCAAAGCGGCTCTGCCGCCGCCCACACGACGCGGCGTGATCTTAATGGATCCCTCTTATGAGCTAAAAAGCGATTATGAACAAGTTGTGACCGCACTTTGCGAGGGCTACAAACGCTTTGCCACAGGCACTTATGCTATTTGGTATCCTGTGGTGCTGCGCACGCATATCAAGCGCATGGTGCGCGCCCTTGCACAAACAGGGATTAAAAAAATCTTGCAAATTGAACTGGCTGTGCGCCCTGACTCCACCCAGCGCGGCATGACTGCCAGCGGCATGATTGTGGTCAATCCACCTTGGACGCTAGAGGCGCAAATGCGAGAAGCGCTGCCATTTTTAGCACAAACGTTGGTGAACGAAGGCACGGGCAGCTGGCAACTTGAATGGATCGTGGGGGAAAACTAAAAGTGCGGTCAGCAAAGTTTGTAACAATTAAAGCAATCATTAATTTCGAATGGTATTTGCGCCCAAATTTAGGCACAATAGACGAAATTTAAGCAAAGAAAGGATCTGTTATGACAAAACATTATGATTATATTGCTATCGGCGGTGGCAGCGGTGGCATCGCCTCGATCAATCGCGCGGCAAGCTACGGCAAAAAATGCGCCATTATTGAAGCCAAAGAACTCGGCGGCACCTGTGTGAACGTGGGCTGTGTGCCGAAAAAAGTGATGTGGTACGGCGCACAAATCGCCGAAGCAGTCAATCTTTATGCCCAAGACTACGGATTTGATTTGGTCAATAACGGCTTTAGTTTCAAAAAATTAGTCGAAAGCCGCCAAGCGTATATCGGCCGCATTCATCAATCCTATGAGCGCGTGCTCGGCAACAACGAGGTTGATGTGATCAAAGGCTTTGCCAAATTTGTCGATGACCGCACTTTGGAAGTCAATGGCGAAAAAATTACCGCCGATCATATTTTGATCGCAACTGGTGGGCGCCCATCCATGCCAAAAGTGGAAGGCGCGGAGCTGGGCATTGACTCTGACGGCGTGTTTGCGCTGCGCGAGTTGCCAAAACGCGTTGCTGTTGTTGGCGCAGGTTACATCGCAGTCGAATTGGCTGGCGTGTTGCACAATTTAGGCGTGGACACCCATTTATTTGTGCGCAAACACGCGCCATTGCGCAGTTTTGACCCGTTAATCGTTGACACCTTGGTGGAAGTGATCGAAGCCGAAGGCCCAACCCTACACAAAAATTCCACCCCCAAAGCGTTGCGTAAAAATGACGATGGCAGTTTGACGTTGGAATTAGAAGGCGGTGAAAAACACACCGTGGATTGCGTGGTGTGGGCAATCGGCCGTGAGCCAGCAACGGATAATCTCAACCTTGAGGCGGCTGGCGTGAAAACCAATGCGCGTGGCTACATTGAAGTGGATAAATTCCAAAACACCAATGTGAAAGGCATTTACGCGGTGGGCGACAACACAGGCGCCATTGAGCTAACGCCTGTTGCTGTGGCAGCGGGTCGTCGGTTGTCGGAGCGTTTATTTAACAATAAGCCAAACGAGCATTTGGACTACAACCTTGTGCCAACCGTGGTATTCAGCCACCCGCCAATCGGCACCGTGGGTTTAACCGAGCCACAAGCCAAAGCACAGTATGGCGAAGACAATGTGAAAGTTTATACCTCATCATTCACGGCGATGTACACTGCGGTAACCCAACACCGTCAACCGTGCCGCATGAAATTAGTGTGCGCAGGCCCTGATGAAAAAATCGTCGGCTTGCACGGCATTGGCTTTGGCGTTGATGAAATGATTCAAGGCTTTGCTGTGGCAATCAAAATGGGCGCAACCAAAGCTGACTTCGACAACACGGTTGCTATTCACCCAACAGGTTCGGAAGAATTTGTCACCATGCGTTAATGCGTTAAAAAATAAAAGTGCGGTCTAACCGCACTTTTTTATTTCTCTGCCTGTAGCCACTGAGCCACCCTTTTAGCGTAATAGGTTAAAATCCCATCGGCGCCAGCACGCTTAAAGCACAGTAATGATTCCAAAATGCTCTCTTTTTCGCTTAGCCAGCCGTTGTCAATCGCTGCTTGCAGCATGGCATATTCACCTGAAACTTGATAAGCGAATGTCGGCACGCCAAATTGTTGCTTAACGCGATAAACCAAATCTAAATAAGGCAACCCAGGTTTAACCATCACCATATCAGCCCCTTCTTGCAAATCAAGCGCCACTTCACGCAACCCTTCATCGCTATTGGCAGGGTCAAGCTGATACGTTTTTTTATTACCGCCTTTTAAGTTACCACTAGAACCAACCGCATCACGAAACGGCCCATAAAAACACGACGCATATTTAGCTGAATAGGCCATAATTTGTGTATTCACAAAACCATTTGCCTCAAGTGCGGTGCGAATTTCACCAATACGTCCGTCCATCATGTCGCTCGGTGCCACAATATCTGCTCCCGCCTTAGCGTGCGAAAGGGCTTGTTTAACCAAAATTTCGGTGGTGATGTCATTGACCACATAGCCGTCGTCGTCAATAATGCCATCTTGCCCGTGAGTGGTGTAAGGATCGAGCGCCACATCGGTCAACACGCCCAACGTTGGGCAGCTCTCTTTCAACGCTTTCACCGCGCGTTGCACCAGCCCTTGTGGATTATAAGCCTCTTGCGCCATCAGCGATTTTTTATCTTGCTCAATTACAGGAAACAGCGAAATCACAGGTACACCCAGCGCGACTAGCTCTTGCGCCTCAATCAGCAGCTGGTCAAGTGTTAAGCGCTCGACACCTGGCATCGACGGCACCGCTTGGCGCGCGTTCTCCCCTTCCATAATAAACACAGGGTAAATTAAATCATTCACGCTAAGTTGGTTTTCAGCAACTAAACGACGGCTAAAATCATGCCGACGCAAACGGCGCATTCTCCCTTGCGGAAAGGGCGCAAAAGGCATTTGAATATTCATAATCGTTCCTTAAACAATCAAGACGCCTTTTTGGCGCCTTGTTAACATCAAAGTGCGGTTAGTCTTCTTCGCGCGGTTGATAAAAACGCGAACAGTAAACCCCAACTTCAAAGAGTAAAAACATCGGCAACGCCAGCAAGGTTTGCGAGAAAATGTCTGGCGGTGTCAGCAACATGCCAATCACAAAAGCTGCCACTAAAATATATGGGCGTTTTTTGCGTAAATCTTCGGCGGTGGTGATGCCCGTCCAGCATAGCAAAATAATTGCAACTGGCACTTCAAAGCAAATGCCAAAGGCGAGGAAAATAGTCAGCACAAAATCAAGATAGCTGCTGATGTCGGTGGCAATAGTCACGCCTTCGGGGGCGGTGTGGGTCATAAAACCAAACACCAACGGGAACACCACATAATAGGCAAACGCCACCCCCACATAAAATAATAGCGTGCTGGAAAATAACAGCGGATAAACTAGCCGCTTTTCATGCTGATAAAGTGCGGGTGCTACAAACGCCCAGATTTGATATAAAATAAATGGCACCGAGATGAACACGGACACAATCGCGGTGAGTTTCAGTGGCGTGAAAAACGGCGCGGCAACGCCTGTTGCGATCATGCTTGCCCCTTGTGGCATTTGATTTATCAGTGGCAATGCCACAAGGCGATAAATATCATTAGAAAAAAATACCAAGCAGGCAAACACCAGCAACACGCACACGATCGCGCGCAGCAGGCGGTTGCGTAATTCAACCAAGTGGCTAATAAGAGGTTGAGCGTCTTCAACAGATGACATAACAGCTACTCTTTCGCTGGGGTGGTAGGTTTCGGTTCAGGCGGTGGCGCATTGAGCTCATCGGACTCGGCAGGAATATCCATACCATGATAATGCCATGGAACGTTACCCTCACCTTGACTATCCTCTTCAATCTGTGCCTGCTCACTGTCAGCCTCAACGGCTTCGGCGTGGTCGTCGTGCGCTACTCGCTCGGATTCTTCCACACTTTTCACGCGGTCATTAATAGCGTTATTAATCGAATTTTGTTCCTTTTGCAACTGTTGTTGCATGGTATGCGCAGAGGCTTTCAAGTCTTCGATATTTTGAGCCAAATCTGGCGACAGTTCGCTTAAATTCAATTGCTCGGCTTTTTTGATGCTTTCTTGCAGTTCATGCAATTTTAACTCTTGACTGAGTTCATTTTGCACATTCGCCGCTAAGCCGCGCACCGTGCGAATCCAGCTCACCACCGTACGGATCGCCACAGGCAAACGTTGCGGGCCAAGCACAACCAAGCCCACAACAAAAATCAATAAAAGCTCAGAAAAGCCAATATCAAACACAATTTATGCCTGTTCGTTGTCTTTTTGTTTGACGCTTTCAGCACTATTTTGTGTTGGGTTGCTTTCAATGCTTGATTTGAATTGCGCATCTTGTTTGTCGTCGTCTTTCATTGCTTTTTTAAAACCCTTGACCGACTCACCCAAATCAGAGCCTAAATTTTTCAGTTTTTTCGTGCCAAATAACAAAACAATAATCAACACGATAATGGCAAGTTGCCAAATACTAATACCACCCATAAAAACCTCTTGTTTAGTTAAACGTGCCCTTAAGCACTATTCGTAAATAAGCCTGCTAGGTTTATAACCTATCACGCCACAGTAGTCAATTGACAATCAACGCAAACGCTATTTTTTGTATAATCCATAGCCCCAGATCAAAAATGATAACACGATCAAAACCGCACTTAGGCTTTGAGGCAAGTATGAAAATTGCCACAAGGTGGCGACAAACACCACCGCCCCTGCGCCGAAATAAAAAGTGCGGTTTTTCTGCGTGCGACGGTTATCTGCCAAATTTTGATTGAGCAATGCCAGCTGCTTTCCGATGGCTTTTTGTTGCAACAAGGCATTGTAAAGCGCTTCAGGAAATTCAGCAAAATGCTCGCGGAAATAGGGCATTTTGTCTTTCAGATTACGATAAACTGACTTAAAGCCCACTTGATCATCGATCCAATCTTGCAAAAAAGGCTTAGCCGTTTGCCACAAATCCAGCTGTGGATAAATCTGCCGTCCTAATCCCTCAATATACAGCAATGTTTTTTGCAACAACACCAATTGTGGCTGCACTTCCATGTTAAAACGGCGGGCGGTGTTAAATAAATTAAGCAACACATGCCCAAATGAAATCTCACTTAGCGGCTTGGCAAAAATCGGATCACAAACCGTGCGAATCGCTTGCTCAAACTCTTGCACATTCGTATCTTCTGGCACCCAGCCAGAATCCACGTGCAGCTCCGCCACGCGGTGATAATCACGGTTGAAAAACGCCAAAAAGTTCTCCGCCAAATAGCGTTTATCTTCACGGTTAAGCGAGCCAACAATGCCGCAGTCGATCCCAATATATTGCGGATCGTCTAAGTGTTCTGGATTGACAAAAATATTGCCTGGGTGCATATCGGCATGGAAAAAGCTATCGCGGAACACCTGCGTGAAAAACACCTGCACGCCACGTTCTGCCAATAATTTCATATTGGTACCGCGCGCGTGCAACGTATCAATATCAGACACAGGAATGCCGTAAATACGCTCCATCACAATCACATTTTTGTGACAATAATCGCTGTACATTTTGGGCACATACAGCATCGGGCTGTCTTCAAAATTGCGCCTAAGTTGGATCGCATTAGCCATCTCTCGGCGTAAATCCAACTCATCGAAGAGTGTTTTTTCATATTCCTGCACCACTTCCACTGGGCGCAACCGCCTACCTTCACTGGACAGTCGCGGGATCCACGCCGCCAAGCGATACATCAACTTCACATCTGAGCGAATCGATTGCTCAATATTCGGACGGATCACTTTCAACACCACTTCTTCGCCCGCAAAAGGTGTGTTGTCATTAAAACGGGCGGTGTGAACCTGCGCAATGGAGGCAGAAGCCAGTGCGGTTTCATCAAACTCGCAAAACCACGTCTCCAGTGGCGCACCGAGTGCGCGTTCAATTTCTTGGCGTGCTAAAGCGCCTGAAAACGGCTCAACTTGATCTTGCAATAGTGCTAACTCGTTAGCGATGTCAGGTGGGAAAAGATCGCGCCGCGTGGAAAGCATTTGTCCTAATTTGATCCACACAGGGCCAAGGGTTTGCAACGCTAGACGCAAACGCATGCCATAAGGCGCGTTCGGGTGGCGATTCTTGATCCAAAATAGGCTTTTGCGCGCCCAACGCAATGGGCGCGTGTAACGGTTTTCAGGTAAATGTTCATCTAGCCCATAGCGCAAAAGCACATGAATAATATGATAAAAACGGGACTTGCCCCACATCAGCGTAGCTCCTTGAGTTGTTCGCTTAGCTGCGCAATTTTGCCCGCCAATCGCTGCTCGTCTTGCGCAAGTGCGCGTACCTCGGCGGCGAAACTGCTCATCGCAGTGGCTGGCATCGCCACTTGCCACTCTTCACTTAAGCGCTCACCCCAATGTTGTTGAGCAACCGCACTTTGTTGTTTGAAAAACTCCAATGTTTGAGAAACCAAGCGCATGCCTTTGTGCGCCAATACATCACCTACATAAGGAGAAACCAGTTCAGCAGGATCTCGCTCTAGAGCGTTAAAAAGTGCGGTGAAATCTTGCAGCACTTGCAAATCCCCGTGTAGTACAATACGTTTGTCGTTGATCAGCTCACTAAGTTGTGCTTTTTTCGGTGGCGGAAAGAGCACCGAGGGGCGGGTAATGATATGGCAATTCACCTCGCCATCATAGCAATTGAGTACATCAATTCGAGTTTGACTGAACACAAAATAGTGTTGAATGTGTGGCGATTCAAGCTCAACACATAACACCTTATCATACAGCCGTTGTAAGTACTGCTGCACATTGACACTTCGCTTAATTAATTGATTTAACAGTGTTTCTAACACAGCGCTGCCCAATTGGGGTAACATCAGCTGCTCAATGGGAGAAAATGCCACCTGCCCTCCTAAAACTTAAAGCCACGATGCACTGCCACGATGCCAGCGGTCAAATTGAAATATTCCACCTGTTCAAAGCCAGCTTGCACCATCATCCCTTTTAAGGTGTTTTGATCGGGGTGCATGCGAATGGATTCCGCCAAGTAACGGTAACTTTCGCCATCTTTCACCACCACTTCGCCGATTTTTGGCAAGATGTTGAAAGAGTAGAAATTATACAATTTACTTAACGGATCGAGCACGGGTTTTGAAAACTCTAACACCAAAAGCCGCCCACCAGGCTTAAGCACGCGGAACATCGACTCAAGTGCCTTTTGCTTATCGGTCACATTGCGCAGCCCAAAGCTGATGATAATGCAATCAAAGGTGTTGTCTGCAAACGGCAAACATTCTGCATTAGCTTGCACATAATCGACATTGCCCACCACGCCAAGATTGCGCAACTTCTCACGCCCCACTTTGAGCATGGAATCATTAATATCCGCCAGCACCACTTGCCCTTGAGTACCCACCATGCGAGAAAATTTTGCGGTGAAATCGCCTGTTCCACCAGCTAAATCAAGCACCTTTTGCCCTTTTCTCACTCCTGAGCAATCAATCGTAAAGCGCTTCCACACACGATGAATGCCAAAAGAAAGCAAATCATTCATCAGGTCATATTTATCGGCCACCGAGTGAAACACATTCGCCACCAAGGCTTGCTTTTCCTCTTTTGCAACGGTTTTAAAGCCAAAATGGGTAGTACTTTCACTCTCTTGGGGCAAATTTACTTGTTCGTTCATCATGTTTATCCAATCAAAGTGCGGTCAACCGCACTTTAGTTTATTTACTTGGAATATTCGCCAACAGTGACTGCAATAGTGTCCAGTAGGTTTGCACAGCTGGGATATAGACTTTCTCATCAGGTGAGTGAGCATTGCGAATCGTTGGTCCAATAGACACCATATCAATATTAGGATACGGCTTTTTCATCAGCCCACATTCAAGGCCCGCATGAATCACCTTCACCTTCGGCTCATGACCTAAAATGCGCGTATAGTGCTCAATGGTCACTGGCAGAATCGGTGAATGTTCATCAGGCTCCCAGCCTGGGTAATTATGGCTAAATGCCACATCTGCATTGGCCAGCGTGGTAATCGACTCCAGTGTTGAACACACAGCCTGCTTACCGCTTTCATTGAGTGAGCGAATCAAAATCACAATGTGCAGTTGTGATTTTTCCACTTTCAGCACCCCCACGCTCAAAGACGTTTCCACCACATCATCAATCACATCGCTGTTGCGTATCACGCCATTTGGCAAGGCATTCAGAAGATTAATCACGGTATCTGTTTGTGCTTGACTAAACGCACTCGCTGGGCGTTCAATATCTTGCAAAAAGAGCGACAAATTCGGCTCAGAATGCGCAAGTTCATGTTTAAGCAGTTGCTCAAACTCTCTCACGCGTTGGCTGAGCACTCGCTCATCGCCATCAAACACCAGTACCGCACTAGCCTCGCGAGGAATCGCATTACGCACCGAACCACCATTAATATCGGCGAGCTGAAAATCAAAGTGCGGTTGCAATTCAGCCAACGTGCGAGCCAGTTGTTTAATCGCATTAGCGCGCCCTGTGTGAATATCGCCCCCCGAGTGCCCACCACGCAAACCTTTCAACACCAGCAATTTCGCCTGTTTACAGGGATTATCAACCGCACTTAGATCATAACGAATATCTGCATCTATGCCACCTGCGCAACCGACATAAATCTCACCTTCTTCTTCTGTGTCAGTGTTAATTAAAATTTCACTTTCCAGCCAATTCGGTTGCAATCCATGGGCACCTTCCATGCCAGACTCTTCTGTCATTGTCAGCAGCACTTCTAAATCAGGATGAGAAATATCATCGCTGGCAAGCACCGCTAATGTAGAAGCCAAGCCAATACCATTATCCGCGCCTAACGTCGTTCCCTGAGCCGTAACCCAATCCCCTTCTACCACAGGTTTAATACTGTCTTTTTCAAAATCATGATCCGTGCCATTATTTTTTTGTGGCACCATGTCAAGGTGGGCTTGCAGCGCCACTTTTTTGCGGTTTTCCATGCCTTTGGTCGCGCTTTTGCGCATCAAAATATTCCCCACGCTATCACGCTCAACCCAAATATTTTGCGATTTTGCCCAGTTCACAATAAACTCGGCTAATTTTTCCTCATGAAAAGAGGGGTGAGGGATATCACAAACTTGTTGAAACCACTGCCACAAGCGGCTAGGTTGAAGATCTGTCATTTTTTGCATTATATGCTCCTTTAGCAAAATTTGGCGTTAGCAAGCAAAAAAATGTGTTTAAATCACACAAACGTTGAGTTAATCATAGCACAAAATTTAATTTCAGGTTATCCTAACGCATTTTTAAAATCTAGAGTGATTAAACAATCATCGCCAATTTTTTACAGCTAACATAAAGGGTCGATTATGAGTGAAAAATATGTTGTAACCTGGGATATGTTCCAAATGCACGCACGCAAACTTGCTGAACGCCTGCTGCCTGCCTCCCAATGGAAAGGCATTATTGCGGTAAGCCGCGGTGGCTTATTTCCTGCTGCCGTATTGGCTCGTGAATTGGGACTGCGTCACATTGAAACCGCCTGCATTGCGAGCTATGAACACGATCAGCAAAGCGAAATCAAGGTGCTACACGCCGCGCAAGGAGATGGCGACGGCTTTATCGTGGTGGACGATCTCGTTGATACTGGCAACACTGCCCGCGCCCTGCGCGAAATGTATCCCAAAGCGCGCTTCGTGACCGTTTTCGCCAAACCCGCAGGCGCCGATCTCGTCGACGACTACGTTATTGATATTCCACAAAATACCTGGATCGAACAACCTTGGGATATGGGCATCACCTTCGTCCCACCACTGGCTAGAAAATAGGAAGTATAAAAAAACCGCACGTTAAAGTGCGGTTTTTATTATCAACAAATTAGTTATACCTTCAAATTGTGGTTTATTTCGGCGCTTTCTTGTTCGCCAAAGCGTTTGCACCAGAAGGCGGTGATGATTGGTACAACAATTGATGTTACCACAACGGATGTTGCTACAAGTGCGGTTGCAGCGGGTGCAACTGGGGCAAAAGCAGGCACCATACCAGCGATGATCACAGGGTTGGCAACCGCAGCACCCGCGGTGCTTGATGCCGCAAGCCCTGCGCCGCCGTTACCGCCAGCGATAAATTTGTCAGCCAAAATCAGTGGGATACCTGTGACCACAATGACGCCTAAGCCTAAGAACACACCAAGCAAGCCTGTGTCGAGCACAACAGCGAGATTGATGGTGTTACCTAGTGCATAGCCAAAAAATGGAATCATTAACATAGTGCCTTGACTAAAGAAGGCTTTACACTCTTTGTCGAGGTTACCCAATACAAAGCCGATGATAAATGGCAACACAGCACCCACGAATAAATGCGGTTCAAATTGTGCTACACCTGTTGTGCCTAAAATCATCATGGTAACCAATGGGCCAGATTCAATTGACATCAATACAAATGCGCCAGCTTCTTCTTTTGAGCCGTATTGCGCCATAAGGGAGGCATAAAGGCCGCCATTGGTCATATCCATCGCCGTTACGATAGCCAGTGTGGAAAGCCCAGCAAAAAAGCCCGTTTCGATCATGCCACCAGGAATCAGTTTCACACACAACATACCGACCACCCACGCAACTGCAATTTTGGTGACTAACAGTGTACCTGATTTACGAATAACGGTACCCGTGGCGCGCAAGTCGATGCTTGCCCCCATACAGAAGAACCACACAGATAAAATCGGCACTGTGCCATGAATTAATCCGTTAGTGAAAGAGCCAAAATATTTGCCCGCATCTGGTGCAAAAGTATTAGTCAATGCGCCTAATAAAAGTGGAATCAACATTAGCCCGCCTGGGAAACGTTGCACTGCTTGCATAATTTTCATGATAGTGTCCTCAAAAAATAATTAACGTAATTCGGTGATCTTGAGATTATCCATGTCATCAAAGGCTTTATTTTCTCCACCCATCGCCCAAATAAAGCTGTAATTAGCCGTGCCAGCACCACAGTGAATGCTCCAAGATGGACTAATGATCGCCTCTTCGTTTTGCATCACAATATGGCGTGTTTCGGTTGGCTGCCCCATGATGTGGAACACGGCATTGTCTTTTGGCACTTCAAAATAGAAATAAATTTCCATGCGGCGTTCATGAGTATGACATGGCATTGAGTTCCACACGCTGCCAGGTTTAAGTTGAGTCAATCCCATCGAAAGTTGGCAGGTTTCCAGCACATCTGGGTGAATAAATTGATTAATCACACGGTCATTAGCGGTTTCCATTGCTCCCATTGGGCGCTTGTTGGCGTTAGCCATTGGGATAAAGGTGGTTTTACACGGTTTATGCGCAGGAGCAGAAACCATATAGAATTTCGCAGGTTTATCGGCATTTTTGCTACTAAAAGTAACATTTTTTGTGCCCATAGTGATGTATAAACAATCGGTGTACGCCATTTCAAAAGTTTGATCATCGGCTTTAATCACACCTTCTCCGCCTACATTAAAAATCCCAATTTCACGGCGCTCTAAAAAGTAGTGTGTACCGAAAGTGTGCCAGATATCTAAACCTTTTTCTAACGAAACCTCTTCTTTCACAGGCATACATCCCACGGTCACCATGCGATCCACATGACTATATACTGTGGTTAATTCGTCTGCACGGAAAAGGTTCTGCACCAAAAATTCATTTCGCACTTCTTCAGTGGTGTAACGTTTGAAATCATTTGGGTTAACACTGTAACGAGTATCCATATTATTCTCCTATGGTTAAAGCGAGCTCAAAGTGAGCCGCGTTTGATCAATTTGCACTCAAGATACCGCTCAACGCGGCCATCTCGGCCGTGAATTTTTTCAAGTAAACACTGGGCACTGAGCTGCCCCATTGCAAAAGTCGGCTGCTCAAGCACTGTCATACCTAGCCCCGCCAACTCCATCCATGGCCAATTATCCACACCACACAGCCCAACATCTTGTGGTGCGCGTAAATTGTGCTGTTTCATAAACGCACCTATATGCTGCAACACCATGCCGTTAGCTGCCAAAAAGGCCATTCTCTCGCCCTTATGTGCCTCCACAAAGCCTAAGCACTGGGCATGCAACGATGCTTTATGACTAAACTCCAACACAACCGCACTTTTCCCATACCTAGCGTGATAGCCTACAAAAGCGTCACGCACAATGCGCCGCGTTTGGTTAGTGCCAATGGCTAGTGTTACTAGCGCAATGCGGGTGTAGCCTTTGCTTTGCGCCAAATCCAACATATCATTAAGCCCCTGCTTGAGATTAGAGCTAACAATGTCACACTCGGCTGCATGAAGCGGGCGATCAGCAAGCACGATTGGGGTTAAAGTGCGGTTGACCTGTGCGAGGTAATCCACATTTTCGCCCGTGGCGTTAACAATCAACCCTTCAACAGATTTGGCAATCATGGAGTCAATATAACGCCGCTCTTTTTCTGGGCTGTCAGCTGTGCTAGCCAAAATGGCCGTATAGCCATGACGCTCGCACTCATCGGCAATCCCGCTATATAAAATCGATGAGAAAGGGCTTTGAATATCAGACACCAACACACCAATCAAATGGCTTTTTTGCAGCCGTAAATTGCGCGCCATTTGATTGGGCTTGAAGCCTGCACGCGTTATCGCATCCGCAATCTTTTGCCTCGTTTGAGCCGACATACTGTCGTATTTGCCATTGAGATAACGTGAAATCGTGGTTTTGGAAAAGCCAGTTTGCATGGCAATATCCGCAATCGTGATTTTTCTCATCGCTCCTCCTGTGAAATCGATTTACGAAATCGATTAACCTGAACAAATACTAACCGCTTAAAATATGAAACACAATTCTCTTTATAACAAAAATTTGATTTAAAACAAAAAATGGCGATTTTTGTTTTATCCTTTATAATTATGATTTTTAACAATGAATTAAAATGGCATGACAGAGAATCAAAAAGGCGTTTTTACCGCGCTAATGTCAAATATACTCTTCGGCGCACTGTATCTTTATGGCTATGCCATGGCACCGCTGTCTGGCACAGAAACGTTCGCTTGGCGGATGGTCAGCATGGCGGGGGCTTTGTGGCTTTTTTTATTCGCAACTCATGGTTGGTATCAGCTGTTTCGCTTTGCTTATAGTGTCGGTAAGGCTTGGAAAACATGGGCACTGATTTTGCTACCAACTCCCATTATCGCCAGCCAATTTTGGTTATTTATGTGGGCGCCCGTCAATGGCTATGGTGTTGATGTGGCGATGGGCTATTTCCTCTTCCCGATTGCAATGGTGCTCAGTGGGCGCGTATTTCTACAAGAAAATGTGACTCGATTGCAATGGATAGGAGTGTTATTAGCCGCACTCGGCGTGGCGCATGAACTGTGGCAAACTCACGCCTTTTCATGGGTAACGATGTGGATCTTTTTCACCTACCCTATCTACTACATTTTGCGCCGAAAAATGGGCGTGCCAACTTTGATTGGTTTACTGATCGATTTAACGCTGATTCTGCCTTTTGCGTTAGTCTATTTGCAGCAACAGCCTGTAGGCTTTTCCGTGTTGGCTGGGTTGAATAAATATTGGCTGCTTATCCCACTGCTGGGCTTGATGAGTGCTGCAGCCATGCAGCTCAATTTATATGCAAGTTGCACCTTGCCCGTGACCCTGTTTGGTATGTTTAGCTACCTTGAGCCAACTTTACTGTTTATTTTGGCGGTTACCGTATTGGATTCCCCACTGACACTGCAATCGTTAATCACCTACGGATTCATTTGGGCAGGGCTGGGCTTAACTATCATTGATGGCTGGCTAAAAGTGAAACGCGCTAAAATGGCATAAAAAACCGCACTTTTAATGTCAAAGTGCGGTCATCTCATGAGATGATGTCTTACATATTGCTGATAATGTCATCTGCAAATTCAGACGTGGAGCGTAAGGTTGCGCCTTCCATCGCGTTAGCAAAATCCGCTGTCACGGTTTTATTGGCAATGGTCTTAGATACTGCCTTGACAATCAAATCCGCCGCTTCTTGCCAGCCTAGATGACGCAACATCATCTCGCCACTTAAAATCAGCGACCCTGGGTTGCCAATATTTTTGCCTGCGATGTTCGGCGCTGTACCATGGGTTGCCTCAAAAATTGCACATTCGCTGCCAATATTCGCCCCTGGTGCAATCCCAATGCCGCCCACTTGCGCTGCTAACGCATCAGAGATGTAATCACCGTTAAGGTTCAATGTTGCAATCACGTCATACTCGGTTGGGTGTAATAAAATTTCTTGCAAAAAGGCATCGGCAATGCTGTCTTTAATCACAATCTCGCGCCCTGTTTTTGGGTTTTTCAGTGTCATCCATGGGCCGTTGTCAATCAGGGTTGCGCCCATTTCTTTCGCCACTTGGTAGCCCCACTCTTTAAACGCACCTTCGGTGAATTTCATGATATTTCCTTTATGCACCAGCGTGAGGGATTTGCGATCATTGTCGATAACATATTGCAATGCTGCTTTCACCAAGCGCTGTGTGCCCGCTTTCGACACAGGTTTAACGCCAATGCCACAGCTTTCAGTGAAGCGGATTTTTTTGACACCCATTTGCTGCTGCAAAAAGTCGATCACTTTTTTCGCTTCATCGGAGTCTGCCACCCATTCAATGCCTGCGTAGATATCTTCAGAATTTTCACGGAAAATCACCATATCCACCAATTCAGGGTGTTTCACTGGGCTTGGCGTGCCTTCATAATAGCGGATCGGGCGTTGGCAATTATACAAATCCAAACCTTGACGCATCGCAACATTCAATGAGCGTATGCCACCGCCAACGGGGGTCATTAACGGGCCTTTAATCGCCACATGATATTTGCGAATCGCGTCAAGGGTTTCATCAGGCAGCCACACATCGCCCCCAAAACGCGCATTCGCTTTGCCGCCGGCGTAAATTTCTAGCCACTGAATTTGACGCTCGCCAGCGTAGGCTTTTTGCACCGCAGCATCCAGCACTTTTTGCATCGCTGGAGTGACGTCCACACCAATGCCATCGCCTTCAATAAATGGAATAATCGGATTATTCGGCACGCGCAAGCTGCCGTCTTGTTGCAGTTCAATGGCCTGACCTTGTAGACTGTTTGACATAAAAACTCCTTGGGCTTGGTTATAAGAATTGACAAGCAAAAACTCGCCTTTGTTAAACAGGCATAGTATAGTTTTTCAAATAAAAATTCTCTTTGCGAGATCACATTTTAACGAATTTTTAACCTTTATGACAAAAAATATGCTAAGAGTGCGTGGCAAACCGCACTTTTCCCCTAAAAGTGCGGTCAATAAAAAGCCAACGCCGACGCTTGCGCAAACACAGGTGATTTTATTCAACAAGCCTTACAATGTGCTGTGTCAATTTAGCCCTGATGCACGTTATGCCTGCTTGAAAGACTTTATCCCCGTCCCGCACGTCTATGCCGCAGGGCGGCTCGATCGCGACAGTGAAGGGCTGCTGTTGCTCACCAACAATGGCAAACTCCAACATCGCCTCGCCGAACCCAAGTTTAAAATGCCGAAAACCTATTGGGTGCAGGTGGAAGGGGAAATCACTGAAACCGCACTTTGTGCATTGCGCCAAGGCGTTGTGCTCAACGACGGCAAAACGCTGCCCGCGCAAGCGCGCCTGATCCCACAACCTGCAGAGCTATGGGAGCGCACGCCCCCTATCCGTGAGCGCAAAAATAGCCCAACCAGCTGGCTTGCCCTGACCATCACAGAAGGGCGCAACCGCCAAGTACGACGCATGACAGCCCATGTTGGCTTTCCCACCTTGCGATTAATTCGTGCCGAGATTGCAGGATTATCATTGGGCAATTTGGCTAGTGGTGAATACCGCGCTCTCACGACGCAAGAAAAAACCGCACTTTTTGCAACCCTCAAGCTCAGCGATGGCAGACAGTAAAAGTGCAGTCATGAATTTTTAATTGTATTTCAAATAGATACAAATAAACTAAACAATTTAAATAATTATTAAAATTAATTTAATAAAAAACGTGATCTATATCACATTTTTGGTTATAATGATTGCAACGAAACAAGAGAGGTACATTATGGCTAAGAAAGCAAAAACCATTTTTGCACAAATCGCATCATTAGCAGTGGCTTTTACCCTGACTTTAGGTGTGACTGCAATTAGCGTAACGCAATACATTAACTGATTTTAATGTCAAATAAAACCCGCCAACTGGCGGGTTTTTTATTTTCTGTACCAAGGTTAAATCCCTTCAAAAAGTGCGGTACTCAAATAGCGCTCTGAGGCCGATGGCAACACGGCGACAATCACTTTGTCGGCAAATTCTGGCAATTTCGCCAATCGATCTGCCGCCGCCACCGCCGCGCCTGATGAAATGCCTGCCAAAATGCCTTCTTTCGCCATCAATTGGCGTGCTGTTGTAAGTGCGGTTTCACTGTCTACTTGCTCTACACGGTCAATCAGTGCCAAATCCAAGTTTTTCGGAATAAAGCCCGCACCAATGCCTTGAATTTTATGTGGGCCTGGTTTCACCTCTTCACCATTTAATGTTTGCGTGATCACCGGCGACTCTGCTGGCTCTACCGCTACGGATAAAATCGCTTTGCCAAAATCTTGTTTGATGGCGCGGCTAATGCCTGTAATGGTGCCACCTGTTCCGACCCCTGCAACCAATACGTCAATTTTACCCTCGCTGTCTTTCCAAATTTCAGGGCCTGTAGTTTGCTGGTGAATCGCAGGGTTAGCGGGGTTTTCAAATTGTTTCAGCTGCACAAAACGTGAGTCAGAATTGGCAATTTCTTGGGCTTTTTCAATCGCGCCTTTCATGCCTTTGGCTGCCTCTGTCAACACTAAATTCACACCAAGCCCTTTAAGCAAGCGTTTGCGCTCTTCACTCATGCTCTCAGGCATGGTTAAGGTAATCGGATACCCCCGCGCGGCGGCCACATACGCCAGCGCAATACCAGTATTGCCGCTGGTGGCATCCACAATTTCTTTACCCGAGGTTAAAATGCCGTCCTTTTCTGCCTGCCACACCATATTCGCGCCAATGCGGCATTTTACGCTGAAGCTCGGGTTGCGTGATTCAATTTTTACCAGCAGGTTGCCATTGCGACCAAAATGTTTCAAGCGCACCAGCGGTGTGCCACCAATTGTTTGCGAGTTGTCTTCAAAAATCATGATGTTCTCCTTAGTTTGTTCAGTGAGAATACACTGCATACCCGTTTTGCTCAACTGTTTGTGGTTATATCTTATAACTCACAGTTATTAATCAAATAAAATTGAAAATCATTATTATTTGATTTTAATCAAACCGCACTTTGTCCCTTTTTGGTATAACCTGAACCCACGTTTGACGAAATAATGATAATCATGATCAACACATTACATTGGCGCGCACAACAAGCCGCGCCGCACGCATTTCCTGAGCGCCAAGCACTGATGCCCATTTGGGGTGGTGAAGCGGTGGCGCACGCGCAATGGCAAACCCTATGGCAACAAGCCATCGTACACGCCATTGATGGCGATGTGCTGGCGTATATTCACATTCCGTTTTGCGCTAGCCACTGTATATTTTGTGGTTTTTATCGCAACCGCTGGCAAGATGACCAAAGTGCGGTTTATACCGATCGCGTTATCGCACAGCTTCAATTTGAAGCGGCACAACGCCACGATCACGGTCAAATTCGCGCTGTGTATTTTGGTGGTGGCACGCCAAGTGCGCTGCATACGCACGATTTAGTTCGCCTCATTCGAGCCTGTTATGATTATCTGCCCTTAAGTGATGACTGTGAATTTACCATTGAAGGGCGCATCAGTCATTTTGAGGTAGAGAAAGCGCAAGCCTGCATAGACGCTGGCGCCAATCGCATTTCTATCGGGGTGCAAACCTTTCATTCACCGCTGCGCAAACGCCTTGGGCGCAAACACAGTGGCGAGCAAGCCGTTGATTACTTGCACGCCTTAAGTGAATTGAACGCGGTGGTGGTTGCCGACTTAATTTTTGGGCTGCCAAGCCAAAATGATGAAATTTGGGCGCGTGATATTGCCATTGCCGCACAATTGCCCATTGCGGGGCTGGATATTTATGCGTTTAACAATTATGCCCATTTGCCAATTAACCGTTTAATCGAGCATGGCACCCTGCCGCCGCCTGCCAGCTTTGCCCAGCAAAGTGTGCACTACGCCTACGCCGTTGAAACATTGCAAGAACACGGCTGGCAGCAAGTGAGCAACAACCATTTTGCTTACCCCAACCGTGGCGAGCGCAATCGCTACAACACTTTAGTGAAATCCAACTTGCCGTGCTTGGCATTTGGCGCGGGCGCGGGGGGCAATGTTGGGCAATATCGCTATCAGGTGCAAAGTGATTTAACCGCCTATTTAAATAGCCCCGTTGAGCGCGCGCCTTTATCCTATCTCAGCCGTCATGGCGTACACAAAAACTTGTTAGGCAAAGTGCAACACAGTTTAGAACTGGGTTATTTAGATGCGCGCCTTTTTGCCGACAATCCGCCTGCGCAAGCGTTGCTCGCAACGTGGCAACAACAAGGGCTATTAACACGCGATGGCGATCAGATTACGCTTAACACCAGCGGGCGATATTGGTCGCCTACTCTGATTCGTAAATTAATGCTAACTCTGCCTGAGCGCAGTAAGGATAATGCCGTGAAGCAACCGTTAAGTGAAACACAAAAAACCGCACTTTGTGACAATCTCAAAGCCAATCCAGGGCAAATTTTAGAAATGCTGGCGGCCATGAACCAATGCAGCCTTGAAGCGGTGATCGCCTGCTTGCCTGCTGAAATGGTGCTGAAAACCGACGGCGAGCGTTTTGTGGAAATCATGCAAGCCATCGCCAGCTGGGATGAGGAGGTGACATTTATTGTACACACTCCCGATGCTATTGCAGAGGTGACAGATAAGCTGCCTATGGGTAAAATCGCCCGTGGCTTTTATAATTTTGATCAGCGTGCTCAAGGCGCGCTACATGGGCATTTACGCTATGAAAATTGTGCTGCGATTTATCTGCTTGACCGCCCTTTTATGGGCAAACGCACCGTTGCGCTGACCTTTATCAACCGTCAAGGCGAGGCCATGTTTAAAATTTTTGCAGGGCGTGATGAGGCAGGCGAGATTAAAGCCCACCAAATTGAGGCAATGCGAACATTAATGCAAGGAGCGTAGCATGATTGTGGTTTTCGGCGCTAACGGGAAACTCGGTCGCGAAATTTGTACACAGTTTGCAGCGCAGCCTCTCACTGCGGTGGTGCGCAAACGCCCCGTCGATAATTTTTTCACACAATACGCTATTCCCACCGTCTACGCGGATGTGTTAGACAGTGACCAGTGCGAGCAGGTGATCTCCACCCTTAAACCTACGCTGGTGATCTCAACTGTAGGTGGAAAAAACGCCAGCGGCGTGCGCAGCGATGGCATAGGCAATATCAACATTATACGCGCGCTCGAAAAACACGCACCAACGGCGAAAATGGTGTTGATCACCAGTGTTGGATGTGGCGATCAGTGGGCAATGATGAGTGCCCCCTTCCAACGGGCGTTAGGGGAAGCGATCAAAGCGAAAACCGACGCGGAAGTGTATCTACAAAAAAGCGCACTCCATTGGCTGATTGTGCGCCCCAGTGGCTTAACTGACGGCGAAGAAGAACCTGTTGCGCTGCTTAGGCAATTGCCTGAAAAACACAGCGTTTATGTTAGCCGCAAAAGTGTCGCCCGTGGTGTGGCTACGTTGCTCTCACAAGGCAAAAATAACGCCGTATATTCTATTGTCAATGCGTCTTAAAAACGCCACAGTGTGGCGTTTTCACGGATTATAGCTGAAGATGCGTGCGAGGCTTAGTGACCGCACTTTGTGTGTCGTGCGCATTTAAAAGCGCACTGCGGTAATGATCCACCCAAAGTGCGGTTGCGCCACACACGGCGACGGGAATGATAATAAAATTCAAAAATGGTACAAAAGTACACAGAGACACCAGCCCACCAAAAGTGAGATTGAGTGCGCGTTTTTCACTGAGTTGATAGCGCATTTTCATAAAGGCAATTTTGTGATTATCAAAGGGATAATCACAGTATTGAATCGCCGCCATCCACGCGCCATAGAGAAAAAACAGCGGTGGCACAACGGTTTGCCCGAACCCTGGCACAAAACTTAACGCAAACAGTCCTAAAAATTTCGGAAAAGAATAGACAAATTTTTGCCACTCGCGCTTGACAATGCGTGGCGTGTCTTTCACCAAATCGAGCATGCCTGCATCACTGAGTTTTTCGCCCGTGAGCATCATTTCGACCTTTTCCGCCAAAATACCATTGAATGGTGCCGCGATAAAGCCTGCCAGTAGGTTAAAAATAAAAAAGTAAATGACTAAAAGGGTGACTACCGCTAGGGCATAAATCAGATAACTTAACCAATCCAGCCAAGCGGGCACAAAGCTCACCGCCCAATCAGCAAACTGCCCCACCTGCCCCATCATGACCCAAAAAATGGCAACAAGCAGCACAATATTGATCACAATTGGCATCACCACAAAACGGCGCAAGCCTTTTTGAGTAATCAAACGCCAACCTTGCAAAAAGTAGTCGAGTCCTTGTTTGTATTCTAATGTCAACATCGCATTCTCTCTTATGGAAGATGGGCTAACTATAAGGCAGCGCCCGCGAGAATGCAAATTTTGCCAAGTGCGTAGTCCGCACGCAAAAAATGTGATAAGCTAACATCCATATGTGCTGCCACGCATGATAATGCTGCAGCACCGCAAATCCTTGATAGGCGTACATAAATAGGTGCAAAATGGATTTACATATTATTTTAATCGTTTTTATCGTACTGATTGTTGCTGTGTTACTGATTCATGGGCTGTGGTCAAGTCGGCGTGAAAAATCGCAACTGTTCAAATCCGCCAAAACCTTCACCTATGACTCACGCGTGCAAAACAACGATATTTTAGATATTGATAGTGCCCCTGCTGATCATCAACAACCAGCGCCAAGTACTGAAACGCCCGCGCAAAGTGCGGTCAGCGAAGCGCCGATGAGCGTAGCACAAGAGGTGGAAAAAATCCGTATCACCTTGCCCGATCAGCCACAAACCGCCAGCCAAACAGCAACTGAACCGAAAGCAAGCCTATCACGCTCAAGTTTGCTGTATAAAAGTGTGGCAGAAATTGAGCAACAAGCTGATAGTGAATATGGCATCACCATTACCGCCCCAGAAGATCGCGCAGCATTGGCGGAGCGCGCAGCGAAATTGCCTAAAATTGATGATTTGCAAACGCAAGAAGCCCCTATCACGCTGCAAGAGCCAACGAAACCGAAAGCCCCTGAAAGTGCGCCTAAACCCCAAAGCGCACCGAATAATGCCGAGAAAAAAACCGCTCCGAGCGACACCATTATTTTTTATGTAGTGCCGAAAGCAAGCGCATTTAAAGGCTTGGAAATTGTGCAATCGCTCGAAAGCCTTGGCTTTAGTTTTGGTGAAGGGCAATTATTTCATCGCCATTTTCAACTGCAAGACACTACAAGCCCGATTTTATTTAGCGCCGCGAATATGTATAAACCAGGCATTTTTGATATGGCAAACATCGCGGATTTCACCTCGCAAGGGTTGATTGTGTTTATGACGCTGCCAACCCACGGCAATGATCTCGCCAATTTCCGCTTGTTGTTGCACAGTGTGAAAACGCTCTCCGACGACCTCAATGGGGAGGTGCTCGACGTGCATCGCACCCCATTCAATGAACAATCCAAAGCGGCCTACCTCGCCATGTTGCAATAACTTAGACCGCACTTTAAAGTGCGGTTTTTTATGGAAGATTTATGAGCATTGAAGACCAACTGGCCACCTTGCGCCAAACCTTACGCCAGTATGAATATGAATACCATGTGCTAGACGCACCCAGCGTGCCCGATAGCGAATATGACAAATTAATGAACCAGCTCAAAGTGCTGGAAGCCAAGCACCCTACGCTTATCACCGCTGACTCGCCAACCCAGCGCGTGGGCGCAAAGCCACTGGCAGGGTTTCAACAAATTCGCCACGAACTGCCTATGCTCTCGTTGGATAATGCCTTTTCCGATGACGAGTTTTTCGCCTTTGTCAACCGCGTGCAAGAGCGACTTGGCTCAGACCGCACTTTGACCTTTTGCTGCGAGCCTAAACTTGACGGCCTTGCGGTGAGCATTTTGTATGAAAACGGCAAACTGGTGCAAGCCGCCACCCGTGGTGATGGCACCACTGGTGAAGATATTACCGCCAACATCCGAACTATTCGCAGCATTCCGCTTCAACTGCTCGGCACACAGATTCCGCCACGTTTAGAAGTGCGTGGCGAGGTTTTTATGCCCCACAAAGGTTTTGAACAACTCAACGAGCACGCATTACAACACGGTCAAAAGCCTTTTGCTAACCCTCGCAACGCCGCTGCGGGGTCTTTGCGCCAGCTTGATCCGAAAATCACTCGCCAGCGCCACTTACATTTCAATGCTTATGGCATCGGTGTCTTTGACGGCGTTATGCTACCTGACACTCACTACGCGCGCCTGCAATGGCTAAAACATTTGGGCATTCCTGTTAATACCGAAATTCGCCTATGCACTGGCACACAAGCAGTGCTTGATTTTTATCACGCCATCGGCGAAAAACGCGAACACTTAGGCTATGACATTGACGGCACAGTGTTGAAAATCAACGAAATTGCCCTGCAAGAACAACTCGGCTTTGTTGCCCGCGCGCCACGCTGGGCCATTGCCTATAAATTCCCCGCACAAGAGCAATTAACCACCCTAAACGATGTGGAATTTCAAGTCGGCCGCACGGGCGCTATTACCCCTGTTGCAAAACTTGAGCCTGTGTTTGTGGCGGGTGTCACCGTCAGCAATGCAACCTTGCACAATGGCGATGAGATTGCTCGCCTTGGACTCGCGATTGGCGATACGGTGATTGTGCGCCGTGCAGGTGATGTCATCCCACAAATTACGGGCATTGTGCCTGAAAATCGACCTTCAAACGCACGCGCTATTATTTTCCCAAGCCACTGCCCTGTGTGTGGCTCTGCCATTGTGCGCATTGACGGTGAAGCGGTGGCACGTTGTACTGGTGGGTTGATTTGTGACGCCCAGCGCAAAGAGGCCTTAAAACATTTTGTTTCACGCAAAGCGATGGACATTGACGGCGTTGGCGTAAAATTAATCGAACAATTAATGACAAAAGAACTTATCCACACGCCAGCGGATCTATTTAAATTAGATAAAACCACATTAATGCGCCTTGAGCGCATGGGGGAAAAATCCGCGCAAAATGCGCTTGATAGCCTTGAGAAAGCAAAATCGACCACTCTGCCACGCTTTATTTTTGCACTCGGCATTCGGGATGTGGGCGAAGCAACCGCACTGAATCTTGCCAATCACTTTAAAACCCTTGATGCCATTCGCACAGCCGACGAAGAGCAGCTAAAAGCGGTGCCTGATATTGGTGATGTGGTCGCCAAACGCATTGTGTTATTCTGGCAAGAAGAACACAATGTTGCGGTGGTGGAAGATTTGCTTGCCCAAGGCATTCACTGGCCCGCCATGGCCGAGAAAACCGTGAGCGATAATCCATTCAATGGCAAAAGTGCGGTTTTAACGGGCACCCTTAGCCAAATGACGCGCGATCAAGCCAAAGCCTTACTGCAAAGTCTGGGCGCGAAAGTCAGCGGCAGCATTTCAGCCAAAACGGACTACCTAATCGCAGGGGAAAAAGCGGGTTCTAAATTAACTAAAGCAGAAAACTTAGGCGTAACCATTTTAACCGAAGCCGAATTTCTTGCGTTAATTGATGAGAATTAAACCACAATAATCTGAGCTAGTGGCACATCCCACGCCTCAACGGGAAGAGCATCCACCTGCTGGCAGCGGTGTGCGATGCCCACAGGTAAAAAGCCTTTAGTCTGCCAATTATGCAAAGTGCGGTCATAAAAACCCCCGCCCATGCCAAGCCGATTGCCTTGGCGGTCGAAAGCGACCAATGGCGTGAATAACACGTCTAATTCATCTAACTGAACTAATGCCTGCTCATCAAAGGCGGGTTCTAAAATCCCAAAACGATTGGTAACCAACCGACTTTTGTGAGTGAGCTTCAAAAACTGTAGATGCCCTTTTCGCTGCTCATCAAGGCGCGGCAAGCAGACAGTGATATTGCATTTGAGCAGTGCATTAATCAAAAGTGCGGTCGGCACCTCACCATCAAAATCGAGGTAAAGCGCCACCGTGTGCGCGTTGTGCTGTTGGATAAACGCAAGGGCACGCTCACACAAAGCCTGCTCAGCTTGAATTTGCTCAAGAATGGATAAAGAAAGACGGCGCTGTCGCATATCACGACGCAGTTGTTGACGTTGTTGTTTTTTCATGCACACAATCTAAGAAAACCCGAGATGCCGTTGTGAATGTTCGGTCCTTGAACCCATCGGTTCAAGGGAATCGGTCGTACCGCTTTTAGGCTTCTCAGCAAGCTGAGCATGCTCACCAGCGATGAGAGACAGACTCTAAGGTTTGTAAGTATCGGCTCAGGGACTTAATCCACTGACGTACACCCCAGGTGTTGTTCACTATACTAACGAAGTTAGCCTAAATGTCTAGTCTTATGCAAGTGTTATTGACCGAATTGATTAATTTCACATCAAAAAGTGACGAGATAGTGATCTCAATCAATTTTTGCCAGTGCTTGGTTTAAGTTCTCATCAAATTGCTCAAGTTTGGAGAAAATCACTTGTTGCTCGGCATTTTTTTGTTTTTCTTGATCAAGCTCAAAGCTTAAATTCAATGCCACGATCGACAGCACGCGATCAAGCTGCAAAATACCCGTGCGCTCTTTAAACTCAGAGACTCTCGCCTCCAAACATTGTGCAGCTTCACGCAGTGCTGCCTGTTTGTCTTGCGGGCAGTTGAGACGTAAAACTTGACCAAAAAGATGCAACTCAATATTTTCCGACATAGAGGCTCCGTCGCTTGCAAATAACTCAATTGCTTTTTATTATGCCACAGAGTTGCAGATTTTAGGCAATTTTTTTTGGCCCTTTGCTCTGACAATGGTACACTAAGGCTTTAACAGAAAAGGGGAAATTATGCTCACCGATAAAGACTATCTCAGCCTTGAGCAACAATTAAACCGTCATAAACTTGACGTCAATCCAGCCGAATTACATGGTTTTTTAACGGGTTTGGCTTGTGGCAATATGCAAAATCGTATGGAACCTTTACTGCTGCAAATGTATGGTAATGGTAAGACAATGCCTTCTTTTGTGATGGATGCTGTCAAGCGTATGCAAACAGAAATCCACGCACAATTGGCGTTGCAATCACCTGAGGCATTTAGACTCTATCTTGATTCTCGCAGTCCATTTGCATACGCACATTCGGCATTTCGTTGGGCAGCCACCTTTATTCTTGGATTAGGCTTTGCACAACATGATTTAGAAAAGCACGGCGCAGATGTACAATCTGCTTTAAAAGATCTGCTACAAATTGCTGCAACAGAAATTGTTCCCGAAGAAGACGACCCACAAGAAGTGCAAGAAATCATGGATAACACCGTGAAATATATGCAAGAACTGGTGGTGTTTTTCTATAACTTTTACCACCCTGACAATACAAATCGGGTGGTGCACTAAGGCTTAATTATGGACTTAAGTTATAAATCAGCCATTGATGTGACTGAGTTTCATCAGCGCCGAGAAACCCTCGGCGCGCAACTACAAAACAACAGCGCACTGCTACTCTTTAGCAATCAAGAGCAACGTCGCAACAGTTCTAACACCTATCCTTTCCGACAAGACAGTTATTTTTGGTATCTCACGGGCTTCAACGAGCCTGATAGTGCTTTATTAATCCAAAATAAAGCCAGTAGTATTATCAGCACGCTCTTTTTGCGCCCGTCAGATCCCTTGCTGGAAACATGGAATGGGCGCCGTCTCGGCGTAGAAAATGCGCCCGCTAAGCTTCAGCTAGACGCTGCATTTTCTATTGACGATATTGCCACTGAGCTGCCTAAACTGCTTTCAGGTGCAACCGCACTTTATCATGCGCCCGATTTGCAACCTTGGGGCGATCAGATTGAACAAACCGCACTTTGCTATCTGCGCGAGCATACTCGTCAAGGCTTTAACGTACCGAATACGTTAATTGACTGGCGTCCACTGCTTGATGAAATGCGTTTGTTTAAATCGCCAGCAGAAATTGCACTCATACAGCAGGCTGGGCAAATCAGTGCGCTAGGGCACATACGAGCCATGAAAACTGCGCGTGCTAATCGCTTTGAATATGAACTTGAAAGTGAACTGCTGCACGAATTTAACCGCTTTGGCGCACGTTTTCCGTCTTACAATAGCATCGTTGCCAGCGGTGAAAATGCGTGTATTTTGCACTATACCGAAAACGAAAGCCTATTGCGTGATGGCGATTTAGTCATGATTGATGCAGGCGCCGAATTTGCCATGTATGCTGGCGACATCAGCCGAACATTCCCCGTAAATGGTCGTTTCACGCCTGAACAGCGTGCCATTTACGACATCGTGCTGCGCGCGGAAAAGCGTGCGATCGAACTTTATGTGCCAGGCAATAGCATTAAACAAGCCAATCTCGAGGTGCTGCGCATTATGCTCTCAGGCTTAGTAGAACTGGGCATTTTGCAAGGTGATGTTGAGCAATTAATCAAAGAAAAAGCCTACTTGCCGTTTTATATGCACGGGCTTGGGCATTGGCTGGGGCTAGACGTGCATGATGTAGGCGATTATGGCTGTGAGCGTGACCGCACTTTTGAACCCAATATGGTGCTCACCGTCGAGCCAGGGCTGTATTTGAGTGAAAAACTGGATATTCCTGAGCGCTATAAAGGCATTGGGGTACGCATTGAAGATAATATTTTAATCACCGAAACAGGCAATAAAATTTTAACGGCCGCTGTGCCAAAAGAGCCAGAAGATATTGAGCGCCTGATGCAATCTAGTGAGCCATCCCATGCGCCAACAACACTATGATGTGATCATCATCGGTGGCGCAATGAGTGGCGCCACCCTCGCATTAATGCTGGCACAGGCAAATTTACGTGTAGCAGTGGTGGAACAACATCTACCTAAAACCCATCATGATGGCGGCTTTGATGCTCGTTGCATTGCGCTTTCGCACGGCTCAATGCAGCTGCTAAACACGGTGCGGGGCAAACAAGGTTCTCTGCTGAGTGCATTGCGCGATGCGCTTACAACGATTGAGCAGATTCATATTTCTGATCGCGGCCACAGTGGCATTGTCAACATCGACGCGACCAAACTCAATTTGCATGCGCTGGGTGCTGTGGTGGCATTAGCGCATATGGGAAAGGTATTAATGGCGTTTATCGCACAACAGCCACACATTGACTACCTCGCCCCAGCAAGCGTTGCACAAATTGACTACCTCAGCGATCATGTGCGCGTGTCCCTCACAACAGGGGAAACCCTGCACGCCACGCTGCTGGTCGCCGCTGACGGCACCCAATCGCACACCGCGCGCGCTGCAGGCATCGGGCTTGAAACGTTGACTGACTACGGTCAAAGTGCGGTTATCGCCAATGTCAAAACTGAACGCCCACATCAGCACACCGCCTTTGAGCGTTTCACCGCCCATGGCCCTGTGGCGCTGTTACCTATGACTGACAACGTGATGTCGTTAGTATGGTGTGAACACACACCGCGTGCGCAGCAATTATTAACGGCTGACGAACCGCACTTTTTATCCGAGCTGCAACGCGCCTTTGGCTGGCGGCTGGGCAAATTCGAGCAGGTTAGCCACCGCTTTTGTTACCCTTTAAAACTACAAAAAGCGTACATGCTGCACGCACATCGCTTAGTGCTGGTGGGCAATGCGGCACAAACACTGCACCCCATTGCGGGGCAAGGCTTTAACTTAGGACTGCGCGACATCGCCACACTGGCACAAATGCTCACACAAGCGCACGCACAAGAGCACGACATCGGCACCAGCGCATTATTGAGTGAATATGCGCGCGCACGCGAAGCCGACAAAACACGCATCATGGGCTTAACCGACAGTTTGGTGAGCATTTTTGCCAATCCACTGCTGCCGTTCGCACTCGGGCGCAATTTGGGGCTAGGCTGGTTGGCATGCCACCGCACTTTACGTCAACACGTTATCAAACCAACATTAGGGTGGGCGTTATGAATAATGTCGATATTATCATTGTAGGCGGTGGCATGGTGGGGTTAGCCTTAGCGGCGTGTCTTGAGCAAAGTGCGGTCAACATTGCTATCATTGAGCCGCATCCGCCCAAAACACCGTGTGATGATGTGAGTTGTCGTGTCAGCGCCTTGAACCTCGCTAGCCAAAAAATGCTGCACCACCTTGGGCTGTGGCATGCCATTCGTGATCATCGCAGTTGTAGCTATCAACGCATGGCGGTATGGGAGAAAGACAGCTTTGCCAAAATTCAGTTCGACTGCCACGATTTTGGGCTAGACCAACTTGGGCATATTGTTGAAAACGATCTCATTCGCCACCATTTGTGGCAAAAAGTTCAGCAGCAACACAATGTCACCTTTTTCTCGCATCCGCTGAAAAATTTGCATATCAGCGATCAAGGCGCGGTAGCAAGTTTTGATAATGGCGAAATTTTACTGGCTAAATTGGTGGTCGGTGCCGACGGCGCAAATTCGTGGGTGCGCAAACAGTGCGATATGCCGCTGAATTTCCGTGACTATCAACATCATGCCTTAGTTTGCAATATTCGCACTGAACAACCTCACGCACATTGTGCGCGGCAACTGTTCAGCCATGATAGCATCCTTGCGCTGCTGCCGCTGCACGAACCGCACTTATGTTCTATCGTGTGGTCGCAGCCGCCTGATGTGGCAGCCGAACACTTGGCATTAAGCGAGGCTGAATTCAACAAAGCCTTAACGGTGGCAAGTGATGCCTGTCTGGGGCTATGTGATGTGGTCAGTGAACGGCGCACCATTGCGCTCACTGCACGCTTTGCCCGCAGTTTTGTGGCCAACCGCGTGGCGCTCATCGGCGATGCAGCGCACACCATTCACCCATTAGCTGGGCTTGGCGTGAATCTTGGCTTTATGGACGCAGTGGCGCTCGCACAGGAAATTGACGTGAATTTAAAGGCGCAGCGTGATATTGGTCAACACGCCCATCTGCGCCATTTTGAACGCTGGCGTAAAGCGGAGGCTGCCCAACTGCTGCTGGCAATGCAAGGCTTTAAATCGTTATTCAATCAAACCAATCCCGTGTTGCAACTGCTTCGCGGCGTAGGCATGAATGCAACCGATCGCCTGCCGATGGTCAAACAACAATTAATGCAGCACGCCTTAGGGCTGGTGGGGGATTTGCCCGACATGATTCGCCAGATGCCAGTGGATGCGCTGCTTTTTGACTAACCGCACTTCGGTTTTATTTTGGGTTTTACTTTTGTTTTAACGCCCTGCAATCAGGGCGCGTTTGAGATAACACAATGACAACACAACAACAACGACAAACGTGGTCAAGCAAATTGACGTATATTTTAACCGTGGCGGGAGCTACGGTGGGTTTTGGGGCAACGTGGCGCTTTCCTTATTTAGTCGGGCAAAATGGCGGTGGTGCCTATGTTTTTTTATTTTGTATTGCTATGATTGTGATCGGCATCCCCATGATCTTAGTGGAAAATGTGATTGGGCGACGCATTCGTGTTAATGCCATTGATGCCTTTTCTGGCACGACCAATGGGAAACGCATACCGCACTTTTGGCGGATTGTCGGCTTTATGGGCATGGCGGGCGCTTTTTGTATCATGGCGTATTACATGGTGCTTGGGGGCTGGGTGATTAACTACATCGTTAGCCTGATTGACGGACAGCTCGATCTCTCCGCCCCCGTGAGCGCGGCGCAAACCAGCGCCTTTTTTGAACAAAGTATCACTCAAAGCCCGTGGGCAATTACGCTTTATACCTTTTTGTTTGTGCTTATCAACTATATTATTTTAGTCAAAGGCGTGATTGACGGGATCGAAAAATCGGTGAAATACCTCATGCCACTGCTGTTTATCTTTTTGCTTTGTATGGTAGTGCGCAACATCACGCTGCCTGGTGCGTGGGAGGGCATCCGTTTTTACCTTGAACCCGATTTTTCCAAAATTACACCAAAATTGTTTGTCTTTGTGCTCGGGCAAGTCTTTTTCGCCTTAAGCCTTGGCTTTGGGGTGATCATCACGCTGTCAAGCTATCTCGATAAAGGCGAAAACTTGGTGCAAACGGCGGTCATCACTGGGATTGTGAACACATTGATTGCCGTGCTGGCGGGCTTTATGATTTTCCCTTCCCTGTTTACGTTTGGGGTTGCGCCCAACTCTGGCCCGACACTGGTGTTTCAAAGTTTGCCAATCGTGTTTTCCAATATGTGGGCAAGCACTTTTTTCGCCGTGATTTTCTTCTCTTTGTTGCTCATTGCGGCGCTCACCACCTCATTGACGATTTATGAAGTCATGATCACCGCCTTGCAGGAAAAAACCAAAATCAACCGCCGCTTAGCCATTTTATTTGTGCTTGGCGGGGTATTTATTGCAGGCAATATCCCATCTATTTTAAGCTACGGCCCGTGGGAGAATGTGCGCATTTTGGGCAACAACATCTTCGATGCCTTTGATTACCTCAGCGGCAATATCCTGTTTATGCTCACCGCCCTAGGCTGTGCGCTGTTTGTCGGCTTTGTGATTGGCAACGAGGCCAAAGCCGAGCTGCGCCTGCCCGCCAATTCTCGCTTTGCCAGGATATGGTTTCAATACGTCAAATTCATTGTTCCACTGGTCATTTTACTGATTTTTATCAGTAATCTACTCTAAAAATAAAAGTGCGGTTTGACCGCACTTTGCCCCTTTAAAACTTGCAATTTTGCCTAAAAAGAGTAAAATCTGACAGCTTTTCGTATCTTTCTCAGTGCGAAATGCGTGTTGCCCTTACCTTCGAAATAAGGGTTTTTATTTTACTATCAACTTAGAGGACGCTATGGTAACCATTCGTTTATCTCGTGGCGGAGCAAAAAAACGCCCATTTTATCAAGTAGTTGTAGCGGATAGCCGCTGCCCACGTGACGGCCGTTTTATCGAGCGTGTTGGATTTTTCAATCCATTAGCAGCGGGTAAAGCAGAACGTTTGCGTATCGATCTTGAGCGCATCAATGCGTGGCAAGAAAAAGGTGCGACCGTGTCAGAACGTGTTGCAACCTTGATTAAAGAAGCTCAAAAAGCAGCTTAATCGAATAGAGCGTGGCAATGAATAAGCAAAACATCACCACCGTAGGCAAGCTTGGTTCAACTTACGGTATCCGTGGATGGCTGCGCCTTTATTCGTCCACCGAACATATTGAAAGCATTTTTGACTACCAACCTTGGCATTTGTTAATCCAAGGCACATGGCAACCTACAGAGCTGGAAAGCTGGCGCTATCATAAAAACGATCTGATTGTGAAACTCAAAGGCATTGACGATCGTGAAGCGGCACAACGTTTGACTAATGCGCAAATTGGTGTTGACGCAGATAACTTTCCTCCATTGGAAGAAGGTTACTACTGGCACGATTTGATCGGCTGTCAAATGATCAACCTGCAAGGCTATCAGCTTGGCACCGTGACTGCAATGATGGAAACTGGTTCCAACGATGTTTTTGTAGTAAAAGCCAATGTAAATGATGCTTTCGACAAACAAGAGCGGTTAATCCCGTATCTTGAACAAACAGTAGTTAAAAGAGTCGATCTCACCACCAAAACGATTGAGGTGGATTGGGACGCTGGTTTCTAACCTCAGGCTGTGAGCGATGTGGATTGGAATTATTACGTTATTTCCAGAGATGTTTCACGCAATCACAGATTATGGCGTAACAGGCCGAGCAGTTAAACACAATTTGCTTGAGGTGCATTGTTGGAATCCGCGGGATTTTACCTTTGACAAACATTCCACCGTGGACGATCGCCCCTACGGCGGTGGCCCTGGAATGTTGATGATGGTACAACCCCTGCGTGATGCCATTCATGCAGCCAAACAAGTCGCTGGTGAGGGTGTGAAAGTGATTTACCTCTCACCACAAGGGCGCAAACTCGACCAACGTGGCGTTGAGCAGCTGTCCCAAAATCAGAAAATGATTTTGGTGTGCGGGCGCTACGAAGGCATTGATGAACGCGTGATTGACGCGGAAATCGATGAAGAGTGGTCGATTGGGGACTATGTCCTCACAGGTGGCGAACTGCCTGCGATGACATTAATTGATGCCGTTGCCCGATTCGTGCCTGGTGTGCTAGGCAAACAAGCCTCGCGAGAAGAAGATTCTTTCGCACAAGGCTTGCTCGATTGCCCACACTACACCCGCCCTGAAGTGCTAGACGGTGTAGCCGTGCCCGAAGTGTTATTGTCGGGAAACCATGCGGAAATTCGCAAATGGCGATTAAAACAGTCATTGCACCGCACGTTAACCCGTCGCCCTGAGCTATTAGAAAGCCTAGCTCTGACTGACGAACAAAGCGTGCTGCTCGAGCAAATCAAGCAGCAAAAGTAAGATTCAGTTACATCTAGGAATAAAGGTATTTATTATGAGTAACATTATTAAACAACTTGAAGAAGAACAATTGAAAAAAGACGTGCCGAGCTTCCGTCCAGGTGACACTTTGGAAGTGAAGGTATGGGTAGTTGAAGGTAGTAAAAGACGTTTGCAAGCGTTCGAAGGCGTGGTTATCGCAGTTCGCAACCGCGGCTTGCATTCAGCATTTACCCTGCGCAAAATCTCTAACGGTGTAGGCGTTGAGCGTACATTCCAAACGCACTCCCCTGTTATTGACAGCATCAGCGTGAAACGTAAAGGTGCGGTTCGTCAAGCCAAACTTTACTACTTACGTGAACGTAGCGGTAAATCAGCCCGTATTAAAGAGCGCTTGAACTAATAACCGCACTTTATACAATAAAAAAGGCCTGGGGAAACCAAGCCTTTTTTATGATTTTAATATAAATTTCATTAGAAAATTTTATCATACTTCACTAATACTGAGCCGACAGAATTAACTCGAAATGTGATATCATACTTACCATTCAATTCTTCATTACTAAGCTCCAAATAAGCTGAGCAAGTAAGTAAATTTCTTGCATGCTCAACCTCACGAACTTGAGACACATCAATGACTTCACCTAATGAAAAACCAATGCCAACAATAGGTATTTCACTAAAAATCAGTTCGGCTGAACACTTTGTTGGCACAGAATACAACGTCAATGATCGACTTTCCTCAGCTAAAGACGCGCCTGAAAAAATCACATTACCTATTAAAATAAAAACGATTTTTCTCAACTTCATTCTCTCATCCTTTTACACTCTTTAAAACCTGATGCATTCTCCTGTGCGCTTCTAAGGCTAGGTTTGAAGATTGCTGATAATTTATTGTCTAAGTAAACCTCAAAATAACTTGCATTCTTAATAGCATCCGAGAATCGATACCAATCATTAAGTTCTCTGATGAACAGTTCTGAGCCGCTTTTATCGTCTGATGACGTCATCAGACTAGGAATAAAGTATTGTTGACCATCAATCACAATAATCATCATTTTATCTACTGACACCTCATTTTCTTCATGACTAGCTCCATCTATCTTGTTTTTGATAAAACCAAGCACGCCCCTGTTTTTTTGATATAAACTGACGGACGACAAATGTTGATCTTCAGAAAAGCCTAAATCACACGTTACAACAAATCTATCGCCTACATCGTTAGTCAGGGTATATTCATAAACTCCCATATTTCCACCAAAAATCCAATAATTAGGTAAAACATCATCAGAAAATGACGGTAAAGACACAAAAAAGGAGAGTAAAATACACAATCTTTTCATTAAAGTCACCATTATTAAACTATCAAAGAAAGAAGGAATGAAAAACATTCCTTCAAATTTAAACTATTGTACTATGCTGCCGAAATAATTAATGACAATACAAAACATACTATCCAAACAATAAAATATGCCAAATTATGTTTTAGTGCATTCGCCCTTTGGTACAAGTAAACTGGTACTAACCATACCCAGAAACTAAATTTAGTTGTATCCACTCCAGCCTTCTCTAATTTTTTCTCATCAAAGATGCCTAGACCAATATTTAAAACCAGAGTAATCCACCAATATTTCATGTCATAAAAACCTTGCAATACGCAATAATCATTTCCTCGACATGTAAATCCTAATGCAAGAGCACGAATTACATCCGATAGAATAGGTGCAAATGCAAGTATCCAGACAATAGCATTGCTTACACTTTTACCTGTCAATGGTGGGGGTGCTAAATCAAATATATAGTCCTTTAATTCGGACGCTTCTATTTTTATCCAATCAGGATAACCTTTTTTCCACACCATGACCCCATAGCTAATTTGGTTATGCTGAATAAAATTCACCATTTCATCTTGGCTAAAAGGCCCCTTTCTTTCACCCTTAATTTCGTAGAACCACATTACTTCACTATCCATAAATATCTCCAAAATAATTTAAAAACCACTTGACATCGATTTTAAAAAATCGCTTAATTTTACAGCACAGCACAGCACAAGCACTTTGCAACTCTTTTTTCTATTCCTTCTTCGCTTATTATCGTGCCACTTTACAACTCAGTGCAAAACCGTATCATAGCGCCATGAATATGCGAATTTTATCCATTCAAATCCAACGGCGGTTGCGAGCGTGTTTAAATCTTGCGCAGGCACATTTCCACCGCACTTTTCCTATGCCGAGTGTGCTCTATAATGTCCGTGGGCTTAAGGCGGGCGTGGCTTATCTGCAACAAAATGAGATCCGCCTTAACCGCACTTTATTAGAGCAAAACCCTGAGGAATTTATCCGCGAAACAGTGCCACACGAGTTGGCACATTTGATTGTTTATCAACACTATGGTCGGCGAGCTAAACCCCACGGGCAGGAGTGGCGGTTTGTGATGGAAGAAGTGTTTAAACTACCAGCGAACGTGTGCCACGAGTATGACACTACATCGGTGCGTGGCAAAACAGTCGAGTATCAATGTGATTGCCAAATTCACCAGCTAGGTATACGCAAACATCATCGTATACAATCACAAAGTGCGGTCTATCGCTGTCGTAAGTGTAAAAGTGTGTTGCGCGAAATGTGATTATTTTTTGCGCTTCGCTCGTGGGTGGGCGCTATCATAGACTTTGGCGAGATGTTGAAAATCCAAATGGGTATAAATTTGTGTTGTGGAAAGGTTGGCATGCCCCAAAAGCTCTTGCACGGCACGCAAGTCTGCGCTGGATTCTAGCATATGGGTGGCGAAAGAATGGCGTAATTTATGTGGGTTCAAATGCGCTTTAATCCCTTGTCGTTTGCCCCACAGTTCCATGCGCTGCTGAATCGCACGATGGCTGATGCGCTTGCCACGCTGACTGACAAATAATGCGTCGTCCTCAGGGTTAAACAGCGCACGCACAGCCAGCCAGTTTTTGATGGCATGCGCAGCATAGCGCCCATAGGGCAAAATGCGCTCTTTATTGCCTTTTCCAATCACCCGCAGTTCACGTGCACGCCCTGAGACATCTTGCACATTAAGTTGCTGTAATTCATTTAAACGCAGCCCCGCGCTATACATTAGCTCCATCATAGCAAGATCGCGCAGATCGATAGGTTCTTGGCTATCACTTTGCAACAACTGGCTGACTTGTTCTGCATCCATATTTTTTGGCAAATGCTTAGGCTGTTTCGGTGCTGAAACACTGGCAGCAGGGTTGGAATGCAGCACGCCTTGCGCCACCAAATATTTCATAAATCCGCGCAGGCTAGAAAGGCGCAGTGCTAGACTTTTGGCATTCAAGCCTTGCTGATGGCTTTTCGCCAGCACAAATCGCACCACTGCGCTATCCACCTGTTGCCAATCTTGGATGTCATAGTCCACCAGCAGGGCAATGATCTGTTCGAGCTGGCGGGTATAATTTTCCAGCGTGTGAGCGCTCAAGCCGCGCTCGATGCGAAGAAAATCCAAATACCCTTTTAACGGTACATACAAAGGCGTCATGAGATACGCTCAATCAGCCAATAATTCAGTTGACGCTCAATCACATTCGCCAATTGCTGCAAAAAGGTAGTATCTTGCGCAGGGTGAAAATGGCGCTCATCTCGGGCGGAAAACACCAGCACCGCAGTATAAGGCTTTTTCGATTTGCGCTTGCCCAATAAGCAAAACGCCACTGAACCGAGTGGAAAATCCTCTGGTAAGAACATTAAGGTTTTTTCACGGTGGGTCAACTTGCCGAGGTAATGTCGCTTTAAACCAAAGCGTTCTAGGCGGATAATTTCAAATGCGCTGCGATCGAGCCAATTTTCATTGGGAATATGCTCACTGCTCTCCCAACTGTCGCGAAAAATCAGCACCGTACCTTTAAGCAGCCCAAGTGCGGTTGTCCACTCTTGCAGTGTCGCCATGCCTTGGCTAAACGTTTTGCTTTTACTTAACCGCTCTTGCAGTGGCAGCAAACTGAAAAACATACGTTCATTGTGCTCGGCAATGGTACGAATGGTCGTGAGTTCATGCGCTTGCACAGCAAGCTGCTCACGTTGGCGTTGTAATGTTGCCTCCACCAATGAGAGCACACCTTTTTCGTAATGGTGAATTTCGAGGCTATCAAGCAGCGCCTGATGGCGTTGAAAAAATTGAGGGTGGGCTTTTAAATAGGCCACCACCGCACTTTCACTTATGTCATCCATATTTTAACTCACAATCGAATATAACCATCATACACATGCACAGCGTCGCCCCGCATATAAAGCGGCTGACCTTCGCCACGCCAGTCAATCCATAATTTACCGCCTGGCAGCTGTACCTCCACGCTTTCATCAAGTGCGCCTTGCATAATGCCCACTGCCACTGCCGCACAAGCACCACTGCCACAGGCTTGCGTTTCGCCTGCGCCACGTTCAAATACACGCAATTTGACCGCACTTCGGCTAATAATTTGCATAAAGCCAATATTGGCACGCTCAGGAAAACGCTCATGACATTCCAACAAGGCACCTAAGCGCGTCACAGGTGCAGTATCAACATTATCCACGGTTAATACACAATGGGGATTACCCATCGACACAACCCCGCAAAGTGCGGTTTCAAATTCCGTGCGCAAAATATAATTTTTCTCAAATTTATTGGCGATAAAAGGCACTTTGGCTGGCTCCCAAATCGGTTGCCCCATATTAACGCGAATTTGCTGATCATCACCAATAGTCAGCGTCATTTTGCCTTTTTGTGTACTAACTTTAATCTCTTTTTTATGGGTTAACCCCTTAAGCTGCACAAAACGCGCAAAACAACGAGCGCCATTGCCACACTGCGCCACTTCGCTGCCATCAGCATTGAAAATACGGTAGTGAAAATCCACATCAGGATCGTAGGGTGGCTCCACCAACAGCAGCTGATCAAACCCCACCCCACGGTGACGGTCGGCCAGCTGGCGAATAATGGCTTGCGTCAAATAGACATTTTGCGTCACGCCATCAAGCACCATAAAATCATTGCCCAAGCCGTGCATTTTTGAAAACTGCATTTTCTATCCTTTATTAAAATCTTATAGTGGCATTATAGAGTTAAGCGCCGCGCTTGTCTAAACAATCCAATAATTGGCGAACACTTTGCGCTGTGGTAGCATAAGACAAATTGCAATTACACTCTCTGATTATGGCTAAGCTCTATTTTTATTACTCATCCATGAACGCTGGCAAATCCACCACTTTGCTGCAATCTTCATACAACTACCGTGAGCGCAATATGCACACGCTGATCTACACCGCCGCGATTGATGACCGCTTTGGCCAAGCCAAGGTGACCTCGCGCATTGGCATCAGCGAGCAGGCACACACATTTAAGGCGGATACCAATCTCTTCGCTCACATCAGTAAACAACATCACCACCAGCCGTTGAATTGCATTTTGGTAGACGAAGCACAATTTTTGACAAAACAACAAGTTTATCAGCTCAGCGATGTAGTGGATAAGCTCAATATTCCCGTGCTCTGCTACGGACTGCGCACCGATTTTCAAGGTGAACTTTTTGAAGGCAGCCAATATCTGTTGGCGTGGGCAGATCAATTAGAAGAGCTGAAAACCATCTGCTTTTGTGGGCGCAAAGCCAATTTTGTGCTGCGAATAAATGCGCAAGGCGAGGTGGTCAAAGCGGGCGCACAGATTGAGATCGGCGGCAATGATCGCTACCTTTCCGTATGCCGGCGCCATTTTAAAGAGGCGATGGAACGCTAAAAAACCGCACTTTTATGCAAAGTGCGGTTTGATAGATAAAAAATCGTGGTACATGGCGGATACCACGGCACGCCATAACGTATGACGTGGCTCACTAAGGAAAAAGTTGAGCGACGCGCCACACAACACTAAAGGCGCACAGTGTCGAAAAAACGTCAAATTAATACAATTTACGCGAGGTTTCAAACCAGTCGGCTTTAAACGGCCGACGCATATTTTTAATTGCATCAATGATGTCGTGGTGCACCAGTTTTTCGTTTTGAATGCCCACACAGCGACCACCAAAGCCTTGTTTAAGCAATTCAACCGCATAAACGCCCATGCGTGAGGCCAAAATGCGGTCAAACGCACACGGTGAGCCACCGCGTTGAATGTGCCCTAAAATGGTGGCGCGCGCTTCGAGCTTCACGCGCTCTTCGATTTCTTCCGCCAATTCGGTCACATCACAAATGTGCTCGGTGATGGCGATAATTGCGTGGCGTTTGCCGCGCTCAAAGCCGTATTCCACTTTTTTTATCAACGCTTCACGCTCAAATGGGCGCTCAGGCACCACAATGAACTCACACCCCCCAGCAATCGCGGCGGCCAAGGTCAAATCGCCACAGTAGCGCCCCATGATTTCAATGATGGAAACTCGTTGGTGTGAACTTGAAGTGTCACGCAGGCGGTCAATAGCGTCAAGTACAATCTCAAGTGCGGTTTGAAAACCGATAGTATAATCCGTGCCCGCCACGTCATTATCGATAGTGCCTGGAATACCAATGCACGGGAAATTGTGCTCTTCGGTGAGCAATTTTGCGCCCATATAAGAACCATCCCCACCGATCACCACTAACGCATCAATGCCATGAGCACGTAAAATCTCAACACACTGGGCGCGCACTTCAGGTTTTTTGAAATCAGGAAAACGAGCTGAGCCTAAAAATGTACCCCCACGCCCGATAACATCAGACACGGAATAACGTTCAAGTTTTTTGATTTTGTTTTGCGACAAGCCTAGATAGCCATCGTAAATGCCATAAACTTCCATGCCTTCATACAGTGCTGCACGCACCACACCACGGATCGCGGCATTCATACCTGGGGCGTCACCACCACTGGTTAATACTGCAATTTTCTTTACCATTGTCATACCCTATAATTTTAGAAAAATTGAAAAATATTTTGTGTGCAAGATTACACTATTCTCGCTTTACGCTCTAGTAAAAATGCTATTTTCATCACATTTTTTGATTTAGCCCAATTTGCTTTCTTATCGTTGTCTCAAAAGCACTTAAACTGCACTTTTTACTTTCATTCATACTTGCATTTCCTGTTGCACAAAGCTGGTGGGTTCTTGGTGAATAATGATGTCCGACATCGGAAATGTTGCCAGCAGGCGCTGCTCCAGTGCATCGGTGATTTGATGCGCGCGCCACAAAGGCAAATTATCATCCAGTTCCAAATGCAGTTGGATAAATCGAACAGCACCTGATCGGCGGGTGCGCAGATCGTGAATACCAATAATATCCCGCTGCTCACGCGCGATTGTCCAAATTTGAGCCACTTCTTCATCGGGCAAGGCGCGGTCAAGCAGCAATTGCACCGCATCAAACAACACTTTGCCCGCGCTGATAAAGATATACAATGCGATCAATAAGGCAAATAAGCCATCGGCATAAGTCAAGCCATAACCACTTAATACCAAAGAAAGCAGCACTGCCACATTCATTAATAAGTCGGTTTGATAATGCAGTTTATCGGCTTTAATTGCGGGGCTTTGGGTTTGTGTAATCACATAACGTTGGTAATACACCAATGCCAATGTAAAACCAATGGAGATAATTGTAACCACCGTACCGAGCCACACTGAAACAACGGGTTGAGGATTTATCAGACGCTCTATGCCTTGCAGCAACAAAAAGATCGCAGAACCCGAGATAAATGCACCTTGCATCAAGCTGGCTAGAGATTCGGCTTTACCGTGCCCAAAGGAGTGATTGTCATCAGCGGGCATGAGTGAAAAGCGTAAAATCAGCATACTGGTGAACGAAGCAATAAGATCCAGTAGCGAGTCAGCAATAGAGGCCAGCATACTCACCGAACCTGTTATCCACCACGCCACACCTTTGATTACAATTAATAAAAGTGCGGTCGCCACCGCCAACATCGAGGCGCGACGCACGAGTATGCCATAACGCTCCGACATCTTAACGGCACGCCCACGTTAATGGCTGGCGTTGCAATTGGTCCATTGCCATACGCGCCTGCGGGATAATCTCCCGTTCAAGCTGACTGGCTGATGTTGGCGCCACGGCATAGCTGTATTGCAGTTCCAGATAACCGCACTTTGCAATATTTTTGCCTTTGGTCAGTTCCACCCCATAGTTACGATACTGCGCGCTCGGGCGGTAGATCACAGTGGAATAGAGGTGATGATCAGCAATGTGCAAATCCGCCCAAGTATGGCTGCGTTGGTAACTGTGCTGACGCAGTGCAAGGCGCTGTTGCAAGCTCATCGTACGGCGATTTTGATCGAAAAAAAGACTCACTTTTTCTTTCAACACACCGTTGGCTGTTGTCGTGTAGCGGTATTTTTGCATTTCGATTAAATCCACTGTTTTGCCACGCACAAAGGTTTTCCCCATGACATGTACTGCGGAAGGCGGCACAAAGCGTTGACTGTTAGGGTTCTGCCCAATGGGAGCTTTAGGGGGCACGGTGGTGGTACACGCAGTTAATAAAAGTGCGGTTAAAAGCAGTAAATAGCGCATAATTACTCCTGTTCACGACGACTGAAAATCCACTCATCACGGCTCGATTGTGCCTCGTCAAAACCATAGCCACCCAAATCAAAGCCTTTCAGCGCTTCAGGGGTTGTGATGCGGTTTTGAATCAAGTAACGACACATCATCCCACGCGCTTTTTTGGCATAAAAACTGATGACTTTGTATTTGCCGTTTTTGTAGTCTAAAAATACAGGTTTGATAATTCGCGCATTGAGTTTTTCAGGGCGTACCACTTTATAATATTCATCAGAGGCAAGGTTAATCAGCACATCATCGCCTTGCTTTTCCAGCGCTTTTTCAAGCTCTTGGGTGACGATATCACCCCAAAATTCGTATAAATTGGCACCACGATCGTTTTTCAATTTTGTCCCCATTTCAAGACGGTATGGCTGCATTAAATCCAGTGGCTTAAGCACGCCGTAGAGGCCTGAGAGCATACGCAGGTGCTTTTGGGCAAAACGGATTTCATCGTGTGTGAGGCTTTGCGCATCAAGGCCGGTGTACACATCGCCCTTGAAGGCAAACAGCGCGGCACGGGCGTTTTTTTCGTTGTGATCTTTTTGCCATTCACTAAAGCGCGCGGCGTTGAGGCCAGCGAGTTTGTCGCTGATTTTCATCAGTGAGCCAATCTCCGCAGGCGTTAGTGAGCGACATACTTTCATGAGTTGAGCGCTGTCATCTAACAACGCAGGTTGGGTAAAGTGCAATGACGGCACCTCGGATTGGTAGTCCAGCGTTTTGGCTGGCGAAATAATAGCTAACATAACAGCTCCTTTATGATTGTAGCGGAGTATATCAAAAGTGCGGTCGATGCACTATTCATTGACCTCAAGTGGTAATTGCCAATCAATCGGGGCAATGCCATGCTCACTTAAATAGCGATTGGCTTTGGAAAAATGCCCACAGCCTAAAAAGCCACGATGTGCTGATAGTGGCGACGGGTGCGGTGCACTGAGCACGCAGTGGCGCGCACGATCGATGAATTTACCTTTCTTTTGCGCATGAGACCCCCAAAGCATAAACACTAAATGTTCGCGCTCTTGTTCCAGCTTAGCGATAACATGATCAGTGAATGTTTCCCAACCGTAATCGGCATGCGAATTCGCCTTGCCCTGCTCCACTGTCAGCACGGTGTTGAGCAACAAAACGCCTTGTGTTGTCCACGCTTTCAAATAGCCGTGCGACGGCGTGGTGAAGCCCTCAATGTCGGCACTGAGTTCTTTATAAATATTCACCAGCGACGGTGGCGTGCGCACCTGTGGGCGCACTGAAAACGCCAACCCATGCGCTTGTCCTGGCCCATGATAAGGATCTTGCCCTAAAATTACCGCTTTTACCGCACCAAATTCAGTCAGGCGAAAAGCATTAAAAATGGCCTCATGTGGTGGATAAATCACCTTGCCTTGCGCAATTTCCGCATTGACTTTTTGCATAATGGTCTGAAAATACGGCTGGCGTTTTTCATCTGCCAGCACATCTGCCCAACGTTTCATAATTTACCTCTTTTTTTCGCCATTATAACCAAAAGTGCGGTCAAAATCCTGCTTCAAACAAGCTGAAATTGACCTTGTTTGTTTATACAATGTTAAAATTAATTAACGAATAAGTTAATCATAGAATTTGACTTGCTTAATATTTTTGATACACATCAATTTTACCTTGTGCAGCTGAAAATAATAACTTGATCTAGGCAAATTTAATTTAAATTTATTTGAAAAATTCAAACGATTTGATAAAATCTTAGCCAGTTAACCAAGTCCCAACAATTAAATTGGAGTTTATTATGATTAAAGGTATTCAAATTACTCAAGCAGCTAACGATGATCTGCTGAATTCTTTCTGGTTATTAGACAGTGATAAAGGTGAAGCCCGTTGCCTGTGTGCAAAAGGTGGTTTTGAAGAAGACCAAGTGGTTGCTGTTAGCGAACTTGGCAAAATCGAATATCGTGAATTGCCAGTTAACGTTGCCCCAACTGTAAAAGTAGAAGGTGGCCAACACTTGAACGTGAACGTACTTCGTCGTGAAACATTAGAAGACGCAGTAAAACACCCTGAAAAATATCCACAATTGACCATCCGTGTTTCTGGCTATGCTGTGCGTTTCAACTCATTGACACCAGAACAACAACGTGATGTTATTACTCGTACTTTCACAGAAAGCCTATAATTTTAAACTGCTCTAACTGAGCTTTTTAAACCTAACCGCACTTTAGAGCAAAGTGCGGTTTTTCATCTTTTAACCGCACTTTTATAAAATCATTCGCAATTATATCGCCAAGCTGTATAATAGGACTACTTTTGCCTTCGAAATGCGTGCGGCTATCAAAAGCCATTTTGCTAAGATGCCTTTTGCTAGTCGCAATGAGCAAGGCGAAAGTCTATGATTAACACTTTCAACATAAGGATCTTATTGTGACCCCTATCGTAAAACAATTTCAATATGGTAAACACACCGTAACATTAGAAACTGGCGCCATGGCGCGCCAAGCCACAGCCGCTGTGATGGCGAGCATGGACGACACCAGCGTTTTTGTCACCGTGGTGGCGAAAAAAGAGGTGCGTGAAGGGCAAGATTTCTTCCCTCTCACAGTTAACTATCAAGAACGCACCTATGCCGCAGGGCGTATTCCTGGTGGCTTTTTCAAACGTGAAGGCCGCCCATCTGAAGGCGAAACCTTAATTGCGCGTTTAATTGACCGCCCAATTCGCCCACTCTTCCCTGAAGGCTTTTTCAACGAAATTCAAATCATCGCCACCGTTGTGTCTGTTAATCCACAAGTGAGCCCTGATATCGTAGCAATGATCGGCGCTAGCGCCGCACTGACACTTTCTGGCGTGCCATTTAACGGTCCAATTGGTGCAGCGCGTGTGGGCTTTATTAACGATCAATTCGTACTTAATCCAACCCAAGAAGAACTTAAACAAAGCCGTTTAGATTTGGTGGTTGCGGGTACAGACAAAGCCGTATTAATGGTGGAATCAGAAGCAGACATTTTAAGTGAAGAGCAAATGTTGGCGGCAGTTGTCTTTGGGCATGAACAACAACAAGTGGTTGTGGAAAACATCAAAGCCTTTGCACAAGAAGCGGGCAAACCACGTTGGGAGTGGGCTGCGCCTGCACAAAACGAAAGCTTAGTTTCACGCATTAAAGAACTGGCTGAAAGTCGCTTGGGTGAAGCCTATCGCATCACTGAAAAACAAGCACGCTATGAAGCCGTTGACCAAATCAAAGCCGACACAGTGGCGGCAATTATGGACGGCAACGAAGACGACAGCATTAACGAAAACAAAATCACTGACATCATCCACGAATTGGAAAGCCAAATTGTACGCAGCCGCATTCTAGCCGGCGAGCCACGCATTGACGGTCGTAGCGTGGATACGGTACGCGCACTCGACATTTGCACTGGCGTATTGCCACGCACCCACGGTTCTGCCGTGTTCACCCGTGGTGAAACCCAAGCGTTAGCGGTGGCAACATTAGGCACCGAGCGTGATGCGCAAATCATTGACGACATCACTGGCGAACGCACTGATCACTTCTTGTTCCATTATAACTTCCCGCCGTATTCTGTGGGCGAAACTGGCATGATCGGCTCACCAAAACGCCGTGAAATTGGACATGGTCGCCTTGCTAAACGCGGTGTCGCGGCAGTTATGCCAAGCATCAACGAATTTCCATACACTGTGCGTGTGGTATCTGAAATTACCGAATCTAATGGCTCATCATCAATGGCCTCCGTGTGTGGTGCTTCCCTTGCGTTGATGGATGCAGGTGTGCCAATTAAATCCGCTGTGGCGGGGATCGCCATGGGCTTGGTGAAATCCGATGACAAATTTGTGGTGCTTTCCGATATTCTCGGTGATGAAGACCACTTAGGCGACATGGACTTTAAAGTGGCTGGCACCAAAGAAGGGGTTACCGCACTTCAGATGGACATTAAAATTGAAGGCATCACCGCTGAAATTATGCAAATTGCGTTGAATCAAGCCAAAGGTGCACGTTTACACATTTTAGACACTATGCAACAAGCCATCAGTGCACCGCGCAAAGAAATCTCTGATTTTGCACCACGCATACACACCTTAAAAATCGATCCTAAGAAAATTAAAGACGTGATCGGTAAAGGTGGCGCTACGATCCGTGCCTTAACAGAAGAAACTGGCACTTCAATCGACATCGCCGACGATGGCACAGTGAAAATTGCCGCCACCGACAACAATGCCGCAAAAGATGTGATGAGTCGTATTGAAGAAATCGTCGCTGATGTTGAAGTGGGCGGTATCTATAACGGTAAAGTCACTCGCATTGCGGATTTTGGTGCATTTGTTGCAATTGTTGGCAACAAAGAAGGCTTAGTGCATATTTCACAAATTGCCGAAGAGCGCGTGGAAAAAGTGACAGATTACTTAAGCGTTGGTCAAGAAGTGCCAGTAAAAGTGGTTGAAATCGACCGTCAAGGCCGTATTCGTTTGACCATGCGTGACCTCGACGGCAGTAAAAAAGCACAAGACCAACAGGCTCAAGAAGATGAAGTAGTGCAAGAATAACCGCACTTTGACGATGAAAAGCACAACGCTGTATGCAACATTTCACTTAGGCAAGCAGGCTATTGCCCTTGCCTTTGTGTTGTTGTTGCTTGGCTGTGTCAATTCATCACAGAGGTCAACTTTCAGCCTGGCACACACACCGCTGGCGGAACAAAATCCAATACAGCATTTTGACCAAGAGGTGATGGTCGCTCGTCTTGGACAAATGTTGAATCTCACGCCGAAATTGAGTAAACGTGAACGCGCTGATATGCACTTTGAGCGCGGTGTGCTTTACGACAGTTTAGGCTTATGGGCGCTGGCGCGTTATGATTTTGCGCAAGCGTTAGTGCTCGTGCCCAAGATGCCTGCGGTGTATAACTATTTGGGGCTGTATTTGTTGCTTGATGGCGACTTTGACAGCGCGGTGGATGCTTTCAACTCGGTGTTACACCTTGACCCAAGCTATGACTATGCCTATCTTAACCGAGGCTTAACTTTTTATTATGCGGGACGATATGCGCTTGCACAGCGCGATTTTCTTGCATTTTATAATGCGGATCCAAGTGATCCATACCGCACTTTATGGTTGTATTTGAATGAATTAAAATACAACCCGAATAATGCAACGGCTAATTTAGCAGTGCGTGCACCTAAATTATCCGATGCTTTTTGGGGTACACATATTGTGCACTATTATTTAGGTACAATAAGCTATGAGCAGCTGCTGACCAACATGGCAAAGTTTGCTCAGCCTTATTCTCCGCAATATGCTGAAATGCTGACGGAAACCTATTTTTATCTCGCAAAACAACAACTCAATTTGGGAAAAGTGCCGCAAGCTCGAGCTTTATTTAAGCTCGCTATTGCAAACCAAGTGTTTAACTTCGTTGAGTACCGTTTTGCATTATTTGAACTCTCTCGTTTAAATGACGAAGCAAATTCAAATAAAAACGTTGTCACCGATATACACTAGTTTTACACTTGATTATCACGACATAAGATTAATTTTGCGCAATTAATGCGCTTTTCACTATTGAGTAACAAATGACAGAACAAACAACAATTACATTTAATGATTTAGGATTACCAGAAACGCTGTTGCGTGCTGTAACAGATATGGGATTTACTGCTCCTTCACCCATTCAACAAGCCTGTATCCCACTTTTATTAAACGGGAACGACGTACTTGGTATGGCACAAACAGGGAGCGGGAAAACAGCTGCTTTTGCATTACCCCTTCTAGCACAGCTAGATCCAAATCAACAAAGCCCTCAAATTTTGGTCATGGCACCAACTCGTGAGCTGGCAATTCAAGTGGCTGACGCCTGTGAACAATTTTGCAAATATCTTAATGGTATTCGCAATGTTACGCTTTATGGGGGGCAACGTTACGATATTCAACTACGTGCTCTTCGCCAAGGTGCGCAAGTGGTAGTGGGCACCCCTGGGCGAATTCTAGATCACCTGCGCCGTGGCACACTGGATTTGAGTGGCCTGCGTTTTATGGTGCTCGATGAAGCCGACGAAATGCTACGCATGGGCTTTATTGACGATGTAGAAGAAGTGATGAGCAAGTTGCCTGAACAGCATCAAACCGCACTTTTCTCTGCCACTATGCCAGCGCCGATTCGCCGTATCACGCACCGTTTCATGCACGATCCTAAAGAAATAAAAATTCAATCAAGCCCACAAACCTTGCCAGACATCACACAGGTGTGCTGGTATGTGCATGGCGTACGTAAAAACGAGGCTTTACTGCGATTTTTGGAAGTGGAAACTTTTGATGCGGCGATTATCTTTACACGCACCAAAACTGCCACCCTCGACATCGCTGCCCTGCTTGAACGCCACGGTTACAGTTGTGCAGCACTCAATGGCGACATGACTCAACAGCTACGCGAACAAGCCCTTGATCGCCTGCGCAACGGCTCGCTGAATATTTTAATTGCCACTGATGTAGCGGCGCGCGGTTTAGATGTGGATCGCATTAGCCTTGTGGTCAACTACGATATTCCGCTGGATGCAGAATCTTACGTTCACCGTATTGGCCGCACGGGGCGTGCAGGGCGCGCAGGACGGGCTCTGCTATTTGTAGAACCACGCGAGCGCAGTTTGTTGCGCAACATTGAACAGCTAACTAAAAAACGCATCGATGAGGTCGAGCTGCCAAACCACCTGCAGCTTGAGCAATGCCGGCGTGAAAAGTTCAAACAAACTATTTTAACCCAGCTTGATCACGCCAACCTTGAACAATACCGCACTTTACTGCTGGACATGTTCCCCGAGATTGAACCCGTTGATCTCGCCAGTGCCATGATGATGCAACTTCAAGGCAAGCAAAAATTAATTTTACCACCCGATGCACCAATGGAAAAACGCCGTGAACGCCGTGAAAACCCACGTTCTGCTGAGCGTGGCGGGCGACGTGAGCGCGATGATCGTGGTGGCCGACGTGAGCGCGGCAACGATATCCCGATGGATCGCTACCGCATTGAAGTTGGCCGCGGTGACGGTGTAGAGGTGAAGCATATCGTTGGCGCCATTGCCAATGAAGGCGACATCGACAGCCGCTATATCGGGCATATCAAGCTCTACGACAGCCACTCCACCGTGGAATTGCCACAAAATATGCCACAGGATCTTTTACGCTTGTTTAATAAAACCCGCGTACTCAATAAACCGATGCAAATGTCATTTGTTGAAGCGGTGAAAGGCGATGGGCGCGATGAACGCCCTCGTGGTAAAGGCGGCAAATTTGGCGGCAAAGGGCGCGCCGACAACCGTGGTGATAAGCCACAATTCCAGAAAAAACGCCGTGAACGCCGTGACAGATAAGAGTGATGTTGGACGATAACGCATGGATGACTCACGCCCTGCGCTTGGCCGATGTGGCCGAGCAGCACGGCGAGGTACCTGTGGGCGCGGTGCTAGTCAGCCGCGAGGGTGACGTGCTCGGAGAGGGATTCAACAGTGTGATTCGTCTCAACGACCCCAGCGCCCATGCAGAAATCCAAGCCATTCGCCAAGCTGCCGAGCGTGTAGGCAATTATCGCCTGCTCGGCAGCACACTGTATGTCACGCTTGAACCTTGTACCATGTGCGCAGGAGCGATTGTGCATAGCCGTATCAAACGTTTAGTCTTCGGTGCATATGACCCCAAAACAGGCGCAGTTGGCTCTCGCTTTCATTATTTTAATGATTTTGTGATGAACCACACGGTGGAAGTCAGCGCTGGCGTACAGGCAGAAAAGTGCGGTGCGAAGCTCTCGGCCTTTTTCCAACGCCGCCGCGCCGAAATCAAAGCGCAAAAACAGCAAAGTGCGGTTGAATAACCACCGCACTTTACATTTTCGTTTTATAACTTAAAAAGAAATGGCTCAGCGCTGCGCACAAAACACAGCAGAAGATGGCGATCATCATCGGCCGCCCACTGGTAACGGGCACAAGCGCAATCAATATCCCCGCAATCGACCCCATGCCGAAACGAATGGTGCCTGCAAGGGAATTTGCGGTGCCTGCCACATGCGGGAAGCGATCAAGAATAGCGGCCATTGCATTGGAGCTAATCATGGAAATCATACCAATATAACAGGCGATGCCAATGGCCATTGACCAAAATCCAAGATCAAAAAGTGCGGTTACAAACAGCCAACAGCCTGCGATAAACTGCAAGGTGAGCCCAAAGCGCAGCATATTCTCCGCACCAAAGCGGCCCACCACGCGGGAGTTGATCATGGTAAATGTGATGAGCACCAGCATATTCAAAATAAAAAAGTAACCAAAATGCTCAGGTGCCACGCCGTAGATGTCGATATACACAATCGAACCAGAGGTCAAAAAACAGAACATGCCCGCAAAAGAAAAGCCCGTACACAACACATAACCCACGACTGCGCGTACACGCACCAGTGAAGCAAAGTTACGCAACACAATGCGCAAACTCAACGGCACTCGCTTCTCTTTTGGATGTGACTCAGGAATCTTCCACGCTACCAGTACGCAGCTCAGCAAACCCGCGACCATCAATACATAAAAAATGGCATGCCAATGGAAAAATTTCGCGATATAGCCGCCTAAAAAGGGTGCAAGCAAGGGGGCAATCATGGAAATCAGCATCACCAGCGACATCATCTTAGCAAATTCATTTTTAGAAAACAGATCCCGCAGTAATGCTCCCAACACCACCGCGGGTGCCGCCCCGAAAAAGCCTTGAATAAAGCGAAGCGCTAAGAAATTGTGAATTTCACTGATATGCGTGAGCCAAAGTGCGGTCAGGGCAAAGACAAATGTGCCGATAATAATGGCAGGCTTGCGCCCAATGCTGTCTGCCAACGGCCCCCAAATTAGCTGGCCAGTGGCAAAGCCAATGGTAAAGAGTGCTAGCGTGTTTTGCACTTTTTCAGCATTGACGTGGAGATCGCGCGCGATATCTAAAAACGCGGGCAGGTACATATCCACCGCCAGCGGGGTGAGCATGGCCATTGTGCCTAAAATAATGATAAATATCGGGCTTTTGCCCATATCAGCCAACGACTGAGGTGTCATTTGATTCATTGAGTATCCTTATCTTGTTATTATTCTTGAAAACGTTGTAATTCCTCAGGAGTGAGTGAGCGAAATTCGCCCTCTGCCAACTGCTCATCTAACACTAGCGTACCAATGCGCCAGCGATGCAAGCCGATCACTTTGTTACCCAGTGCGGCAAACATCCGTTTCACTTGATGATAACGCCCTTCGCTAATCGTTAAGTTAAGCGTGTAATCATCGATGATTTCACAATGTGCAGGCTTAGTTAGCGTTTTCTCACCACGCAGCAAAATGCCCTTCGCGAGGCGCTGCTCATAGTCAGGCTCAATCGGATCGGCAAGGCTGACCAAATAGGTTTTAGCACAATCATGTTTGGGTGATGTGATGCGGTGCGACCATTGACCATCATCGGTCAACAAGACCAAGCCTGTTGTATCCATATCCAAGCGCCCTGCGCAATGCAAGGTGGTTCGCAAGGGGTGATCAAAAAATTGATAAACGGTTGGATAATCTGCTCCATCGTGGGAACAGACATAACCTGAAGGTTTGTTCAGCATAATATACTGCCCTTGTTGCACCCAATGCAACTGTTTTTTTTCATACGTGATGCAATCTTGCTCGCCAATTTGCGCCGCACCCGATTTACACATCTCGCCATTAACTTCCACCGAGCCTGCACGCAACACTTTCGTCACTTGCGAGCGACTCAACCCTGTCTGCTTGGATAAAAATTTATCTAACCGCACTTTTACTGTCCTTTTTTGCTCAAAAACCCATTGTAACCTGTTATGAACGAACATAAAGCGCAAATTTTTTGTGTGCTGCTTCACAGAGTTCTATCTCCGTCCTTAAAAGTGCGGTGCAAAGGGGTATAATTGAGTCATTCGCTATGCAATCGGCTGGCATCCAGCCACATTAAAGGAGCTTATAATGGATAAACAACTTCGCCAAGCGGCACTTGATTTTCACGAATTCCCTGTTCCAGGCAAAATTGAAGTTACTCCAACTAAATCACTGGCTACCCAACGCGATTTGGCACTGGCTTACTCTCCTGGTGTAGCCATTCCCTGTTTAGAAATTAAAGACGATCCCTTGGCGGCGTACAAATACACCGCACGTGGCAATTTAGTAGCTGTAATTTCTAACGGTACCGCTGTCTTAGGATTGGGCAATATTGGCGCACTAGCTGGCAAACCTGTGATGGAAGGCAAAGGCGTGTTGTTTAAAAAATTCGCAGGCGTTGATGTGTTCGATATTGAAATTGACGAACGCGATCCTGATAAACTTATCGACATCATCTCCTCCCTTGAGCCAACCTTTGGCGGGATTAACCTTGAAGACATTAAAGCACCAGAGTGTTTTTATATTGAGAAAAAACTGCGCGAGAAAATGAATATTCCTGTCTTCCACGATGATCAACACGGCACCGCCATTATCTGTGCTGCCGCCGTGCTCAACGGCTTGCGCGTAGTCAATAAAGAATTTGCGGATGTGAAACTCGTCGTCTCAGGCGCGGGCGCCTCAGCCATTGCATGCTTAAACTTACTCCTTGCATTAGGCATGAAAAAAGAACACATTACCGTGTGTGACTCCAAAGGCGTGATCTACAAACAGCGCCAAGACTATGATCGCATGGACGAAACCAAAAAATTCTACGCCATTGACGACAATGGCAACCGCACTTTGGCCGACGCCATTCCAAATGCCGACATTTTCTTGGGCTGCTCGGCGGCTGGCGCGCTCACTCAAGAGATGGTCAAAACCATGGCGAAAAGCCCAATTATTCTCGCGCTCGCCAACCCTGACCCTGAAATTTTGCCGCCTGAAGCCAAAGCTGTGCGCCCTGATGCGATTGTCTGCACAGGCCGCTCTGACTTCCCAAATCAAGTGAATAATGTCTTGTGTTTCCCATTTATCTTCCGTGGGGCGTTGGATGTGGGCGCAACCGCCATTAATGAAGAGATGAAACTTGCCGCCGTGAAAGCCATTGCTGAGCTTGCGCACGCAGAGCAAAACGAAGTGGTTAGCAGCGCCTATGGCGACCAAGATCTTGCCTTTGGGCCTGAATACCTCATTCCAAAACCATTCGACCCACGCCTGATTATTAAAATTGCCCCTGCGGTGGCCAAAGCCGCTATGGACTCTGGCGTGGCGCAACGCCCAATTGATGATTTCAACCTATACATTGAACGCTTAACCCAATTTGTTTACAAAACCAATCTATTTATGAAACCGATTTTTGCGCAAGCACGCTTGGCGAAAAAACGGATTCTCTTCGCCGACGGTGAAGAGCCTCGTGTGTTGCACGCCGTGCAAGAAATTGCCACCCTTGGCATCGCAACACCAGTATTGATTGGTCGCCCAAGTGTCATTGAGCAACGCATTCAAAAATTGGGGTTACACCTCAGCGCAGGTGAAGACTTTGAGCTGGTCAATATCGAACAAGACGACCGCTATCAACAATGCTGGCAAAAATATTACGAACTCAACAAACGTAACGGAGTGACTCCTGCGCTGGCGAAATACGAAATCCGCAGCAACCCAACTGCCATTGCTGCAACCTTGCTTGCACTCGGACAGGCGGATGGGCTGATTTGTGGTTTAGTCGGTTCCTACAACAACCATCTTAAAACGCTGGTCAATATCGTCGGCTTGCAAGACGGCGTGCATGTGCCCGCCACCGTTAACAGCCTGGTGATGCCAATGGGGAATGTGTTTATCACGGACACCTTCGTGAACCAAAACCCAACAGCCGAAGAGCTGGCCGACATCACCTTGATGGCGGCAGAAGAAGTGGCGCGCTTTGGCATCAAGCCGCAAGTGGCGCTGATTTCTAACTCCAACTACGGCTCTAACAACAACCCAAGTGCGGTGAAAATGCGCGAGGTGTTGCAACTGGTGAAGGACCGCGATCCAGAGCTGGTGATTGATGGCGAAATGCACGGCGACATTGCCCTCAACGAAAAACTGCGCCAAGAAATTATGCCAGATAGCCCACTACAAGGGCCAGCTAATTTGCTGGTAATGCCAAACATGGAAGCTGCCCGCATCAGCTACAACCTCTTGCGCGCCGCTACTACGGCAATTACCGTCGGCCCAATGCTGATGGGCTTGAAAGCGCCAGCGCATATTTTGACCGCCACCTCCTCCGTGCGGCGGATCATCAACATGGTGGCGCTCACCGCAGTAAAAGCAAAATAACCGCACTTTTGCTATCCCAAAGCGTGCTTTGTGCACGCTTTTTTAATAACTTGTTAAAATAATGATCTTGATCAAAAAATTTGCTACAATAACCCACATTATCTAGCAACCAAAACCAAGAAGGAAATGATTATGGCTTATACTCTACCAGAACTGGGCTACGCATTTGACGCCCTTGAACCGCACTTTGACAAAGAAACCATGGAAATTCACTACTCCAAACACCACCAAGCGTATGTCAACAACGCTAACGCGGTGTTGGAAACATTGCCTGAGTGGGCCGACAAATGCCCAATCGAGCTGGTTTCAAACTTAGACAAAATCCCTGCCGACAAACGCACTGCCCTGCGCAACAACGCCGGCGGCCACGTTAACCACTCTATGTTCTGGAAAGGCTTGAAACTCAACACCACTTTGCAAGGCAAATTAAAAGATGCTATCGAACGCGACTTCGGCTCTGTGGACGCTTTCAAAGCAGAATTTGAAAAAGCCGCCGCAACCCGTTTTGGTTCAGGCTGGGCATGGCTTGTGTTAAAAGATGGCAAATTGGCCGTAGTGTCCACTGCTAACCAAGACAATCCCTACATGGGCAAAGAGATTGCTGGCTGCGAAGGCTACCCAATTTTAGGCCTCGATGTGTGGGAACACGCCTACTACTTAAAATACCAAAACCGTCGCCCAGACTATATCAAAGCCTTCTGGAACGTAGTCAACTGGGACGAAGCCGCCAAACGTTTTGAAGAAAACGCATAATCGCACCACTTAAACGACAAAAGCCACTGAAAAGTGGCTTTTTTGTTGGTTAAAATGCAAAGTGCGGTTAGTGCTGCCCTAGTACACGCAACAAATACTGCCCATATTCATTTTTGCTCAAGGCGGTAGCGAGTTGGTGGACTTTTTCAGTGCTTAGCCAACCGTTGCGCCAAGCGATTTCTTCAAGGCAGGCGACTTGTAGGCCTTGCACGTTTTGAATGGTGTGTACAAACGAGGCGGCCTCGTTGAGGCTTTCATGCGTGCCCGTATCCAGCCAGGCAAAGCCACGACCCAGTAGTTGCACGTTCAGCGCGCCAGCATCAAGATACATCTGGTTAATCGAGGTGATTTCCAGCTCTCCGCGCGCAGAGGGTTCCACTTTTTTGGCAAAATCCACCACGCGGTTGTCATAAAAATAAAGCCCTGTGACCGCCCAGTTGGACTTTGGTTTTTCGGGTTTTTCCTCAATTGACCGCACTTTATAGTTTGCATCAAAATCCACCACGCCAAAACGCTCAGGATCTTTCACTTGATAGGCAAACACAGTTGCGCCTGCTTTGCGGTTCACCGCTTTTTGCAGCAGTGGTGTAAATGATTGTCCGAAAAAGATATTATCCCCCAGCACCAAGCAGCAGCTATCACCCGCAAGAAATTCTTCGCCAATGATAAACGCCTGCGCCAGCCCCTCAGGCTTAGGCTGCACGGCATAGCTGAGCTGAATGCCAAAATCACTGCCGTCACCCAACAGGCGCTTGAAGCTGTCATTATCTTCAGGGGTGGTGATGATCAAAATCTCGCGGATGCCTGAAAGCATCAGCACTGAGAGAGGGTAATAAATCATCGGTTTGTCGTAAACTGGCAGCAGCTGCTTCGACACGCCGCGAGTAATCGGGTAAAGGCGAGTGCCAGAGCCACCAGCCAAAATGATGCCTTTCATATTAGCTCCTAGTTTGCTGTACCAAGGCGCTCACGGCTGTAAGAACCGTCTTGCACGCGTTGCCACCACGTTGGGTTGTCGAGATACCACCGCACCGTTTTGCGAATGCCGCTTTCAAAGGTTTCTTGCGGCTGCCAGCCGAGCTCGCGCGCAATTTTGCTGGCATCAATGGCATAACGCAAATCGTGCCCTGGGCGATCTTTCACAAAGGTGATTAAATCACGGTATTGCGCCACGCCTTGTGGCTTGTTTGGCGCAAGTTCTTCGAGCAGTTGGCAGATGGTTTGCACCACTGTGAGGTTAGTTTTTTCGTTATGCCCGCCGATATTGTAGGTTTCACCTATCTTACCCTGCGTGACTACGGTATAAAGCGCACGAGCGTGATCTTCCACAAACAGCCAATCACGAATTTGTTGACCATCGCCATAAACGGGCAACGACTTGCCCTCCAGCGCATTTAAAATCATCAGTGGAATCAATTTCTCAGGAAAGTGATAAGGCCCATAATTATTTGAACAATTGGTTACCAGCGTTGGCAGGCCAAAAGTGCGGTGCCACGCACGCACGAGGTGATCACTCGAGGCTTTCGAAGCAGAATACGGGCTGCTAGGTGCATAAGGCGTGGTTTCAGTGAAAAGTGCGGTTGTACTATCCAAATCGCCATAAACCTCATCGGTAGAGATATGATGAAAACGAAACCGCACTTTGCGCTCGTCACTCAGCCCCTGCCAATAGGCACGGCTAGCCTCTAAAAGCGTATAAGTGCCGACAATGTTGGTTTCAATAAATGCCGCTGGGCCATCGATAGAGCGGTCCACATGGCTTTCAGCCGCTAGGTGCATCACACAATCGGGCTGATGCTCAGCGAACACTCGATCTAACGCTTGGCGATCGCAAATGTCCACTTGTTCAAACGCATAACGCGCATTGCTCGCCACCGCTGCCAACGATTCAAGGTTGCCCGCGTAGGTCAACTTATCGACATTCACCACCGCATCTTGGGTGTGTTCAATCACATGCCGCACTACCGCCGAGCCAATAAACCCCGCACCACCTGTTATGAGAATTTTCATAAAATACCTTTATTAACGTGCACCAAAACCCGTCAACATGGTTTTAAGTGTTTTAAATACTATCAGCAAATCCAGCCAAAAGGAAAAATGTTTAATATAATAAAAATCGTGCTCAATTTTAACCTTAGTATCGTTAACGTCTGCGGCATAGCCGTGAACCACCTGCGCCCAGCCAGAAATGCCAGGCTTGACAATATGGCGATAACTGTAAAACGGAATACTTTTTTCAAACTCATCAACAAACACTTTTTGCTCAGGCCGAGGGCCGATAAGGCTCATGTCACCTTTGAGCACGTTGAAAAATTGCGGCAGCTCATCAATGCGCGTTTTGCGGATAAACTTGCCAATGCGGGTTACACGCATATCGTTTGAGGAGGCAAACTGCGCACCAGATTTTTCGGAGTCTTTACACATGCTGCGAAATTTGTAAATCTTAAACTCCTTGCCTCCTTGACCAACGCGCTTTTGAATAAAAAGCGCACCGCCTTCACTCTCAGCCTTAATCAAAAGTGCGGTCACTAGCATAATCGGCAACGTGATAGGCAGTGTGATCACCACAAGCGCGATATCAATCAGGCGTTTAATAGTGGAATAAATTGGTGATGGCAGCAATGAGCCAAGCTCATTTTCATACATATGGCGGATTTTCACACGCCCCGTTAGGGACTCTTCCAATTGGCGGAAATTGTAAACAGGTATACCATTAAGTGAGCATTGCGCTAAAAATTTCTGCCAAGGCGCATCAAGCTCAGGGCTGTGCAAATCAACCGTGATGGCATCAATACGTTGGAGCAAATCAGGGGTGTTCAACTTAATCCAGCGGACATTGGCTCTGATGTGCGCGATATCCATACGACCATAGGGCACATAGGCAATTTTGGGCTGAATCCACCGCTTACCAATGAAATACCCCGCAAACGCAAACAGCAAACTCAAGCTGACACTAAAAAGTAGTAGCTTAATAGAATAATCCAACCGCAGTACAGAAAGAATCAGCAACATCACGGCATAACACGAAGCCACGGTTGAGAAGATAAAGCTGCTGGATTTATCTCCTGGAAAGCGCATTAAAATGCGTAAACTCAAGCCGATAAACACAATCGCCAAAAAGTTGGCCAGCAAACTTGTACTCTGCACCACAGACGGGTGAACAAAACAGTTAACACCCCATAAATAAATAGCAGGCAGCACAACAGCAATACAGGACATGAGAATAATCTGTACTGATGTGCTGAAAAAAATACGCTCATACCAACGGCTGTGTCTTTTATAACGATTTAGCTCACTAGAAATTTTCATATCTACAACACTAATTTACTCACTTTCAGAATTAAAAAAGTCTTCAAGAGCTTCGATTAATTTTTCCATATCAGTTTTATTTACAAATCCCATATGAGATACTCTAAAAAGGATATCAGACAACTCACCGCCATTAGGACAAGCGATTATCTTATACTTTTCTTCAAGAAAAGATAATAATTTTTTTGCACCATGATTACTATTCATTGTTAAGGCTGTTAATCCATTTGATGGAAAATCAGTATTTAAAGATAAAGGTAAATGTTTAATTTTATCTCTAAAATAGAAAGAGCAATCAAAAGCATTTTTGATTGTCTGCTCAATGCCACCATCTTCCTTGATTTGTGTCAAACGATCATATAATTGAATAATTATAGAGACTGCTGGTGTGTATGGCGTTTGTCCTCTCTCACCATCTTTTAAATACTGTTTGAAGTTAAAATATAGTCCTCTAATATTATTCAATTTTTCAATAGCATTAGGAGACAAAATAATAACTGTCAAACCTGGCGGTAATGCCAAGCCTTTTTGGCTACTCATGATAACAACATCAATAAACTGTGTAGTCATATCAAGCTTATCAGTAGTAAACATACTAATAGCATCAACTATATTCAACATATTATGTTTATGACAGAATTTACCAATAGCCTCTAGATCATACAACAATCCAATGCTAGTCTCATGAGCATTGACCAAACATGCTGAGTATTTACTACCATCAACACATTGATCAATATCAGATAAATTTCCTTTATTTGGATTAATTTCTTTTGATGGAATATCATATTGATTACAAATATGTACAAACCGCTGACCAAATGTACCGCCATTAATCACCAACGCATTATCATCAGAATCAAGTAAATTCATGACGACAGACTCCATCCCCGCTGTACCCGAAGCCGTTAAAAAGACTGCTCTGCTACCAGAAGGGGAGTTTACCATTTCGAGTAATAAAGATTCACAACCAAGAACAACATCTGAAAATGGTTGATTTCTGAAATAAGGCACCTGTTTAGCGCCTAAAGTCAATGTGCGGTCAGACATCTTTACAGGACCTGGTGTCAAAATAGTATAATTTTCATAAATCATCACTTAATTCCTTTTTCATTATTAAATTCTGCAGTAACTTTATCAATTTCAAGCATATCATCTATTGTCAACCTATCTGATTGAGTCGCACCATTTCTAATCAAGGACACAAATTCAGATATTGCGTAACGCAGCCCATCTCCTTCAAAATCATACTCATAATTAATTTCTTTATTAGGCTCTTCAAATCTTATGTAGAACTTGCGAGGCAACCACCATGGAGAAGGGATTACGGCAAAACCTTTTGTTCCTGATACAATAGTTACACCATCAGATTTCATCCCAATCCCTACTGTTGCAATACCAATAACATTATTTTCATGTCGTGTTATTGCACGATTAGCAATGTCATAACCCTCTTTATTATCATTTTGTTGCAAAAACATAATATCTTTATAAGGACCAGCGATTTTTTTTACAACAAAAGCTGGATAACTCATTAGTAAATTCGTAGCACCCTGCTCATAAAATGATGATGAAAAACCACGCTCTTGATAAAGTGTTGTAAAAGTACTACGTACTTCAAGAACATCGCCTATAATGCCACTTTTAATTTCATCTATAAATTTATTAAAAGCAGGGAAAAAAGCAGTTTTAATAGCGAGTAATAAAATTAGTTTATTATCCTTGGCCAGATCAAATAACTCTTTAGCTTGATGACTATACTTAGTTAAAGGATTTTCACATAAAACATGCTTTCCAGCTGTTAAAAAATCTTTGACCAGCTCTACTTTATTATCAATTTCACCTGTTATATAGACTGCATCGTAGGTATTAGACTCCATCAAAAGAGCGCCAAATGAATAAAATATTTTAACGTTTTCACCTAAACCGTATTTTTTATTTGTGAAAATTTCATGATTATAAGTGACATTATTATCTACTATAGCAACACAATCAACTAGTTCAACATAAATCAACTCTTTTAAAAATCTCAATGTATCATGATTAACGCCGATAACAGCTAATCTTAAAGTAGAGATCGAATCATTTCTAATCATTGTGCTAGAAATTCCGCTTGTTCTAGGTAAATAAGTAACCTTTGTGAATTCATTAAGATAATCAAATTTACCAATCCAATCATCACCAATTACAAATTCATCTATTTCATATTTAACAATATCATACTGTTTTTGATTTTTATGCGTCTCGAGAATGACCTCATCAACCATCTCAAGAGCCTTGACCATTTCCATCCTTTTAACATGAGATTGAATAACATCCAGTTTTCCACGGGAGCGATCATAGTCATCGCTCGTTACACCAACAATAAGATAATCACCTCTTGCCTTTGCTCTAGTTAAAAGGTTCACATGTCCAATATGCAACATATCAAATGTGCCATATGTTATAATTTTTTTCATGATATGCTCCGGATTATAAAATCAGAAACCATTTTAGAGTTGTTAAAACGATAATTGTGAAATATTTTAGTAATAGCAATTCTTTCAGATAAAAAATAATTTTTATCACTAAGCAACTTCAACATTTGTTCAATAAACTCTACTTGAGTCTTAGGTTTAGGGCCTGGCGTTGCACTATCATAAGGGAATAAAAAACCCATGCGAGAATTATACGATTCCAGGTCGTACGGCAAGAACATTAGTGGTTTTTCAGTGAGTAAAAAGCCAAGATGACCACTTGAGTAATCGGTAATAACAAGATCAAAAAAGCCAATAACTTCGTTCACATCTTCAACTATAGAAGTATCAAGGATACTAAAATTATTCGATATGTTAGTATATTGACTTAAATCTTCCTCAAATGATGGATGTAATCTTAAGAAAATATTAATATTATGCTCTTCTAATACCTTAGCTAACCTAAGCAAGTTAATATCATCAAAAGGAAAAATTTTTAGCTGAGAATCTGGTCGCCATGTTGGCATATATAATACATTTTTTTTATTTTTGTTTTTAATTTTATCCAAAAACAAATTATTGGAATTAAAAACCGGGTCATTCATTGGCTCACCAAGCACTACGACTTGTTCAGCAGAACAACCAAACATTCTAGAGGCTTTTAATGCAATATAGTTTGAAGTAACAAGATGATGTGTGAAATTATACTTTATTAGGTTATAATATGCCCTTTTGAGTAAAGGTAATTCTTTTTCCAAAAAAACTGCAGATCTAAAATACGCACCATGCCCAACATGAAATACCATTCTAGTATATTTTTGGAAAAAACCACCTACTGGCAATTCCAAAGCACTACATACCCAACAGTATGATTTAAGCACAAACCACATTCCACTAATGGACTCTGTTTCTATAAATCGCGAAGAATATTTAGGATTATTATTCTTGAGTTCTACTCTCTTAGAGAAATCATTAATAACATAATAAACATCATACTCAGGATAATTTTCTAAAAAATATTCGAACAAGTACTTACTATTAAAATTATAATATTCATTTCGAGTCGAATTGAAAATTATTCTTCTTTTATCTTTTTTCATAAAAAAAGATAAAAAGGATGGTAAAAATCCTTTAAGATAGATAATCAATCTTTTAAGATTATACTTGTATTGGTTGTTTATCATATACTATATCTCAAAACTTGCTTTATCAGGCAATAACATAGATAGCTTTTGCTGTAGGAGGGAAATTATTTCCTCAACTTCACTGATATCTATTGTATCATCTACAGAATCATTTGCACACACAAATCTATAGTCGTCAATAACTTTCAAACACTGATTCATATCAGTTTTATTTTTTATTTTAAAGTAAATATGATCAGAGAATTTAGAAGGATAAAAAATCCCATTAGTTAAATTCCAATAACGATAAATATACTGCGTTAAATCATTATTATTACGGAACTTATTATGTGAACATATAGTCATTTCATTTTCAAAGATTTCACGAACGACGCATAACGAGCTTTTTAAATATGGCATTGGTTGATGATAGTGCTCTAACCATAGTACCTTTTTATATACATACTTAAAGAGAAAATTAGACAATTTTATACTCAATGGATAACTTGAATGAAAAAGCATTTCATTTGAAATTTTATCCAAATCAATTTTTTTGTTAATTAAATTTATATTATTTTTTATAGAATGAGCCCAAGTGTTCATACCGCGCAATTTCTCAAAAATATAATTTCTTTTTAGCCAACCATGACTAAAAAAATCAACTGGCAAACTATTTTTGAAAAAACGCTCAATAGGTGTTGATTTGAGAATAAAAAGATCATCATTTAAATAGATAAAATGTTCACTGAGCATTGGTAAGTTCGCAAGATTCATCTCGATAGCCGATGAATTAAAAGTCGGCAAATCCTCTTTATTATAAAAAAGCTCTTTATGGTCAATGATCTTAACTTTTGGATGATCTAGATTTAGCCAAGATGGGAACTGATTCATAGTGATAATAAAAATTTTATTATACCAAGGACAATTTTTTTCGATACCCCTTAAAACATATTTTAACGTTCCCCAATCTCGATAACGCATCAGGCCCGCATTATAGGTATTATTTTGACTAGGAGAATACTTAGATTTTTCTGATAACCAAGCTTCATCGCTGCCATCTACCCAAGGTAAAACAAAATCGATCTTCATTATTTACTCCTATTGTCACTAAAAATTGTCTGATAAGGATTTATGTAAACATCATTATCAACTTCTTTTGTCCCATTATTAACATATCTAACATAAAGAAATAAGTAAAAAGATAAAATAATTATATAAGATAAAAACCTAACATTTTTCTTTGTTATAACAGATAAGAACATAGGTATCACAAATATACTGGAGTAAATAAAAATATGCTCAACCCTGCCAAAAATAGACATATTTAGATGAAAAACATAACATATAGTATACAAAAAGTAAAAATTTATATGTATTAGCCCATCAGAAAATCGAGTGGTGATTTTTTCTTTAAACATAAAAATAGCGCAAGCTATAGTTATTTTTATTACAGGACCAATTACACCAGAATACGAGATTGCCTTTCCAGTAAATTGACTTTCTGCGTACCATCGATATTTTGGAAAAATCAAAAAAAACAAATTAAAAACATGATCAATTACATGAAATACATTGAGAAATAAGTAAGCTAAGATTATAAAAATGACATATATTATTGGTTTTAGGTTTATCTTATAAATCGGATAACATAATAACAAAACAAACGCAGTTGCGATATGAAAAAAACCAGCTAAAATAGAAAACACTAAATATAAAAAGAATCTCTTCTCAAGAATATATCTAGAAGCATAAGCCATTATTGCTACCGCAACACCTTGGCGAACAAGGCTAAAGCCCTCATACAAATAGGTTATACTAATAAATAAAAAAACGCTAATTGCGAAAAATTTTTTGGGGAATGATATATATGAAAAAAAAATATATAAAAATCCCAAGACAACAAAAAACCATTGAAAATCCACATTATAATATAAAATAGCTTTATTTATAAAAATATATCCTAATTCTTTATTTACACTTTCTCCATTAGCAATTCTATAAAAATACTCGACATAATTCTGGTAATCTTGACCTATATCATACCTAATTGCAAGAAAAACAAATGGAATCATGAAAGAAATAGAAACAAAAAAAGCACCTAACTTTTTATTTTCTATTTTTTGATAGAAAAAACCAAAGAAAGAAGCAGAAAACAATATAAATATATAAATAGTCAGAGTTTCCATAAAACTATATTATTTTTTTATTAACCATGAATTCTAATATATTCTTATTAACATCTTCTTTAAAGTGAGGGTTGACTCGATTCAAAAGTAATGATCTTTTTTCTTGCCACTCATCGGCTCCACTGACTATTCTCTTTAATGAAGATATTAATTGTTCCAAATTAAATGTAGTATCACCAGCTATCATATCAGTTATAGGTTCATGAGAAAAACCTCTATACTCCCTGTATTCGTCAAAATCAGGCATGTAGTAAATAATTGGTTTATTGTAACTTAAGTAATCAAAAGATATTGATGAATAATCAGTTATCATTGCATCACTACTGTTAAACAAATCATTTATTGAAATATTAAATTGCTTTTCATGCTCAAAAGTCAAAAAGTAACAATTATCACAATATGAGTTATCTTCACGCTTTAATTTATTTTCTAGCTTTCTATAATAATTGAAACTTTTATGAAATTTAATAATAAGAATTATATTCTCTTTTACTAGAAAGTCACTTAAAATCTCTCTATCATTATTCTCAAAAATATAATTCACATCATCTTTCAAGTTTTGATTATTTTTATAAAAATACTTATCTCTAAATGTCGGTGTATATAACACGACACAAGCAGGCTTAGTGTTAAGTTTGAAAAGGTCTACAACATTAACTTGTCTTTTACTAAGTTCTGCTTTGACTGAGCCTAAGCTACAAAAAATATGTCTTGGGATATTATGTGATCTAGAAATTAGATCTGAAGCATACTCTGAAGCAGTAATGTAGTATATTTTTTTATTTCTAAACTGTTTTTTCTGATATGTAAAAAAATCAATTATGAATTTTTTCAACGTATTATCATTGGCGAATTTATTTTCGTCGTAGTTTTCATTTACATAATCTCCATAAAAATACCACCATTTTTTCAATTCCCAATAATCTGACTTAAAAGGCATCAAAAAATAACCCAAACATATAATATTCTGATTATTAGAAAAATATGAAGTTATGTGTGGTGGTTGTTTATAAATAATTATTGAAGATCTTATTCTAAATATTATATTTTTAATTTTTGTAACAATGTTCTTATTTCTAACAAGCCCTCCAAATTGATTGCTTGATAAATAAACAATTTTTAGGTGACTTTTTTCTTTTTTTAGATACTCTGAGAAAATATATACTCCATCGTTTTTATATGGGATTAGTTCATCATTAATTTTTTCAAAGTCAACAAAAGATAAAACCAAATTCTTATCTTTCGGAACTAATTGGCTAATTAATCCAATTACCTTAGATAGACCAGTTAAAATTAACTTTTTAATATATTTTTTATAAAACTTAAGATTTAATTTAAAAATTATCATAATACCAGATCTTATGTTTGATTGTTCCAAAAAGTCTAATACTCATTTCAAATATTATTGTAGCCAAATAGCAATAAGCTAAACTATAAATACTTATAATATTTAATAGGTATAACATCGAAACAAGTATAAGGTATAATAAACAAGTATATACTAGACTATAATTAACATATTTATAATAACCAAATGCTCCAAGCAAAGGGTATCCTAAAAATATAGATGGAACATCAAATAAAATTATAATTGAAAAAATTCTAACAAGATATAAAGTTTCTTGTGTCACTGCATTAGTACCAAACAGAATAGCTAAGATATATTCAGTATAGAAAAATAAAATAATACATCCTAGTATGGTTAGCGAAATTATTATTCTAAAAAACTTCTTATAGAAATTTATATTTTTACTTTTTATCATATAAGGATATATTGCTTGTGATAAAGGGCTATAAAGTGAGTTAATCGCGTTTCTTAATTTATCAGCAATAGCATAGTGGCCAGTTATTCTGTCATCAAAAAGAAAACCAACTAACAATAGACCACTTATTTCATAAATCTTTAATGATATCCTAGATAAGAAGAATTGGAAACAATAAGTAAAATATAACTTACATAATTCAAAGCTAGGAAAATTAAAAACAATATGAAATTTCTTAGCAATCAATGTAAAACTAATTGGAAGCATTATAAAATAACTGAAAAACATTATGATAGGATAGATTTCATAATCCTTTTCCTCTTTTATCAATAAAATTATCAATAATAAGGTTAGGAATTTGGCTATCAAATTTATTATTGTTATAAATTTCATTTCTTGCATTGCTAGAAAGAACCAAACTGGCATTAGAGCTTGCGCTGCCACATATAAAAACGTCATTATGTAGAACGCCTCAGACCCTTTAAATTTATCAAAACTAAATATGACTAGCACATAGATCAGTAAGCAGATTATTAAAAGTATAAACTGCATAAAAATAGTGATAGAAAATATTTTTGATATTTTTTTTGTATTTTCCGATTTTCCTGAGATTAATTTTACTATACTTAACTCAAATCCAAAGCTCACAAAAATCATGAAAAAACTTGCAAAAAATTGTGAAAAAGAAATTAATCCAAATTTTTCAACACCAATAACTCTCACCAAGTATGGAAAAATAATTATAGGAACGATTATATTTCCAATCTTAAGCAAATATAACGAAGAAAAATTTGAAAATAATTTCTTATACTCATTCATTTTTATTTAATATATTTCGTACCAATAATGATTGTAGCTGAAATAACAAACCCTGCAAACATCGCAATAAGAATTATTTTAAGAATAGAAAGGTTATCCTTCACCGTCGGATAATCCGGCGAAGCGAGATACCGGTAGGTTTGTAGCTCCACCTTTTCGGCTTGTGGCAGGAGGCTTTTGAGTTTGTTGGCCTGCTCAGTTAGCTCGTAGTATTTTGGTGGGTAGATGGCGTTGTTTTGCTTGAGTACGTCGATTTGCGCTTGCAAATATTTGCTGCCTAGCATAAAGAGGTATGAGCCATCGCTGAGTTTTGGCCCTTTGAGTGGGTCTTTGCTGTCACTTAGGGCGAGACTGAGTGTGCCGTTGCTGCTGAGATTAAAGCCTTTGCTGTAGTCTTCAATGCCAGCATTTTTAGCAATGGATAACGCTTTTTCAAGGTTGGCCAGTTGAATGGCATCAGCACTGCTTTGCTGCTGTTTGATGGTTTCAATTTGGTAATCTAGACTTTGGATTTTTTGCTCAATGTTGGCGGTCAAAATGGTGCGCAGCAAAATTTCGCTTTGGGCGTTCACGTCGGTGATCACCTTGGTGAGCGTTTCTTGCGCGGCTTGCGCAGTTTCAGCCGAAAAGCTCATGCTCAATTGAGACGGTGTTTTGTTGAGTTTTGGGTCTGGCGTTGAGAGTTTGAACCCTTTGGTAACAAGGTTATTGAGCAACACTGCACTTTGAGTTTTATCAGCGTTTTGGCTTTTCACCAAGTCGGCAAAATAGTGTGATTGCGAGATAGACTTGGCTTGCTCGTCTCTTGAATAAGCTAAATCAGTGAACGCGGTGAACACATCATTAATCACATTGTTTAATTTCACCTCCCCACCTGAGGCAAGGGAGTATTGCTCTTGCAGACTGTAGTAGCCTTTGATGTCGACCAAAGTCGGTTTGAGAATTTCGGCTTTAGAGGTCCATTGCTCTTTGGCAGTGAAGGCATAAGTAGCCGCTAAGGCGGTGCACACAAGCGTGGTTAAAATAATCCACCATTTTTTAGCCCACAAAAGGCGGAAAACGTCGAGTAGGTCGATCTCATCGTTGTGGTTAGTGTTGGTTGAGCTGTCCATCATATTCCCTATAAAATGCCTATTTGGTGATTATACTTGTAAGCAAGCAAGCAAGCAAGCAAGCAAGCAAGCAAGCAAGCAAGCAAGCAAGCAAGCAAGCAAGCAAGCAAAGTATGTGATATTCTTCAAAATTATACAAAAAACTTTTAGAACATCATTCTTCTCGCTATAATAGAGCGTTTTTAAATCTTTAGGTTGATAAATATCAATCAATGAACAAAGTTGTGTAAATTTAGAGGAACTATGGCAAAAGAAGACAGCATTGAGATGCAAGGCACGATTTTAGAAACCTTGCCGAACACGATGTTTCGTGTGGAATTAGAAAATGGTCATGTGGTGACCGCACATATTTCAGGCAAAATGCGTAAAAACTACATCCGCATTTTAACGGGGGATAAGGTCACCGTTGAGCTGACCCCTTATGACTTAAGCAAAGGGCGGATTGTATTCCGCAGCCGTTAAGAAAAAGCTAGCTAAGGCTAGCTTTTTTGTTGTGAGTGCTGGGCAATGTGGCGAATTTTGCGTTGCAATACACGACTGGCGAGATTCAATAATCCCAGTATCAGTAATAAGCCGTACAACAATTTGTCGCCAAACACGCTATAAGGCGTGATGATTTTTTCGTTCTCTAAGGTGGCGGTGAGTGTAGTGGCTTGAAATTGTGGGGCTTGTGCGGTGATTTTACCGTGCGCGTTGATAAATGCGGTGATGCCGTTATTGGTGGCGCGGATAACCGCTTTGCCATTTTCGAGCGCGCGCATTTGCGCCATTTGCAAATGTTGCCACGGGCCGATAGTGTCGCCAAACCAAGCATCATTTGAGAGCGTTAAAATATAGTCACTCGGGCTGTGGGCGAGATTTTGCTGCAGCTGGTGACCGAGCACAATTTCATAGCAAATAGCTGCCGTTATGCGGCTTTTTCGCGTTTTTAGTGCAGGTTGTAAAAAATCGCCTTGCGTGAAATTCGACATCGGCAAATCAAACATCGTACCTAGCGGGCGCAAAATGGATTCCAGCGGTACATATTCGCCAAACGGCACGAGGTGGTGTTTGTTATAGCGCACCGCACTTTCAGCGGTGTGATAAAGTGTACTCGGGTTTCCCAATGTAATGATCGAATTATAAAAACGCTGTTTTTGGCTATCGGCATACACCGTACCGACGATCAATTCACTGCCCTTTGCTAGCACGGCTTGTTGCCAATTTAGCAATAATCCCTGCACCCGATTTTCCACCACAGGAATGGCAGCTTCAGGCAGAATAATCACATCGCTTTTGCCTAAGTGCGGTTGGATTAACTGTTGATAGATCGCCAGCGTGTTCTCCGCATAGGCAGGATCCCACTTCATGCTTTGAGCAATATTGCCCTGCACGAGGGTGATGGTTTGCGCCGCACCAGCGGTTTTTTGTTCTCGAAAATGGGCGTGATTGAGCAAGAGCACGCCGCCTGTCACCACCACAAGGCTGAAAAGTGCGGTTGCGCGCACCGACATCGACACAGCACGATGGGCTTGAAACGATGTGAGTAATTGCCCACATGCCCACAACATGAAGAAAGTGATGCCCTGCACGCCCAGCAGCGGCGCAATGGCGCTCAACGGGCTGTCGATTTGAGAATAGCCCAGCTGCAGCCATGGAAAGCCCGTCATCACCCAGCCACGTAAAAATTCAGTGATGGTCCACACAATGGCAATGGTGACCGCACTTTTTATTTGAAAACGTTGGATAATGTAGGCAAACAGCAACGGATAAAGGCTAAGATACGCCGCCAGTAGCACCACGGCAAGATAGCTCAAAGTCAGCGACACACCGCCAAAGAGGTGAATGCTGACATGAATCCAGCTCACGCCAAAGGTAAAAAAGCCAAAGCCCCATAAAAAGCTGCCCCAAAGTGCGGTTTTGCGCACGCGGTGAGTGGCGAAATAGAGCAATCCTAGTGTGCTAATAAACGCGAGTGGCCAATAATGATAAGGCGAAAACGCCAACACGCCCACAGCCCCCAACGCCACTGAGGCAAGCGCATGCAGAAAAAATTTCACCATAACTTACTCTGTAGCGGCTTCGTTTTCATCTTGAGTAATTAGTTCATCAGGCACCCGCACCCGCAGCTGAATAAGCTTGCGACTGTCGGCGGAAGAGACTTTAAACAGCAAGCCTTCTAGCTCAATTTCTTCATCACGGTGTGGAAGATAGCCGAAGGCTTGCATAATCACGCCGCCAATGGTGTCCACCTCTTCGGCCTCAAAATGAGTGTTAAAATGTGCGTTAAAATCTTCAATATCGGTCAGCGCGCGTACGGAAAAAGTATGACGTGAGAGCTGGCGAATGTCTTCCGTGCCTTGCTCATCGAATTCATCTTCAATGTCGCCCACAATTTGCTCAAGAATATCTTCAATCGTCACTAGCCCTGAAATCGCACCAAATTCGTCCACCACGATCGCCATGTGAAATCGCTCAGCACGGAACTCTTTAAGCATTCTATCCACGCGCTTACTTTCAGGCACAATCACCGCAGGGCGTAAAATGGAGTGCATGTCAAACTCGGTTGCGGTGGAGCGCGAAAATGGCAACAAATCCTTTGCCAATAATAAACCTTCCACATTATCACGCTCATCACTAACCACTGGGAAACGCGAGTGCGCAGATTCAATAATAATGTCTAAGCACTCATCTAGCGTGTGATCTTTGTTGATAAACACAATCTGCGCCCGTGGGATCATAATATCCCGCACCCGCAATTCCGCAATCTCCATCACTCCTTCAATCATTTCACGCGTGTCTTGATCAATGAGATCATTTTGTTCAGAGTCGCGGATCACTTCCACTAACTCATTGCGGTTTTTTACTTCCCCTTGAAAAATGCGGCTAAATAAACTGCCAAAAAATCCTTTCTTGCTGTTTTCTGGGCTGTCGATATGTTGATCATCACTCATGCTTTGTTACTCGCTAGTATTTTTGTCAAAAGTAGCACATTTTCACGCCCTGCGCTAGCACTGGCGATGGATTGTGATGTCACTCGCAAAAGCAAAAGTGCGGTTCGCACTCAGCGCAAGATCATTATATAATCTTATACATAACGTTTAAATAAGGAGATCTCATGAAACTGTCACGTTTAGTTATGCTCACAACCGCACTTTTTGCCACCTCCAGCATGGCCGCCGAATTGCACCTTTACGCAGGCGCAGGGTTGAAAGATGCAGTAGAACCCATCGTGAAAAAATTTGAACAAGACACTGGCAACACCGTGAATGTGGAATACGGTGGCTCAGGGCAAATTTTGGCGCGCTTTAAAGCCACTCAACAAGGTGATTTATTTCTCTCTGGCGCGGGCAGTTATGTTGACAACTTACCACAAAGTGCGGTCGCACAACGTGCAGCACTGGTGTTGCATATTCCCGTGATGGCGGTGCGCAAAGACAAAGCGCAAGGCATTCACTCTTTGCAAGACTTGGCGAAAAGTGATTTGCGCCTAGGTATTGGTGATCCGAAAGCGATGGCGCTAGGACGTGGCGCTGAGGCAATGTTTGCCGCATCAGGCGTGGGCGATAGGCTTGAGAAAAAAGTGGTGGTACGCGCCGGCACAGTGAAACAATTAATGCTCTATTTGCTCAACGGTGATGTGGACGCTGCCGTAGTGGGTCGTGCGGGGGCGTTTAAAACCAAACAAAAATTGGATATTGTGCCAACCCCGAAAGGCATTGGTGAAGAGCAAGTCACATTGGCAGAGCTTGCCACCAGCAAGCACCCGCAAGAGGCCAAAGCCTTGTTTGATGCGTTCACCTCGAAAGCAGGGCGTGGCGAGTTTGAAGCCAAAGGATTTTTACCGCTTGAAAGCAAATGAGTTGGGCGTTAAGGCTGGCCTTGCTGCCACTGCTGCTGTTGCTGCTTGTGGTGCTTGGCTCTATCAGCGCGTTGTTATCGCAGCTTAATGGAGAATTTCTCTGGCAAAGTTTAACCGACAAAGAGATGCACTTTGCGATCGGAATGTCACTGGTCACGTCGCTGCTCTCCACGCTGTTGGCTATCTTGATTGCCACTCCTTCGGCGTGGTTAATGAGCCAAGTGCGGTTGCCTTTCGCGCGCGTTATCGACACCTTGCTTGATTTGCCGATGGTGCTGCCACCCTTGGTCACAGGCTTGGGGCTGTTGTTGCTGTTCAACTCGCAAGGGATTTTAGGCCGCTGGGTGCCGCTGCTCAGTGAGGTGATCTTCAGCCCCCTTGGCATTATTGTGGCGCAAACCTATGTTGCCAGTGCGATTATGCTGCGCAACGCGCGCGGGGCGTTTTCCACCTTGCACCCAGGCTTTCGCCAAACGGCATTCAATCTTGGCTTAACGCCACTGCAAACCTTACTTAAAATTGAGCTGCCCATGTGCTGGAAGCCGTTATTGTGTGGCGCCATTTTGGCGTGGTCGCGCGCCATTGGTGAGTTTGGTGCCACCTTGATGCTCGCAGGTGCCACGCGCTTTAAAACCGAAACGCTCCCAATGGCCGTTTACCTCAACATCTCCAGCGGCGATTTTGAGCTTGCCATTGGTGCGGCGCTGTGGCTGTTGCTCGTTGGCTTACTGATGCTGTTCGCGGTGCGCTTTATTGGGAATAATGACTGATGTTGTACGTACACAATCTTTGCTGTGGCATTGTTTCAAACGCCAGCTTTAGCGTTGCGCCTAATACGCGTGTGGCCATTTTAGGCGTGTCTGGCTCAGGCAAAAGCACGTTGCTCAACGCCATTGCAGGGCTGATTTCCTACACGGGAACGATTATGCTCAATGGGCAAAATCAAGCCGACCTGAACGTATGGCAACGTCCATGCCGCTATCTCAATCAACATCTTTACCTTTTTCCGCATCTCAGTGTAGAAGAAAATCTGCTGTTGGGGTTGCATAACGCCAAGCAAAGTGCGGTTGAAAAACAACACGCGGCAACGGCATTGTTAAACGAGATGGGCATTTTACATTTAAAAGAAAGACTGCCTGAGGCCCTTTCAGGCGGAGAGCAACAACGCGTCGCATTGGCGCGCGCCCTGATCAGTAAACCACAGCTACTGCTGTTAGATGAACCTTTCTCTGCCCTTGATTGGCACACTCGCAAGCAGGTTTGGCAGTTGTTTGAACGCTATCAAAGGCAGCATCACATCACCACCTTGCTGGTGACGCACGAGCCAAGAGAGGCAGATTTTCTCTGCTCTCGGCAACTGATTATGCAACAAGGACAACTTTCGGAGTGACCATCATGATTTACTTTTCTGCTCAAGAACTCGACAATTTACTGCTGGAAGATGCCTATCGGGGGGATCTCACCTCACGCGCCATGGGGCTTAACACGCAAGCTGCTCGCATGCAATTTCGACGCAAAAAGTGCGGTCGTGTGGCAGGAGTGGCGGTCGCCTGCGCTTTACTTGAGCGGTTAAACCTCAAGCCAATCTGTTTTGCTCACGATGGGGAAGATGTGGCAGAAAATACGCTGTTACTTGAAGTGCATGGTGATGCGCAAAAACTGCACCACGGCTGGAAAGCCGCGCAATTGGTGCTGGAATGGAGCTGCGGCGTGGCGCAATACACCGCTGAAATGATCAATGCTGCGCAAGCCGTGGATCCCGCCTGCGTGTTGGCCTGCACGCGCAAATCCATTCCCTACACCCGCAAACTGGCAACCATTGCGGTGCTTGCAGGCGGTGGGCATATTCATCGTCAAGGGTTAAGTGAAACCCTTTTGGTGTTTAAAAATCACCGCGCACTTTATGCCGAACCTGACAATTATCACGCGATGGTGCGCATGTTGCGTGCGCAAAATCCTGAGCACAAAATCACCCTTGAAGCCGATAATTTGCAGCAGCTTACTGCGATGTTGCCCGCCCAGCCCGATATTATCCAGATGGATAAATTCTCATTAGACGATGTGAAAACCGCACTTTCATTGGTGCAAAAAAGTCAAAGTGCGGTGCAGCTCTCACTAGCAGGCGGCGTGCGACGTGAAAACATTGCTGAGTTCGCACGCGCAGGCGTACGGCTGTTTATCAGCTCTGCGCCTTATTATGCCAAACCTCAAGACATTAAAGTGGCGATTGATGCGGCGGATTAAAACCGCACTTTATGCAAAGTGCTCTCTAGGATGTTTAATCCGTTAACACCACAACGGTGACCAAAATTAGGCTAAAGAGAATTAAGAACAGGCTTATTTTCCGCCCTTTAGTGTTGGTTGGAATCATCCAGATCGCGCTTACCACAAAGAAGATCAGGGCAATGGCAAAAAAGATGTTGAGCGGTGAATAGGCATATTTGGAGTTGGCTTTATGCAAATTGATCAGCTCATCTAAAATGCGTGGATAACGCATATCTTTGTAGTCCGCCTCGCCTGTCGCAACGTTATAGGTGCCTTGCTTGAAATAGGCGACATCGCCTTGTTGGCGTTCAATTTTGAGATTTTTGATTTTGACCGCTTTACCCAATGCTTCAGCGTCAAGATGAGGATCTAAGGTTTGCACAAAGTGGACTTCATGGCGGAAAATATCCGTATCACGATACCCCAACACAATGCCAGTTACTCCGTACAGTAACATAACAAACAACATCGAAAATCCTGAATAGCGGTGCAGCGTACGCATCCACTGGCGTGCATTTTTACTCATTATCAATTCCCTTTAGTGACTATAACAAATTGGAAGGATAGCATTCTAGAAAAAACCATTAAAAAAGTAAATGATAATTGTTACTTTTTTAATTAAATGCAAAAAAAGTGCGATCAACCTTCTCGCTAACCGCACTTTATGTTCTATTTATTCAGACTTAGATAATGGTGTAAGCCAACGCATATCCCACAAAACAGGCCACAACCACACCGACCAATCCTGGCGCCATAAAGCTGTGGTTAAAGTAGAATTTGCCGATTTTGGTGGTGCCTGTCACATCGAAGTTAATGGTCGCGATGTCTGACGGGTAGTTCGGAATAAAGAAATAACCGTAGGTTGCAGGCATCAAGCCGATCAATAGTGGCACTGGCAACCCAATGGCTAAGCCCACAGGCAACATCATCCGCGCAGTGGCCGCTTGGCTGTTGATCACAACAGAAACTGCAAATAATGCAAAAGCAAATGTCCAAGGGTAAGATTCCACCATTTCAGTCACGCCCGCTTTAAATGATGGCATCGCATAACTAAAGTAAGTGTCACTCATCCACGCAATCCCGAAAATCGCAATCGCCGCGACCATGCCAGACTTAAACACCACGCCATTTGGCACATTTTGCGGGTGGGTTTTGGTTGCGATCATAATAATACCGCCAAACGCCAACATCATCATTTGAATGACAAGTGTCATGGAAACAGGTTTAGTCGCATCACCAAGGGTACGAATTTCAGGCATCACCGCCACAATGACAATTGTCACCAAGGCTAAGATAAACAGTAACACCGCATTGCGCGCTGAAGTTGGCAACTGCTCATTCAATGTTGTGCTGGTGGTATTCGCAATGCGTTCTCGCCATACAGGATCTTGCAAACGACGTTGATATTCAGGGTCATCTTGCAACTCTTTACCACGACGAAGGCTATAGAGTGCTAACGCTATTGTGCCAATAAATGTTGCAGGAATAGTCACTGCAACAATATTGACCAAGGTGATATGTTCAAAGCCAGGCACCTTCACAACTTGCCCCAAATAATATACGACTGCCGCTGAAATAGGACTTCCTGTAATCCCTAATTGAGAAGCCACAGAGGCTGCCGCCATTGGGCGCTCTGGACGAATATCATTCTTTAACGCCACATCCCCGATAATTGGCATAATGGTGTAAACGGCATGCCCAGTCCCGAGCATCAACGTCATGGTATAAGTAACCAAAGGGCCAAGAATAGTTACCCGTTTTGGATTGCTGCGCAAAATCCGCTCTGCGATTTGCAACATATATTTTAAACCGCCAGCGGCTTCTAAGATTGAAGCACAAGTCACCACTGCGATAATAATTAACATCACGTTAATTGGTGGTGAAGTCGGTGGCATACGCAGCACAAACACTTCAATCACCAAACCGATACCTGATACCACACCAAGCCCAATACCGCCAAAGCGGCTGCCTGTATAAAGCATGACAAGCAAGAATAAAAATTCAAGATATAACATAATGGTTCCTTAAAATTTTGAGAAAAATAGTGAAATTTTTTGAATCTTGTGGCGATCGTACTTAATTTAAGGTCACTGGCAAGCACTAATGATGAAAAATTTGATTTAACGCATAATTTTCTTTTTCGCACAAAAAAAGCAAAATGATCTGACTCATTTTGCTTTCTGAAAGTCGGTCAAAGTGCGGTTTTAGAGCACGTCTAATAACTCCACTTCAAACACCAAGGTACTAAATGGCGGAATTGCATTACCCGCGCCACGCTCACCGTAGGCCAGCTCGTGTGGGATCACCAAACGCCATTTTGACCCCACTGGCATCATGGTCAGTGCTTCTGTCCAGCCCTTAATCACACCATTAACAGGAAACTCCGCTGGCTGCCCACGCTGCACGGAGCTATCAAACACCGTTCCATCTGGCAGGCTACCCGTGTAATGCACCCGCACTTTATCGCGCTCACTTGGCACGCTACCGCTGCCTTCCACCAACACTTGGTATTGCAAGCCACTGTCAGTCACTTTCACGCCGTCGGCTTTTTTATTTTCTTCTAAAAATGCCTTCCCTGCTGCTTCAATTTCTTTTAATTGAGCTTGTTGACGCTCACGCGCGACTTGTTCCATTTGTTGCAAAGCTTGCCCAACCGTATTGAGATCAGCTGCGGGCGGATTTTGATTTAATACATCAAAAATCCCTTTCGCCACGGCCTCCACATTCACGCTCAGCTGACTTTGCGCCAATTGTTGCCCAATTTGCAATCCAATACCATAGCTGCCTTGCTGTTCTGTGGTGTCTAGTTTTACGTTGTTAAAAAAATCGGTCATAGTGTATCCTTTTTGTGGTTTGTGGTTGAATTGTCTGTTCTGGCCTCACTCATCGCCTGCCCCATTTGCACGGCTCTACCCGCAGTTAAGTGCGGTAATAACGCAACGGCATCTTGAGCAAATAATGTGATCACCGTTGAACCTAAGCGAAATGCGCCCATCTCTTGCCCTTTTTCTAAACGCACCGCACTTTCTCCTTCAGCTGGATACGTCCAGCTTTGCAGCTGCCCTGTGCGCGGTGGGTTGATTACACCTGCCCACGTTGTGCTGATGCTGGCAGTGATGGTCGCGCCCACGAGAATTTGTACCATTGGCCCCCAATCTGTGTCGAAATAGCAAATCACTCGCTCATTGCGCGCAAATAAATTTGGGATATTTTCGCTTAAAAACGGGTTAACAGAAAATAGCTCACCAGGCACATACGTCATTTTACGCAATGTGCCAGAAACAGGCATATGTACGCGGTGATAATCTCGCGGTGACAGGTAAACGGTCGCAAATTGCCCCTGCTCAAAGTGCGGTATCAGGCTCTCATCGCCAGCCAATAAATCAGACAGCGAGAAAAAATGCCCTTTGGCTTGTAACAACTGCCCGCGTTCAATCGTGCCAAGCTCGCTGATGCGCCCATCGGCTGGGAACACTGCCACATCACGACTGTCAATTGGGCGAGCATCGGCTTTGAGCTTGCGAATAAAAAAGTCATTAAAGCTGGCATAATCGCGCGGATTTGCTTTTTCCGCCTCTTGCCAATTAATGTTATAATGCCAAGCGAAGAGTTTGATCACACCGTGGGTTAGCGCACCCCACTGTTTTTGTGCAAACCAGCCCGCCGTACGAGTGAGTGGCAATTGTGGCACCAGATAGTGAAGCGCCATTTTTACACGCTCAAGATAAGTCATTCATTGCTCCATATATCATTTCATCTTACCCTCCAATATGGGGATCACTTTGTGGATTTCAAGCTATTCGTTTTTCGCCACCGCACTTTTGTGATTTTTCCGCTTTCATGTACGATTTTTCACAAAAAATCTTTGACTATTTTGCGCTGTGCGGTTAATATGCGCTCCCTATGCAAAAGGTTAAACTTCCTCTGACTGTTGATCCAATCAAAGCTGCACAACGGCGATTGGAATACGCTGGATACTACGCGCCCAATCAGCTTGAGCGCTTGCATACTAGCGTAAGTCGAGTGTTAAGCGATGCGCAAGCAACTCTCTCGTTTGAGGTTGACCCGCAACGCCTCGTGGTCATAAAAGGGGATGCGCGTGTTGAGGTTGAATTAATTTGTCAACGCTGTGGCAAACCTTTTATAATGACACTGGAGAGTCAGTTTACATATTCCCCTGTGTCAAATCAGGATCAGGCAGATAAACTACCAGAGTACTACGAGCCCCTTGAGATCAACGAATTTGGGGAAATCGATTTGCTCGAGGTGGTTGAAGATGAGTTAATCCTTGCACTGCCCCTTGTTCCAAAGCATAACATAGAACACTGTGAAGTGTCCGTGGCTGAACAGGTTTTTGGCGAATTGCCCGCCGATGCGGAAAAACCAAACCCGTTCGCTGTATTAGCTAATTTAAAAAAGCAAAAGTAATTTAGGAGTATAGCCAATGGCTGTTCAACAAAACAAAAAATCTCGCGCGCGTCGTGATATGCGTCGTTCACATGATGCTTTAACCACTGCTGCTGTTTCCATCGACAAAGAAACAGGTGAAACCCATTTACGTCATCACGTAACTGCAGATGGTTACTATCGTGGTCGTAAAGTCATCAATAAATAATTTATTGAGTCTTTAAGGAACGCAATTGACTCGTCTAACCCTTGCGTTAGATATGATGGGCGGGGACTTTGGTCCCCGTGTTACTTGCCCTGCTGCCCTGCAAGCATTGGAATCCGATCCAACGCTCGATTTGTTGTTATTTGGCGATAGCCAGCAAATCACACCCTTTCTTGAACATTGCACCGCACAAGTAAAATCACGAATCACCTTATACCATTGTGATCGAGTGATTAAAAATGAGCAAGGTTTATCTCTGGCGCTGCGCCGTTCTAAAGGCAGCTCAATGCGCTTAGCCATTGAAGCCGTACGCGATGGAAAAGCACAAGCCTGCATTAGTGCAGGCGATACAGCGGTGTTAATGGGGCTAGCAAAGGTCATTTTGCAACCGCTGCCAGGCATTATTCGCCCTGCGCTTATTTCCGTTATTCCCACCATTGAAGGCAAGCAAAGTGTGATGCTTGACCTTGGTGCGAATATTGACTGCTCAGCCCAAGTGCTCACACAATTTGCCCAGATGGGCGCCATTTATGCTGAAAATCAGCTAGGGCTCGTCTATCCGCGCGTGGCGCTACTCAATATCGGGATTGAAGAGCTGAAAGGTTTAAAAAACATTCGTGAAGCCGCCAATTTCATTCATCAAAACACGCAACTTAATTATGTTGGCTATATTGAAGGGAATTTATTGCTCAACGGTGTTGCCGATGTGATTGTCGCGGACGGCTTTGCGGGCAACATTGCACTGAAAACACTTGAGGGCAGTGCGAAAAATATTCTTTCATTATTCAAAAGTGGCAATCACTCCCCATCTATGATAAAAAAAGGGTTGAAAAAACTCGGGAAGTGGGCGCTATCTCGCTACTTGCCACAATTTAAACAATTCAACCCTGATCTGTATAACGGCGCTTCATTGCTAGGGCTTACTGCAGTGGTGGTAAAAAGTCACGGTGGTGCCAATCAACGGGCATTTTTATACGCCATTGAACAGGCGAAATGGCAAGTGCGGTCAAACATTGTGCAACAAATTCAGCGCGGACTTGAGCTTAGTCAAGCCACGCCTGCGTATAATAATCAGGAATAACAACATCTTAGGATGCGTATGTTTAGTAAAATTTTAGCGACTGGTAGCTACCTGCCAGCGCATATTCGCACCAATGCGGATTTAGAAAATATGGTTGATACCTCCGATGAATGGATTATCACGCGCACAGGTATTCGCGAGCGCCGTATCGCAGGCGCCGATGAAACGGTTGTGTCTATGGCAAGTCAAGCAGCACAAAATTGCCTTGCAATGGCCTCACTCGACCCACAAGATGTTGATTTAATTTTAGTGGCCACCACCAGTAATCAGCATGCTTTCCCAAGCGCTGCCTGCTCAGTACAACACGCACTCGGCATTAAAGATGCCATCGCCTTCGACTTAGCTGCCGCCTGCTCTGGATTTGTCTATGCCTTAAGCGTTGCCGATCAATTTATCCGCACAGGTAAAGTCAAACACGCATTGGTTATCGGTGCCGATCTTTTCTCACGCGCCCTTGATGAACACGATCGTGGCACGGTGATTTTATTTGGTGATGGCGCAGGCGCTGTGCTGCTCGAAACAAGCGACGAAGCTGGTATTTTATCCACTCACTTACACAGTGATCCAACACAAAGCGACATTCTAACCTTAAAAAATGCACATCGCAGCCGATCTGAACCATCGCCTGAATTTTTGCAAATGCAAGGTAATGAAACCTTTAAAATTGCGGTGCGCCAGCTCGCCAATGTGGTTGAAGAAACCTTAAAACAAAACCAGCTTAAGAAAAGCGATATTGACTGGCTCGTGCCACATCAAGCGAACCTGCGCATTATTAGCGCTACCGCAAAAAAATTGGATATGGATATGTCGCAAGTGGTGGTCACCCTTGACCGCCATGGCAATACCTCAGCGGGCAGTATTCCAAGTGCGCTGGACGAAGCAGTGCGTGATGGGCGCATTCAGCGTGGGCAATTGGTGTTAATGGAAGCCTTTGGTGGCGGCTTAACATGGGGTTCTGTATTAGTGCGGTTTTAACCGCACTTTGTATTTTCATACGATGATGAATAGCAAACGATAATGAGGATTTAACATGAAAACATTTGCTATGGTTTTTCCAGGCCAAGGCTCACAAGCTATTGGCATGCTTGCCGAGCTAGGCGACGCATTTCCCGTTGTGCAAGACACATTTCAACAAGCCAGCGATGTGCTCGGTTACGATCTTTGGGCATTAGTGCAACACGGTGAAGCCGAAGAGCTCAATCAAACTTGGCGCACCCAGCCCGCATTATTAGCGGCGAGCGTGGCTATTTTCCGCGTGTGGCAAGAAAAATATCCTGCGCTTAAACCCACTGTGATGGCAGGCCATAGTTTAGGTGAATTTTCAGCGCTGGTGTGTGCTGGCGTAATCAACTTTCAAGATGCCATTAAACTGGTTGAGTTGCGCGGTCGCTTAATGCAAAAAGCGGTGCCACAAGGCACGGGGGCGATGTATGCCATTATCGGGCTTGACGATCAAACTATCATTGACTGCTGCGCGCAAGGTGCTGAAGGTGACGTGGTTTCTGCAGTAAACTTCAATTCACCAGGGCAAGTTGTGATCGCAGGTGCGAAAAGTGCGGTCGAGCGAGCAGCACAATTGTGCAAAGACGCAGGTGCTAAACGCGCCTTGCCACTGGCGGTGAGCGTGCCATCACACTGTGCATTAATGAAACCTGCTGCGGATCAGTTGGCGATTACACTGGATTCCATTAGCTTCAAAACACCGCAAGTACCTGTTATTAATAACGTGGACGTGAAACAAGAAAGCAGCGCAGACGATATTCGCAATGCACTCGTTCGCCAGCTCTACAGCCCTGTACGCTGGAGCGAAAGCGTAGAAAAAATGGCTGCGCAAGGTGTGGATGTGTTGCTGGAAATAGGGCCAGGCAAAGTGCTAACAGGGCTTGCCAAACGCATTAACAAATCATTAGACGCGGTGGCGGTGAACGATATCGCTTCCCTTGATGCCGTCGCGACGCTGTTAGCGGAATAAGGAGCAATTATGCAAGGAAAAATCGCATTAGTAACTGGCGCAAGCCGTGGTATAGGCAAAGCTATCGCACAAGAATTAAGCGCGCGTGGCTGCACTGTGATTGGCACCGCCACCAGTGAGAAAGGCGCCCAAGCGATCTCAGATTATCTTGGTGATCACGGGCGCGGCATGGTCGTCAATGTGGCGGATAGTGCTTCCATTGAAACCTTACTCGCCGAGATCAAAAGTGCGGTCGGCGAAATTGATATTTTGGTCAACAACGCAGGCATCACGCGTGATAATCTGATGATGCGGATGAAAGATGATGAATGGAATGACATTATCACCACCAATCTCAATTCCATCTTCCACCTCAGCAAAGCGGTGTTGCGCCCGATGATGAAAAAACGCTTTGGCCGCATTATTAACATCGGCTCTGTGGTCGGCTCAATGGGTAACCCAGGGCAGGCTAATTACTGCGCGGCAAAAGCTGGCGTGATTGGCTTTTCAAAATCGCTTGCACACGAAGTGGCCAGCCGTGGCATTACCGTCAATGTGGTCGCACCTGGTTTTATTGCCACAGATATGACCGATGCGCTAACCGATGAGCAAAAACAAAGTATTTTAGCCAATGTGCCTGCAGCACGATTGGGCGAAGCCAAAGACATTGCTAAGGCTGTGGCTTTTCTTGCCAGTGATGATGCCGCTTATATTACTGGCACCACGCTGCATGTAAACGGTGGCTTGTACATGAGCTAAGCCAAAGTGCGGTTTAGCCTTTAAGAAAAAGATGACAACCGCACTTTGATAATGGTAAAATCTGACACGGTATCGATTTTGGTTATAACATGTTGAGCTGATGACCAAATTTGCATAGTATGTAGTGCACAACGGATGCCCTGCAAGTTTGACTTGTTACACACTATCATACGATTTTTATCTACTCGCTGATGGCGATTAAAATATAGGAAACTTAAAATGAGCATTGAAGAACGCGTAAAAAAAATCATTGTTGAACAATTAGGCGTTAAAGAAGAAGAAGTGAAACCAGAAGCTTCATTCGTTGAAGATTTGGGCGCAGACTCTCTTGACACTGTTGAACTTGTAATGGCTTTAGAAGAAGAATTCGACATCGAAATTCCAGATGAAGAAGCAGAAAAAATTACAACTGTTCAATCTGCAATTGATTACGTTCAAAACAATCAATAATCTATTGCACCAAATAAGGGCGGTTTTTACACCGCCTAAATTTTATCTAACATTGCCAACGAGTCATAAACTCCCCTCGGAGCCTACACTATGTCAAAACGTCGCGTCGTTGTTACTGGATTAGGGATGATCACCCCTTTAGGTAATGACGTAAATTCAACTTGGGATAACATTTTAGCCGGCAAAAGTGGCGTAAATACCATTGAGAATTTTGATACCACAAACTACACCACCACCTTTGCAGCGCAAATTAAAGATTTCAACACCGAACAGTATATTTCGCGCAAAGATGCGAAAAAAATGGACTTGTTTATTCAATATGGCATCGCAGCAGGCATGCAAGCCATTGAAGACTCAGGCCTTGAAATCACCGAGCAAAACGCCAACCGAGTGGGCGTGGCGATCGGTTCTGGCATCGGTGGCTTAGGACTGATTGAAGAAAACCATAATGCCTTAGTCAAAGGTGGCGCGCGCAAAGTCAGCCCATTTTTTGTGCCGTCCACCATTGTGAACATGGTAGCGGGGCATCTTTCTATCAACTATAAACTCCACGGCCCGAATATCACCATTGCCACCGCCTGCACCTCAGGTGTACATAACATTGGTCATGCTGCACGCATCATCGCTTACGGTGATGCTGATGTGATGCTCGCAGGTGGTACAGAAAAAGCTAGCACCGCACTTGGCATAGCTGGCTTTGGTGCTGCACGTGCGCTATCAACACGCAATGATGCGCCACAACAAGCCAGCCGCCCATGGGATGTCGAACGCGACGGTTTTGTGTTAGGTGATGGCGCAGGGGTTGTCGTATTGGAAGAATATGAACACGCGAAAGCACGTGGCGCCAAAATATATGCTGAATTGGTTGGCTTTGGCATGAGTGGTGATGGCTATCACATGACCTCCCCTCCAGCCGATGGTGCAGGTGCTGCATTGGCTATGCAAAATGCCCTCAATGATGCACAAATCAAGGCGGAACAAATTGGCTATATCAATGCCCACGGCACCTCAACGCCTGCTGGAGATATTGCTGAAGCGACTGCTATAAGTACCGTATTTGCCACAAACCAAGACACCATTTTGGTTAGCTCCACCAAATCTATGACAGGGCATTTATTAGGTGCGGCTGGTGCAGTGGAGTCCATTTTCACCATTTTGGCATTGCGCGATCAAATCGCCCCACCAACCATTAACTTAGAAAACCAAGATCCTGCCATCAAACTCGACTTAGTAGCGAATAAAGCCCGTAAAGTCACCATGGATTATGCTCTGAATAACTCCTTCGGCTTTGGTGGCACCAATGGTTCATTGATTTTCAAAAAAATATAAGTATCATCACAACCGCACTTTACAATACAAAGTGCGGTTGATATTTTCCCAAATACAACATTCTTACCTTAATTATCCCATTAAATAATACTTGTCGCGCAAGATATAAACAGGTATAATTCTCGCCCTTACAGCCACATTCATTTTCGTTCCTTGCTTCCAAAGATCTGTGGCTGGTCTTAGTATGGAGGCTGATTAACCCGTAAGGAGCAGCAGTAATGCGTCACTACGAAATCGTTTTTATGGTCCATCCAGACCAAAGCGAACAAGTACCAGGCATGATTGAGCGTTACACTGGCGCTGTAAAAGAAGCTGGTGGGCAAATTCATCGCCTAGAAGATTGGGGTCGTCGTCAATTGGCATACCCGATTAATAAACTACACAAAGCACATTATGTGTTAATGAATGTAGAAGCACCGCAAGAAGTCATCGACGAGCTAGAAACCACATTCCGTTACAATGATGCAATTTTGCGTAACGTAATTATTCGTACTAAGCACGCCGTAACAGAAGCGTCCCCAATGGCTAAAGCGAAAGACGAACGTCGCGCTTCAGCTGAAGTTGCTAACAACGATTATGAGGATGCTGAAGAGTAATTTAACAATTGAAAATCGTCTTCAACTTGCAGGGCGTGTGTGCTCACAGCTGAAACGATCGAAAAGCCCCAACGGCATTGAACACTGTCAATTTTATCTTGAGCACCGTTCAAACCAAATGGAAGCTGATATGCCCCGCCTTGCGTGGTGTCGTGTTAAAGTTTCCCTCAGTGGGCCTCAATTAATTAAACAATCTCAAAGCATTACGGTCGGTAGTAACCTTTTTATCTGTGGTTTTTTGACCACCCATAAAAATGCAAACGGACTTAGTCAGTTGGTGTTACATGCCGAGCAAATCGAATTTATAGATTAGGAGACTAGCCCTATGGCACGTTATTTCCGTCGTCGTAAGTTCTGCCGTTTCACAGCGGAAAACGTACAAGAAATCGATTATAAAGATATCGCGACGTTAAAGAACTACATTACAGAGAGCGGCAAAATTGTTCCAAGCCGTATTACCGGTACTCGTGCGAAGTATCAACGTCAATTAGCTCGCGCAATCAAACGCGCTCGTTACCTTGCGTTGCTGCCGTACACTGACAATCATCAGTAATTAAAGAGAGGATACGGTAATGCAAATTATTCTTTTAGATAAAATTGTTCACCTTGGCAACGTTGGTGACCAAGTGAATGTTAAAGCAGGTTTCGCACGTAACTTCCTGATCCCACAAGGGAAAGCAGTTATGGCAACCGCTGAAAATATTGCCCATTTTGAATCTCGTCGCGCTGAACTTGAGGCGAAAGTAGCTAAAGAATTAGCTGAAGCTCAAGAACGCGCTGAGAAAATCGCAGCACTCGGCTCTGTTACCATCGCATCTAAAGCGGGTGACGAAGGCCGCCTGTTCGGCTCAATTGGCACACGTGATATTTCCGATGCCATCAAAGCCGCAGGTATTGAAGTGGAAAAAAGCGAAGTGCGTTTGTCTGAAGGTCCATTGCGTACCATCGGCGAGCACGAAGTGCGCTTCCAACTTCACGGCGAAGTGTTCACACAACTTATCGTGAACGTGGTTGCTGAATAAGTAACAGCGCAAACAAAAACCCGAGCACGCCTCGGGTTTTTTATTATTTCAAAAACACGATGCCCCTCTCGCTTTGTCGGTGTATACTGCATAAAAACCTAAGGATTTTATCATGTCAACAACCCACGAACCTTTCGGCACGCTACTCGGCTTTGCCCCTGGCGGTGTCGCCATTTACTCCAGTGACTACGACAGTGTCGATACCGCACTTTACCCTGATGACGCGGCCTTTCGAAGTTATATCGGGCATGAATACATGGGCTATAAATGGCAATGTGTGGAATTTGCTCGGCGCTACTTATATATCAACTACGGCTATGTGTTCACGGACGTTGCCATGGCGTATGAGATCTTTTCTCTACGTTTCTTGCGCCAAGTGGTTAATGATGCGATTTTGCCACTGCAAGCCTTTGCCAACGGCGCACAACAGCCCCCCGTGGCAGGCTGCTTGCTGATTTGGCAAGAAGGGGGCGAATTTAAACATACAGGCCATGTTGCAATCATCACCGAAGTGCTGAATGATAAAGTGCGGATCGCGGAGCAAAATGTGATTCATCACTCCCTGCCCTTTGGCCAGCAATGGACACGGGAGCTACCACTCGAAATCGTCAATGGCCATTACACCTTACGGGACACCTTCGATGATACTCACATTTTAGGCTGGATGATCCCGATGGCGGCAAACGCACACAGCCTACCGCGCCCACACATTGCACCGCACTTGCTCACGCTTCACGCTAACTATGTTGAAGAACGCGGCCAATTTGATGGCGCTTGGCTCAATCAAGCTGAACCGTTAATTGATGCCTACGTGCAGGCGATGGACGGGCACAAAATCAACTCTGGTAGCCCTTATCACTACTTCACCATTTCTAAAAGTGCGGTTCACGAGCTGGTGCGTGCCACCAATGAGCTGCATTTGATGTATCTGCACGCCACCGACAAAGTCATGCAAAGCGATGAGCTACTCTCGCATTTTAACATTCCGCGCATTTTGTGGCCTCGCGTGCGTCGGTCATGGCAAATGCGGCGCTATCAAATGATCACAGGCCGCCTTGATTTTTGTATGGATGAGCGTGGCTTGAAAGTGTATGAATACAACGCCGATTCCGCCTCGTGCCACACAGAAACTGGGCGCATTCTTAGCGACTGGGCAAAACAAGCAGGCAATGTGAAAGGCAATAATCCAGGTGATGATCTGCTGAATATGCTGGCTGATTGTTGGAAACACAGCGACGCTTCCCCCTTTGTTCACATCATGCAAGATCACGATAGCGAAGAGAGTTATCACGCCCTGTTTATGCAAAAAGCCTTAAAACAAGCAGGCTTTGACAGCACCATTTTGCACGGGCTGGACGATATTCATTGGGACAGCCGTGGGCGACTGGTGGACAATGAACAGCGCCTCATTACCTGTGTTTGGAAAACGTGGGCGTGGGAAACGGTGCTTGAACAGCTAAGGGCAGAATACGAAGCGCAACACGCCGCACCACCGATTCGCACTGGCCATCCTGAGCACAAAGTGCGGTTGATTGACGTGCTCTTGCGCCCTGAAATTAAGGTGTTCGAGCCGCTGTGGACGGTGGTTACAAGCAACAAGGCGATTTTGCCTGTGCTGTGGTCACTCTTTCCGCACCACCGCTATTTGCTTGATGCCGCCTACGATTTAACGCCAGATCTCATCGCCGAAGGCTACGCCTGCAAGCCAATTGCAGGGCGCTGTGGAAGCAATATTCAACTGGTAGGCAAAAACCAAAGCGTGCTTGGCGAAACCTGTGGGCAATTTGACAAGCAAGAGCAAATCTACCAGCAGCTATGGTGTTTGCCGAATATTGATGGATTGCATCTACAACTGTGTACTTTCACGGTGGGCGGTCATTATGGCGGTGCTTGTTTGCGTGGCGATGCTGACTTGGTCATCACAGGCGGCTCGGATATGCACCCACTGCGAGTAATTAAAGATAGTCTATTTGAACGCTAATTAACGCTTGCGTGTGCTAACTGAATTTCGTATTCTATTAAAGAATATTTTTTTTACATCTTAATGGAGTGATTATGTTAGACACGCAAACGCGCGACATCATTAAAGCCACGGTGCCTGCCCTAGAAGCGCACGGCACCACAATTACCAAAACTTTTTATCGTAATATGTTTAACGATCATCCTGAATTGTTAAATATTTTCAATAAAACCAACCAAGCTCGCGGCCAACAGCCAACCGCACTTGCCACCACAGTGCTGGCGGCGGCAAAACACATTGACAATCTCGAGGCCATTTTAGACCATGTGATCCAAATTGGGCACAAACACCGCGCGTTGGAAATTCACGCCGAGCATTACCCTATTGTGGGCAAACACTTACTGGGCGCTATTAAAGAGGTTTTAGGTGATGCTGCCACACCTGAGATTTTAGACGCGTGGGCAAAAGCCTACGCGGTGATCGCTGATGCGTTTATTGGTGTGGAGCAACAAATGTATGACAACGCTGCATGGCAAGGCTTTCAGGCGTTCACCGTGGTGGAAAAACGCCAAGTGGGGCAAGATGTGGTAGAGTTTACCGTGCAAAATGCGGATTTGCTGGCCAATCTTGCTATCACAGCAGGACAATACATCACCGTGCAAGTTCAACCACAAAATGAGCCGAATTTAGCGCTGCGCCATTACTCTTTATGTGCCATTAATCCACAACACGGACTGAAATTTGCCGTTAAGCGCGACAACCAAGGCGAATTTAAAGGGCTGGTGTCCAATCATTTGCATGATCATGTCAATGTGGGCGACACCGTAAAACTTTCCGCCCCTGCGGGTGATTTTGTTTTACGTCAAAGCGACGATCCTGTGGTGTTCATCAGCGCGGGTGTGGGCATTACCCCTATTCTTGCGATGCTTGCAGAACAGGTGAAAGTTAATCCTGCGCGCCCAGTCATTTGGCTACACTCAACACGCAATGCCCAAACGCAAGCCTTCAAAGCGGAAGTCGATGCTCTACTTGCTCAGGCGAATGTGCAGTTTAATGAAACCGTATACACGCAAGAAAGCGCGCGGATTGACAGTGCGTATTTAAACAAAATCCTGCCAGCCAATGCGCAAGTGTATTTATGCGGTTCAATGGACTTTATGCGCACGATGACTGCACACATTAAACAACTTGACCAAGAAAATATTACTGTCTATTTTGAGCCATTTGGGCCGAAAATGAGCTTGATTGAAGTCTAATGCTATTGCTTTGCACAACCGCACTTTATCTAAAGTGCGGTTTGCGCTTGCATTTGTGCGGATTTGCTCTATTATTTGGCAAAATAGTCAGCAAAAGGATTCATTATGCTCTATCTCACATTAGAAGATAACCACACCATCGGTCGCCCTAACCAAAACGGCACCCATTCCAATGTGCATGATCACCTTGCGGTCATGTTTGAAGATGATGGCGAAACAGGCTATTTTTATGCCCTCGACACACGCCAGCCACAAAGCGTGGTTGATGCGTTGCATTTGTATAATGTGGACAGTTTTAATGACACTTTACAGGCGGATAATCAGCTGCAAATTTGCTGGTCGGAAGATGGCAATTTAGCCGTGTTGCTGCTCAATGGGCAAGTGCAAGCCGCGTTTGATTTTGCTAAACTCATTGGCTATAACCATTCCCACTTCCCTGAGCCTGAACTCGGTTCTATGTGGTCGCGGGGCAAACTTGATGATGCGTTTGTCAACAGCTTAAAGGACTAAAACAAAAGGTGGCATCGCCACCTTTTTTATTTATTCAACCGCACTTTTCCATTCACCGTAGCCTTGCGCGTCCATCTCCGCTAACGGAATAAACTTCAACGCAGTGCCGTTAATACAATAGCGCAGGCCGCCTTTATCTTGTGGGCCATCAGGGAACACATGCCCAAGATGAGAATCAGCGTCGTGACTGCGCACTTCTGTGCGGGTCATATTAAAGCTGTGATCGACCTTTTCCACCACCGCACTTTGCGCAATTGGGCGGGTAAAGCTCGGCCAGCCACAACCGCTGTCGTATTTATCACGACTGGAAAACAACGGCTCGCCGCTGACAATGTCGACATAAATACCAGGCTCAAATAGGTGATCATACGCATGGCTAAAGGCGCGTTCGGTGCCATTTTGTTGGGTGACATAAAACTGGCGATCGGTTAAGCCCAATTTCTGCTCACGATAATCTTTTTTGACCGCACTTTGTGGTTTTTCAGCCTCCAGCGGTTTATCCGCTAAAGAAACGTCAATATGGCAATAGCCGTTCGGATTTTTACGCAGGTAGTCTTGGTGGTAATCTTCTGCCTCAAAGAATTGGCGCAGTGGCTGCACCTCCACCACAATCGGCTTGCGATATTTGCTTTGCTCGTGCGTGATGTCCTGCTCAATTTGCGCGCGCTCGGCTTCATCGGTGTAATAAATGCCAGTGCGATACTGCACGCCACGATCATTGCCTTGTTTGTTGACGCTGGTTGGGTCAATCACGCGGAAGTAGCGACGCAAAATGTCATGCAAACTCACCTTGCTTGGGTCATAATCCACCCGCACGGTTTCTGCGTGACCTGAGCCTGCAATCACATCTTGATAGCTTGGATTTTGCGTATGCCCATTGGCATAGCCCGATACCGCGTCTACCACGCCATCAATCCGCTCAAAATAGGCCTCTAGCCCCCAAAAGCAGCCGCCTGCAAGATAAATGGTTTTCTTCTCCACCGCACTTTCTCCTTTTTTCGTCACCGACACGGAATGCACCTCCGCGTTAGGGTTATCAATTAATACGCTCACCTGCTCGGCGTTCAAATGCCCTGTGATTAAGCGCACCAACTCGCCTTGTTTATCAAACAAACCCCATGTTGGGTAGCCGCGCAGCCCAAGCGCTTTAAGCCATTGCCCTGCCTGCGCGCCTTGCCCCAACAGCACAGGCGGTGCGGCAAAATCTAACCCTTTATACCACGCAATAAAATCCGCCTGCGACTTTTCGCCCCAAAAACTTGGCGTGGCGACCGTGATAATGTTGAGCGCGCTGAGTTTTGGATTTTGGCGCATTTGCTCGGTTTCTTCCAGCTCAGACAAGCATTGCGGGCACCAGCTTGCCCAAAATTTTACCAGTGTTGGTTTATCATTAGCAAATAACGTGGCTGCGTTGCCATCGAGATCGACAAACCGCACTTTGGGTTGGCTGGCTTGCACAAACATCGCGCCCAAAAGCCATAACCACACGCCGAATATCAGTCTGATGCGTTTCATCATACACTCCTATTGTGCCTTTAATTGTGATAAATGTTCAGCAAACTGCTCAGGCGGCATAAAGCCACTCACGCGCGCAGCTGTCAGCTCTTGCCCTTGTGGGCTGAAAAATAAAATGGTTGGCAGCCCCAGCACTTGGAATTTCTCCATCAACGTGCGGTTTTTCGCATTCGTTTTGGTTAAATCGGCGCGCAGTAGCAACATATTGTCAAATTGCGCCCGCACAGCCGCATCGGGGAAGGTATATTTATCAAATTCTTTGCACGCCACGCACCAGTCCGCATAGAGATCCAACATCACTATTTTATTTGGATGTTCACGCATCACGCGAGCAAGATCATCGACGCTTTCAATCATCATAAAGTGCGGTTTGTTTGGTACGTGCACCGCACTTTGCGCTTGCCACGCCAGCTGCGCCAATGGGTAGCCTGCAATAATCAGCAATCCAAACAAAGGCACTTTCAGCCACAGCCAAACGCGACGCATCGGCAGCGATACAATCAACCAAATCAAAAAGCTCACCGCCAACACTGACCACAAACGCCAGCCCCACGCATCACTGAGCAGGCGTGATAGTAAAAAGACGGGCACAGCGAGCATCACAAAGCCGAAAGCCGTTTTCACTTTCGCTTGCCATTCGCCCCCTTTTGGCAAAATAGCGTTGCCAAATAAGGTGACCAACACCAGCGGCACGCCCATGCCAAGGGCGAGCAGATATAACGCCAAGCCGCCTGTGACAAAATCCCCACTTTGCGCCACATAGAGCAACGCACCTGAGAGCGGCGCACTGATGCACGGCGAGGCCACAAGCCCTGCAATCATGCCCATCACAAACACGCTGCCATAGGCACCACCTTGTTGTTTTTGGCTCAATTGCATCAGTTTATTTTGCCAACTGTTCGGCAATTGCAACTCAAACAGCCCAAACATCGCCAGCGCCAAAATCACAAACAAAACCGTAAAGCCAATCAACACATAAGGACTTTGCAATGCCTGTTGAAAAGGCAAGCCAATGGACACCACCAGCAGCCCAAGTGCGGTGTAGGTCAGTGCCATGCCTTGCACATAACTAACGCTTAACATCAGCGCACGCAGGCTATTCGGGCGCTGTTGTTGCCCAATGACAATGGAGGATAGCAGCGGCAACATCGGCAGCACACAAGGCGTGAACGCCAAGCCCAGCCCCAGCACAAAAAACCACCACACATTAAGCTCGCTTTCGTTCTCTGTTGCTGTTGTGACCGCACTTTGCATATTCGGCTGCGCCTCTGGCATTGCCACCGCACTTTGTTGTACGCTTGCATTAAGCATCACCGTTTGCGTTTGTGGCGGGTAACAAAAATTGGCGGTGCAGCCTTGATATTCAACCTCGAGCTGCCCCTTTTCTTGCACTTGAGAAACAGGCACATTAACGCTCAATTCATCGCGATAAATGCCCACTTCACCAAAAAAATCGTCATGGTGCAGCTCGCTTTCTGGTAAGTTGAATGGCGCAACGTGCGCATTTTGCCCTGTAATATGAATAGATTTTTGATACAGATAATACTCAGGTGCAATTTGCCAGTTCAGTTGCACTTGGTTGCCGTCAACCTGCGCAGAAAAAGCAAAGGCTTGCTCTGCGGGCAAGAAATCATTTTTGCGGTCAAACAAGCCAGCATTTGCCAGCGATGTGGTGACGAACATCAATAAAAAAGTCAAAAGTGCGGTCAGTCGAGAAAATGTCATAGGATGTCCAATTGTTATTATCATAAAGCTATTTATCCATAAGCAGCCTGCTTACACTCGCGATTGGGTCTCATAAAAATGGGGTTTAATCTAAAATAATTACCGATTATGACAATCACATTTATAAAAAGTTTCACGTGTTATTTATTGGGCGCGGTTTTGATCCAAAAAAAGAAAAACCAATATTGCACCAGCACCAATAAAATCAAGGCAATCCGCCCATAGATTGTGGGCATAAAATAAAAGCTGATTGCCATCATCACCCCTGATATGGTCAAGATGCTGATCTTCGCACGCATTGTCATTGCACGGGTTTCATTAAACTCGCGTAAATAGTTATCATAAAGCGACGTTTGCAAAAACCAATTGTGCAGTCGCTCGGAGCTTTTGGCAAAAAAATACAGTGCGAGTAATAAAAAAGGTGTGGTGGGCAACACGGGTAACACCGCCCCTAACAGCCCCAATGCAACAGCCAAAAACCCCAAAAAAATATAAAGCCATTTCATCGCTTACATAAGCGTCTCACAAAATCATCGTATAAATAATGATAATCATTTAGTGTGAAATGTAAAGTGCGGTTATTTGGCAAGCAAAGCGGTCAGCTCGGCAAAGCATTCCCACGGGGCGCTTGCTTGCCCTCGTTTTAACGCGCGTTCAAGCTCGGCAAGCATGCTAATCGCTTCAAACACGCGGCGATAACTTAAGCGTTGCATAGCGGCTTGATAAAGATGACGGCGGCTTTGCCAAATACGCAGCGCGTCAAACCGCACTTTTAACCCCGTGTGCGGCAAGCGTTCGTGGCTGTTGTTTAGCGGGTTGCCTTGGGCGAGGCTCAATAAAACACTCAGCTCTTTTTGTGCGCTGCGCAGTAAAATCAACGGCTCCATCTCTTCATTTTCTAGGCTGTGCAAAATGCGCATAGCCCGTTTCGCTTTGCCTTCGAGCAGCGCGTCAAGCCATTGATAGGGGGTGAACTGAGACGACTGCTCAATACAGCTTTGCACTTTGTAGAAATTGAGCTTTTCATCGCCAAAGCGCAGCGCAAGCAATTTCAACACTTGAGCCAACGCCAGCAAATTGCTTTCATAATTATGGCACAACAGCTGTTGCGCCTCACCGTCAAGGTGCAGCCCTGCTTGTTTCAACCGCACTTTTAGCCATTGTGGCAACTGCTCGGGCGTTGGCGTTTGGCAATTGACGATCACAAGCTGGGCAAACTGCGCACTGAGCGCTTTAAACCAGGCTTGTTTTTCGGTTTGAAAATTCAGTTTTGATACGCAAAACACGGGCAGAATATCGCTGTGGAGATCGGGCAGCAGTGCTTGAAAGGCTTTGCTGATGGCCTGCGTGAAATTCTCTGGCAAATTGACCAGCCACACCACACGACGAGAGAAAAGCCCTTGCGATTGGCAATGCTCTTGCAGGACGCCCCAATGCGTTGCACCGTTGATGTCAAGGTGTAGTGTATCGTCAAAGCCCTGTTCTCGCGCGCGCGCAAGAATAAGCTGGCGGGATTCATCCAGCAGCAACGGATCCGTGCCTGCTAATAAATAGGCGCTCGCCAAAGGCTCGCTTGCCGCGCCTAATTGCGTACTAAAAAGTCGTTTCACTCATTCAGCTGTTGTTGCAATGTCATCAATTTAATCAGCAGCTGCTTAGCCGCTTGGCGACGCATATCATCATAAATCACGTCTTGCTCCACCGATTTCGCCAACGCCGCGCGTGAGTCATTGAAAAACGTGCGGCTATTGTTGACATCAATAGGAAATTCACCTCGGTTCGGAACAAAAACGGTGGCATGCACGTTTAATGTCAGCAAATTTTCTGCCTCACGCCCTTGTTTAAAGACCGACACCACGCTGGAGCTGACATTTGAGCCTTTCAAACGTAGCTGTGGCACATCATCGCGTTCAACTAAACGCACTTGATGCAGTTTAAGCTGCTCGCGCACTTGTCGGCTTAAAAAGTCATAAGGCGCACTGCTGACCAATTTCATGGTGCTAAACTGCCCTCCGATCGCACTTTGGTTGGCAAAATGCAAGCCGCACCCCGAGAGCAACGCAAGCCAGCCCGCCATAAGCAGCACTTTTATGTTGTTGACCATAATACGTCCTTTGTTGGTTTATTTCGCCACAAAACTCAATAATTTACCAGGTACATAGATCACTTTCACGATCGTCAGCCCGTCAAGGTGGCGGCTGACATTGTCATCGGTTTGTGCAATCGCTTTGATCTCATCTTCACCAGCATCCGCATTGACGGTGATTTTCGACCGCACTTTGCCGTTGACTTGCACCACAATCAGTTTTTCATCATCCACCATCGCTTTTTCATCGGCTTGTACCCACGGTGCAAAATCAATGGTATCTTTATGTCCAAGCGCTTGCCACAAGCTAAAGCAGATGTGTGGCGTGATTGGGTAAAGCATACGAATGACCGCACTTAACGCTTCCGCCATCAAGGCTTTATCTTGCGCACTTTCAAGCGGCGCGCGAGTGAGCTTGTTCATCAGTTCCATAATGGCCGCAATAGCCGTGTTAAACGTTTGGCGACGGCCAATGTCATCACTGACTTTGGCAATGGTTTTATGCACATCACGGCGCAGCTCTTTTTGAGCTTTATCCAGTTTGTTTACATTCAATGCCTCTTGCGCTGGACTTTGAGCATAATCATAAGCGAGGTTCCACAAGCGGCGTAAAAAGCGATGCGCCCCTTCAACACTCGCCTCTTGCCATTCCAGCGTCATTTCCGCAGGTGAGGCGAACATCATAAACAAACGCACGGTATCCGCGCCATATTTTTCCACCATCTCTTGTGGGTCGATACCGTTGTTCTTCGATTTCGACATTTTGGTCATGCCTGCGTGCACTAGCTCGTGACCTTCGTCATCAACAGCTTTAACAATGCGCCCTTTTTCATCACGTTCGACAATCGCTTTGGTTGGCGACACCCAGATCTTCTCGCCTTTTGGCGAGATGTAATAATACGCATCCGCCAGTACCATGCCTTGACATAGCAATTTTTCCACGGGCTCATCGCTGTTCAACAAGCCCGCATCGCGTAGCAATTTGTGGAAAAAGCGGAAATAGAGCAAGTGCATGGTGGCGTGCTCGATTCCGCCAATGTATTGATCCACTGGCAGCCAGTAATTGGCCTCTTCAGAATTGAGCATACCTTGATCATAGTGCGGGCAGGTGTAACGGGCATAATACCATGATGACTCCATAAAGGTGTCAAAGGTGTCGGTTTCACGCAGTGCAGGCTTGCCTTGAAAGGTCGTCTGCGCCCATGTTGGATCCGCTTTGATCGGGCTTTGCACGCCGTCCATCACCACATCTTCAGGCAATTCCACTGGCAGATCTTCAAGCGGTACGCCTACAACTTCACCATTTTCAAGGGTTAACATTGGAATCGGTGTACCCCAATAACGCTGACGTGATACACCCCAATCGCGTAGGCGGTAATTAGTCTGGCGTTTTCCACGACCGCACTTTTCCAATTTTTGTGCGATGGCATCAATAGCTTGTTCGAAATCTAAACCATCAAACTCACCAGAATTGATTAACAAGCCGTGCTCGGTAAACGCCCCTTGACTTAAATCGGGCTGCGCGGCATCGGCTGGGCGGATCACTGCTTTAATTGGCAAATCGTATTTTTGAGCAAATTCAAAATCGCGTTGATCGTGCGCTGGCACTGACATCACCGCGCCAGTGCCGTAGTGCATTAACACAAAGTTCGCCACCCACACAGGCACTTTTTCGCCCGTGAGCGGGTGAATCACGTTGATGCCTGTGGCCATGCCTTTTTTCTCCATGGTAGCAAGATCGGCCTCGGCCACTTTGGTGTTTTTGCTCTCTTCAATAAAAGCGGCCAGTGCAGGGTTATTTTCTGCCGCCTTTTGCGCTAATGGGTGAGCGGCGGCAATGGCGAGATACGACACGCCGAAAAGCGTATCCGCGCGGGTGGTGTACACTTCAACCATCTCATCGCTGTTTTCCACCGCAAAGGCAATTTCCAGCCCTTCAGAGCGGCCAATCCAGTTGCGTTGCATACTTTTAACTTGATCAGGCCAGTTCGGCAGTTGATCCAAGCCTGATAGCAATTGCTCTGCGTAATCAGTGATTTTGATAAACCATTGTGGAATCTCTTTTTGCACCACTGGGGTGTCGCAACGCCAGCAACGCCCTTCATCGACTTGTTCGTTAGCCAACACAGTTTCATCGTTTGGGCACCAGTTCACCACGGAGGTTTTTTTATAGACCAAGCCTTTTTTATACAGTTCAGTGAAAAACCACTGTTCCCATTTGTAATATTCAGGGCGGCAAGTGGTGATTTCGCGATCCCAATCATAACTCAGCCCCAGCATTTTCAACTGCTGTTTCATGTAAGCGATGTTTTCATAGGTCCATGGCGCGGGAGCGGTTTTGTTTTTGATCGCTGCGTTTTCCGCTGGCATACCAAACGCATCCCAACCGATTGGTTGCAGCACATTTTTGCCATTCATTCGCTGGAAACGAGCAATCACATCGCCGATAGTATAGTTGCGCACATGCCCCATATGCAGCCGACCTGATGGATAAGGGAACATTGATAGGCAGTAATATTTTTCTTTTGTGGGGTCAACTTTGGCCTTAAAAACATGATTTTTTTGCCAATGATCCTGCACTTGCGCTTCAACCTGCTCAGGACTGTAATGTTGTTGCATAATAATCACCTTGTGAAAACAAAACCGCACTTTGGCGGTTAAAAATCATAAAAATCAGATAGCGATAGAATAGCGTAAATCACGCGTAAAAAATAGCACTTCTCACGCAATTATCCGCCTTATGTGCAATAATTTTTCAGGGCATTTTGCTGAAAATAGGCTTTGTCTTCCCAGCGCAATAGCGTCATATAATTGCCCCACACGCACCCCGTATCCAACGCATAAATGCCCACTGGCGTTGGCACGCCGACAAGGCTAGCCCAATGCCCGAACACAATAGGGCGTTGCTGATAAATGGGGTTGCTTAGCGTAAACCATGCCACCAACGCATCAGGTGCTTGGTCAAGCGGCAGCTTGCATGCCATATCAAGACGATGATCCCGATAACAAAAACGCATGCGCGTGTAAGCATTGAGAATGTAACGCCAGCGCGCAATGCCTTGCAGGTCATCCTGCCAACGATCGGGCGTGTCAGCGTACATATTTTCAAGCAAAGTGCGGTAGTCATCACTTTGTAGCACCGCCTCCACCTCACGGGCGCACGCACGCGCAGTGGGCAAATCCCAATCAGGGCTGATGCCCGCGTGGCAGAGTAAAAAGCCAAATTCTTCGTGTTCGCGCAGCAACGGTTGCGCACGCAGCCAGTCCATCAGCTCGGCAAAATCGGGGGCGTTGAAAATAGCATCAACTTTGTCTTTCAGTTTAATTTTTTTAATGCCAAGTGCGGTTGAAAGCAGGTGCAAATCATGATTGCCCAGCACCGTTTTACCCGCCTCGCCCAAACTTTTAACAAAACGCAAGCACTCGAGGGATTTATCCCCGCGCGCGACAAGGTCGCCGACTAGCCATAAGGTGTCACAGGCAGGGTCAAACCGCACTTTGTCAAGCAGGCGAGCAAGCTCATCATAGCAGCCTTGCAAATCGCCGACTAAATAGGTTGCCATCAGTCCTCCTGCGGTGGATTATCCGCCAAAAAATTCGCCACACGGACAAAATCTGCAATGCTCAAATTTTCCGCGCGCGCATTGTCGTCAATGTTAAGACTGCTCAATTGCTCAGCAGTGAGTAATTGCCCGAGTGCATTGCGCAGGGTTTTGCGTCGTTGCCCGAAAGCGGCGGCGCATAGGCGGTTGAGCCATGCGGTATCTTTCGCAACACATGGCAAAGTACGGTGCGGAATAAGGCGCACTACGGCAGAGTCCACTTTTGGCGCAGGTTTAAATGCGCTTGGTGGCACTTCCAACACAGGGATCACTTGGCAATAATACTGCGCCATCACACTCAGCCGCCCGTAGGCTTTGCTATTGGGCGCCGCGGCAAGGCGCTTGACCACCTCTTTTTGTAGCATAAAGTGCATATCCGCAATGGCATCAGTAAACGTAAATAAATGAAACATCAGTGGGGTGGAAATGTTGTATGGCAGGTTGCCAAACACCCGCAACGGTTGCCCTAATTGCTGGAAAAGTGCGGTGAAATCCACCTGCATGGCATCTTGCTCAATTACATTGAGCTTTTGGTTCAAAAACGGGTGATGGCGCAGCCGATGGGCTAAATCACGGTCAAGCTCTATCACCGTTAATTGATCTGTCCGATCACACACTGGCTCTGTCAGAGCACCAAGCCCAGGGCCAATTTCAACCAACGCTTGCCCAGGCTTTGGTGCAATAGCGGCGACAATGTTTTCAATCACCAGTGTGTCGTGCAAGAAATTTTGCCCAAAGCGCTTGCGTGCGGTGTGCCCTAAATGTGTTTTTCCGTTCATTCTCTCTCTCAAATAAACAAAATCCCGACCAAGCGGGATTTTATTGGCAGGTAATAATTAGTGTTGCATTATCTTAATATCGGCATTTTTACGCAAGGCTTTCACCCAATTATTCGCAGCCGATTGCGCTTGGCGATTAATTAAGTTCTCGTAGGCTTTTTGTTGATAATACTGCTCGGTGCGATCACCTTTGCGAGTGTCCGTCACTTTCAGAATGTGCCAACCAAATTCCGTTTTAAACGGCGCGCTGATCACGCCCTGTTTGCTTGACCGCACTTTTTTAGCAAATTCACCTACATAGCTTTCAGGAAAGGCAAAGCCCAAATCACCGCCTTTGTAACCTGAGAGATAATCTTTCGAGTTTTGTTTAGCCGCCTCTTCAAAGCTGATCTTTTTCGCTAAAATATCGCTGCGCAATTGCGTGAGCTGCGCTTTAGCTTTGGCGTCGGTTAAAATCGGGTTGGTTTTTAATAAAATATGACTTACACGATATTCTGTTGCTGTCGCTTTATGCAAATTCCCTTTCGCTTTCGCCTCTTGCTGCATTTTTTTACCCAGCTCAAGTACTTGATCACGATCAACATCAATGCTTTTACCGATGCTGCGTTGGCGCACTTGCCCCATTAACAGTTGATGGCGAATTTGATTGCGAAATTGATGATAATCAATGCCTTGATAGTCTAACGCGTCCAACAGTTGACCCCACGTTAACCCATTTTGATCGGCAATGCCTTGCAACACGCGGTCAACATCACTGGTTCTGATCACAACGCCTGAGTCTTTGATCGCTTTTTGCACCAAAATATCGTCAATCACATCATCAAGGGCTTTGGCACGGTTGGCGGCGGTATTGGCGCGCTTGCCGAGCGCTTGCTTCACTTGCCCTGACAAAATCGGATAGCCATCCACCGTTGCCACAACGGTTTCTGCCGCCATCACAGGTTGTGCGACTAATAATGCACCTAAAAGTGCGGTTAACGTTATTAACTTATGCTTCATTTTGGTTAAATTCATCTATTCACTCTCTTATTACGATACATCATTAGAACCTAATTTAGCCAAAAAATTCCCTGCTTAGGCAATTATGGCGTTTGATTGCGTTATAAATCACCAGTAGTCATTCTAAAACATTCTGCTTGCGCTGTCATCTTGTGCTAATCGCTGGCATAGCCACTCGCTCCAAGTACATTGCCGTCTAGCACCGCATAAGGTGGGCTAAACACCAGCCGCCCTTGCGCAAACCAACTAATCACCAACGGATAAATATGCTGCTCTTGCTGCTTGACCCGCTGCTCAACATCGGCGAGGCTGTCTTCTGGAAAAATCGGCACTTTCGCCTGCAAAATCACCGCGCCACCGTCGAGAGATTCGTCCACAAAATGCACACTAGTGCCGTGTTCTTGTTCGCCCGCATCAATCGCACGTTGGTGGGTGTTCAGCCCTTTGAATTTTGGCAGCAGCGATGGGTGAATGTTCAAAATCCGCCCTGCAAAATGGCTGATAAAGTGCGGTGAGAGCACGCGCATAAAGCCTGCCAGCACCACCAGCTCAACGCCTGCGCTAGTGAGCGTGTCAATTAAGGCTTGCTCGAAGTCAACCTTGTTGTCAAATTGCGCACGCGCTATCACGGCGGTAGCGATGTTCGCTTGTTGTGCGCGCACCAGCCCATAAGCATCACTGCGATCACTGATCACGCAGGCAATCTCGGCGTGCAGATGACCGCACTTTTGTGCCTCGATGATGGCTTGCAAGGTTTGCCCATTGCCTGACAGAAGAACGGCTAAACGCATTTAGGCAATCACCACCTGCGGATCTTGTTCGGCGCGTTGATTGATTTCGCCAATCAGCCAAGCACGCTCGCCAGCTTGTTGTAACAGCGCAAGTGCGGTTTCCACGTCTTTTTCAGGCAGTGCCACCACCATACCGACGCCGCAGTTAAACGTGCGATACATTTCGTGGCGTTCGATATTGCCCTCGCGTTGCAGCCAGTCAAACACCTCGCCCCACTGCCAACTTGTTTCATCAATCACCGCTTGCACATGGGCAGGTAACACGCGCGGAATGTTCTCCCAAAAACCGCCACCCGTGAGGTGCGCAATGGCGTGAACGTCCACACGTTTAATCAACTGCAAAATGGATTTTACATAAATTTTAGTTGGCGCCAGCAAATGCTCAGCGAGCGTTTTATCGCCCAGTTTATCTTGGGTTGGGTTAGCACCACTGCGCTCAAGCACTTTACGAATGAGTGAGTAACCATTAGAATGCGGCCCGCTGGAAGCCAGCGCAATGAGTTTATCGCCCACGCGCACTCGTGATGGCTCAATAATTTCACTTTTCTCCACCACGCCCACACAAAAGCCCGCCAAATCGTAATCGCCTTGATGATACATACCTGGCATTTCAGCGGTTTCTCCGCCCACCAACGCACAGCCTGACTGCACGCAGCCATCAGCAATGCCTTTAACCACATCAGCTGCAACATCCACATCCAGTTTGCCTGTGGCGTAGTAATCTAGGAAAAAGAGCGGTTGTGCGCCTTGCACCACAAGATCATTAACACACATGGCCACTAAATCCACCCCAATGGTGTCATGCTTGTGGCAGTCAATGGCCAAACGCAACTTGGTGCCCACGCCATCCGTGCCAGAGACTAAAATCGGTTCTTTGTATTCCGCAGGGATAGCACACAGCGCGCCAAAGCCCCCCAAACCACCCATCACTTCTGGGCGACGGGTGCGTTTCACATCGGCTTTAATGCGCTCAACCAAGTCATTACCTGCGTTGATGTCAACGCCAGCGTCTTTGTAACTTAATGTTTCTTTTTCCACGACAATTTCCTGTTTCTAACCTAACCATAAGGCTCTTATGCGAGCAAGCGTATCGGCTAAATTGTATCAGTTAGTCAAAATTTAAGCGATAAAAATCACACAAATTTGTGCAAATTCTCGCGCAAAATGTCAAGCGTACATACCGCTTGCAAAGAACTCAAAATCCACACAAAAAAGCTATTAATTGGCGTGTCAATGTTTTAAAATTGTTCGGATAACTTTTAAGGAGTGCAATATGAAACTAGTGCAAGTCAATCATCCTTTGATTAAACATAAACTCGGCTTGATGCGCGCGGGCGATATCAACACCAAAGATTTCCGCGATTTGGCCACCGAAGTGGGCAGTTTGCTGACTTACGAAGCCACCGCCGATTTAGAAACCGAAACTATCATTATTGACGGCTGGAATGGCCCTGTGGAAGTGGAACGAATTAAAGGGAAAAAGGTGACTGTGGTACCGATTTTGCGTGCAGGCCTTGGCATGATGGACGGCGTGCTGGAGCATATTCCAAGCGCGCGCATTAGTGTGGTGGGGATGTATCGTAACGAAGAAACGCTCGAACCCGTCCCCTATTTTCAAAAACTCGCAGGTGATCTAGAAGAGCGCATGGCGATTGTGGTCGACCCGATGCTCGCCACAGGCGGCTCGATGGTCGCAACCATTAATCTGCTCAAAGAAAAAGGCTGCAAGCACATCAAAGTGTTGGTGCTAGTGGCCGCACCTGAAGGCATTAAAGCGCTTGAAAAAGAACATCCTGATGTTGAACTTTACACCGCGTCGATTGACGATCACTTAAACGAAAATGGCTACATTATCCCTGGCCTTGGTGATGCGGGTGATAAAATCTTCGGGACCAAATAATGAACACACAAGCCGCCTTACCAGAACCCGCGCAACACCCAATCAAACAGGCCTTTGTCGGCTTGCAAATGTTATTTGTCGCCTTTGGAGCGTTAGTATTGGTGCCGTTGATTGTCGGCCTTGACAGCAATACCGCACTTTTAACCGCAGGGGTTGGCACCTTGTTGTTTCAACTATGTACCCGTCGCCAAGTGCCGATTTTCCTCGCCTCGTCATTCGCTTTTATCGCGCCTATGCAATATGGCATCGCTACGTGGGGCTTGTCGGTTACGATGGGTGGCTTGATGTGCGCTGGGCTGGTGTACGTTGCCTTAAGCTTTTTGGTCAAAATCAAAGGTGCCGATATTTTACAACGCATCTTCCCACCTGTGGTGGTTGGCCCTATTATCATCATCATCGGCATGGGGCTGGCACCATTGGCCGTGAATATGGCGATGGGGCGTGGTGGCGATGGGGCACAGCTCTTCCCTTATGAGCAAGCGATTGTGATCTCAATGGTCACGTTAATCACAACCCTTGTGATTGCGGTTTTTGCCAAAGGTTTAATGCGCCTAATCCCGATTATGTTTGGCATTGTGGTGGGCTATTGCACCGCACTTTTCTATGGTTTAATTGATTTCCAACCCGTGCTCAATGCGCCATGGTTTAGCCTGCCGACATTCACCACGCCATCATTTAAACTCGAAGCCATTTTCTACTTGCTCCCAATTGCCATCGCGCCAGCCATTGAGCATGTTGGCGGGATTATGGCGATCAGCTCAGTAACAGGCAAAGATTTCTTACGCACCCCTGGGCTGCACCGCACTTTGCTCGGCGACGGCATCGCGACCTCCACCGCCGCGTTTTTAGGCGGACCGCCAAACACCACCTATGCTGAAGTCACCGGCGCGGTGATGCTCACGCGTAACTTTAACCCTAAAATTATGACGTGGGCGGCATGCTGGGCGATTGCGATTTCGTTTTGTGGTAAAGTCGGCGCACTGTTGGCCACTATTCCAACCGTGGTGATGGGCGGCATTATGATGTTGGTGTTCGGTTCCATTGCGGTGGTGGGCATGAGCACGCTGATTAAAGCACAAGTGAATGTGTCGGAGCCACGCAATTTGTGTATTATCTCCGTTGTGCTGACTTTCGGCATCGGTGGCATGATGGTCAATGTGGGCGAGGTGTCTCTCAAGGGCATTAGCCTGTGCGCTATCATCGCGGTGTTGATGCACTTGATTTTACCTAAAGAAAAACCGCAAAGTGCGGTGTGAGTGTTAAGCGAATATGCGTCAAATCCCGCTGCCGATTCAAACGGTGGACGAAAACACATTTGACTATTTCAATGGCGAGAACAACCCTTTGCTTCTCGCCAGCCTGCACACTCACCTCGCCCAAGTGCAACCGCACTTTTACTTTATTTTCGGGCAAGCCAGCACGGGCAAAAGCCACCTGCTGAAAGCCTGCTGCGATGAAATCACCCAAAGCGGCGGCGCAGCGAGCTTTTTGCCGCTGAAATCCTTAGCACAATTTTCTCCCGATATGCTCGACAATCTCGAAATGCAAGATCTTGTCTGCCTTGACGATTTACACGCCATCGCTGGCAACGCGCATTGGGAGCGCGCCGTGTTTGATCTTTACAACCGCATCAATGAACGGTCGCAAGGCGAGCTGATTATCAGCGCCAATGCCCCCATCAGCGAGCTGGCGCTCCATTTGCCTGACTTGCGCTCTCGCCTGATTTGGGGAGAGGTGTATCAACTTAAACCATTGCAAGACAGCCAAAAAATGCAGCTGTTACAACAGCGCGCCTTTGCACGCGGATTGATCCTCAACGACGACGCGGCGCAATTTTTGCTTAAACGCCATGATCGCGATCTTAAAAGTTTATTTCGCACGCTCGACAAACTCGAACACGCCACGTTGGAGGCACAAAAAGGGCATTTGACGATCCCATTTTTGAAAGACAAGCTCGCGTTATAAAATCGCCAATACATTTTCAGGTGGGCGCCCAATGCACGCTTTGTCACCCTTAATCACAATCGGGCGCTCAAGTAGTTGCGGGTTTGCCACAATCGCTTGCAATAATTGTTCTTGGCTGGCTTGCGCTAGCTCCAAAGTGCGGTATAGTTCGTCTTTGGTGCGCATCATCTCACGCAAATCCTCCACGCCTAATTTTTCAGCAATCGCGCGGATAGCCTCTGGGCTATAATGCTGCGATTGATAAAGCTCCACTTCAGGCTGCACGCCGTGTTCTTGCAACAATGCCAACGTGGCGCGGCTTTTAGAACAACGCGGATTGTGTAAAATTTTGACACTCATCATCTCTCTCCTATTGCTTTTTCTCTCAAAATAGATTTAATCTGTCATCAAGTCAATATGTTGTTATACTCTGTGCGTTTTTACGAAAGGAAAGCCCATGCTGGAAATGTTTCAAAAATGGTACAAACGACGCTTTAGCGACCCTCAGGCCATGGGGCTTTTTGCCATTTTACTGTTTGGCTTTTTAGCGATTTATTTTTTCAGCGACATCATCGCCCCCTTACTCATTGCGTTAGTGTTCGCTTACCTATTAGAAACCCCTATTGATTTTATCGCTCAGCGCCTGCGCTTGCCGCGTATTGTCGCCATTAGCATCACCTTATTATTGTTCATTGCGCTGACCATTTTTATTTTTATTGTGATTCTGCCACGCCTGTGGAACCAAACTGTGTCGATGATGCAAGATTTGCCCGACATGATAAATCAACTGCATGCTTGGGTGCTCACACTACCTGAAAATTACCCCGCCTTGGTTGATTATCAAATGCTGGACTCCATTATCTCCACCGTGCGCACCAAAATAGTTACCATGGGCGAGTCAGCACTGAAATACTCCATTTCGTCATTGGTGAGCTTAGTTACCATTGGCATTTATGCGTTCTTAGTGCCGTTAATGGTGTTTTTCTTAATCAAAGACAAAGATCAACTGATCAAAGGCAGCATGCGCTTTTTACCGCGCAACCGCACTTTGGCCTCACAAGTGTGGCGTGAAATGCAAGGGCAAATTTCAAAATACATTCGTGGAAAGTTAGTCGAAATACTCGTTGTTGGCTGCGTAACCTATGTGTTGTTACTCAGCTTTGGCTTACGCTACCCACTTTTACTGTCCGTAGGCGTGGGGCTTTCGGTACTCATTCCCTATGTTGGCGCCGTGCTGATCACCATCCCAATTACCTTAATTGCCGCTGCCCAATTTGGGCTTACCTCCACTTTTGGCTATCTCGTGGCTGGGCATATTTTAATTCAAATTCTCGACGGTAACCTGCTCGTGCCGCTACTATTTAGTGAAGCGGTGAACCTTCACCCTCTCATTATCATCCTCGCCGTGCTAATATTCGGCGGGCTATGGGGACTTTGGGGCATCTTCTTTGCCATCCCGCTGGCAACACTCATTAAAGCGGTGCTCAACGCATGGCCATCTAACGAAGAATCTGATGACCCCCTCATCTAAATGTGCGGTTGTTGCTTTTATTTAAAATTGGAAATACGGAAAATTGACATGAATATGAAATATGGAGTGATTCTCAAAGAACGCTAAGTAATCAACTTAGTTTAGGAGAATCACATGAGCCGAAGTTACAGAAAAACCCCCATTTGTGGTATTACCTGTATTGAAAGCGAAAAACAAGACAAACGCCGAGCAAACCGTAAATTTAGACGCTACACGCGGCAGTGTGTTTATATTGGCATAGAACCGCCATTCACCCTACGTCAAGTTAGTGACGTCTATGACTTTGGCAAAGATGGTCGGCAATATTTCTCAGCCTCGAAGCATCCCTATCTGATGCGCAAGTAATGAGTAAAAAGGGCTTCAAAGCCCTTTTTTATATAAAGTGCGGTTAATGATTTTGTAGGTATTCCAACACCACGCTTGCGTGGTCCTTGGTTTTGAATTTATCGAAGACGTGAGCAATGACGCCGTGTTCATCGATCAAAAAACTGATGCGATGGATGCCGTCAAAGGTTTTGCCCATAAATTTTTTCTCCCCCCACACACCATAAGCCTCAGCTACTTGATGATCCACATCGGAGAGTAAAGTGAAATTCAGCGCTTTTTTCTCGCTAAACCGTGCGAGCTTCTCTGGGCTATCAGGGCTGATTCCCAACACCGTCACACCGCACTTTTCCAGTGCTGAGCGACTATCACGCAAATCACAGGCCTGAGTGGTGCAACCTGGCGTGAGTGCTTTAGGGTAAAAATAAACCAGCACTTTTTGGCCTTTAAATTGCGCTAAGCGAACAGCGTTTCCTTGCTGATCCAGCAAGCAAAACTCGGGGGCCTTTGTGCCTTGTGAAAGCGGTGCAACCATAATAAACTCCTAAAAATTCATTTTCTACCATTGAGATTGCATAATTTTAAATGTACGCGTATTTTTTTGCAAAAAAACCGCGAGATTGACAAAAAGCACTTGCAAACTGTGTTAAATTTGGCAAGCTAATTATATAATCATTGTATATGTCGCAATGAAGAATCATTATACAGGAGAATATTTATGTCGGCACAACAACCGTTATTTTCTGGCAGTATTGTCGCGCTCGTCACTCCAATGACTGAAGCCGGCGATGTGAATTATGAAGAATTAGAAGCACTCGTCAATTTTCACATTGATGCAGGCACCAGCGCCATTGTTTCAGTAGGCACCACAGGGGAATCTGCTACGCTGAGCATTGAAGAGAATGTGAAAGCGATTTTAAAAACGGTTGAATTTGCCAAAGGACGTATTCCTATTATTGCAGGCACTGGCGCGAATGCGACCAGCGAAGCGATCACCATGACCAAATTGCTGCACGGCAGTGGCGTGGCGGCGTGCTTGTCGGTAGTGCCATATTACAATAAACCTACTCAAGAAGGCATGTATCAACACTATAAAGCCATTGCGGAGAGTACCGATATTCCACAAATTCTCTACAATGTGCCTAGCCGCACGGGCAGCGACATCAAACCCGAAACCGTTGCGCGTTTAGCCAAAGTAAAAAATATCATCGGCATTAAAGAAGCCACCGGTGAAGTGGAACGCGTGAAGTTAATTAAACAACTGGCGGGTGATGATTTCTTGATCTTCAGTGGTGATGACGCCACCGCACTTGATGCCATGCGTGACGGTGCTGAAGGCGTGATCTCGGTTACCAGCAATGTGGCACCTGCTGACATGGCAAAAATGTGTGCGCACGCCCTCGCTGGCGAGTTTGAACAAGCTGAAGAAATCAATCAACTGCTTCTGCCATTGCACAAAAACTTGTTCGTGGAATCCAACCCAATTCCAGTGAAATGGGCATGTCACCGTTTGGGGCTTATCAGCAATTTGCATATTCGTTTGCCACTGACAGTATTAAGTGAACAAGCGCAACCTGCCGTGATTGAGGCCTTGCAGCACGCAGGCTTGATTCGCTAGAAAACGAAAAAGCACCTTAGGGTGCTTTTTTATTGCGCAAGTAGTGTCTGCGGGTGATAAAGATCAAAGCGGTGATTTTTGGTTTTCAGCTCACCTTGCGGCACAATGTTGGCGAGATAGGGCGCGCCACTGGGGCGTTTGACCACCACGCGTTTTGTCGCCAATACCGCACTTTTTATCAGCAGCACGTCGGCATCAAGGTCTTCGCCGACCAATGATTGAAATACGCGCATCTCTTTTTTCACTAAGGCACTTTTTTGCCGATGAGGAAACATAGGGTCGAGATAGACCACATCAGCGGGCTCAACGGTGAGTGCTGGCAGCGAGCCTAGCGGCAAGAGCTGCATCCGCTCACGCATCCACTGACCAATGGTTTCATCTAGGTAGGCGCGTTGTAAGCCGTCTTGCAACAAGGCATAAACCACAGGGTTGCGCTCAACTAACCGCACTTTGCAGCCAATAGCGGCCAAAACAAAACTATCACGCCCCAGCCCTGCTGTGGCATCAAGCACACTGGGCAGATAGCTTTGCTTCACGCCCACGGCTTTAGCCACAGCTTCCCCTCGCCCGCCACCGAATTGGCGACGATGTGCCATAACCCCTTGAGTAAAATCTACCCACACAGCGCCTAATTTGGGCTCATCAAGTTTGCGTAGTTCAAGGTGGGTTTCGGTTTGAACAAGTGCAAGCGGGCTTTGGGGGTGATGTTCCAGTCCTAAAAAAGCACAAGTGCGGTCAAATTCGGCTTGCTTAACCGCACTTTCACACAATAGTTTAATCATACTTCACCAGCCACACACCCGTTTCGATGTGGTCGGTGTAAGGAAATTGATCAAACAGTGCTGCGCGCGCAATACGGTGAGTTTGGCTTAAGGTGGCTAGGTTATCCACCAAAGTATGGGGGTTGCAGGAAATATAAAGAATCTGCGGATACGTCGATAGCATGGACAAAGTCTCCTTATCTAACCCTGCGCGAGGTGGGTCCACCAATACCGTATTGCATTGATAGTCCGTCAAATTCACGCCTTGCAAGCGGTTGAAGGTACGTTCGCCACGCAAGGCTTGCGTCACTTCTTCAGTCGACATGCGGATAATGCGCACATTATCAATGCCGTTGGCCTGCAAATTGTGCTGTGCGGCCTGCACGGAGGATTTCGCAATTTCAGTTGCCAGCACGCGCGCAAAATTGCCCGCCAGCGCGATAGAAAAGTTACCATTGCCGCAATAAAGCTCTAACAAATCGCCTTGTGCACCTTGAGTGCACAATTGCGCCCATTGCAGCATTTCAATGTTCATGCGAGCGTTCGGCTGAGTAAAGCTGTTTTCAACTTGGCGATAGTGAAAATCTCGCCCATTCACGTTGAGCGTTTCATCAACCCAATCATGATCAAGGCAAATTTTCTGCTTGCGCGCGCGGCCGATTAGTTGCACATCAAAGCCTTGAGATTGCAACCGCACTTTGAGTGCACGCGCCTCACTTTCCCACTGTGCATCCAGCGCTTTGTGATACAGCAAGCTCACCGCAATCTGCCCACTGAGAGTGCTGAGATAGTCGATTTGAAAGAGCTTATGACGCAGCACGGCACTGACTTTTAATTCTGGCAAAAGTGCGGTCATCATCCTATTGATCAGTTCGCTGGCGATGGGAAAACCATCCACGCGATAGCGCTCACCGCGCACCTTATCAAACATAATGTGATAAAGATCATCACCTTCATGCCACAGGCGAAACTCCGCACGCATACGAAAATGCTGCTCGGGGGAGGCAAACACCTCAATGTGGCTCGGCTTAAACGGTGCAAGTAGTGCTTGCAGGCGTTGCTGTTTAGCAAGCAAAAGCGCAGGATAATCCAGTGTTGGCAAAGACTCAGACATAAATAATCTCAAAATGCAAAAGGCGCACGCAGCGCCTTTTATTATTCGGTGAAGTCATCACCCGCGCTGTCAGCGGCGGCCAGCCCTGAGAGGGTGTAGACGCGTTTGACGCTGTTGATGCGGGAAGTGTATTTCACCCAAGTTTTTTCAAAAAAGGTTTCTGGCTCACGCTCTTTTTTGCACACCGCGACAAATTGTTTTTCTTCTTTTGTTTTTGGTTTGCGATTGCCTAATTGTAACTCAATAAATGCTTGTCCGTATTTTTCTAAAGTTTCTGATTCGCGGATAGTATAGTCACCATGACGCGAAAAGCCGCGTGGATAGTTTTTGTCATCAAAAAAGCGGCGGGTTACGCTAAAACTCTCTGCCATAATTTGTCCTCATAGATACATTTTTCGCTTGCATTAAAGCAAGGTTGAAAAATAAGTCAACCTTTTTTTCTGATTTTCGTGATTTTAGCCCAAAGTGCGGTCGTGTAGTTGCCAGCTGCCATCTTTATTGATAAATAAATGCCGCTCGTGCATCACATGCAATGTTGAACGGTGCCCCACGCTGACCACCGTGCTATTTGGCAATGTGCTTTTCAATAAACGATACATCGCATCTTCCAACCCTTCATCCATGCTGGCACTGGCTTCATCAAGATAGATAATCTGAGGGCGATGTAACAACACGCGCGCAAATGCTAACCGTTGCTGCTCACCGAGCGAGAGCACTTGTGTCCATTCGTTGTCTTCCAGCAATTGCGTGGTCAAATGCCCCAGCTGTACGCGCGTTAAAAGTGCGGTTTCAAGGGCATAATCCGCCTGATCTGGCGCCATGTTAGGATAATGCAGTGCATCGAGCAGCCGCCCTTGCGGTAAATACGGCTTTTGTGATAAAAACAGCGCATTGGCTGGTGTGCGCATGTCTCCCTGAGCAAACGCCCACAGCCCCGCCAGCGAGCGCAACAAGGTGGTTTTGCCTACACCAGACGGCCCTTGAATCAATAACCAAGCGCCCTGAGGAAGATCCAGCGATAAGTTTTCAATCAACGGCTTTTGCGAAGGCGTGAACACGCTCAAATGGCTAATTACAAGCCGATCGCTGTCTGTTTTAATTTCGGGCATTGTTAATTTCTCCGCACTTTGCATCGCATCACTAAAGCCCGTTAAACGGTCAAGGGTCGCCTTGTAAGAAGCAAATGTGTCGTAAGAATTTCTGAAAAAAGACAAACTGGAATGTAGCTGCCCGAACACCTGCCCCGTTTGCATCAAATCACCCAGAGAGATCTGCTTTTGGAAAAAACGCCCTGCTTGAATTAAAAACGGAAACACGACCGACGCCTGCCCCACCACCAGATTAAAACCTGAAAATTTTAGGGTTCGAAATACAATATGCCATACGTTTTCGATCACTGAATTAAACTGCTGAGTGAGCAAATGTTTCTCACTGCGCTCTCCGCGATAAAACGCGATGCTTTCGGCGTATTCTTTCACGCGAATTAAGGAATAACGGAAATTTGCGTTGAGCTTTTCGTTCAAAAAATTGAGTTTAATCAACGGACGCCCGAGCTTGAATGCCATCACAGAGGTTAGCAACACATAAAGATAGGTCAAAAACACCATCGCATGGGGAATGGCCACGCCGCCAAGCGTCAATGGGCCAGACAGCCCCCACAGCAAAATCGTGAACGCGATAATCGAGTTGACCGCGCTGACTAATCCTGTGGAAAAACTCAAACTGGTCGTCACAAAGGCTTGCACATCTTGCTGAATGCGTTGATCAGGGTTATCTAAAATACCATGGCTGTAATAGGTTTTATAATAAGTGCGGTTATGCAGCCAGCGTGAAACCAAACGATGATTGAGATCTGTACGCCAATTGATGATGAAACGCTGTGAAAGATAGTAATTAACCAGCCCTAACACCACGTTAATGGTGGCTAAAATGGCAAACACGGCCATCATATACCAAAACAGATCCGCATTATAGTCCTGCAATGAACCATACATTTTGTTATACCAATTCGACACCACCACACTCAAACGTACGTCAAGCAAGGTAAACAACAAAATGCAACCAAACAACGCCATTGCGGAAAAATGGGTTTTGGGATTGAGGTAATGCGCGCCAATACGCCAAAATTGCCGCCCCCAATGCGTGAAGCGCACTAACAATGTGCCAAGTATAATCAAAAACACCACGCTGCCAGCAAAGGCTTTTAGCACCCAAAAAGCGGAGTCAATTAATTCAGTTTGCCAATTCATACATTATCTCAATCTATGCCATAGTGTGGCCATCATTTACTTTATTTTTGCACAAAATTCCCATTTTTCTTTTAAAAATTTGGGCTAGGGCAAATTTTTGTTTTTCTAAGACAGGTATAATCTCTCTCAGTTCATTTTTATTGAAAAATTAGGAGTACTTATGAGCGATATTGCAATCACCATAAGCCTTATCTCCTTGGTTGCGGTGATCGGGCTGTGGCTCGGGCATTTTAAAATCAAAGGGATTGGCATCGGGATCGGAGGTGTACTATTTGGGGGAATTTTAGTCGGCCACTTTACCTACCAATACAACCTCAAACTTGAACCGCACACCTTGCATTTTATTCAAGAATTTGGTTTGATTTTATTTGTTTACACCATTGGGATTCAAGTCGGCCCAGGTTTTTTTGCCTCCTTGAGACAATCGGGTCTTAAACTTAATTTATTCGCTATGATGATTGTGCTGATCGGCGCATTGTTGGTGGTGATATTACATCTTACCTTAGGCATTGAATTACCAATTATTCTCGGCATTTTCTCAGGGGCGGTTACCAACACCCCATCACTCGGGGCAGGTCAACAAATTCTAAGTGAGTTGGGGATGACCAATATCACTGAAACGATGGGTATGGCTTATGCCATCGCCTATCCATTTGGAATCTGCGGTATTTTGCTGTCTATTTGGCTAATTCGTGCCTTTTTCAAAATCAAAATTGAACACGAACATGAACAATTTGAAAAAGAATCAGGTCATGATAAAGAGAGCTTAAGTAGTCTTAACATAAGGGTATCCAATCCCAACATTAACGGCTTGCGCATTCGTGATATTCCAGGCTTTGAGGCACGTAACGTGGTGTGTTCTCGGCTTAAACGCAATGACGATCTGATTGTTCCTCACGCCGATACTGAAGTTATCTTAGGTGATATTATGCACTTAGTCGGTGACAAACCCGACCTCTACCGATTGCAGCTGGTGATTGGTGAAGTGGTGCAAACCTCTCTCACCACGCGTGGTACCGACCTACGCTCCGTGCGTGTGGTAGTGACCAATGAACAAGCGTTAGGTAAAAAAATCCGCGATCTCAAATTTAAACAAAAATACGAAGTCGTCATCTCGCGCCTTAACCGTGCGGGGATTGAGCTTGTCCCCACCAGCAACACCAGCCTGCAATTTGGTGACGTGCTCAATCTCGTTGGGAGGCTTGATGCCATTGAAGCGGTGATCGCTGTGATCGGCAATGTGCAACAAAAACTGCAACAAGTGCAAATGCTGCCTGTATTTATCGGGATTTTGCTCGGCGTGTTAGTCGGCTCTATCCCCATTATGGTGCCAGGCTTCCCTGTCCCGCTAAAACTCGGTCTGGCTGGCGGCCCGCTGGTGGTGGCACTCATTCTTGCGCGTATCGGCAGCCTCGGCAAACTCTATTGGTTTATGCCACCAAGTGCTAACCTCGCTCTGCGCGAAATCGGGATTGTCTTGTTCCTCTCCATCGTAGGGCTAAAAGCGGGTGCTCATTTTGTCGATACACTCGTCAGTGGCAGTGGGCTTGAATGGATGGCCTATGGGGTAATCATTACCTTTGTACCACTCGTTATTACAGGAGTCGTCGCACGTATTTATGGCAAGATGAACTACCTCACCCTAAGTGGCTTACTGGCTGGCTCCATGACCGACCCGCCCGCACTGGCCTTTGCTAACGCCATCAAAGAAGAAAGCGGTGCCGCAGCGCTCTCTTACGCCACCGTTTATCCACTGGTGATGTTCATGCGTATCATCTCACCGCAAGTGCTCGCCATTGTACTAGTCCTGTTCACCTAAAACCGCACTTTAAGAAAAAACCGCACTTTAAAAGTGCGGTTTTAATCAAGATAATAAAAAAGTCGCACATCTTGTGCGGCTTTCATTTTAAATTATTGCCCGTAATAGGCATTTACACCATGTTTTCTTAGATAATGTTTATCTAATAACTCCTGCTGCATAGCTTGTAAATTAGGCCGTAATTGGCGAGCAAAGAGATTCATATAAGCAATTTCCTCCAACACCACAGCGTTATGCACTGCATTGTGTGGATCGCTACCCCAAGCAAATGGCCCATGTGAGTGTACTAGAGCTGCTGGAACATCATTTGGATTAATTGCACGCTTAATAAAGGTTTCCACAATGACCTTACCTGTTTCCAACTCATAGTCACCCGCAATCTCTTGCGCCGTCATTTTGCGCGTGCAAGGTATTGCGCCGTAAAAATAATCCGCATGGGTTGTACCTGTTGCAATAATATCTTCACCCGACTGAGACCAAATAGTGGCATGACGTGAGTGCGTATGGACAATCCCGCCAATATCGGGAAATTGACTGTACAGCTCAAGGTGTGTTGGCGTATCTGAAGATGGTTTTTTATCCCCTTCAACCACCGCACCAGTATGAAGATCAACCACAACCATATCTTCTGCGGTCATCACATCATACTCAACACCCGAGGGTTTAATTACCACTAAACCTTTTTCTCTATCAATACCGCTCACATTTCCCCATGTAAACGTGACTAAATGGTGTTTTGGAAGTGCCAAATTGGCCTCGAGAACCTCGTGTTTCAATTGTGTTAACATTGGAAACCTCCTTGCACCATTTGTGACTCAATCCATTTTCTGGCGTTAATGATTTCAACAATAGGGTCTTGTGCTTTTTCCGTCCACATCTCAATGAGAAAAGCACCACGATAATTTAATCGTGCTAACGTTTCAAAACATTTCACAAAGTCAACACAACCTTGACCAAAAGGGACATCTCTAAATTGCCCTGCGCATGCTTGGGTGACTTTATGGGTATCTTTCAAATGGATAGCCGAAATTTTATCAATACCTAATTCCAGCTCAGAAACCACATCATCATTCCATGCAGATAAATTGCCTAGATCGGGATACACTGTAAACCAAGGAGATCGCAGTATTTCATCATATTTTTTCCACCGCGAAATAGAACTCATAAACTTCGTATCCATGATTTCAACAGCCAATGTCACTTGATTACTAGCAGCCAATTGTACAGCCCACTCTAAACCTTCTTGAAAACGTGCAACTGTTCCTTCATCTTGTTCTTCGTAGTAGACATCGTAACCCGCTAACTGAATCGTTCTAATGCCAAGATCTACTGCAAGCTCAATGGCTTTTTGCATAAGATCGTAGGCTTGTTTTCTTATTGGACTGTCATGACTACCAAATGGGAAACGGCGATGCGCTGACAAACACATTGATGAAATGGTAATTCCAGAATCCAGAACAGCTTTAACAATGTTCAGTCTTTCTGATTTGCTCCAATTTAAACGTGATAGGCGTTCATCAGTTTCATCAATAGACATTTCCACAAAATCAAAACCGCAACATTTTGCAATGGCAAGTCTTTCTCGCCAACTTATTTCCTTAGGTAAGGCCTTCTCATAAATACCAATTTTATGGTTTCTCATTCTATCTCTCCTAAATATATTAGGCTAAGATAATATTCAAACCTCGTGCTTTTAAGGCAGAAATAATGTCAGGATCGGCTTCTTTGCCTGTCACTAAGGTATCAATACGACTTAACTCAGTAAATATCATCCCAACTTCCTTCCCTAATTTTTGACTATCAAGCAGAACAATCAAGCGCCCAACTTTATCAAGCATTTTTTGCTCTGAATTTGCAATCAGCATGTCGGTTTTATAAAGTCCCTTAGCCGAAATTCCTCGTCCGCTTGTAAACATAATATTGGCAGAGTACCCACAATCAACTCCAACGCCTAAAGACAGAGTAATAGCCTGATTTTTATTGTATTGTCCTCCCATAATAACAACATCATTATGGTCATGTTCAATCAACAAATTAGCTAACGGCAAATAATTGGTGATGATTTGCACAGGGCTGCCACACAAGCTTTGTCCTAACATCATCATGGTGGAACCACAGGTCAAAAATACGCTTTCGCCTCGTTGACACAAATTGGCTGCCACTCTCGCAATTCTCTCTTTTTCAGAAAAATTATTGATTTGATTAACATTACTGCTTAAATAATTTCGGTGATTAGAAATGCTTTCTTTAGTAACGGATTGAGCTCCATTACGCACTTTCTGCAACAACCCTAATTTATCTAACATCGTAATGTCGCGTCGCGCCGTTGCTGGCGAGACATTAAGAAGATGAATAATCTCTTCCGTCGATAATATTTCCCGTTCATTGAGAATATTGAGTAATTTCTCATGACGATATTGCTTGTTCATAATGACTTCTCCGTAAAACTAACCATGTATGAACAAAATAACACCACTTTGTAAAAATACAAAGCGGTGTATAAAGGTTAAAGTATTGACTTAAACGGAACATTAGGTTCTTGCTCAAAGCAATCATCAAAGCCACGCGGATAGTGATACTCTGTTAATGCTTTATCTTGAGGATAGACGTATTTACCCCCAACTTGCCAAATGAACGGTTTGAATTGATACTGAAGTCTATCTTTACGCATATTGTAAAGCGCTAAAATTTCATTTGTATCCGCTTGGAAATTTGTCCAAATATCATGATGCACAGGAATGACCACTTTTGTACGCAAGCACTCGGCCATACGCAACAAATCAATAGACGTCATTTTATCTTGAATGCCTAGCGGGTTTTCACCATAGCTACCCAAAGCGACATCAATCTCATAGTCTTTACCGTGTTTAGCATAATAGATTGAGTAGTGAGAATCACCAGAATGATAAATATTGCCACCAGGTGTTTTGATCAGATAGTTAACTGCCTTGAGCCCCATCTCTTCATCGCTTGGGCAAATGCCATTTAATTCGCCGCCATTTTCTTCTGAACCTCGGGCAGGCAGAGTAACTAAGCAAGTGCGGTCAAAAGAATCCAGTGCAATCAACTCAAGATCCTTAATTTTAACACTGTCTCCAGGTTTAACGACTACGCAACGATCTTGTGGCACACCCCACTTCGTCCACATATCCACACAATATTGTGGGCCGATGAATTTAACATGGTTGAGCTCAGGGTTATTGATAACTGCAGCAGCTACATTCACATCAATGTGATCGTTGTGGTAGTGTGTTGCCACAATGGCATCGACTTGATTAATTGCAAATGGGTCTAACACACTGACTGAATTTCTCAAATTTGGCTGTAATTTACGTACACCCGCCATGTTAGCCATTTGGTGGCCACGCACCATGTCTTTAACCTTTTTCGTAGCTTTACCACGACCACACCAAAGATCAATACAGAGATTCGCATTTCCAGGTGTTTTGACCCACAAGCCCACACAACCCAGCCACCACATAGCAACATTGCCTTGAGGAACTTGTTCAAGTTCAATCTCTTCATTCAGCCAAGTGCCCCACTCTGGAAAGGTTGATAAAATCCAGCTCTCACGGGTAATTTCATTCACTTTTGCCATAAATAACGCTCCTTAAAAAGCACAAAAAATCAAATATAACTCAAAAGTAATCATATATAATCATTTTTTATTTTGCAAGCATTAATATTGTTTTCATTAAATTCTTTTATTTATCCCTTTTATACAATAAATTAAATTTAAAAACCAAAAATGACGCTATAAATATTTTGTGATTAAAATCACAAATAATCAAAAAACTTCAAAACAACTCATTTTTTGCTGTTATGATGGGTTGGACGCTAAATGTGGGGCTAATCTCTGAGCTCATACTGATGGCTAACCATCAACATTCATATTGACAACTTACAGAGGTTTGTTATGGATATTTTAAATTCGCTATACGAACTGTTCCTTGGGTTCAATGCCCAGGTTCTATCAAAGGCGCCGCTTCTTCTTGGTATTGTGGCGTGTCTTGGTTATATATTGCTGAAAAAAGACACCACAACCATTTTAAAAGGTACGATTAAAACAATTGTGGGGTTCATGCTCGTTCAAGTAGGTGCAGGAACACTGGTAAAAGGGTTTAAACCAATTATTGAAAAACTCTCAGAATATCACGGTCTCACAGGTGCGGTTATCGACCCATACACCAGCATGCAAGCAACCATTCAGGCTATGGGAGATAATTACGGCTGGGTAGGCTATGCTGTTATTCTCGCACTTTTATTAAATATCTTACTGGTTGTCTTCCGTCGTTTTACTGGCATTCGCACCATTATGTTGACAGGCCACATCATGTTCCAACAAGCTGGCCTAATTGCCGTATTCTATATGATTATTGGCGCTTCAATGTGGGAAACCATCATCTATACAGCTGTTTTAATGGCGTTGTATTGGGGCATTTCTTCTAATATTATGTATAAACCAACTCAAGCGGTAACTGGGGGAGCTGGTTTTTCCATTGGTCACCAACAACAAATTGCCTCATGGATTGCAGTTAAACTTTCACCCAAATTGGGTAACAAAGAAGATAATGTTGATCACTTAAATCTGCCAAAATGGTTACACATCTTCCACGACAGTATTTCAGCAACCGCTATTGTTATGACTGTATTCTTCGGTATTATTTTACTGTCTTTTGGTTTAACTAACCTTCAAGCAATGGCTGGAAAAACGCACTGGACTGTTTATATTTTAGAAACAGGTCTTAAATTTGCCGTCGCCATCCAAATTATTGTTATGGGTGTACGGATGTTTGTTGCCGAGCTTTCAGAAGCATTTAAAGGTATCTCTGAAAAACTTATTCCTAACGCTGTACTTGCCATTGACTGTGCAGCCATTTACGCGTTCTCACCTAATGCGATGGTATTCGGTTTCATGTGGGGTGCCATTGGTCAGTTCATTGCAGTGGGTATTTTGCTTACGATGGGTGCGCCAATCTTAATCATCCCAGGATTTATTCCAATGTTCTTCTCCAATGCAACCATTGGGGTATTCGCTAACCACTTTGGTGGCTGGAAAGCTGTCATCAAGATTTGTTTAGTCATGGGTATGATTGAAGTATTAGGCTCTGCATGGGTCATCCATCTTCTTGCCACTCAAGGCGCTATCTTCAATGGCTGGATGGGTATGGCTGACTGGGCGCTATTCTTCCCACCAGTACTACAAGGTATTGTCAGTATTCCATTCTTCTTCTTTATCATTCTCGCACTTTGCCTTGTCTACATGGCTTATGCATCAAAACGCTTACGCGCAGATGAAGCAGCCGCTGCCGCTGCTGGCAAAACATTAGAACAAATGGACGGCTACAATCTAGACGATCTTGACCAAGACACAACTATCGCGCAAACAACAGAAGCTACTATCGCCAGCGACGAAAAACCAATTCGCATTTTAGCGGTTTGTGGTAGCGGACAAGGTTCTTCAATGATGATGAAAATGAAAATTGCCAATTATCTTGATAAACGTGGTATCCCAAATATTATGGATTCATGTGCTGTGACAGATTACAAATCTCGCCTTAATGATATTGATATTATTGTGTCATCTCGCCACTTGGCAAATGAAATTGAAGTAGGAGAAGGAAAAGCAGTATTAGGTGTACAAAATATGCTAAATCCAAATTCCTTTGGTGATGAATTGGTTGAATTAATCAAACAACATCATGCTCGCTAACTAATAATACTCGCCCACTTCTTTTGTGGGCGAAAAGGAGACAATATGAACTTAAAGCAATCGCTTATTGAAAATAACTCTATCAAACTTAATCAACATGCAGCAAGCTGGCAAGAGGCAATTAAAATTGGCACTGATATGCTGGTGAAGTCTGGCGCTATTGAACCACGCTATTACAACACCATTATTGAGTGCATCAAAAAAATGGGGCCATATATTATTCTAGCGCCAGGCCTAGCCATGCCCCATGCCCGCCCACAAGACGGCGTGAACCGTACAGCATTTGCACTGGTAACATTAACCGAGCCTGTCTATTTTGAAAGCGAGCCAGATCCTGTTCACGTTCTAATCACACTTGCTGGCAGTGACTCTAACAAGCATATGCAAGGATTAATGGAAATAACCCAAATGCTCGATGACCCAGACAGTGAAACAGGTGTTGATTTAGACAAAATCTTACGCTGCAAAACTCACGATGAAGTTTACACCGTGATTGATAATGCATTAAATTCATAACATTGAGGTATATTATGTCAAAACCTTTACTCCAAATTGCGCTGGATTCACTAGATTTAAAAACCGCGCAAGAAACTGCACAAAACGCGGCTGATTCTGTCGATATTATCGAAATCGGCACCATTTTAGCCTTTGCCGAAGGTATGAACGCTGTTCGTACACTGCGCAGTACTCATCCAAATCACATTATTGTGTGTGACATGAAAACAACGGATGGCGGTGCTATTTTAGCTAAAATGGCATTTGATGCGGGAGCCGATTGGCTGACTGTATCAGCAGCTGCACACATTGCCACTATTGAGGCCTGCAAAAAAGTCGCTGACAGCTATAATGATCACCGTGAAATTCAAATAGAAATTTACGGTAACTGGACATTTGAAGATGCCCAAAACTGGGTTGATCTTGGTATTAAGCAAGCAATCTATCACCGCTCGCGTGATGCCGAACTTGCTGGCAAAGGGTGGACAGAACAAGACCTCGAAAAAATGAGAAAACTCTCAGCCCTTGGCTTAGAAATTTCTATCACAGGTGGGATTGTGCCTGAAGATATTCACCTCTTTAAAGGCATTAATGCCAAGACTTTCATCGCAGGACGTGCTCTAGCAGGCGAGAGAGGGAAAGTAACAGCACAACAATTGAGAGATGAAATCAACAAATACTGGTAACATCCCATCCCCCCACCAATCGGTGGGGGTTATTTTTAAAACGCAAAGTGCGGTTAAAGTTTTTTCTCAAGCATGGCTTCGAGTTTTTCTTGGTCGGCAGCAAATTTGCGGATGCCTTCAGCTAGCTTTTCAACCGCCATTGGATCAAGGTTGTGTTCCCAGTAGAATTGCGCTTCAGTCATCTTTTCTGGGCGGGCAACTGTTTCGCCTTGGTAATCCAATTTGCGCTCAAGTTTGGCATCGGATTCTTGCAGCTCTTTGAGCAGTGCTGGGGCGATGGTTAAGCGGTCGCAGCCAGCCAGTTCGGTGATTTCACCCACGTTACGGAAGCTTGCACCCATCACGACAGTTTCATAGCCGTGTTTTTTATAGTAGTTGTAAATGTCAGTCACGGAAATTACACCTGGGTCTTCAGCTGGTGCAAATTCTTTTTTCTCGCCGTTCGCTTTGTGCCAGTCTAAAATGCGCCCTACAAATGGTGAGATGAGATACACGCCTGCTTCAGCACAGGCACGTGCTTGTGCTTGCGAGAATAACAAGGTAAGGTTACAGTTAATGCCTTCTTTTTCAAGGATTTCCGCTGCGCGGATGCCTTGCCAAGTGGAGGCGATTTTAATTAAAATGCGATCGTTGCTGATGCCAGCGTCGTTGTATAATTTGATTAAACGACGTGCTTTTTCAACGGTTGCGTTGGTGTCGTAAGAAAGACGCGCGTCCACTTCTGTTGAAATGCGTCCAGGGACAATTTTTAAAATTTCCAGTCCAATATTAACTGCCAATTTATCTTCTGCGTCAATGAGTTGTTGCGCTTTGTCTTGGCTTTGTGCTTTGGCATATGCAATAGCCTCATCGATAAGTGGGGCGTATTGCGGCAGCGATGATGCACTTAAGATCAGTGACGGGTTTGTGGTGGCATCTTGTGGTTGATAGGTTTTGATGGCCTCAATGTCGCCGGTGTCGGCGACAACCACTGTCATTTCGCGTAGGGCTTGTAATTGTGACATAGTTATTCCTTCTTTTTTCAGTAAAACTTCCGTTCATTCTAACCTTTAGAACGAAAATGTGCCAATAATTTGTCTGATAGGTAAAATTTTTCATTTTTGCGACTGCACTTTAAGAAAAATATGCGCGAAGGCGCAAATTCTTGTACAATCCGAGATAAGTCTATTGATTATTGATATGGGTTATGCAATGAAACGCAATCAGGTTACCCTTTTGACGGTGCTGGTGTGCACCGCACTTTACGGCAATCAGGCTGCCGCTGATCTCAAGCAGCAGTGCCTGCTCGGTGTACCGCACTTTGAAGGCGAAAAAGTCACTGGCAATGTGAACGACATGCCTGTTTATATCGAAGCTGACCGTGGTGAAATGCAAAATGCGACGCAAGCAACTTACAGTGGCGATGTGCAAATTCAGCAAGGCAACCGCACTTTGCATTCTGATCATGCGCAAATCACCACTGAACAGCGAGGCGATAAGGCGCAGCGCTATGCTTTTGTTAACGGCGCACTGCGTTATCAAGACGATTTAATCGCTTTAAAAGGGCGTGATGCGAAGATTGATCTCAATAGTAAAGACAGTGATATTCGCAACCTTGATTATCAGTTTGTTGACCGTCAAGGCCGTGGCAGTGCCGAACAAGCCCAAATGCAGGGGCGCTACCGCACTTTGCACAACGCCACCTTTACGTCATGCTTGCCTGATGACAATGCGTGGTCGATTGATGCCAATGAAATCCGCCAAGATCTGAAAGAAGAAGTGGCAGAGATGTGGGGCACGCGTTTTCGCATTCTCGGCGTACCCGTGTTGTACACACCGTATTGGCAGTTCCCGCTGGGCGATCGCCGCCGCAGTGGCTTGTTGATGCCAGATTTTGGCTCTTCTAGCCGTGATGGTTTGAGCTGGGGCCAGCCGATTTATTGGAACATAGCGCCAAATTATGACGCCACCATCACGCCAAAATACATGAGCAAGCGTGGGCTGCAACTGCTCGGCGAGTTTCGCTATTTAACCGCGTTCGGGCTGGGTAAAGTCGCTGGGGAATACCTTGCCAAAGACCGCTTAAAAGATTACATCGGTGAAAATAAATCTCGCCACTTGTTTTATTGGCAACACAGCGCACAATTTGCCAATGATTGGCGTTTGAACGTGGATTATACGCGGGTGAGTGATAAGCGTTATTTCAGCGATTTCACCTCGCAATACGGTAGCAGCACGGACGGCTATGCGACGCAACAATTTAAGCTTAGCTATTATCAGCCGAACTATAATCTCACCATCTCAGGCCGTCAATTCCAGGTGTTCGATGTGGCAGAAATTGGGCCGTATCGCGCTTTGCCACAGGTGGATTTTCACTACTATTCAGATGACTTAAACCCGTGGGGCATGAACTACGCGCTCTTTTCCCAAGCGGTGCATTTCGACAACGATTCAAAACGCATGCCAAGCGCATGGCGATTCCACCTTGAGCCAGAGCTGAATTTGCCATTGAGCAATCAATATGCCAGCCTCAATTTGCAAGGCAAGGTTTACGCCACCCATTATGCGCAAAAACAAGGCAAAGGTGCCAATGCCTTTGAAGTGCAAAGTGCGGTTACACGTGTGCTGCCACAATTTAAAGCTGACCTTGAAACAGTGTTACTGACCAATAAAACACTGTTTAAAGATTATTCTCAAACCATCGAGCCACATATTCAGTATCTTTATCGTCCGTATAAAAATCAAAGCAATATTGGCGCCAAGGGGCTTAACTCTAGTTTCTTGGGATTGGGCTACGACAGTGCTTTATTGCAGCAAGATTACTTCTCAATGTTCCGCGATCGCCGTTATAGCGGGCTAGATCGCATCGCTTCCGCCAACCAAATTACGCTGGGCGGCACTACGCGCTTTTTTGACGATCAAGCGCAAGAGCGTTTTAACCTCTCGCTGGGGCAAATTTATTATCTGCGTGACTCCAAAGTGGATGAAAGTGCGGTCAACAGCACCAGTGGGCATTCGTCGTCTTCTTGGGCGCTGGAATCAAATTGGAAAATCAACCCACATTGGGATTGGCGCGGCAGCTATCAATACGACACCACGCTGAGCGAAACCTCGCTGGCGAACATGGCGCTAGAATATAATCCATCGGGTAATAATCTAGTCCAGTTGAGCTACCGCTATGCGTCTAAAAATTACATCGACCAAAACTTGCTTAATGGCATCAACCGCTATAATCAAGACATTAAGCAAGTAGGCGCAACATTTGCTTGGGATCTTAGCGACAACTGGGCGGTGGTCGGGCGTTATTACCACGACGTAGCATTGGGTAAACCCGTTGAACAATACGCCGGCATTCAATACAACACGTGCTGCTGGAATGTCACCTTCAGTGCGCGACGTTATTTAACCTCCAGCACCCACACTACGCGTAACAGCGACAAAGAGCTGTTTTACGACAACGCCTTTGGCATCAACTTCCAAATCCAAGGTCTCGGCACAAATTACAATAGCGACCTGCGCAAAATGTTAAGCAAAGGCATGTTGCCATACGTCAAACCATTTAGTTTATAATCAAAAGTGTGGCATAACCGCACTTTGCGTTAAAGCAAACCCCACCAGCTGGTGGGGTTTTTGTTGGAGTTTAAAATTGTCGCTCTTCAAACAACCATTCGCCATCAGGTTGCTTGATCACATTATAAATACGGCTCGCTCCTTCTTCACTGGAAGGTGAAATATACCGCACTTTGAAATAGAGCGCATTGGCTGCGCTCATTTTAATGCTGTGAATGCTTTGAATATTCAAACAACCTGAACGGTGGTAATTCATATTGAGCGTCGGCTGCACATACGTCCATGTTTTATCAAAATAAGGTTTAACTTGGCTGGTGGTGGCATCACAGGCAATCAACCCTAATACCTTTTTGATCCTTGGTGTGGCTTGTTTGAACGCATTTCTCGCATTTTTAGGCACAACAGCTTTTTTTATGGCTAAATCAATGGATTGCTGCGTATTGTCATCAACATAGAGCATACCACCTGATAATACAGAATTGACTTGACCTAATGTTGAGTTGACCGTGCTGGCAATTTCACTGAGCGGTTGACAGGCGGCAAGGCAAGATGTTGTGATGATCAATAGTATTTTTTTCATATTTTCCTCAAATAACGACTTGACATGCAAATAAAAAAATCGCTTAATTTTACAGCACAGCACAGCACAAGCACTTTGCAACTTTTTTGTGACCATGACCGCACTTTGCCAATTAAAAGTGCGGTTTACATTCGTAATCTGCCTTTGCACTAGCTTGACGTGCAATAACAATTGAGATTAACCGCACTTTGCTATACACTATGATCCCGTCTTAGATAAGCCAACTTATCATCCATCACATTCAATTATTAGGTTTCAAATGGCTACCAATTATATTTTTGTAACAGGCGGTGTTGTATCTTCTTTAGGCAAAGGCATTGCTGCCGCCTCCCTTGCCGCAATCCTTGAAGCTCGTGGGCTGAATGTCACCATGATGAAGCTCGATCCGTATATCAATGTTGACCCTGGCACCATGAGTCCAACCCAACACGGAGAGGTGTTTGTCACCCAAGACGGCGCAGAAACTGACCTTGACCTTGGGCATTATGAGCGTTTTATCCGCACTAAAATGACCAAACGCAACAACTTCACCACGGGCAAAATCTACTCTGAAGTGTTGCGCAAAGAGCGCCGCGGTGACTATTTGGGCGCAACCATTCAGGTTATCCCACACATCACTAATGAAATTAAGGCACGCGTGATCGATGGTGCAGCGGATCACGATGTGGCGATTGTGGAAGTTGGCGGCACGGTGGGCGATATTGAATCATTGCCATTTTTAGAAGCTCTACGCCAGCTGGCTGTTCAGGTTGGCCGTGAACGCACATTGTTCATGCACTTAACGTTAGTACCGTACATTGCCGCCGCTGGTGAGCTGAAAACCAAGCCAACTCAACATTCAGTGAAAGAGCTGCTTTCTATTGGGATTCAACCCGATATTTTGATTTGCCGCTCAGATCGCGCTATTCCAGCTAATGAACGTGCTAAAATTGCGCTGTTTTGTAATGTCTCTGAGAAAGCGGTTATTTCCCTTAAAGACGTCAGCTCCATTTATCAAATCCCCGCGTTGTTGAAATCACAAGGCTTGGATGACTTTATTTGCAAACGTTTCCACCTTGAATGCCCTGAAGCAGATTTAAGTGAATGGGAGCAAGTGCTTTATCGCGAAAGCAACCCAAGCAATGGCGATGTCACTATCGGCATGGTGGGTAAATATACCGAGTTGCCTGATGCCTATAAATCCGTCAACGAGGCGTTGAAACACGCAGGGCTTGCTAATCGCGTGAACGTGCATATCAAATATGTTGACTCGCAAGATGTGGAAACCAAAGGTACCGAGATTCTCAAAGGGCTTGACGGCATTTTGATCCCAGGGGGCTTTGGCTACCGCGGTGTGGAAGGTAAAATTGCCACCGCACAATATGCCCGCGAAAATAACGTGCCGTATTTGGGCATTTGTTTGGGCATGCAAGTGGCATTAATTGAATTCGCGCGCCACAAAGCGGGCATGGCGGGTGCAAACTCCACCGAATTTGACAAGAACACACCATACCCAGTGGTGGGGCTGATTACCGAATGGCAAGATGCCGACGGCAAAGTGGAAAAACGCTCTGATAATTCCGATCTCGGCGGCACCATGCGCTTAGGCGCGCAGCAATGCCACTTGGCGTCGGGTTCAAAAGCGCGTGAGATTTATGGTGCGGACACCATTGAAGAGCGCCATCGCCACCGTTATGAAGTGAACAACAATTTATTGCCACAGATTGAACAGGCAGGCTTAAAAGTTAGCGGCTTGTCAGCAGATAAAAAATTGGTGGAAATTATCGAAATTCCAAATCATCCATGGTTTGTGGCAGCGCAATTCCACCCCGAGTTCACATCAACACCGCGTGACGGGCACCCACTGTTTGAAAGTTTTGTGAAAGCCGCGCACACAAATCAAGAAACGAAATAAGTTTAATCCAATACACCTTTATCGGCTTTGCTGATAAAGGTGTATTTTTATCAAAGTGCGGTTTTAAGCATTATGAACATCGAAGTCTGCGTTGAAAATAGTGAATCCATCCATGTGGTCAATCACTCAGGAGTGGAACGCATTGAGCTGTGTAGCGCGCTTGCTGTGGGTGGTTTGACACCGTGCTATGGGTTGCTGAAAAGTGCGGTCAAAATAGCTCAAATGCCAATTGCGATGATGATTCGCCCACGCGCAGGGGATTTTTTATTCAGCCGTGATGAAGTCGCAATGATGGTTGATGATATCCAGATGGCGCGAGAGCTCGGTGTGCATTGCGTGGTGATTGGCGCGTTGACCGAGCGCGGCGAAATTGATATAGCCACCACCCAACGCTTGGTTGAGGCGGCAGGGCCAATGGAGGTGACATTCCACCGTGCATTTGATGTGTGTGCTAATCCACAAACCGCACTTGAAACACTTATCGATCTCGGCTGCACGCGGCTGCTGACCTCCGGCCAAGCGCCCTCGGCGTGGCTAGGGCGTGAGCTGATCGCCAAATTGGTTGACCAGGCACATGGGCGCATCAGCATTATGGCTGGTGCTGGCGTGAGTGCGCAAAACGCCAAAGATTTATTAGCTGTCACCCACGCCGATGAACTGCATTTGTCAGCTAAGCGCTTTCGCTACAGTGCTATGGCACGCCAAAGTGCGGTCGCGATGGGGAAAAGTGCCGATGACGATCAACGCATTATGGTTACCGATGGTGAAGAACTCGCAAAGCTTCGGCAATCACTGGGCTTGTCATAAGCCATACTGGTATACGCTAAACTAGACTTAAATCAATCAATTTGTAATTTTTACAAGACAAACGGCGCAAATAGCTTTAAAATCAAAAAAGATTTTTTGAATTAAATCTTAGCACAAATGAGGAACTAAAAATGGCTAAAATTGTAAAAGTACTTGGTCGTGAAATCATCGACTCACGTGGTAACCCAACCGTTGAAGCAGAAGTACATCTTGAAGGTGGCTTTGTTGGTATGGCGGCTGCCCCATCTGGTGCATCAACAGGTTCTCGTGAAGCGTTGGAATTACGCGATGGCGATAAATCACGCTTTTTAGGTAAAGGTGTGTTGAAAGCGGTAGCTAACGTTAATGATGTTATCGCTCCAGCGCTGATCGGCAAAGATGCGACCAAACAAGCTGAAATCGACCAAATCATGCTTGATTTAGACGGCACAGAAAACAAAACCAAATTGGGCGCAAATGCCATTTTGGCGGTATCTCTTGCTAACGCAAAAGCTGCGGCGGCCGCTAAAGGCATGCCACTGTTTGCTTGGATTGCTGAACTCAACGGCACACCAGGTCAATACGCAATGCCATTGCCAATGATGAACATCATCAACGGTGGTGAGCACGCTGACAACAACGTTGATATCCAAGAATTTATGATTCAACCAGTAGGTGCAAAAACCTTACGCGAAGCCCTTCGCATCGGTGCTGAAGTGTTCCACAACCTCGCCAAAGTGTTAAAAGGCAAAGGCTTGAGCACAGCGGTTGGTGACGAAGGTGGTTTTGCACCAAACTTAGAATCCAATGCTGCTGCCTTAGCATGTATCAAAGAAGCCGTTGAAAAAGCAGGCTACGTATTAGGCAAAGACGTGACTTTGGCGATGGACTGCGCATCATCTGAGTTCTACAACAAAGACAACGGCATGTACGAAATGAAAGGCGAAGGCAAATCGTTCACCTCTCAAGAATTCACTCACTACTTGGAAGAGTTGTGCAAAAAATACCCAATTGTGTCTATCGAAGATGGCCAAGATGAATCAGACTGGGACGGCTTTGCTTACCAAACTAAAGTGTTGGGTGACAAAGTACAATTAGTCGGTGATGATTTGTTCGTAACCAACACCAAAATCTTGAAAGAAGGTATCGAAAAAGGTATCGCTAACTCTATCTTGATCAAATTCAACCAAATCGGTTCATTGACCGAAACCTTGAACGCGATCAAAATGGCGAAAGATGCAGGCTATACCGCTGTTATCTCTCACCGCTCTGGCGAAACTGAAGATGCTACCATCGCAGACTTAGCGGTGGGTACTGCGGCTGGCCAAATCAAAACCGGTTCTATGAGCCGTTCAGACCGTATTGCGAAATACAACCAATTGATCCGCATCGAAGAAGCATTAGGCGACAAAGCGCCATTCTTAGGCTTGAAAGCGGTGAAAGGCCAAGCATAATTTTTGCTTGATAAAAAAGGCTACCTGCGGGTAGCCTTTTTGTTTGACCGCACTTTGCCTTTTGCTCTTGCATTCACAGCTAGGCAATGTCAAACTGAGAGAATAACCCAATGCAAGGAGTGCCTATGCCACAGGATCCGAATTTCGCCCAAGAAGCCGAAAAATACGACAACCCCATCGCCAGCCGCGAGTTTATTTTACAAACCATCCGTGATCACAATGCGCCAATGAGCCGCAGCGATTTGCAAACCGCACTTTCGATCACCGACGAGGAGCAGCAAGAAGGCCTGCGCCGACGCTTGCGCGCAATGGAAAATGACGGTCAATTGGTATTCACTAAGCGCAAATGCTATGCCCTGCCTGAAAAATTATCTTTATTGAAAGGCACAGTGCTCGGGCATCGTGATGGCTTTGGCTTTTTGCAGGTGGAAAATGGGCAAGATTGGTATATTCCAAACAATCAAATGCAGCGGGTGATGCACGGCGATTATGTGCTCGCGCAACCCAATGGCTTTGATCGCCGTGGGCGGCAAGAAGTGCGGATTGTGCGTATTTTGGAAAGCCGTAAAAAGCAAATTGTTGGGCGTTTTTTCCTGGAAAGTGGCATTGGCTATGTGGTGCCTGACGACAGCCGCATCACGCAAGATATTTTAATCCCAGACGAGCACCGCATAGGCGCACGCATGGGGCAAGTTGTGGTGGTAGAGCTACAACAACGTACCCGTAAAAATCAGCCCGTGGGTAAGATTATCGAAATCCTCGGTGACAATATGGCACCTGGCATGGAGGTGGAAATTGCGCTGCGCAACCACGACATTCCGCATGTTTTCCCTGAAAGTGTTGAAAAGCAGATCGCCAATTTAAAAGAAGAAGTGCCAGAGGAGGCGAAAAAAGGCCGCGTGGATTTGCGTGAACTGCCACTGGTTACCATTGATGGCGAAGATGCGCGCGACTTTGATGACGCAGTCTATTGCCGACAAAATGACAACGGCAGCTGGACGCTATGGGTGGCGATTGCCGATGTGAGCTACTACGTGCGGCTGAAAACCGCATTGGACACCGAAGCTCGCGCGCGGGGCAACTCGGTTTACTTCCCTAATCGCGTAGTACCAATGCTACCCGAAGTGCTCTCTAACGGTCTGTGCTCACTTAACCCGCAAGTTGACCGTTTGTGTATGGTGTGTGAAATCACGCTCAATAAGCGTGGCAAAATGACAGGCTATAAATTCTACGAAGCGGTCATGAACTCCCACGCGCGTCTCACCTACACCAAGGTGTGGAAGATCTTGCAAGGTGATGAAGCCCTGCGTGAGCGCTACGCACCACTAGTGGGAGACTTAGAAGCATTATATGAACTGTACAAAGTGCTGATTAGCGCGCGTAAAAAACGTGGCGCGATTGATTTTGATACGATTGAGAGCAAATTTATCTTCAATGCGCAAGGGCGAATTGAGCGCATTGAACCACTGGTGCGTAACGACGCGCACAAAATCATTGAAGAGTGCATGATCCTCGCCAATATCGCCGCCGCCAGCTTTATGGAAAAAACCAAGGAGCCAGCGCTTTATCGCGTGCACGCAACGCCAAGCGAAGAAAAGCTCACTGCCTTTCGTGGCTTTTTGAAAGAGTGCGGTTTAACCTTGGGTGGCGGCTTGAAGCCGACGCCTGCGGATTATGCTGAACTGATGGAAAAAGTGCGGTCGCGTGCCGATCACGAATTAATCGAAACTATGCTACTGCGCTCTATGAGCCAAGCGGTTTATTCTGGCGATAACATTGGGCATTTCGGGCTGGCGCTGGAAGACTACGCGCACTTCACCTCCCCTATTCGTCGCTACCCTGACTTGAGCTTGCATCGCGGTATTAAATATCAACTTGCCAAAGCACAAGGTTCGAGCAAGCGTACCACCGCCACGGGCGGCTATCACTACACCTTAGATGAAATCGACCAACTCGGCGAGCACTGCTCCATGACCGAGCGCCGCGCCGACGACGCCACACGCGATGTTGCCGACTGGCTCAAATGTGAATTTATGCAAGACCACGTCGGTGAAGAGTTTGACGGCATCATCTCCGCTGTGACAGGGTTTGGCTTTTTCGTTCGCTTAAATGATCTGTTTATCGACGGGCTTGTGCATATCTCCACGCTGGACAACGACTACTACCACTTTGATGCACCAAGCCAGCGCCTGATTGGCGAAAACAGCGGGATGTATTACCGCCTAGGGGACAAAGTCAAAGTGCGGGTCAATGCGGTGAGCTTGGAAGAAAAACAAATTGACTTTGCCTTAATTTCAAGCGAACGCAAACCGCAACGCATGGGCAAAACCGCCAAAGATCGCGCCAAAAAACTACGCTACAGCGAAGCGCTGGAAAAACGTCTCGCCAAAGGCAAATGTGCGGTAAAAAAAGAGAAAAAACCAAGAAAACGTAGAAATAAACGGAAGAAATAGAGCAATATAATTATGAGTACACCAACCAATTTAGTTTTGCTCACCTTTGGTGATCGCTTGGAAACACATTACCAAGCGGCATTATCAATTTTGAGCTTTCTCAACGATCCGCATATTAACAAGGTCGTAGTGGTAACCGATCGCCAAGATTTTTATCGCTGTTTTGGTGATCACGTTGAATTTGTTGCCATTGATGAAACCACTCTCAGCGCTTGGCAAGGTGAGCAACAATTTTTCTGGCGGGTGAAAATAAAGGCGCTACAAACAGTTGCTGAGCGTTTTTGCGAACACCATATTTTGTATGTAGACTCTGACACTGTGCTCGGCGCACCTTTAACGCCATTAATTGACGGGCTCAATCGTCAGCAGCCGTTTATGCATATCTTTGAGGAGCGCCTAAGCGAGGGAAACAGCAAAACTGTGAGAAAAATGTGGAAATGTCTGCAAAACCGCACTTTTTCTGGTATCACCATCAACGAAAATACAGCGATGTGGAACGCGGGTGTCATCGCCTTACCACATGAAACCGCACACGAGATTTTGGCATTAGCGTTGACTATTTGTGATGAAATATGTGCTACTGATTGCCCACGACGATTAGTAGAGCAATTTGCGTTCTCTTTAGCGCTCAATCACCATCGACCACTACAAGGCTGTGAGCATATTATTGCGCATTATTGGGGCAACAAAGCGCAGTGGAATGTGCTTGCACAAGACCTTTTGCTCACAGCCTTTTTACACCACGAAAGCCTAGAACAAATGAAAGCACGAGCTGCCGAGTTACCCGTAAGGAGCGTGCCGATTTTTGTAAAAACCAGCAACACTGAAAAACGCCTAATACGTTTTATTCAGCGTTTATTCAAGCGTAATCAACAACGTTATTTCAATTCACAAGAGTAAACTCATGACCGAATTAATTTATGGCATTCATGCTGTGTCGTCATTTTTAGCGCGCTCGCCACAGCGGATTATTGAAGTATTTGCGTTAAAAGGGCGAGAAGATAAGCGCTTGACCGTACTTTTAGCGCAATTACAGTCTATTGGCATAACTGCCCAACTGGCTAATCGTGCCACGTTGGATAAAAAATGTGAGGGCGAGAATCACCAAGGGATTATCGCTCGTGTGCAAGCACAAAAAGAATACAATGAAAATGACCTTGACCGCACTTTGCAAGGCGTGGCTGCGCCATTTTTATTGATTTTAGACGGTGTGACAGACCCACATAATTTGGGTGCTTGTTTGCGTAGCGCCGATGCTGCTGGGGTGACGGCGGTGATTGTGCCTAAGGATAAATCCGCACAGCTTAATGCCACTGCGCGTAAAGTCGCGTGCGGTGCAGCAGAGAGTGTGCCGTTAATCCGTGTGACCAATCTTGCGCGCACGCTGCGTGAGTTACAACAAAAGTACAATATCTGGGTGGTGGGCACCGCAGGTGAAGCCACACAAACGCTCTATCAAGCCAAACTCACAGGCGCCATTGCGCTGGTAATGGGCGCGGAAGGAGACGGCATGCGCCGCTTAACACGGGAGTGTTGTGATGAGCTCATCAGCATTCCGATGGCAGGCTGTGTGTCGTCGCTGAATGTGTCGGTGGCAACGGGCGTGTGTTTATTTGAAATCGTACGCCAACGAGGCTAAAGGAGTGATTATGCAATATGAAGTGGTTGCCTTTGATTTAGATGGCACATTACTCAATTCACAAGGGCAAATTTTGCCTGAAACCCTTCACGCAATCGACAAAGTGCGGTCATTGGGTGTCAAGGTCGTACTCGTCACAGGTCGTCACCACACTGCAGCTCGCCCATACCACTCAGAGCTGGGGCTAGATACGCCAATTATTTGCTGCAACGGCACTTATCTTTATGATTATCAAAATGAAAAAGTGCTCAGTGCCAATCCGCTAACCTGGGCGCAATGCCAGCAAATTATCAGTCTCAACGAACGCTATGGCATTCATCTTTTGATGTACACGCGTGATGAAATGGCTTTTTGTGAAGTAAACCCACACATGGCGAAATTCCAACAATGGGTGGCGAGTTGCCCTGAAAATGTGCGCCCACACTTACGCCACTTAACCAGCTTTTATGAGCCATTGGCTGGACGGGAAACGATTTGGAAATTTGTCATCAGCGATCCTGATACCAAGCTGATGCAACAAGTGGTCGATACCCTGCCCGCCGATGAATTTAGCTGCGAGTGGTCGTGGGTTGATCGCGTGGATATTGCCAGCGGTGGCAACACCAAAGGCAACCGTTTGGCAGCGCTGCTTGATTTATGGCAAATTTCACCTAATGCGGTGATCGCATTTGGGGATAACCATAACGATATTAGTATGCTCTCAAGCGTAGGCTTAGGTGTGGCGATGGGTAATGCTGAAAGTGCGGTCAAAGCGCAAGCAAAATGTGTGATCGGTGATAATAATCACGCCAGCATCGCGCAGTTTCTAAGCGAGAAATTGACCTCGTGCTAATCTAAAATTAGTTGATCTTGCTCGCATTTTCAGCATTCCCTCGTTGACAGTAAGCGTGTAAACACGGTAGAAAAGAGCAACAGCAGTATAAATCGCTCTGCTTTAGTCTTTCGAGGCTTTAGCCCCAACGCCTGAAGGAGGTATTTATGCGAAAAAATGTTGGTCATATTGACCGTGCGATTCGTATTGTTATTGGTGCAGTGTTGTGCATTTTGAGTGCATTTAAAATCATTGGCCCATGGGGCTATATTGGAGTGGTGATTGCTATAAGTGGTGTGATTGGCTTTTGTGCATTATATCAATGGATTGGCTTTTCTACCTGTCCTTATGTCCCTCATCCCGATGTGGACGCAGATGAGGAATAAGCCTAACCTCTCAGCGCACTAGTATGTTTCATAGTGCGGTTTTTTATTTCGTAAACCGCACTTTAGCTTTTCGGCTAAAACTCGTATAATACCCCCATTTGAAGACAGCCATGTACAAATGCTTTATCCTAGCACTCACCGTCATGCTCACAACTCACTGTGGCACCATTGTAACCTTGATCAATCCCACCACGCCTTATCTACCTTATGCAGGCGTCAAATATGACTACGCCATGGCTAAACACTGGGGATTGCCTATGTTAGATATTCCATTATCGTTTATGCTCGACACCGCACTTTTGCCTTATGCGTGGGCGCAGGATAGCCAATGAAATTAAATCCACAACAAGCGCAAGCTGTTCACTTAAGCACGGGGCCGTGTTTGGTGCTCGCTGGAGCTGGCTCGGGCAAAACGCGGGTTATTATTAATAAAATTGCGCATTTGATTCGCCACTGCGCTTACAATCCGAGCCATATTGCCGCGGTCACATTCACCAATAAAGCCGCACGGGAGATGAAAGAGCGTGTGGCGCACGCCATTGGCAAAAAAGAAAGCCGTGGCTTGACGGTTTGCACCTTTCACACCCTCGGTTTTGATTTTCTTAAGCGAGAATATCGGCTGCTGGGCTATAAAGCCAATATCACTTTATTTGATCAACACGATCAGCTCGCGCTGCTCAAAGAGCTGTTTGAGCGCGCTTTCAAAAAGGATAAAGAGTGGTTTGCCCAATTACAAAATTATATCTCGCGTTGCAAAAATGATTTGCTGCTCCCCCCGCAGGCTATCGCACAAGCACATGACGCAAATGATGCGCTTTTTGCGCAGTGTTATCAGCACTATCAACAACAAATGAAGGCCTACAATGCGCTGGATTTTGATGATTTGATCATGCTGCCCACCTTGCTTTTACACGAAAATGATGAGGTGCGCGTGCGTTGGCAAAACAAAGTGCGGTATTTGCTGGTGGATGAATACCAGGACACTAACACCAGCCAATATGAGTTTATCAAGCTCTTGGTGGGTGAGAAGGCCAATTTTACCGTGGTGGGTGATGATGATCAGTCGATTTACTCATGGCGAGGGGCGCGGCCTGAAAATATGCAGCGCCTGCGTGATGATTTTCCTGATTTAACGGTGATCAAACTTGAGCAAAATTATCGCTCTAGTCAGCGGATTTTAAATGCGGCGAATATTTTGATTGATAATAACGATCACGTCTTCGCCAAGCGGCTGTTTTCCCAGCTAGAAGAGGGCGAAAAGCTCAACATTATTGAAGCCAAAAACGAAGAACATGAAGCAGAGCGGGTCATTGCCGAACTGGTGGCGCACCGCTTTATGCGCAAAACGCGCTACAAAGACTACGCGATTTTATACCGCGGCAACCACCAATCGCGCAGCCTTGAAAAGGTGCTGATGCAAAACCGCATTCCGTATAAAATCTCGGGTGGGACATCGTTTTTCTCCCGCGCGGAGGTGAAAGACATGATGGCCTATTTGCGCGTGTTGGTGAACCCCGATGACGACGCCGCCTTTTTGCGCATTGTCAACACACCCAAGCGGGAAATTGGCTCCGCCACGCTGGAAAAGCTCGGCCAGCTGGCGCAAGAAAAGCACATCAGCCTATTTGCCGCCATTTATGAATTTGAGCTGATTCAACGCCTGACACCGAAAAGCTATGCCGCACTGCAACACTTTGCCGACTGGCTGGTGGCGCTAAATGATGAAAATCAGCGCGTGAGCGGTGAAAGTGCGGTGCGCAGCCTGCTTGAGGGGTTGAATTATCAAGCCTATTTATTCGACAACGCCACCAGCCCCGCCATTGCTGAAATGCAAACACGCAATGTGGCAACACTGTTTGACTGGGTGAGCGCAATGCTTAAAGGATCCGAGCTTGAGCCACCGCTGACACTTAGCCAAGTAGTGGCACGCTTAACGCTACGGGATATGCTTGAGCGTGGCGAAGAGGGCGACGACGCCGATCAGGTGCAGCTCATGACACTGCATGCTTCAAAAGGCTTAGAATTTCCCTACGTTTACCTTATCGGCATGGAAGAAGGCATTTTGCCACACCAAACCAGTATTGATGAAGACAACGTGGAAGAAGAGCGCCGTTTAGCATACGTTGGTATTACGCGCGCGCAACGCGAGCTGACCTTCTCCCTTTGTCATGAACGACGGCAATACGGCGAAATCTTTAAGCCAGAACCAAGCCGCTTTTTGCTTGAGTTGCCACAACACGATTTGATTTGGGAGCGCGACAAGCCGCCAATGACGGAAGCGCAAATCGAACAAAAAACCCAAAGCCATGTGGCCAACCTGCGGGCATTTCTGAAGACGAAAAAATAACCAATTGCACTTTAATTGCTTGCAAATCAAGCAACCAAACCAAAAAGTGCGGTTTGAAGGCAAAAAGCATTTGACTTATTTTCAGAAAATCGTATCATGTGCGCTCAAACCAAATGTGGTGAGATGGCCGAGAGGCTGAAGGCGCACCCCTGCTAAGGGTGTATAGGGGAAACTCTATCGAGGGTTCGAATCCCTCTCTCACCGCCATTTATACTGCGCATCCGTAGCTCAGCTGGATAGAGTACTCGGCTACGAACCGAGCGGTCAGAGGTTCGAATCCTCTCGGATGCGCCATTCACTTTTACTCTAGGTGAATGTCAAAAGGATAAGTGCGGTTAACAATATATCAGCGCATCCGTAGCTCAGCTGGATAGAGTACTCGGCTACGAACCGAGCGGTCAGAGGTTCGAATCCTCTCGGATGCGCCATTTCTTTTTATCTTTACTCCACTATTTCTCGCAATCTTACACAGTGCTTTTTTACGTTCAAAACGAAATTAAGAATAAGTGTCATTTGTATTCAATAGTCAAAAACTATATAATCTAGCCATCATTAAATACAAGGACACATCATGTTAGTTACCTTTCTCATCATGCTGCGCGAAGGGCTTGAGGCAGCGTTGATCGTTGCCATTGTCGCTGGCTTTTTGAAACAATCAGGCCACAGCCATATGATCCCAAAAGTGTGGTTAGGCGTTCTCGGCGCATTAATTTTATGTGCACTCATTGGCTACGGCATCTATAAAGGCACAGGCGAAATCCCGCAACAGGCTCAAGCTATGGTGGCAGGCTCCATTGCTTTAATCGCCGTCGGCATGCTGACGTATATGATTTTATGGATGAAAAAAGCCGCACGCTCAGTTAAGCAACAGTTACAAGACTCCGTCACTGCCGCACTTAAACAAGGCAATGGGCAAGGCTGGGCGCTGGTGGGCATGGCGTTTTTAGCCGTGGTGCGTGAAGGGATTGAAACCGTCTTCTTCCTGCTAGCCGTGTTCCAACAAAGCAGCTCACAATATATGCCGCTTGGCGCCGTGCTGGGCTTGGTATTTGCCATTGTGATCGGCTGGCTGATTTATGAAGGCAGCGTGAGCCTCAATTTAGCCAAATTCTTCCGCTGGACAGGCGTATTCCTTATTTTTGTCGCCGCAGGCTTGATCGCCAGCGCCTTTCGTGGCTTTCATAATGCAGGGCTATGGCAATGGGGGCAAGAAGTGGTATTCAACTGGTCAAGCACACTCAACGAAAAAAGCCCGTTTGGCATTTTGCTCGGTGGCATTTTTGGCTACACCGACCACCCAACCGTGAGCGATCTCACGCTCTATTTCGGCTACCTTATCCCAGCACTGTTTTTCTTTTTATACCAAGTTAAACGCATACCTGCGAAGGCTTAATAAAAAACCGCACTTTCAAAGTGCGGTTTTTTTTCTGGTAACTTACTTCCCTTGCGATTGCTGCTTGGCTTTCGCTTGGGCGCGCGTTTTCTTTTGCTGCTCAAGGAGTGGCTCATAACGTTTGTCGGTGAGGGTCTCCATAAACGCCACCAGCGCATCAACTTTACGATCAGTGAGTTTTTGCGCTAACAATTTATCCATGCTCAACGTGCCTTCCACTTCTGGTTTACCCCATGGTTTGCCTGTTTCAGGGTTAATTTTATTATCTGGGTTATTATACTTATCGTAGAACAACACTACCGTACGCAAATCTTTAAACACACCGTTGTGCATATAAGGCCCGGTGACCGCAACATTGCGCAAGGTTGGCACTTTGAATTTGCCGCGTTGTTTCGCTTTATCGGCGGGATCGGTGATCATCGGATTTTCCGCCAAGCCCTCATCTTTAAAACTGTCAGGCAGTTTATCCAGCGCTAACAGTTCAGGATTCGATGGCACGCCAATGTTGTGATATTCATAATTGGTGAAGGTTTCGTTTTTCAGATCTTCACGTTTTTCCAACGTGTGGCATTCAATACATTTCAGATTATTATTTGAGAAAAACAGCGTGCGTCCCAAATCCTCTAGTAGTGTCAGCTCATACTCACCACGCAAATAACGGTCATATTTGGAATCAAATGGCGCAAATTCATCGGTCATTTCATAGGCGGCAATAGCATCGGTCATGGCGGCATAGGCTGTTTTCGTGCTGTCCCATACGTGCTCACCATAGAGCTGAATAAAATTGTCGTGATAAAACGGATTGGCTTTAATGCGTGCCACCACTTCATCTTCATTGCCCATCGCCATTTCAACTGGATTCACTGGCGGCCCTCCAGCTTGCGCGGCTAAATCGACTGCCCGTCCATCTAAGAATTGACCGCCGACATATTCACCCTTTTTCTTGTCAAAATGAAAGTGCGGTGAGAATTTAGCATAAGCGGCCGTTGGCGCATTACGCGTTCCGAAAGAATGCCCATCACTGCCCTCAGACACAATGCCATTCGCTTTGCTGGCACGGCCATCGGTGTAGCCATGATCGGGATTATGGCAGCTTGAACAACTTTCATTTTGGTAAAAAGAGAGATCGGTGTCAAAAAATAGCGCTTCGCCAAGGGCAACTTTGTCAACGGTTGCCTTCGCGAAGGCGAGATTGCCGACGCAGCAACACGCTGCGCTGACGATCAGCGTGAGATAACGTTTTTTCATGATTTTTTCTCCACAACATCCAGCAGTCAACAAACGGCTGCTTAAATAGATCAAATAAAGTGCGGTAATGCTTTGCCATTTTTTCAGGGAAGCCAAATGGCGGTGGCGTGTTGATATGTTCACTGGTTTGCAGTGTGCCAAAAGTGCGGTCGAACACGCTTAAATAGCCGCCAAAATTACGCGCCGCGTATTCATAGGTGTGATGCAATTGGTGCTGTGCTGGCGAGATCAACCAGTGCTCAAGCCATTTTGGGTAACGCAAATAGATGTGTGAGTGCCGCAAATTGCCACCGAGCATGGCCATTAACCAAATAAAGCCATTCGCACCACCGATCATATACACATTAATGCCCGCGCCAAACGCCCATAAAAACACCCCTGTCACCACACCTGCGGTAAGTGCATAGCGTAGCCCAAAGAGCAAGTTCTCCATCGGGTGTACACGATAAAACGTGATTGGGTTAAGCACAGGCGCGCTGTGATGCACTTTGTGAAATTGCCACAGCCATGGCACGGTGTGCAGCCAGCGGTGCAGCCAATAACGTGTAAATTCGCTGGCAACGAAAAGTGCGGTTGTGTAACACAATGTGGTCAGCCAAGGCGACCAACTTAAATGCAACGGTGCATGGAGTTTTAACAAAACAAGATTGGTATAAAGCGCCACCGTCTTGGCTGATAAAATCAGCGGCAAGAGAAGATAGACTTTCACCAGCCACACGGCGACAAAATAACGATAATCCAACAGCGCACTTGGGTGCAACCAATAGGTTTTTATCTCGCCCAAGCAACTGCGAACGGTGGTGGTTTGCCTACGAGGTTGGAACAACATATACAACAGCGCAATCGCCAGCGCGCTAGCAAGGTAGCCCCAATAGAGGCGCTGTTGCGGGTTGAACAAATAATCATCTATCAGTGGCACTATTGCACCTTCTTAATCCCCATCGGCTTCAAGAATTTTTGCCATTACAGGCAAGGCTTGGATAAGGCTATTATAGTAGCTACTTTGTAATTTACCGACCACTTGATACAACAATTTGCTCTCTTGCTGATCGAAATCAAATTCACTCTTATTTAATCTTGCCACTTCTGCTTGTGCTTGTTCTAGCTGGCTTTGTGCTTGCTCCAACTGTTTTTGAGCACCATAAATATCAGCAATTTCCACAAAATTAGGGAATGATTGCGGGCTGATCAGCTGGCTTTGCGTGTGTAAAATCTCACCTATCGCCGCTAAGCTTAAATGACTTAAGAAATACTCTGCACGGCGTGAATCGCCTTGATTGAGGTATTTTTTTGTCAAACCCGCCACATCACCAATGCGCCAGTCTTTCAAGCCCAACGTTTGATTGGCCAACACATTCGCCAGCATAGATAGCGCATTATCACGCGCACTGAGGAAGTGATCACGGTTGTTTTCATACACCGCCGCAATGTCACTCAAGCGCTCACAAATATTGTCACTGATGCCTTTGGCGATCGCCAGCTTACGCTCAGTTAGCTGATCATCGGCATAAAGCACCGCCTCCAGCGCGTTGACCGTTTTATAAGAATGCTTATAAAGTGCGGTTCTAGGCGCAGAACTGCTTTTTAACACTTTTTGCATTTGCTCGGTGATGCTTTCGTTGCCCACGTGGAAAATATCCAAATAGCGTGGATAATCGATGGCGTCTTGATCCAAATCCCCCGCGATATACGTCGCCTCCACCGCTTTCCAACGCAAGATCAGGTCTTTAAAGCCGTTATCTAGCGCCGTGCTGCGCTCGCCTGCTTGGGAGGTGTCTAGCGTTTGTTGCCATAGGTGGCATTGTTGCACCGCACTTTGTGCATTTTTCACCACCACATTGTCATACATCGCCCCAAGCGCTTCATCTTGCTGGGCATTTGGGTCTTTAATTAACACCAACACCGCCACCACACTCACAAGCGCCACGATAATGGCTATTTTTTTGATACTCATAACGACTCCACAAAATCAAGCAACGCTTGTCGGTCACCTGCGTTTAACTGTTTAAATTTCTCTTTACTCTCTTGCCCCTGCCCCGCGTGCCATAAAATGGCTTCGGTGACGGTGCGCGCACGCCCATCGTGCAGCAACAAAATGCCTGCTTTCAAGCGTGCATTCAGCCCCCAAAGTGCGGTTGTGCGCCACTCGGTGGCACTGGCGTCAAATTCAGGGCGGTTGTCTGACAGCCCATCCCCCATCTCGTGCAACAGCATGTCCGTATAGGGCATAAAACGAACGCGATCGGCGGTTTCTAGCACGGGCGTGTGGCATTCCTGGCAACCTAATTGATTAAAAAGCTGCTCGCCATGTTGATATGAGTGCTTGCCCACATTGGCAGGCGCACGCAATTTTTTAAGATAAAACGCAATCGCATCAAGGCGCAGCAGCGGCAAGTCAATCCGCCCTTGTGGCGAATTGCGTGACGGAGAAGCATTCAAGCACGCTATTTGTGCCGCAGTACAATTCTCCTGTGGGTAAAACGGATTGGTCAACCCCATGTCGTTGAGCGCCGCGTCAGCGGTTTGCATACGTACACTGCTGTGCGCTGCCTTATAACCAAATCGCCCAATCTCTTTTTGCTGCGTGTACGGATTATACACCCACTGCACTTTCCCTTTGACCGCACTTTGACTATTAGCCTGCTTTTCAGCCATGGCAAGAATCGCCTCATCAGGCACGGCTTCCAACAAACCAAGCCCTGTCAACACAGGCGCAATGCGCAAGCTAATACGCGTGTTTTTATCCAGTGGACCATAATTAAGCTCGCTGAGCTCACCGATAGGGCGACGCAGCGAAACGGCTGTGCCATCGGCAAGCGTGTCAGTATGTTCTTGCCAGCGAAGTGCGGTTTTTGCCTCAAATGGCACACTGCCAGTTGCATTAATCGCAATTTGGCTGCCATAAACAGGATCAACCATGGTGACGCTGTGCGCTGGGCGTTGCGAATGCAGGCTTGGCTGAGAAAGTTTAAACACTAAAGTGCGGTTGACGCCTTGCCCTTTATCAAGCGCTGTTTTATGGCGGTTTTCACTATGGCATGCCACACAAGCATTGGCATTAAATAGTGGCCCAAGCCCGTCACGCGCGGTAGTCGCACTCGGTGCGACCACCCAAGGAATTGTAAAAAAGGAGCGACCGAGCATAAATTCATCAAGCTCGTCATCGCTTAAATTGTTCACGGCATGGTGTGTTGGCAACAAAGTGCGGTTCTCAAACAACCCGCCGTCGGCAGTTTTCGCCATAAGAAGGAGTGGAAAAGAAAAGCACACTGCACCTACAAGCCAAGGTGCAATGTGACATGATTTGCTCAATTGCATAATAACCCAGTGTTAAAAATTGGCGACCAAGGCCGCCAATTTTAGCAGATTATTTTTCGTAATCGTGATTTTCTTCACTATCGGTGACATCATCTGTGGTCAAGCTAACACCATAGGTTTTCGCCACCATCACCATTTTATCGCCAAGGCGACGCAATTCATTTTTCAAGCTAACGATATTTTGCGCTTCAGCTTTATTTTCTGGGTGAATTTGATAGTCAAAGTGCATTGTTGTTTTCGCTAAATGATCAATTTTTGCGATACGACCATTAATGCTCTTCAACATTTTTTCAATTTCGGCTTTATCTTGGGCATTCAACGCATCAATTGGGGCTTCACCAATTTTTTTACCGTTGTATTGACCTAGCAACACGTTTTCAAAGCCTAAGAAGTTTTGTGCAATGTCACGGTGTGTGTTGTCAGAGAAACAAGAATGCTCATCTTCTTCACTTGGTGTCAACACCGCAACCGCAATACGCTCATTCGCCAACTCAGATTTGATAAACATCCCCATACCAATGAAAATGTCTTTCAGCGCATCTGCTTCAGGAATATTTTCTTTTGCTTTGTCGCCTGCTAGTTTACCAAGCAACGCTTGACGATATTCGCCGTCTGGCGTCCATGCACTGTAAACCACTTCTAAATCATTCACTAACTTGTCGGTTGTTGCTTTGAGGTAGTCAAGGCGACGTTGTGCAAATTTATCGGTGGTGAAGTCAGTTAATGGGCGTTGGCCAGCGGTCATCGCGCCGTGTGTGACTTTATCTTCAATGAAGTTATTATAGTCTTGATCTTGACCCCACAATAAAAATTCAATGGCGTGATACCCTGAAGCCACGTTAGCTTCACCACCATTTTGGTTAAGCTCAGTAATCACTTCAGGGGTAATTTTATCCACATTGACATCGGTTGGATTTTCCCCACCTGGATTAAATTTTCCTTTTGAATCAATGATATTACCGCTGGTTTTCTTACCTTCCGCATCCACGGTGTAGTCAATCATATTTTCATCCAGTGGCCACGCATTGATTTGCTCTTCTTTGTTACCGTATTTTTCTTCTACCCAGCCTTCTTCGGCATCAATTGGCCCTTGAGAAAGGCGGAATACTTCAGATTGACCATAAGATTCACGAGAATCAAGCCAGGCTTGTTTTGCTTGTTTTAATGTCTCTTCTGTCGGATTTTTCACAAAGGCGTCAATCGCTTGTTGCAATTTTTTGGCGTCTTTCAAACTATCGGCATAAGCAAGATCTGCAATCTGGGCATAAGTGTTTAAAAATGACTGCGCTTGTTTCACCTGTGCAGCCGTTAAATCAGCAGCATTTGCACTGAGTGTTGCTGTGCCAATGGCAAGCCCTGCACAAATAGCAACGGTTAGTGTTTTTAATTTCAACATGTGATTCTCCTCGGGTTAAAAATAGAACGACTGTAAATACTAACTATTATCAGTCAAATTTAAATCAATATCAAATTTTATCCATCAAAAGAGGTATTTTTTACCGCACTTTGCTTATTGTGTTTCATTTGGTAACAGGAAAACACCCCGCATAGATAGCGTAACATACGCCACTTTTTGCTCAGCATGAAAATCTTCAGGGCGAGTATTCACTAAAAGCGATTTTCCCTGCCACAGTGCAATTACCTCCCAGTGATTGCCCATGTAAACCGCACTTTTGATTTCACAACGCGCTGACGGCAACCCTTCTTGCTTTAAAAATACAGCTTCTGGACGAATACCCAGCATACACTCACCGTCTTTCACCGCAAAGTTGGCATAATCGGGGAAGTCAAATTCATAGTCATTAATGGCAACGCGCCCATCATTCAACGTGGCAGGATAGATCGTCGACTCGCCCATAAAATTAGCTAAAAACAGGGAATTAGGGCGAAGATAAAGCTCTTTGGCACTTGCTTTTTGCATAATGTGCCCTTTGTGCATCACAATCACCTCATCAGACACGGCAAACGCTTCCGTTTGATCATGGGTGACATACAGCGAAGTGATGTTGAGCTGTTGTTGCAATTCACGAATTTTCTCACGCATTGAGCGGCGCAAATTTGCATCAAGGTTAGACAATGGCTCGTCAAACAACAATACTTTAGGTTTCAACACTAAGGCGCGAGCCAATGCGACACGCTGTTGTTGCCCGCCAGAGATCTGATCCACATAGCGATCACCGAAGCCTTCTAAATCCACTAATGCGAGTGCCTCTTCAATGCGCTGCTTGCGCTCTTTACTACTCACATTCAACATTTTCAAACCGTACCCAACGTTATCAGCGATCGACATATGCGGGAACAGCGCATAAGATTGAAACACAATGCAAATATCGCGATTTTGAATAGATGATTTAGTCACATCTTCGCCATCAATAAAAATTTGCCCCGATGTTGGGCTTTCAAGCCCTGCCACTAGGCGCAAAATGGTGGTTTTGCCACAGCCTGACGGCCCGAGCAAAGTCGTCATGGTGCCACGTTTAATGCGTAAATTGAGATTATCAATCACCACCGATTTGCCAAAGGATTTCGTGACATTTTTTAATACTAAAAAATCTTCATTATGTGTTGTCATTAGTCGTTCCTATTCGTTTGTCATTTTTGCTCGAGAACGCGAAATGCGAGTATCCCCAATTGCCCAGTCGAACAATAAGATAATCGACATCATCACCACAATTAATACTGAGCCATAGGCAATGGCCGTGCCGTATTCGCCATCTTCCACGCGATTTAAAATGTACGCTGTTGCCACACGCGTATCGGCGGTAACCAAGAAAATAATCGCGCTGACCGTGGTCATCGCACGCACAAAGCTGGTGACCAACGCTGACAGCAACGCAGGCTTCAGCAGCGGGAAGACAATATAGATAATCGTTTTAAACGAACTGCCTTTAAGGGAAAGGGAGGCCTCATCCAGTGACTTATCAAGTTGCCCCAACCCTGCAATAGCCGCACGCATCCCAATTGGCAAATCACGCATCACCATAGAAATAATGATGATAATGCCCGTGCCAGTGATGTACATCGGGGCATTATTAAACGCCAAGATATAGGACACCCCTGCCACTGTTCCTGGCACCGCAAAGCACAACATGGTTAAAAACTCGAGCGTTTTTTTGCCTTGAAACTCTTTGCGCACCACAATATAAGCAATCAATAACCCAAAAAGTGCGGTCAGAGGCGCGGCAATGCCCGCATAAATAATAGTATTGATAAGTGATGGCCACGCGCCTTCGCTGAAACCTTGCCCGAACATTTCCACATAATTGCGTGTGGTTAAGGTGTAGTCCACGCCCCAGTTGACGGTGAAACTCCCGTAGAAAATGCTGCCATAGAGCACAAGGTTAAAAACAATCCAAAATGCTAACAATCCAATGATAAGATTTTTCAAGCCTGCGGGTAAATCTTGCACATCGCCACGGTAAGACTTCCCTGACACCGTGACATAAGAGCGGTTGCCGATCCAAATATACTGCACGATAAAAATCCCGAGCGAGAAAATCAACAACAGGGTGCCTAAGGTACTCGCCGAGGCATAATCAAGCTGCGAACCAGCAATGTAGAAATAGATTTGGGTCGCGATCACATCGAAGCTGCCACCAAGCACTAAAGGGTTGGAAAAATCCGCCAATGATTGGATAAACACCAACAAAAACGCATTGGCCAACGCTGGGCGCAACAGTGGAAAAATAATTTGGAAAAAGGTTTGATAGCGATTAGCGCGCAATGTGTAAGAGGCTTCTTCAATCGACGGATGAATGGATTTCAACGCACCATCTAAAATCATAAACGCCAGCGGCGTGAACGCCAAAATTTGTGCAATCGCAATCCCGTTAAAACCGTAAAGCCAATTGGTATTCGTAAACCCAAAGTGAGTGTAGAGAAAATCCGTCACATACCCTGAGCGCCCAAGCATTAACGTTACCCCAAGGCCGACCACAAATGGCGGTGTCACGATCGGCAAAATAGAAAAGATCTTACCAATAAAAGCCGTACGTTTCGCAATGCGTGTGGTGTAAAGCGCAAATGCCAGCCCAAACACGGTAGACATCAGCCCCACAAAGCCTGAGAGCAACAATGAGTTGGTGATCACCCTAATGATATAGTTTTGACTTAAAATATGCAGCACTTGGCTAGGAACAAACTCATCGCCGTCGTAAAACATGGAGATGAAAATCGCTACCGTCGGATAAACAATAAAGAAAAAGATCAGCAAGATGATCGCCAACAGCGAGGCGATAATAAATTTATCCCCTTGCATCACTTTTAATTTAGCTAAAGAGAGCGTGGCGATCGCGGTGAGCGCCATAAACAGCACAATCACCGAATACCCCAGGCTAACTTTATACATAATGGCACTAATAAAAACCAAAAGTGCGGTTGCGCACACCAATCCCAACGACAATATCGCCTGCGCGCGACTTCCCACACCTAGCATCGGCAAAAATAAAAAGAGCAACACTGGCGAAAACCACAGCCAACTTAGGTTGACACTATACCAACCCATCGCCTCAACCATCTCATCTAAAGTCGAGTCAATCAGCCCATAATCCAACGCCATTGATGGCAGGCAAACAAACCCTAAAAAGCAAATCAACACCCAAAAGTGCGGTTTGTTCGCCATTGTTGTTATCAATTTCATAAAACCTCAAACATTAAAAATAAAAAGGGAATGGCGCAGCACCATTCCCTCTATCTTCACATATTATTTAGACAACTTCACTTCCTCAACCCATTTATTGATCAATGCCTTACGCATCTCAGTTGAGCCATATTTCTCAAAATCGTAGTTCACCAATTTCAATTTATTAGGATCTATCGCACTTGGTGATTGCTCTGCCGTGGTATTCGTTAAGGTTTGGTGAGATTGCCCTGATTTCCACGCCACTTCTTGCCCTTCTTTTGACAAGGCCCAATCCACAAATAATTTTGCATTGTCTAAATTACGCGCACCTTTCAAAATGCTCACCCCACCAAGCTCATAGCCTGTACCTTCACATGGTGCAATCAGCTCCAATGGCGCGCCTTTTTCTTTCTCAAGCGCATAGTCGTGCAAAAAGCCTATCCCGACCGCACTTTCACCGCGCGCGGCATTGCGCGCAGGGGTAATGCCCGATTTCGTATATTGTGAAATATTTTTGTCTAAGTCTTTGAAATATTGGAACGCTTTTCCTTCGTCCCACAACTGGACAAAGGTTGCAATTGCAGTATAGGCTGTACCTGAACTTTGCGGGTCAGCAATTTGAATTTCCCCTTTTAAGCGCGGATCAAGCAAATCTTTCCAACATTTTGGCACTTCATTAATGCCCAGTTTTTTTAGCCGCTCGGTGTTCACCCCAAAGCCCAAAATCCCGATGTAAATAGCTGATGAAAGGTTACCTTTTACCTTACCAGGATCACGGAATTTTTCATCAATTTCTTTTAAATTAGGTGATTGATACGCTTCCAACAACCCTAATTCACCTGCTTGCGATTGTGGGTCAAACGTACCGCCATACCAAACGTCTGCTTGCGGATTGTTTTTTTCTGCCTCAATTTTAGCGAATGTGCTACCTGAGCCATTACGGATAAACGAGGTTTTCACATCGTATTTTTTAGAAAACGCTTGTACTTCGCTTTCGCACATTGCATTGGTTGCACTACAATACACCACCAGACGCCCCTTAGCCTGTGCCGTTGCCGTAAACACCCCCGCAATCAGTAATGATGCCGCCACCAAAGATAACTTAGACATTTTCATACGCTCTCCTTTTTATGTCGAAATACGAAAATTGAATTTAGTATATCGAAAAAATTCCTCCCATTCTGTGAGTTAATTCACAAGTTGTTAAATAGACGTCTATTTGTTCTAAAAGTGCGGTTTATGCCCACTATCATTTACGAGTTGGCTATAAAAATCCCACAATATGGAATACTTATTTTACATTATGAAACTATGGCATTGATCACATAAATTGAGTATTTATTGCGTTAAAGTAATTGCGGATAAGGATGAAATATGAATGAAACTAAAAGTATTTTGAAAAGCATCGATGTACTTGAAGCTATCTCTGTTGGATACAGAACACTAACTGATATCCAAAAAGCATTAGATATGCCTAAAACCACTGTGCATAGAACACTAAAATCATTAGAAACTAAAAATTATATTCGTCATGTTGCTGGCATTGGTTATGTATTGGGCACCAGTATTATTAGACTAGGCATTATTGCACAGGAGCAAATGCCACTCAAAGCCATTGCACATCCTTATTTGGAAGAGCTGGCAAGGCTAACAAAAGATACTGTCCACTTAGGCATTCGTGAAGGCGATTATATTTTTTATTTAGACAAAATTTCAGGATCTCGCCAGATAGAAATGCGTTCAAGAATAGGTGATCGACTGCCTTTAGTCATCACTGGTATAGGTAAATCTCTGATGCTTGATTTGCCAATAACAGAGATAAATCGCTTAATTACTCACTACGCGGCAACAGACAAACACGAAGAGCTGAAAAAACGGATGAGTGAGTATCGTAAAGGTGATTTTTCTTTTGATTTGGAGGATAACTGCGAGATTTTACGCTGTGTGGCTGTGCCAATACGCAACAAATATGGACAAATAATTGCTGCTATTTCTGTTGCGAGTATCAGTGTTTATATGCCTAACGAAAGAATGCATGAGCTAGTTGCTGTACTAAAAAACACTGCACAGACCATTTCAAACAAAATTGAAAATTTATGATATTCGCTACAAAAAATAAGGAGAGTATATGTTAAGTGATTTACGCAATAAAAAAGTCATCGTAACCGGCTCATCTGCTGGAATCGGTCTTGCTGTCGCGCAGCTTTTTGCTTCACTCGGTGCAACGGTTGCCATAACATCAAGGCGACCACCTAAAGATCTTGATAATTTACTGTCACAAATGTCGCAAGCAGGGGGAAAAGCAGCTTATTATTGTGCTGATTTAAGTGAGGAGTCTGAATGCAAAAAACTAGTCAATGAATTTGTTAGTGAGCATGACGGTATAGATATTCTTATCAACAATGTTGGCGGACTAGTTGGGCGAAAACAACTACCCGAAATTGATGAACAATTTCTTGAAGCCGTTTTTAACCTTAATGTAGCATCTGCACAATATATGACCAAATACGCCCTTCCTCATTTACTTGAATCAGCTAAACAAGCGAATTGGACTAGTTCGGTAATTAATGTTGGATCTTTTGCAGCTTATATGGGTGGCGGACCTGGCGCCTCGTTATATGCAGCATCTAAAGGCTGGCTACATACCATCACAAAATCATGGGCGATGGCCTATGCTAAAGATGGTATTCGCTGCAATCTTGTTTCACCAGGCACTGTTGATACTGATTTTCATGCAGATAAAGATCAGGCAACACGTGAAGCTATAAACAAAACTATTCCTCTTGGTCGATTTGGCACAGCCGAAGAAATGGCCCCCGCTTTTGCATTTTTGGCATCACATCAAGCCGCTGGTTATATAACAGGACAAATTATCAATGTTAATGGTGGGCAATATATGCCTTAATCTTTTCTCAAAATGTCATATTTTATTAGGAGACTTATATGAAAAAATTAACTCGGCTTATCAGCATCATCGGTGTTTCTTGCCTTGCCGCTACGACTGTCTCTCAGGCGGCAGATTATCCGACACGTAATATTGAGGTGATTGTGCCCTACTCTGCAGGCGGTGGAACTGATCTTGTTACTCGCGCATTTGTTGATACTGCAAATCAGTATCTACCGCACAATATGGGCGTTGTAAACAAAGCTGGCGGTGGTGGTGCTGTAGGTTTAACAGAGATCGTGATGGCTCGCCCAAATGGTTACAAAATTGGTACGGGTACTGTTGAATTAACTATGCTACCAAATTTAGGATTAGTTAATTGGAAAGCCAGTGATTTCAAACCTATTGCGCGTTTAAATGCAGAACCTTCTGCTATTTCAGTTAAATCTGACTCACAATGGAATACCTTCCAAGAATTCATTGATTATGCCCAAAATAATCCAGGCAAAATTCGCATTGGTAATTCGGGTACAGGTGCCATTTGGCATATTGCTGCCGAGGCATTAAGTGAAAAAACAGGGGCAAAATTTACACATATTCCGTATGGTGGTGCAAACCCAGCTGTAACCGCACTTTTAGGTGGACATATTGAAGCCGTGACCGTGAGTCCTGCAGAAGTGATCACACATGTTCAAAATAATACCGTGCGTATTCTTGCAATAATGGCAGATAAACGCTCAGAAAAATTCCCAGATGTTCCAACACTTAAAGAATTAGGTGTTGATCTTTCTATTGCAACATGGCGAGGTATTGTTGTCCCCAAAAAAACACCTGATGATATCGTAAATAAGCTCAGTGAAGTAGCTCTAAAAGTGAGTCAAAATGAGGCTTTCAACCAATCACTCGAAAAAATGAATCTGACACCTGCATATCTAAACTCAGAAGAATTTGAAAAAGTGATTGAGCACGATAATGCCTTTTTCCATGACATTATGACCAAATTAGGCATGGCTAAATAATTAATTTCAGGTGCTAACCTTAGTTAGCACCCATTTACTCGCTTGAGGTTAATTATGGAAAACCATAAAAAAATAATTGATTACATCATATTATCAATTTATATCTTCTTCCTCGCTGTCGCTTCTTTTGCTCTGTATTATGCTAATACTTTTCCTGATTTCACGATGGCAAATGATATTGGCGCAGCTCGCTTTCCACTGTTTTATGCAACCGCACTTGCGCTACTTTGTCTCATTGGTATAGGCAAAACCTTGTTTAAACCAAGTTTAACAGAACCCATTAGCTCATTACCACTCAATATCAAACGCGCGATTATTGCAATTATTTTTAATATATTAACTATTTATCTCATTCCAATAATTGGGTTTTATCTAGCTTCATTTTTATTTTCATGTGTGTTAATGCTGCTGCTAGGCATCAAGAGCAAAAAAAACATCATTTTAACTGCATTGGGAATAACAATCTTAATATATATCGTCTTTCAATTACTACTCAACGTTCCACTCCCACTGGGTATTATTTTTGAATAATATTGAAGGAGAAATCATATGGAAAACTTAGAATTATTACTTGCAGGATTTTATAGCTTGTTTACTCAACCCATGGCAATATTTTTAGGGCTTATGGGTGTGTGTATTGGCCTTGTCTTGGGTGTATTGCCTGGCTTAACAGCCACTATGGGTGTTGCCATTTTATTACCCTTTACCTTTGGTATGGACTCTGTTTCAGCACTTTTAATGATAAGTGGTGTTTTTTTCGGAGGTATTTACGGTGGCTCCATTACTGCTGTTTTATTAAACATCCCTGGTACGCCTGCTGCTGCCGCAACCGCACTTGATGGTTATCAACTTACACGCAAAGGTAAAGCGGGCTTAGCCCTAGGTTTTGCTACCATTGGATCCGTTATTGGTGGGATTGTTAGTGTTTTAATGTTAGTTTTCTTAGCACCATTACTGGCAAAATTTGCGCTTGAATTCTCAGCGCCAGAAAATTTCGCACTTGCCATTTTTGGTTTAAGCATCATTATTAGCATTTCAGGCAAGTCATTATTAAAAGGGCTCATCACAGGCTTTATTGGCTTGCTAATTGCAACAATAGGACTAGATCCTATGACAGGATACCCCCGCTTCACTTTTGGCAATCAAGAGCTTATGATCATTCCTTTCATCCCTGTTATGATCGGTTTATTTGCTGGCTCGGAGGCATTCAAATCCATTTCTGAGCCTAATGAAGTTGAACGCAATCATATTCAAATTCCTAGTGTTATACCAAAACTAAAAGAAATTAAAGATCAGTTTCTACTGATGATTCGCTCTGGTTTTATTGGTAGTTGCATAGGTTCGGTGCCAGGGGCTGGCGCAGATATTGCTGCTTTTGTGTCGTACAATGAGGCCAAACGCTTTTCAAAACATAAGGCGCATTTTGGTACAGGGCGAATTGAAGGCGTAGCCGCTGCTGAAGCTGGCTCAAACGGTTGCACAGGTGGCGCAATGTTACCTATGCTGAGTTTAGGCATTCCAGGTGATGCGGTCACTGCAGTAATGTTGGGTGCACTGACATTACAAGGACTTCAACCTGGCCCACTTTTATTTAAAGAACATAGTGGCATGGTATTCACATTATTTGCGGGAATGTTTATTTGCTACATTGCATTATTGGTCATTGGATTATCCACACTCAAATACTTAGTCAAAGTGTTGTCCATGCCTAAATCTTATCTAATTCCTATTATTCTGTGTTTATGCTTGGTAGGTACTTTTGCAATTAATAACTCTGTATTTGATATCAGCATCATGCTCACAGCAGGCATTGTCGGTTATGTGTTAAGAATGCGTGACTTCCCAGTATCACCCATTGTGTTAGCTATGATTATGGGGCCTATGGCTGAATCCAATTTCAGACGCGCACTCGCACTCCATAATGGCAGTGTTGAATTTCTCTACACAAGACCGATCACCGCCACACTGTTTTCAATTGCTATGCTTACTATTTTCTTCCCTGTTATCAAAGTAATCTATAACTATTTGGTTTCTAAATTTTCAGTGAATAAGGGAGTTTAATCATGCTAGAACAAAAACCATCAAATCACGCTCATCTGATTGCCGTAGATTGGGGAACATCTTCATTTCGTGCAAGAATAATAGGGCCACAAGGTGATATTATTGATAGTGTGTCAACAGATGAAGGCATTTTGAAAGCCTCTCCAAACTTCGAAACTGTGCTTTTTACACACATCACCCAGCTACAAGGCTATAGCGCTGAATTGCCTATTGTGATGTCTGGAATGATTGGCTCTAAAAATGGCTGGCTTGAAACACCTTACACATCACTTCCTTGCGATGCCAGCACACTTGCAAAAAATATGCTTGAAGTACCAAATAGCCAAAACGCCAAAATCTTGCTCATTCCTGGTGTAAACAAAACAGAAAAATCACCTGATGTTATCCGCGGGGAAGAAACTGAAATTATTGGTGCCATCAGTGCATTAAACTTAACCGATGCTTCAATGATTATCACGGGCACTCACTCTAAAGTTGCCACCATAAAAAATGCAAAAATGGTAGATTTTAAATCCTTTTTAACCGGAGAGATGTTTCACGCTCTTTGCCAATCAACTATATTAGGTGCATTTAAGGGTAGCGTTGATAGCCAATCAGTATGGTTCAAGCAAGGAGCCCAAAAAGGTTTCGAATCTAAACATGGCGGTGAATTGCTTAATCATATTTTTTTATCTCGCACCAAAGTCTTATGTGGTGATCTGCCACAGGAACATGCCATGAGCTTTTTAAGTGGCGTTCTTATTGGCGCAGAAATCGGCGCATCATCTTATCAAGATGACACTATTTGGATCATGGGTAATGGTAAATTACCACGAGCCTACGCCAGCGCACTGGATTATCTTGGATTTCACTTTAGGATAGTACCAGATAATACCGTTATTCAAGGCACATTATCCATCTTTAACCAATACAAAGGATGACATTATGCAGAACAAATTTGAACTTTGCCTTAGCACTTGCCCAATTATTGCTATACTGCGAGGCGTGACTCCCCAAGAGTGTATTGATGTCGGTAATTTACTCTATCAAGCTGGCATTAGAATTATTGAAGTGCCACTCAATTCACCTTCACCTTTTGAAAGTATCAAGTTACTTAAAAATCATTTCAAAGAAAAAGCTATTATTGGAGCTGGCACTGTTCTGTCGGTCAAAGATGTTATTGCGTTGCACGAAATTGACGCAGAAATTGTTATCGCCCCTAATTTGGATATTGACGTTGGGCTCAAAACCAAACAATTAGGAATGCTATGGCTGCCAGGCGTAATAACACCATCTGAGGGTTTCACTGCACTAAAATACGGTGCTGATGGTTTGAAACTTTTTCCATCTGAAATGATTTCACCTTTCGTTATCAAAGCATGGAAAAGTGTTTTTCCTAAAAATACAAAACTCATCCCCGTCGGCGGTGTTAATGCAGAAAATAGTAAAGCCTTTATGCAAAGTGGCGCGTGTGCACTTGGTATCGGTGGGAATATTTTCAAAGCAGGCGATACTCTAGATGAGATTCAAACTAAAACACAACGGCTTATCGAATCACTGTAATTTAGTACTATGCAGTTGTAATCTTGTCATAACCACCCTAAGATAGCGGCATTGTTTGATGTTAGAGGATTAATGATGCAGGGGTGGACTAAACCATGTGAAGATGAAACCGCACTTTTGAATGTGGCGCAGGCTTTTGCTCACGCTATTCAGGCGCAAAATACCGCACTTTGTGTGTATTTAAACGGTGATTTGGGTGCGGGCAAGACGACATTTAGCCGTGGCGTGGTGCAAGCTTTAGGTCATCAGGGTAATGTAAAAAGCCCAACCTACACATTGGTGGAAGAGTATCATCTTTCTCCTATGGCGGTGTTTCATTTCGATCTCTACCGCTTGGCTGACCCTGAAGAGTTAGAATTCATGGGCATTCGGGACTATTTTGAAAGCCAGGCGCTGTGTTTGCTTGAGTGGGCAGAAAAAGGCGAGGGCTTTATTAAGCCGCCAGATATTGTGCTAGATATTGCCTATCAAGCAGCAGGAAGGGCGTTGAGCTTTACACCGAAAACCCCACTCGGCGCACAAATCATTTGCCAATTGGCGCAAATTTTCGCACAATAAGCAGTTTAAACATCAACTGAGGGGAACTGGCTGTGATGAGCAAATTGGCTCGCGTTTTGAGTGCGGTGGCGCTGTTTTTTTTGCTTTGTGTTTCAGCGTTTGCTGGCACGCTAAATGCTGTCAAGGTGGCAGAAAATAATACTAATACACAGGTGCAATTCTCATTTTCGCTGCCGAGTAAATTCAGTTATTTTGCGCTACATAACCCTGAGCGTTTGGTGATTGATTTTCAAAATAGCCAATTAGACAATAACTCACTGCTCCCTGTGCGTGGCAGTGGTGCAGTAAAAAAAGTGCGCACCAGCCAATCCCCACGCAGCACGACCTTGCGAGTGGTGTTAGAACTTGAAGGTCAAAGTACGGTCAAATTTGCGCAAAAAGGCAAAACGGTGACCGTCAGCGTGCCGAAAAGTGCTGGCGCAAAAAGCCAAAGTGCGGTCAGCACCGCCAAGCAAGTCAGCCAAAGCAAACCCGTTGCGAAAGCTGCTCCCGTGCCACCAATGCGCCGTTCAAGTGTGCTGACCATCGCCATTGATGCAGGCCACGGCGGCAAAGACCCAGGGGCAACAGGCGCCAATTTACAAGTGCGCGAGAAAAATGTTACCTTGCAAATTGCCAAAGAACTGAAAGCCATGCTGGACGCTGACCCACGTTTTCGCAGTGTGCTCACGCGCCGAGGTGATTATTATATTTCTGTGCCTGAGCGTTCAGAAATTGCACGCAAAAATAAAGCCAATTATCTTATTTCTATCCATGCTGATTCCAACGTGTTAGCGAGCTTCCAAGGGGCGTCGGTGTGGGTGCTGTCGAACAAGCGTGCTAACAGTGAGATGGGGCGCTGGCTTGAAGATCACGAAAAGCAATCCGAACTGCTCGGCGGCGCGGGCAATGTGTTGGCCTCGCACGATGAAAAATACCTCAACCAAACCGTGTTAGACTTGCAATTTGGACATTCACAACGGGCGGGCTACCAATTGGGGCAGTCAATTTTGCGCCGTATTGGGCGGGTGGCGAGTTTGAGTAAAAACCGTCCGCAACACGCCAGCCTTGGGGTGTTACGCTCGCCAGATATTCCTTCCGTGTTGGTGGAAACGGGCTTTTTATCCAATGCCCGCGAGGAACAGCTGCTGTCCACCACCGCGCACCGCCGCAAGATTGCCAATGCCATTTATCAAGGCTTAATTGATTACTACAACACCAGTGGTGAGGCCGCCAATTATAAAAGTGCGGTCAGCACCCGCAGCAAAAATGTCGCCAGCGATGATACGCCGAGCATGCATGTTGTCAAGCCAGGGGAAAGTTTGGGGCTGATTTCGATTAAATACAATATTAAATTGCGCGAGTTGCGCCGCTTAAATGGGCTGAAAGATGACAACGTGCGCGTTGGGCAAAAAATTAAGTTGAAATAAGATGCCGATTCAAATCCTGCCACCACAATTGACCAACCAAATCGCCGCAGGCGAAGTGGTGGAGCGCCCTGCGTCTGTGGTGAAAGAGCTGGTGGAAAATAGCCTTGATGCTGGCGCAAGTGAGATTGTTATCGACATTGAACGCGGCGGCGCGCAATTAATTCGGGTGCGCGATAATGGCGTGGGCATCGCCAAAGATGAGTTAGCCCTTGCGCTCGCGCGCCACGCCACCAGCAAAATCAGCGACCTTGATGATCTTGAACATATTTTAAGTTTTGGCTTTCGGGGCGAGGCGCTGGCAAGCATCAGTTCAGTGTCGCGCCTGACACTCACCTCACGCACCGCCGAGCAAAATGCCGCATGGCAAGTGTATGTGGAAGGGCGCGATATGCTCGCCACCCTCAAGCCCGCCGCGCACCCTGTCGGCAGCACGGTGGAGGTGGCAACACTGTTTTACAACACGCCCGCACGGCGCAAATTTATGCGCACCGAGAAAACCGAATTTAGTCATATTGATGAAGTTATCCGACGCATTGCGTTAGTGAAAAACACCACCGCCTTTACGCTAACCCACAACGGCAAAGTGGTGCGGCAATACCCCAAAGCGCAAACCGACGCCCAAAAACGCAAACGCCTCAGCCAAATTTGCGGTGCGGATTTTGTGCAGCACGCGCTAGAAATTAACTGGCAACATGACGGCTTACACCTTTATGGCTGGGTGGCAGACACGCAATTTTTACGCCATCAAAATGATCTCAATTACAGCTATGTCAACGGTCGCATGATGCGTGATAAAACCCTTTTGCACGCCATTCGCCAAGCCTACGGCGAACAGCTCGACACTCAGCTCTACCCCGCTTTTGTGCTGTTTTTGGATCTCGATCCGAGTTTGGTGGATGTGAATGTACACCCCGCCAAACACGAAGTGCGGTTTCATCAAGCGCGCTTAGTGCATGATTTTATTTATCAAGGGGTTAAAGACGCGCTCAGCCAAGCAGAACAACTGCCATTGGATACACCAAGCCACACGCCTAATCGCGCGGCTGCGGGTGAAAATAGTTTTGCTTCGCGCCATCTCGGCACGCCTTACACCCCCAATAAGCCCAGTGTGCCAAAAGCGTGGCGTGAGAGCTATCGCCAGCTGCTGGCAACAGACAGTGCACACGAGCCACAAGAACATTACGCCAGCACGCCTGTTTGTACCTCGGGCAAACAACAAAATGCGCTAGCCACTTCACTGGAAACACAAAGTGCGGTCGAACAACCGCCCAGCCGCCATCTGCGCTTGTTGACACTGCTCACTGACAGCCAGTTAATTTTACTGCAACGCCAACAGCACATTTTTGTCTGTCAGGCTCAAAAATTAGCGCAGTGCGCACTGTCTCTTGAGCTGCGCCAAAACGTGGATAAACACGCCTTGCTGATTCCCCTCGCACTTAAGTTAGACGCTCAGCAATTTGCCCATTGGCAAGCACAAGCAGAATGGTTTCATACGCTAGGATTTGAGGTGAGTGTGTACTCACAAGGCGCGCAACACCGCCTGACCTTTGCTGCCGTACCGCGACAGCTGCGCCAGCAAAACTTGCAAGCCTGTGTGCTCAGTGCGCTGTCCACGCAACACAACAGTTTAGTGGCTATGATTGATGCGCTGTGTCGCCCCATTGCTCACAACACGGCCTCCTTAGCAGACGCCAGCCAAGCATTAATCACGATTGAACGTTATGACGACAAGGCCTTGACCGCACTTTTAATGCCGTTAGATTTAAGCCATTATCGAGGCGCACATGAATAAGCCTCTTGCGATTTTTTTAATGGGGCCGACCGCCTCGGGCAAAACCAACTTAGCCATTGAGCTGCGTAAACAGTTGCCTTGTGAGCTGATCAGTGTCGATTCCGCGTTGATTTATCGTGGCATGGACATTGGCACAGCAAAGCCGAGTGCTGCAGAACTAGCCCTTGCCCCACACCGTTTAATTGATATTAAAGACCCATCGGAAAGCTACTCAGCCGCGGATTTTCGCGCTGATGCCCTGCGTGAAATGGCAGAGATTTGCGCGCAAGGCAAAATCCCGTTGCTGGTGGGCGGCACGATGCTTTATTTTCGCGCTTTGCTGGAAGGATTATCACCACTGCCCGCTGCCGATAGCAAAGTGCGGTTGGAAATCGAACGTGTTGCGCAGGCAAAGGGCTGGGCGCATCTGCACCAAGAATTAGCCAAAATTGATCCCATTTCCGCCGCACGCATTCACCCCAATGATCCACAGCGGATCAACCGTGCATTGGAGGTGTATTATATTTCAGGCAAGAGCTTAACAGAACTGTCGCAAACGCTCGACGATGATTTGCCCTATCACATTGTGCAGTTTGCTATTGCGCCCGCGGAGCGCGAGATTTTGCACCAGCGCATTGAGCAGCGCTTTGATATGATGCTCTCTCACGGCTTTGAGCAAGAAGTGCGCTCGCTCTATGCACGCGGTGATTTGCACCTTGATCTCCCTTCTATGCGCTGTGTGGGCTATCGTCAAATGTGGGCCTATCTGCGCGGTGATTATGACTGGGAAGAAATGCGTTATCGTGGCATTTGCGCCACGCGCCAGCTCGCTAAGCGGCAAATGACTTGGCTGCGCGGTTGGAAACACCCGCTCACTTGGCTAGACAGCCTGCAAGGTGAACAAAATAAAAATCGCGTTTTGCAAAAAATAACACAAAGTGATAATTTCCCTTCGCTTTCCTGATGACTTTTGTCAAGAAAATTGCTATATTGAGCGCGGAGACTTGTTTTCTTTATTTCTCACATAATTATGTTATTTTTGAAACTAACCTATAACAATTAAGGAATTCATTATGGCAAAAGGACAATCCTTACAAGATCCTTATTTGAACTCGCTACGTCGTGAGCGCATTCCTGTTTCAATTTATCTCGTCAATGGCATCAAGTTGCAAGGGCAAATTGAGTCATTTGATCAGTTCGTGATTTTGTTGAAAAACACGGTTAGCCAAATGGTGTATAAACACGCGATCTCAACCGTTGTGCCCGCTCGTGCAATTTCACACCACAGTGGTAATGCCAGCCCAGTGGCCAGCAGCGAAAGCATTGAAAACAGCTAAGGCCATTGTGCTGAATGCCTGAAGTGGCGCAAAAGGCTAACACCGCCTTTGATATTACCGTCAGTGCGGCTAAAGGCGTACATGAACACGAGAAAGCCATTCTCGTGCATGTGTTTTTTTCGCAGCAAAAAGATGTTGAAAACATTGAAGAGTGCCGCCTGCTAGCAAATTCTGCTGGCGTTGATGTGCTGGAGGTGCTCACCACAAGCCGCGCAACGCCACAAGCCAAATATTTTGTCGGTCTAGGCAAAGCGGAAGAAATTGCTGCAGCGGTAAAAACGCACGGTGCCGATTTGGTGTTAGTCAACCATGTGCTTAGTGCGGCACAAAATCGCAATTTAGAAAAACTCTGCGATTGCCGCGTGATTGACCGCACAACCTTAATTTTAGATATTTTTGCCCTGCGTGCACGCTCCCACGAAGGTAAACTACAGGTGGAACTCGCCCAACTCAAACATATTTCCACCCGTCTTGTACGCGGCTGGACGCACCTTGAGCGGCAAAAAGGGGGGGTTGGGTTACGTGGCCCAGGTGAAACCCAGCTGGAAACCGACCGTCGTCTAATCAAAGTGCGGTTAAGCCAACTGCAAGCGAAGCTCGCTAAAGTCAGCGCACAACGGCATTTAAATCGTCGCACACGCCAAAAAGCAGAAATCCCAACCGTATCCATCGTGGGCTACACCAATGCAGGTAAATCCACTTTATTTAATGCGCTCACCCGCGCTGATGTGTACGCCGCCGATCAATTGTTCGCAACCCTTGACCCCACATTGCGCCGACTTGAGCTTGAGCAAGTGGGCACCACGATTTTGGCTGACACGGTGGGCTTTATCCGCCACCTACCACACGATTTGGTGGAAGCCTTTAAATCGACCTTACAAGAAACCACCGAAGCCACATTGCTCTTACATGTGTTGGATGCCAGTGATGAACGCCGTGAAGAAAATATTGAGGCAGTGTGTGGCGTGCTCGATGAAATTGGCGCACAAGATGTGCCACAGCTATTGGTGTATAACAAGATTGATCAATGCGAAAATGTTACGCCGCATATCGACTACGATGATCAAGGTCGACCAAGCGCGGTGTATATCTCGGCCCAGATGGGATTAGGGCTAGACTTATTAGTCGATGCAATGACGCAGTGGCTGAAAAATACCATGCTCACGCTATCATTAACCTTGCCCGTACACGCTGGCAAGCTGCGCCACGTGCTTTATCAACAAAATGCCATCACCCATGAGCAAATTGATGAGCACGGTAACTTTTTGCTCGCCCTTCATATCGACAGTGTCAAATGGCAGCAATTACTTGCTCGCCACGCCGAACTCACCAGTTTTATCACTGAGAAAAACTAAACCGCACTTTTCTTATTGTTTAATCCCAAAAACAAATTTTGTGAACTAGCTCTTGTTTCACATCTTTGTTGCTTTACGCATATAGAAAACGTTTACATAATATTGTTACCACATTTTTAATCGCAACGATGTAAGTAAACCGTTTGGGTTAGCCCCCATAGGCTATATGCTAAGGAGAAAAATATGCCAAATATTGTACTAAGTCGTATTGATGAAAGATTGATCCACGGCCAAGTGGGTGTGCAGTGGGTTGGCTTTGCTGGCGCAAATTTAGTCTTGGTTGCAAATGATGAAGTTGCGGAAGATGAAATGCAGCAAAACTTAATGGAAATGGTGCTTGCCGATGGTATTGCTGTACGTTTTTGGCCACTGCAAAAAGTGATCGATAACATTCATAAAGCAGCTGATCGCCAAAAAATTCTTTTAGTGTGCAAAAAGCCTGCCGATTTTTTAAAACTTGTAGAAGGCGGAGTGCCAATCACGCGCATCAATGTCGGCAATATGCACTTCACTGAAGGCAAAAAACAAATCCATAAAACGGTTTCTGTTGATCAAGAAGACATTCAAGCGTTTGAAAAACTGAAAACACTCGGCGTGGAATGCTATGTGCAAGGCGTACCAACAGAAGAATCTCACGATCTGTTCAAATTACTCAATAAATAAGGGGGCATAGAATGGAAATTAGTTTACTGCAGTCCATTATACTCGGTATAGTGGCGTTTTTTGCAGGGCTTGACCTGTATAACGGCTTAACCCACTTTCACCGCCCTGTTGTACTTGGGCCGATTGTCGGCTTGGTGCTAGGCGATTTGCAAACAGGTATCCTTGTTGGCGGTACTCTTGAGTTAGTATGGATGGGCTTAGCTCCATTGGCTGGCGCTCAACCACCAAATGTGATCATCGGTACCGTGGTTGGCACCGCCTTTTCTATCACCACAAAAACCGACCCGAAAGTCGCCGTAGGGGTGGCCGTACCATTTGCCATCGCGGTACAAATGGGGATCACTTTCCTGTTCTCTGTGATGTCTGCAGTGATGTCTCGCTGTGACCAAATGGCAGAAGAGGCTAATTTGCGCGGCATTGACTGGGTTAACTACTTAGGCTTAGCGGTGTTGGGGACTTTCTATTTCTTCTGTGCTTTCTTACCCGTCTATTTCGGCGCCGATCATGCTGGTAAAATCATCGAAATGTTGCCAAAACAAGTGATCGATGGTCTCGGTGTTGCTGGTGGCATCATGCCAGCTATCGGATTTGCTGTGCTAATGAAGATCATGATGAAAAATGTCTATATTCCGTATTTTATTTTAGGTTTTGTTGCAGCTGCCTGGTTGAAACTACCCATCTTGGCGATTGCTACCGCAGCCACTGCTATGGCGTTAATTGACTATGCACGCAAAGGCACAGAAAAACCTGTTGTTGTGAAAAAAGAGGAGTTTGAAGATGGAATCTAAAACAACCGAGCAACAAGCACTGCAAAATGACAATTTCTATGAAGATCAAACCATTGGTGCTGAACTGACAAAACATGATATTAACGTGATGGCATGGCGTTCACTGTTGTTGCAAGCGTCTTTCAACTATGAACGTATGCAGGCAGCTGGTTGGCTTTATGGTCTTTCTCCTGCGTTGAAAAAAATCCATACCAACAAAAATGACTTAAGCCGTGCCATGAAAGGCCACTTAGGCTTTTTCAACACACACCCCTTCTTGGTGACTTTTGTTATGGGGATTGCTTTGGCAATGGAGCGTTCAAAACAAGATGTGAATGCCATTCAATCGACCAAAATCGCCGTGGGTGCGCCACTTGGTGGAATTGGGGATGCGATGTTCTGGCTCACCTTATTGCCAATTTGTGGTGGTATTGGCGCAAGTTTGGCATTGCAAGGCTCAATTATGGGTGCCATTTTCTTCTTTGTGGTGTTCAACATTGTACACTTTGCCTTGCGTTTTGGTTTGGCGCACTACTCTTACCGCATGGGGGTTGCTGCCATTCCAGTTATCAAAGCTAACACCAAAAAAGTGGGTCACGCCGCCTCTATGGTAGGGATGACCGTAATTGGTGCATTGGTTGCAACCTACATCCGCTTTAACACGACCCTTGAAATTACCGCCGGGGACGCGGTAGTAAAAGTGCAAGAGGATGTGATCGACAAACTGATGCCGGCATTCTTCCCATTGGTGTACACCTTGCTCATGTACTACCTTGTCAAACGTGGCTGGTCGCCACTACGCTTAATTATTCTCACAGTGATTTTAGGTATCGGTGGACGTTTCTTAGGCGTATTATAATGATAATATCGGCTGGGCTTCCAGCCGATGATGTTTACAGGAGTCAAACATGATTAGTATGATTGTGCTTGGTCACGGGCAATTTGGATCTGGCTTGCAGGCTGCAATGCAGCAAGTTATTGGCCCACAAGATAATGTGGCTTTTTTGAATTTTACCGAAAGCAAAAGCCCTGCGGAGTTAAGAGAGGAAATTGAAACTGCACTTGATGAAATGGGACGTGATGATGGCGTGTTATTTTGCTGCGATATTTTAGGGGGTACACCATTTCGCACCGCCTCGACTATCGCGCACAGTTTAAACACCGTTGAGGTGGTTGCTGGGGCTAACTTGCAAATGATCATTGAATGTGCAATGGAAAAAGACGCTTTATCCTTCCCAGAATTGGTGGATTTGGCGGTGGAAAGCGGCACTCGCGGCATCGTTAAACTCAGCGAGGAATTAGCTAAGAAAAAACAAAGTCGCCCTGATGACGAAGAAGATGGCATCTAACCATTCGATAAAAAGTGCGGTCAAACCGCACTTTTGTCCATCACAATCGACACCAATTCATCCATCGCGCGAATCTCAAATGTCAACGGATATACCTCATTTTGAACCGCTTTGGGGTTGAACCAACAACACGACAGACCTGCGTTCATCGCACCTTGAATATCCGTTTCAAGGCTATCACCCACCATCAAAACCGCACTTTTATCACGCACGCCCGCTTGTGTCAGCGCATAATCAAAAATGCCCTTATGCGGTTTTGCCACCCCAACTTGTTCAGAAATCGCCACAAAGGCAAAATGGTGCGCTAAGCCCGTGCGTTCTAGGCGCAACTGCTGCAATGCTGTAAAACCATTCGTGATGATCCCAAGTTTCACATCGTGGGCGCGCAAGCACTCCAGCATCTCAACAACGCCAGGCAACGGCTGGCAAATTTCCGCCATTTTAAGCAAAAATTGATGGTTTAGCGCCTCGGCACTGACGCGCAATTTAGCAGCCAGCTCAGCAAAGCGCGTAGTTTGCAACTGCGCGGCGGTGATTTGCCCTTGATTATATTGCGCCCAGAGTGGCTTATTGAGCTGTTGGTATTGCGCAAAATCCTGCGCATTAAATCCCACACCGTAATCGGCCAGCAGCAGTTGCAGCCCGCGGAAAGAATCAAATGAGAATAGCGTTTCATCTGCGTCAAAAAAGACCCAATCAAATCGTGCCATCAATATACTCCTTGGCATAGTCTGCTACTGCACCGCAAAGTGCGGTACGATCCATAATCGGTTTGATACGCTCAAACAGTGTATGCGCATCATCATATTGCACCATTAAAAAACGCAACCACTGCTTGATGCGCGCAATATGATACAGCACGCGTTGCTGTTCGTCGTCCAACGCAAGGTATTCCAACAGCAGCGCCACTACCTCACTCCACGTCATCGCGTTAGCCTGCTGTTTAACTACGCGCGATAAGTTGGGCAAACTTAATGCACCGCGTGCTACCATCAAGCCTGAACACTGCGTCACCTGAGCACAGCGTTTTGCATCTTGCTCGTTCCAAATCTCCCCATTGGCGAACACAGAAATGGGTAAACGTTGCACCAGTTCAGCAATTTTTCCCCAGTCAATTTTTTCCGCGCGATAGCCATCAAGCTTAGTGCGCCCGTGCACGGCGATTTCATCTGCGCCACCTTGCACTACAGCATCAGCAATCTCAAAAGCTTCCGCACTGCTTGCCCAGCCTAACCGCACTTTCACACTCACCACCGCCGAACCTGCTGCTTGACGTAGTGCGTGCGTAGCGCGATAAATCAGTTCTGGATCTTTGAGCAAACTGGCGCCACCACAGCTGCCATTGACCGTTTTTGATGGGCAGCCGCAGTTGAGATCAATACCATGAGAGCCCAGCGCAATAGCCAGTGCCGCGTTTTCAGCCAACACATCGGGTGATTGTCCTAACAATTGCACCCTCACGGGCGTGCCCGCTTTTGTGCGTCCTTGGTTCAACAGCTCTGGGCAGAGGCGATAAAACACTTTTTCAGGCAAACGTTGGTCAACTACTCGTACAAATTCCGACACGCATAAATCGTAGTCATTCACGCGCGTGAGCAACTCTCGCATCAACGGATCGAGCACCCCTTGCATCGGAGCAAGAATAATATTAGTCATTGCGGTGTTGCACACAAAAAAGGCAAAGTGCGGTCAGTGCGCCAAGTGTGTCAGCCAGTATATCTTTTTGCGCGTCCCACTCGTCCCCTTGGCTGCCTAAAAATGCCACACCTTCATCACCACCTGCGATCACAGCATACTGCCATTCAATCAGCTCATAGCTTGCCGCTAAGCTCATGATAAAAAACAGCCCAAATAGTATAGCTAAAGTGCGGTGGCATGCACGCTTACGCAGTAGTAGCTCCGCAACAGGATAAGCATACAAACCAATCGCAAAATGCGCCACACGGTCAAAATGGTTGCGTCCTTCCCCCAGCCAAGGGCTGAGCAATTCACTGCCCCACGCAAACGGCACTCGCTCAAAGGTATAATGTGCGCCAATAGTGTGCATAATCAGCCAAGCACTCATCAACACATAGGCCGTTTGGCTAAATTGAAACTTAGCATAAGTGAGTACTAACAAAGCAAACACAGCAATAATCGGAATCGCTTCAGCATACCACACTGCGCGTGAGTAGGGTGCGCTGCCCGACCAAATAAGCAGACACAAAATAAACCCGCACAACAGTGCGGGTAATAAATGACACGCGCGCAAAGGCATTATTTCCACCCATTGGCTTTGCAGATCATATCGTATGCCGCTTGAATTTTTTGCGCCTTCTCTTTGGCAATTTCCATCATTTCAGGCGGCAGCCCTTTTGCCACCAGTTTATCGGGGTGATATTCATTCATCAATTTGCGGTACGCACGCTTGACGGTGGTTTTATCATCATTTTCACTCACGCCTAACACTTGATAAGCGGAATGTAGGCTGCTTTGGCTGGTATAGCCACCGCGTTGCCCTTGATACTCATAATCTCCTTGGCTTTGACTACGCTGCTGATAGCCACCACTGGTAAAATTTTGCGCAGCAAAAATCATCGCCATCATTTGTTCAAATTGTAGCTGACTTAAGCCTAACTCTTGGGCGATAACAAACAGCAATTCGCGCTCGGCAGTTTCAATTTGCCCATCTAAAAGTGCGGTTTGAATCTGAATGTCCAAAAACATCCGCAGCAAATCAGGTCGTTGCCCACAGCTTTGGCGAAACTCTCGGATCACTTGGCGTACAGGAAAATCACTCTGTTTGCCTTGATTAAACGCCTCTTGCGCCATTTTGCGCCCATTCGCATCTAGATTCAGGCGGCTCATCAGCGATTGCGCCATTTGGATATCTTCTTCCGTCACCCGCCCCTTCGCTTTACTCAAGTGCCCCATCACTGCAAAAGTGGTTTGCAAAAATAACTGCTGGCGCGTTAACTTGCGACTAAAAATACTTGAACTGACCGACCCCATTTCATAGAGTTTTTTGTCCGCCATGTGCCCCAAAATGACACCAAAAATCGCGCCGAAAAAGCCACCATAACGGTAGCCCAAAATAAAACCTAAAATTTTCCCGATAAAATTCATTTCCTATCCTTGACCGCACTTTGGTTTTTTCACATTCGCGACAGTATACCAAAAGTGCGGTTAAAGCCCAAAGAAAAAGGCAGCCGTGGCTGCCTTTGTCGGTTGTGCGCCATTAGGCTTTGTCGTTTAACAATACCGCATCAAGCGCAATTTCAATCATTTCATTGAAGGTTAATTGACGCTCTTCGGCGCTGGTTTGCTCGCCTGTACGAATGTGGTCAGACACGGTGCAGATGGTCAAGGCTTTTGCACCGTATTCAGCCGCCACGCCGTAGATGCCAGCGGCTTCCATTTCAACCCCTAAAATGCCGTATTTTTCCATATAGTCAAACATTTCAGCATCTGGGGTATAGAACAAGTCGGCGGAGAACAAGTTGCCCACACGCACGTTCACACCGCGCGCGCGTGCTGCCTGTACCGCACTTTCCACCAAAGAATAATCCGCAATCGCAGCAAAGTCGTTGTCTTTAAAACGGATGCGGTTAACTTTGGAGTCAGTGCAAGCCCCCATGCCGATCACCACGTCACGCAATTTCACGTCTTCCTTCACCGCGCCGCAAGAACCAACACGAATGATTTTTTTCACGCCGTAGTCTTTCACCAATTCAGTGGCGTAAATCGAGCAAGATGGAATGCCCATGCCGTGTCCCATGACAGACACTTTGCGACCTTTGTAGGTGCCTGTGAAACCGAGCATATTGCGCACATTAGTGACTTGCTCTGGGTTTTCTAAGAATGTTTCTGCGATGTATTTGGCGCGCAGTGGGTCGCCAGGCATTAATACGACGTCTGCGAATGCGCCATCTTTAGCGTTAATGTGTGGAGTTGCCATAATCTATCCTTATTTTTCTTGTTTAAAATCAATAATGGTTTTGCCGTAATCCATTGGGCTTAAGTCAAAATAGTTGGCTAACGTTTGCCCGATGTCGGCGAAGGTATCACGTTTGCCTAAAAACTCGCGCGGTACATCGCTGCCGTACATCAACACAGGTATATGCTCACGGGTATGATCGGTGCCATGCCATGTTGGGTCACAGCCATGGTCAGCGGTGATAATTAACAAATCACCCTCTTCAATCAGTTTCAGCACTTCTGGCAAGCGTGAGTCGAAGTATTCAAGCGCTTGTGCATAGCCTGCCACGTTACGACGGTGTCCATAGTCTGAATCGAAGTTCACGAAGTTAGGGAATACGATGGTGTTATCCCCTGCGGCTTTGATTTCTGCCACGGTTTTATCGAAAATTTCTTCAATGCCAGTGGCTTTGATTTTGCGGGTAATCCCTGTGTGGGCATAGATGTCTGCAATTTTACCAATAGACACCACATCGCCACCTTTTTCGTCTACCAACTTTTGCAACACAGTGGCTGAAGGTGGCTCAATCGAATAGTCGTGGCGGTTACCTGTGCGTTGGAAGTTACCTGCACGATCGCCTACAAATGGGCGCGCAATCACACGGCCAATGTTATAGCCTTCCAGCTCTTCACGCACGATGTGGCACAATTCGTAGAGTTTTTCTAAACCATAGGTTTCTTCATGGCAGGCAATTTGGAACACAGAATCGGCCGAGGTGTAGAAAATCGGTTTGCCTGTTTTCATATGCTCTTCGCCAAGCTCATCTAAAATCACGGTGCCTGATGAGTGACAGTTACCCAAATAACCTGGAATGCCCGATTTTTCAACAATGCGATCCAAGAGCTCTTGCGGGAAGCTGTTTTTGTGATCTTTAAAATAGCCCCATTCAAACAACACTGGCACACCCGCAATTTCCCAGTGACCTGATGGGGTGTCTTTGCCCGAAGAAATCTCTTTAGCGTAAGCATAACCACCGATGATCTCGCTGTTTGCATCCATGCCTGCAGGCACGCTACCAGCAGATTCTTTTGCCGCCAGCGCAAGACCAAGTTTGGTTAGGTTTGGCAAATTCAATGGCCCTTGGCGATGCTCATTGTCCGCCTTACCTTCGGCACAAAGTTGTGCAATATGACCCAATGTGTTCGCGCCTGCGTCACCGAATTTTTCAGCATCGTCAGCCGCGCCGATTCCAAAGGAATCCATCATTAAGATAAATGCTCTTTTCATTATTTTTCTCCTAGCGTAGTACAACGCAAGTGACGTTGTCTATTAGTATGAGTTATCGGATTTAGACAACGAATCGACGCCTAAAGTTCGCAACAGCGCTGTCAATAGCCCTGATGCACCAAAGCGGAAATGTGAAGCGTCCAGCCATTTCTCGCCTAAAATATCCGCCGCCAGCTGTAAGTAGTGCTGCGCATCTTCACTTGTGCGCACGCCACCCGCGGCTTTAAAGCCCACTCTGTCCTCAACACCCATCTCTTTGATGGTATTAAGCATCACTTTTGCCGCCTCTGGCGTCGCATTCACGCTCACTTTACCTGTGGAGGTTTTGATAAAATCCGCACCCGCACGAATGGCAATTTCTGAGGCTTTTTTAATCAATTCAGGTGTTTTTAGTTCCCCTGTTTCAATGATAACTTTCAATTTAACGCCTGCATCAGCGCACACTTTTTTGCACTCTTGTACCAACACAAAACCGCACTTTTCATCCCCCGCCATTAAAGTGCGGTAAGGAAAAACAACATCCACTTCATCAGCCCCCGCTTGCACGGCATTGGCTGTTTCTGCAACCGCTTGCGCAACATCACTATTGCCATGGGGGAAGTTGGTGACGGTTGCCACTTTTACATGCTCAAGGCCAAGTTGTAAAAGGGTCTGTTTGGCCAATGGGACAAATTGTGGATATACACACACAGCCGCAGGCGCACCTTTTGGTGTATTTGCCTGATGGCAAAGTGCGGTGATGGTCGCGTCGGTGTCGTCGTCATTCAAACTGGTTAAATCCATCAATGACAATGCCCATTGAGCGGCATATTCAAGAGATTGCAAATTCGACATAAAAGCCTCGCTTTTTTATTATTGTTTTTTGAAAAAAGGACACCACGGGCAAGCCGTGGTGTGAAAGGTAAATTAACCGAGTACAACTGCGCCTGTCAAGCCAATGAAAAGGCCAGCAATGGTTGCACTCATCAAGTTAGACAATGATCCTGCGATAACCGCGCGGATACCTAAGCGCGCGATGTCGCTGCGACGATTTGGTGCCATAGTACCTAGGCCACCGATCAAAATCGCAATAGAGCTGAAGTTAGCGAAACCACACAACGCAAAGGTAATAATGGCTTTGGTTTTTTCATCTAACACCATTGGTGCGTTTTCACCGAGATAGCGGGCAAAGTCAACATAAGCGACAAATTCGTTAATTACCAATTTTTGACCGATCATCGCACCCGCCACTTCAGATTGTTCCCAAGGCACACCGATCACCCATGCAAGCGGGCGGAAGATCCAACCTAAAATAGTTTGCAAGTTCAAGTCGCCGTAGCCAAACCAGCCGCCCACACCACCAATGATGCCGTTAAGCATTGCGATCAAGGCGATAAACGCCAGCAACATCGCACCGATGTTAAGTGCCAATTGCATACCTGATGATGCACCCATCGCAGCGGCATCCAGCACGTTAGCAGGTTTGTCTGACTCATCAGACACCTCCAATGAGTCATCCACATGTTCTGTTTGTGGGTAGAGAATTTTAGCAAACAGCAAGCCACCTGGTGCAGCCATAAATGACGCAGCGATTAAGTATGGCAATGGCACACCCATTTGTGCATAACCAATCATAACCGCCCCCGCGATAGAGGCCACACCACCACACATGATGGCAAACAGCTCAGATTCCGTCATTGTGGCTAAATATGGACGCACCAACAATGGTGCTTCGGTTTGCCCCACGAAAATGTTCGCGGCCGCCGACATTGATTCCGTTTTAGAGGTTTTTAATACTTTTTGTAAAAATCCACCAATCAAACGAATAACCACTTGCATAATACCCAAATAGTACAACACCGAAATGAGGGAAGCGAAGAATACGATGGTTGGCAACACGCGCAGTGCAAACACAAAGCCACCGCCGCCAAACACTTCAAACATTTTGTCACTCACCAAGCCACCGAAAAGGAAATTAATCCCATCATTGCCGTAGCTAATCACTTTATTGACGGCTTCAGAAGCCGCTAACAAGGCTTGACGACCCGGTGGCACATACAGCACTAATGCACCGATACAAAATTGGATTAAAAATGCGCCAATTACTGTGCGCAAATTAATTGCACGACGATTGTTGGAAAAGATCACCGCAATGGCGATCAGTACCACGATACCAATAATACTCATTAGCGAGTTCATAAATTACCTCTAAAGTAGAAAAGAAATGTTGTTGAAATATGACTTATTATTACCGAAAAATCTTTATAAAAAATCCAAAAACGCGATCAAAATCAAACTTAGCTCGCCACAAACGTGCAAGTGCGGTTTTTTCAGTCATTCCGCGTTTAATAAATCGTCACCACCTTTGCCACCCCGCACGCTTTGGCTTGTTGTGCCAGTGCGTCAATCTCCTGCGTACTCGGGATGAACGACGTCAGTCCATCAGCGTCGCGCGCGCCCTTGGCATGCACGCGAATAATTTTTAGCAACACCTCGGGGTAGCGCTTTAATATGGCTCCAAGGTCTTGCACCAAGGCGTGTGCATCAAAAAAGCCGTTTATCGCCACCAACCGCACTTCTTCAATTTTGCCCATCGGCAACAAACGCGTGAGATTGTGCATATTGCGCGCCAAATTATCAAGTTTGATGTGCGCTCGCACACCTGCCATTGGGTTTGACCGCACTTTGCCTGCACGATTTTGTCGATCAAAACACAGCTGCTGCAAGCCCAAACCATTGCCTTTAATGTCAAATAAAAATTTGTCTGTAAGTGCAACCAACTCACGCATTGCCTCAAAATCAAAAAAGCCTGACGTATCAAGGTAACATGTTAGCCCTAATTCATGCACCGCCTGAAATAACGGCACCAATTTACGATGATGAATGGTTGGCTCACCGCCTGAAAAGGTCACCCCACGAATAAATGGCATGGCATTTTTCACTTCATCAAGTAAATACTGCAAACTCACCTCTCGCGCACTATCACTATGGCGGGCAATGGTTTCAGGATTATGGCAATAAAGGCAATTGAGCTTGCAGCCTTGCAAAAAAACACTTGTGCGATTACCTTGCCCTTCTACATTTGAAAACGGAATAATGCGGTGCAGCGGCAAATAAATCTCATCAAGAGCCCTCCCTTGACCGCACTTTGCCTTTTCCTGCACTATCACGCTGCACTCACATCCTGCTCGTCGCGTAATTGACGATCAAATACATCTGCACATTCGTCTGTGCCTGAGCCATACCACGTTGTGTCACGCAGCACCGCCTCGCCTTTTCTAAACCGTTCCACTTCACTTTTCTTCACCAAATAGCCCGTTACACGGATTAAATCAGTATTTTTCAAATAGGTGGTGATGTAACGATAGTTCAGCGCAAAAGCACCATCAATAATATCGACTACCGCATCGAGGTGATCAACATAAGTTTGGTCAAAGGCAAACAGATCGCCCGTGCCTGATGGGAAATATTGATGAAACGGTGCAGATTGTTTTAAATGCGCCAGCAATGTTGGCTCTTGCCCCACTTTAATACGGTGTGCAGGCGTATTAGCTTTGTCTTCTTCGTGGCAGCTTGCCCCCACTTGTGCATGCAGTAAATAATGGTTATTGGTGCGCTCAACATAAAGCCCACGGTGCGCTTGGTTCACTTCATCAAGTTTTTGCATAATTTGAGTGGCAATTTCATCACCGCGCGTACTTTGCCCAAAGGTTTCATTGAGTCCCTCTTTGGCTAACAAATGATTGGTGGCGTCCGCTAACCCCACAATGGCGATCATGCTAGTGAAGTTTTCCCGCGCGATAAAGCCTTCTTTCGCCAAAAACGAGGTGTTGAAAAAGTTTGCTTCTTCCACCAAAAAGCGGTGGCGTTTGTCCATAGTAGACAGTGCCATTTTCGCTACCCTAGGGAGCAGATCGTTGACCATCTGATCGACACTTTCGCATGCACGAGCGATGGTACCCAAACGCAGGCGGGTTAAGGTATATGCCCCACCACACTCTGGCAGCGCATTATAACAACTGGCAATGCCATACTGCTCACCCAGATCGTCAATATAATACGCATCATTGGCAAACGACGGTTTAGACACAAGCAAACAGGCTTTCGCTGCCAATTCGGCAAATTCACGACTGGTTTTCGTTTTGTCATAGCGAATGGACATATTCGGCGTGGTGTTTTCAAGCTCAATCACCGCTTGCAAGATCAAACGCCCCGCACGGGTATCGTATGGTCCGATATTCGCGTGGCAAAAAGAATCAGGAATGGTTTTATCAATATGATTTAAAAAGCGTTTAATTTTGATGAAATCCGTTTTTTCATCAGTAACGAATGGATCGAGCAACACATCTAAGCGCCCGATGTAAACAGGATAGGTGGTAATCGACGGCACATTCGCATATAAAATCAGCAAGCCATCAAGCACGTCATCGAGCGTTTGCGGCACTGGCAATTCTAAAAATTCACAGCCTTTTTTAATGTACACCGAATAATCTGGCAAAATATAACGCGGACGGTAAATGGCATAGCCCTCATTGAGATCACAAATCATCTGATTTTCAATGTGTTGCCACTCTTCATCGGTGTATCCCAACAACTCACGAGGATCGAATAAACGTTCAGCAATATTGCCTAAACACATCAACTTTTGCTGTGTTGTCAAATTCTCCGCTTTCACTGTGTCTAAAATATCTTGTAATGTTGCCAGCATGTCCACCCCCTGAAAAAATCTGATCAGTGAATTTTATCGAAAAGGAAAATCGCGAACAATCAGATTTTCGCAAACAAGCACACCAATGTTGAAATTTGAGAGCTTTCTCACATTTTTGGTGCGGAAAAGTAAAAGTGCGGTTTAATTATTTTTAAGCCATAAAAAATAATGCAAACAATGCTTGCATAAGCGTGCAAATTTCAGTATGTTATTGCCATTACACAGGAGCTATTACATGAATTTTGTTCGTACCACTCATCATCACCATCATTTCCCTGATTAGTCTTTCAGGCGCTTGGTGTTGCTTGGAAGATAACTTCCGAGTGATGTACGACACAGTCAAACTAACCCCTCGGAAGGCCTTTCGAGGGGTTTATTTTTGCCAATTTTCAATGAAAAGAAAAAGGATATAACACTATGTCAGAAAAAAAACGCTTACGCATTGCTATGCAAAAATCAGGTCGCTTGAGTCGCGATTCCCAAGAATTATTAAAACGCTGTGGGGTAAAAATCAATCTCAACGAGCAGCGCCTGATTGCTTATGCGGAAAATATGCCTATCGACATCTTGCGCGTGCGCGATGATGATATTCCTGGCCTTGTATTTGATGGCGTGGTAGATCTTGGGATTATCGGCGAAAATGTGCTGGAAGAAGAAGAGCTTACCCGCTTAAGCGCAGGTGAAGATGTGAAATATCAAATGCTGCGGCGCTTGGATTTTGGTGGCTGTCGCTTGTCGCTCGCTGTACCACAAGATGCTCAATACAATGGCGCGCAATCGCTGAATAATATGCGCATTGCCACCTCTTACCCACAACTGCTCAAGCGCTTTATGGCAGAGCAAAATATTTCATTTAAAAGCTGCTTGCTTAATGGCTCAGTGGAAGTGGCGCCACGCGCGGGCCTTGCTGACGCTATTTGTGATTTAGTTTCCACTGGCGCAACCCTCGAGGCCAACGGATTACGCGAGGTAGAAGTAATTTACCGCTCCAAAGCGTGTCTCATTCAACGCGACGGCGAATTAGAACCTGAAAAACAGGCGCTGATTGATAAACTCTTGACTCGTATGCAAGGCGTGATTCAAGCGCGTGAATCCAAATACATTATGCTGCACGCACCAAAAGCACGCTTAGAAGAGGTGGTGGCACTGCTGCCTGGGGTGGAAAACCCAACTATTATCCCCCTTGCCCACGATGAAGAACGCGTTGCGTTGCATATGGTCAGCCAAGAAACCTTATTCTGGGAAACCATGGAACAATTAAAGAAAATTGGCGCAAGCTCAATCCTTGTGTTACCAATTGAAAAAATGATGGAGTAAAACATGCAAGTATTAAAATGGAATGAGCTGACTAAAAATGAACAGCAACAAGCACTTGTTCGTCCAGCCCTATCAGCGTCAAATAATATTCAAAGTGCGGTCAGCACCATTATGTCGCTGGTGCGCGAGCAAGGCGACAAAGCACTCATTTCACTGACAGAAAAATTCGACAAAGAGCTGATTGACTCCGTTGTGGTCAACCAAGCACAAATCGACGCTGCCTGCGAACGCGTGGATGTGGAACTGAAAGCGGCGATCCAAAATGCCTATGATAATATTCGCACCTTCCACCAAGCACAAACCACGCCTGCTGTGGATATAGAAACGCAAGCTGGCGTGCGTTGTCAGGTGCTCACCCGCCCAATCAACCGCGTGGGGCTGTATATTCCAGGCGGCAGCGCACCGCTCTTTTCAACGGTGTTGATGCTGGCAATCCCAGCCAAAATTGCAGGCTGTCACAAAATTGTACTTTGCTCTCCTCCACCGATTGCCGATGAAATCCTCTATTGCGCCAAACTGTGCGGCATTGAAACCGTCTACTCTGTCGGCGGTGCACAAGCGATTGTCGCGATGGCCTTTGGCACTGAAAGTGTTGCTAAGGTGGATAAAATCTTCGGCCCAGGCAATGCTTATGTCACCGAAGCCAAGCGCCAAGTAAGCCAAATGCCAGGTGGTGCGGCCATTGATATGCAAGCAGGCCCCTCAGAAGTGTTAGTTATCGCCGATGAAATGGCCGATCCTGATTTTGTCGCCTCTGATCTCCTCTCGCAGGCCGAGCACGGCGCGGATTCGCAAGTGATGCTTATCACCCCAAGTGAAAGTTTAGCCCTTGAGGTGGATTTAGCGCTGGAAAGCCAGCTCTCGAAACTACCCCGTGCAGAAACAGCACGCAAAGCGCTTGAACACAGCCGCACCATTATCGCAAGCGATCTCGCTCAATGCGTTGACATCAGCAACACTTACGCACCTGAACACTTGATTGTGCAAATTCAAAACGCGCGCAGCCTGTTGCCATTGCTGGATAACGCAGGTTCCATTTTTCTCGGCGCCTATTCGCCTGAAAGCATGGGGGATTACGCCAGCGGCACCAACCACGTGCTGCCAACTTATGGCTATTCACGCACCAGCTCAAGCCTAGGCTTGGCGGATTTTTCCAAACGTATGACCGTGCAAGAACTTTCCCCACAAGGGTTTAAAGATCTCGCCAAAACGGTTGAACTGATGGCCAGCGCCGAACAACTCGATGCGCACAAAAATGCCGTCAGCATCCGATTAAAAACGCTCTAAGGGTAAGTGAAGTAGAACGAGAAGCAGCTGTTGCAAAAAATGCAACAGCTCAAAAAACGTGCAATAGAACCGTTAATAGTATTTAAGAGAGAACACCATGACAATCACAGCATTATCACGCAAAAACATTCAAGCGCTGACACCGTATCAATCTGCACGGCGTTTGGGTGGCAGTGGCGATATTTGGCTTAACGCGAATGAATATCACAGCTCGCCCGACATTGCGCTGCAAAACCGTACTTTTCACCGCTACCCTGAGGCGCAGCCGCAAACGTTGGTTTCGCGCTATGCCCAATACGCCGGCCTTGATGACAGCAATGTGCTGGTTAGCCGCGGTGGCGATGAAGCCATTGAGCTGATTATCCGCGCGTTTTGCGAGCCTGGCCAAGATGCCGTACTCTACTGCCCGCCAACTTACGGTATGTATGCGGTGAGCAGTGAAACCTGCGGCGTGGCGCTCAAAGCCGTACCGCTGCGTGAGGATTTTCAGCTGGATTTGAGCGAAATCAAACGCAATCTCAACAGTGTGAAAGTGGTGTTTGTCTGCTCACCGAATAACCCGACGGGCACGCTAATTAACCGTGACGACCTGACCGCACTTTTGGATATGACCGCCGAGCGCGCCCTTGTGGTGGTGGATGAGGCCTACATTGAATTTTGCCCGCAGCACAGTGTGACCGCACTTTTAGCGCGCTACCCGCACTTAGCGATTATCCGCACACTGTCTAAAGCCTTTGCCTTGGCAGGATTGCGTTGTGGTTTCACGCTCGCCAATGCCGAACTGATTGGCGTGTTACAAAAAGTGATCGCCCCTTACCCGATCCCGGTGCCAGTGAGCGACATTGCCGAGCAAGCCTTGAGTGAAGAGGGCTTAAACGCCATGCGTGTGCGGGTGCAAGAGGTGTTGGATAACCGCACTTGGGTGATCAACGCCTTGCAACAATGCCCGATTATCGAGCACGTTTTTGACAGCGCCACCAACTATGTGCTCTTTCGCGCCAAAGACGGCCAAGCCCTGTTTAAATACCTGTGGGACAACGGCATTATCCTGCGCAACCAACACAGCCAATTAATGCTGCAAAACTGCATCCGCATGACCATTGGCACCCAAGACGAAAACGAACGCACACTCGCTGCAATTAACGCATTTGCACAACGCTAAGGACTGATTATGACACAACAAAATATCCTGTTTATCGACCGCGACGGCACGCTAATTGACGAGCCAAAAACTGACTTTCAAATCGACAGCCTCGAGAAGTTAAAGCTCGAGCCGAACGTGATTCCCGCTTTGTTGAAACTCAAAGATAATGGCTACCGTTTTGTGATGGTCAGCAACCAAGACGGCCTAGGCACCGAGTCCTTCCCGCAGGCGGATTTTGACGCGCCCCACAACGCCATGCTGGAGATTTTCCGCTCCCAAGGCATTACCTTTGATGACATCGTGATCTGCCCACACAAGCCCGAAGACAACTGCGACTGCCGCAAGCCGAAAACCAAATTATTGAAAAAGTACATCAGCAAAAAACTATTTGACCCTGCCCACAGTTTTGTGATTGGCGATCGTGAAACCGATTTGCAATTGGCGGAGAATTTAGGCATTACAGGCTTACAATATCACCCTGAAAAATTACCGTGGGAGCTGATCGCAGAAAAGATCCTCGCCGAGAAAAAAGTGTATAAAGATCACGCACCACGCCACGCTAGCGTAACACGCACCACCAAAGAAACCGACATTCACGTGGAAGTATGGCTGGATGAAACAGGCGTGAACAACATCGCAACGGGCTTAGGCTTTTTCGACCATATGCTCGACCAAATCGCCACCCACGGCGGCTTTAGAATGAATGTGAAAGTCAACGGCGACTTGCATATTGACGATCACCACACCATTGAAGACACCGCACTGGCTCTCGGCGAGGCGCTTAAACAAGCCCTTGGCGACAAACGTGGCATCGCCCGCTTTGGCTTTGTGCTACCGATGGACGAATGCGAAGCACAATGCTCATTGGACTTATCGGGGCGCCCATACCTGAAATTTAAAGCTAAATTCACCCGTGACAAAGTCGGCGATTTCAGCACCGAAATGGTGGAGCACTTTTTCATGTCGCTCACCTACGCGCTCGCCTGCACCTTGCATTTGAAAGTCAAAGGCAAAAACGCCCACCACCAAGTGGAAGCCCTCTTCAAATGCTTCGGCCGCACCCTGCGCCAAGCCTTTAAAGTCGAAAGCGACGTGCTACCCAGCTCGAAAGGGGTGTTGTAATGGCAAAGTGCGGTGCGACCGCACTTTAATGAGGTAAAAATAATGGATAAAAATTACCCACGAACAATCCAAATTTTTCTTCCAAGCGGTGATCCGACAAGTATTCGCATCGCTGAACAGACAACATCTATCATGCGTGTCATTGAAGTGCCGCGGCGTGATTTGCCTGCCTTTTTAGCCATGGAAGATGCCAAGCAAGTGGCGCTTTATTTTTTAATTGCGGGTGAAAATAAAGAGCGTGTCTATATTGGGCAATCAAATGATATTGGCGCACGATTATTGCGCCATCATCAAGATCCTAGAACAGAATATGAAGACTGGGAGCGTGCGCTGGTGTTGGTTTCACTAACACGGAATTTAACCCAAACCCATGTGCTTTATCTTGAGGCACTATCGCTCGAAAAAGCCAAATCATGCGAACGTTATCAAGTTGTTAATGCAAATAATGGTCAAAAAACACATATTACTGCGCCCATGAAAGCAGACTGTGATCAAATCCATGATATCACCGCACTTTTACTTGCTACGCTAGGTTACCCAATTTTTGAACCGCTACTCACTGAACATAATGAACAGCAAACGATCTTTTGCTGTACTCGTGGTGGCGTAGATGCACAGGGCATTTACACCAATGATGGTATGGTCGTATTAAAGGGATCAAGTATGCCCTATGCAGTCAAACGCAAAATGGATATCAAATCCGTTGAAAAACGGGATCATTTTTTACTTAAAGGTATTCTTAGGCGTGAAGGTGATCGCTGTATTTTTCAGCAAAATTATCTCTTCCAAACCCCTAGCGGTGCATCAAGTTTTCTACTTTTAGGCTCATCTAACGGCTGGGTAGATTGGAAAACAAAACAAGGTATAACATTAAGTCAACATCAAGGGCGAGAATAGTTTAATAAGGAATATTATGAAACTCACCATCATCGACACAGGTTGTGCGAACCTGTCTTCTGTTAAATTTGCGTTTGATCGCCTAGGGATTGCCGCTGAGATTAGCCGTGATTTAAATGCGATCCGTTCAGCGGATAAATTGTTATTGCCCGGCGTGGGCACGGCGAATGCGGCGATGGCGAACTTGCGCGATCGCGATTTGATTGACACCATCCAAGCCCTCACCCAACCTGTTTTGGGCATTTGTCTTGGCATGCAGCTGATGACGGATTTCTCCACCGAGGGCAATGTGGCGGCGCTCGGCGTGATTGGTGGGCAAACTGAAAAGCTGCTTGACTGCGCGCTGCCACTGCCACACATGGGCTGGAACAAAGTGCGGTTTGAAGACGCCCACCCGCTGTTTGACGGGATTGCGCAAGACAGCTACTTCTATTTTGTCCACAGCTTTGGCGTGCGCCCAAACGAGCACACCATCGCCACCTGTGACTATGGCGAGCCATTCTCGGCTGCCATCGCGCGCGGCAATTTCTACGGCGTGCAGTTCCACCCCGAACGCTCCGGCAAAGCCGGCGCGCAACTGCTGCGCAATTTTGTGGAGAAAGTATAATGCGCCCTTGGATAAAAAAGGGGCTGAAAAATGTCATCGCCCTCGCCCTGACATTGCTGGTGCTCTCGCTGATTATCGACCACCTCCGCCGCCCCGTTGCGCCGCAAAATGCGCTGGCGCAAGAGTGGGTGGATATCAATGACCGCACTTTGCACTTGGGGCAATTGAGTGAGGAAAAGCCTGTGTTGCTCTATTTTTGGGGCAGTTGGTGCTCGATTTGTCGGCTCACTTCGCCTGCGGTGGCGAGCCTTGCCGATGAGGGCGTGCAGGTGGTGAGCGTGGCGTTGCGCTCGGGGGATAAAAGTGCGGTTGCGGCCTATTTGCGTGAGCACGATTATCACTTTCGCACCATTAATGACCCACAAGGCGTGCTGGCAAAGGCGTGGCAAGTGCAGGTCACACCGAGCATTATTATCATCAAACAGGGCAAAATTGTGCATGCCACCACAGGGCTTGCCAGCCCGTGGGGCTTGAAATTACGATTATGGTTGGCGTAAATGCGCTGATTTCAGAAAAAATTAGGAAAAGGAAGACTATGACAACATCACTTATCATTCCTGCGCTCGATTTAATCGACGGGCATGTGGTGCGCCTGCATCAGGGCGATTACGCCAAGCAGACCACTTACAGCGACGACCCGATCACGCAGTTTGCTGACTATGTAGCTCAAGGCGCCGAGCAGCTCCACTTGGTGGATTTAACGGGGGCTAAAGACCCAAATGCGCGCCAAACAGCCCTTATCGGCGAAATTATTGCGCAAACGGGCTGCCCTGTGCAAGTGGGCGGTGGCATTCGCAGTGAGCGTGATGTGGCGGACTTGCTCCAAGTGGGGGCGAACCGTATTGTGATTGGCTCAACCGCTATCAAACAGCCCAATATGGTGAAAAGCTGGTTTGCGCGTTACGGTGCGGAAAAATTTGTGCTGGCACTGGATATTAACATCATCAACGAGCAGAAATTGATCGCCATTCACGGCTGGCAGGAAACCAGCAACCTAACACTCGAGGATGTGATCGACGATTTCAGCCAAGTAGGCTTGCAACATGTGTTGTGCACTGATATCTCGCGTGACGGCACGCTCGCTGGTTCCAATGTGGATTTGTACCGCCAAGTGTGCGCACAATTTCCCAAAGTGCGGTTTCAGTCCTCAGGTGGCATTGGCTCGCTGTCGGACATTGAAGCCCTCAAAGGCACAGGCGTAGCTGGCGTAATCGTGGGCCGTGCGCTGTTGGAAGGCAAATTTAATGTGGCGGAGGCAATCGCATGTTGGCAAAACGGATAATTCCTTGTCTGGATGTGCGCGACGGGCAGGTGGTCAAGGGCGTGCAGTTCCGCAATCACGAAATCATTGGCGATATTGTACCGCTGGCGAAACGCTACGCTGAAGAAGGTGCTGATGAGCTGGTGTTTTACGACATCACCGCTTCGGCGCACGGACGCACCATTGATAAAAGCTGGGTGCAGCGCGTGGCAGAGGTGATCGACATTCCGTTTTGCGTGGCGGGCGGCATTAAAACCGTCGCCGATGCCGAGCAAATTTTCGCCTTTGGGGCGGATAAGATTTCCATCAACTCGCCAGCACTCGCCGACCCAACGCTTATCGAACGCTTGGCTGATCGCTTTGGCGTGCAGGCGATCGTGGTTGGGATCGACACTTGGCATGACGTTGAAACGGAGAAATACTGGGTCAACCAATTCACGGGGGACGAAAAACGCACTCGCCAAACCACTTGGCAAACGTTAGACTGGGTAGAAGAAGTGCAACGCCGCGGCGCGGGGGAAATTGTGCTGAACATGATGAACCAAGACGGCGTGCGCAACGGCTATGACCTCGTGCAGCTGAAAAAAGTGCGGTCAGTCTGCCACGTGCCACTGATTGCTTCAGGTGGCGCAGGCGAAATGGTGCATTTTCGTGATGCCTTTGTTGACGCCAACGTCGACGGCGCACTGGCTGCGAGCGTATTCCATAAACAGATTATTAATATTGGCGAGTTGAAGGATTATCTCGCCATGCAACAGATCGACATTCGTCGCTAACAGGAAGGACAATATGACAACACTGCCTGAAATCAATTGGCAAAAAGTAGACGGGCTGTTGCCCGTGATTGTGCAAAGTGCACTCACCAGTGAGGTGCTGATGCTTGGCTACATGAACCGCGAGGCGTTGGAAAAAACGTTGGCAGAGAAAAAAGTGACCTTTTTCTCACGCACCAAACAGCGGTTGTGGACCAAAGGCGAAACCTCAGGGCATTTTTTAAACGTGGTGGATATGAGCGTGGATTGCGACAACGATACGCTGTTGATCATTGCTGATCCGATTGGGGAAACCTGCCACACGGGGGCTGAAAGTTGTTTTCACCAATTTGGGCAAAGTGATGCGCTCAATTGGGTGTTTTTCGCCAAGCTCGAACGGCTTTTAGGCGAGCGCAAGCATGCCGATCCACAAAGCTCCTACACCGCACAACTCTACGCCCGCGGCACCAAACGCATTGCGCAAAAAGTGGGCGAGGAAGGGGTGGAAACCGCACTGGCTGCCACCGTGAAAGACCGTGAAGAAACCATCTGCGAAGCGGCGGATTTGGCCTATCACTTAACTGTGTTGCTGCAAGATGCCAACTTAAGCTGGGCAGATGTGATTGGCAAGTTGAAAGAACGGCATAAATAATGCCCACAAAAAACCGCACTTTGATGATTAAAGTGCGGTTTTTACGATTAATTAACTTGGCTGCCCACGATGCGGCCGCGCAGGTAGTAGCGCACCATTTCGATCACGATGATCCAAATCGGGGTGCCGATGAGCTCTGAAATCAAGCTGTCGGCTGGCCACTGCCAAATCGGTGCAGTGAGGCCCAAAATTGGCAGCACAATGGTGTGAAAGCCAAGCACCGCGACCACCAGCCCAAACACCACGCCGCAGGCCATTTTCACTTTGGGGTACACCTCCACTAAACAGCAATAGAGAATCGCGATGGCGATGGAAAAGAGGTAATGAATGCCGTTGCCGCCCCAGTTGACGACTTGCTCTGAGAAGGTGTAGACCATGGAATCAGGCGAGAGGCCGAGGTCATTGATGATGCCAATTGGTGGTGGCACAGCGCCAGGTGGGCGCGGTGGCAAGATGTCTTCACAGCCAGATTTCACCATGGCAGAGAGGATCCCGCCGATGATGCCAGCCAATGTTGCTACACCATAATGGCGTGCGGAATAGGGTGTTGTACGTAGCCCTAGCATAGTTCCCCCTTAAGGATAGTTATTATTTTCGGCTCTCACACTACACCCATCTGTTTAAAAAAACAACAAAATAATCTACTTCGCCACCTGTTGTAGCCGAAAATATTTCGCCAGCACCAAGTAGCTCACCAGCTGCTCGTCGCGGGCGTTGAAAAACTGTGCCATCCACGCATTGGCGTTGGTGATGATGGCCTTAGCCTGCTCGGGGTGGGCGTTGTAAAAGGCGATTTTATCATCTAAATCGGAATAATCGCTTTTCAGCTCTACGTAGTGCTTGCCCGCTTCAAGACGACCTTCCATTAGCCAGGTTTCATACACGGGCTTGACCATAAAACACAATGAATTCGACGCCATAATCCATTTCAAATTGGTTGCTACATCATTGCCTTCAATGCTCAAGATATAGCGATATTGCAGCTGTTCAGCTACACTTAAAAAATCACGGTGATAAGGCGTTGTCAACGATCGCTTATGCACGCAGCCCACATCGCACAAAGGGTGATCATGAAAGCGTTCTAGAAATCGCTGGCGGTGTGGCTGATGCGATGCACCACGCCATACGACCATTGGTTTTTTGTCTTCAAACCGCACTTTATCGGGGTAAATATAAAAATGGTGCACGCTGTCGAGCTTGAGCACAACGGCGTTTTGGTTATCGCCAGCAATCGGGCGGCTTTTAACTAAGCTCGGCGCAGATGGAATGTGGGTAACATCACCAAACTCACGCAAAAAGGCAAAGTGCGGTGGGAACATTTTCAGCAGCGGCTTGCTGTCGAGATAATATGTCGAGCCATTATCACCTAAACGAAATGATTCAATCACCTGCCGCTCGGCGTGGTGCGTGATGTCAAAGGGCGCGTTGAGCTTGTTGTAGTAATTCACCCGCGCTTGTATCTCAGCGGCTTTGACGGGGTTTTTCGCCTGAATTATTTGCCAATAGCGCTCAAGTGCGCGGGCTTGGTGGCGTGCAAATGCGCTGGGCAAAAGTGAAAGTGCGGTTTACGTGAGATAAAAACGAGTGCGTGCGCAGGTTTTATGTAGCCGATTGAATAATTTCATCCGATTCACCGTTAAGAAAACGTTAATTGATTGTAGTCAATTTGGCTGAAATTACAATAAAAATAATATGGTGGGCGATACCGGGCTCGAACCAGTGACCCCCTCCTTGTAAGGGAGGTGCTCTCCCAACTGAGCTAATCGCCCGCAATGCGGAAATCAAGTGGTGGGTGATACCGGGCTCGAACCAGTGACCCCCTCCTTGTAAGGGAGGTGCTCTCCCAACTGAGCTAATCACCCCTTGATTTATTGGGTACAAGATAAGTGGTGGGTGATACCGGGCTCGAACCAGTGACCCCCTCCTTGTAAGGGAGGTGCTCTCCCAACTGAGCTAATCACCCTTATCTTGCGCAACAAGTGTACTTGAAAAAGTGGTGGGTGATACCGGGCTCGAACCAGTGACCCCCTCCTTGTAAGGGAGGTGCTCTCCCAACTGAGCTAATCACCCACTTGTTGTGAAGGTGCATTATAATTGACGCAGTATTTCAGTCAATGACTTTTTCTTTTTTTATGCTTAACTGGCGCAAAATTAGCCATTAATGGAGATTTTTGCTATTCATCATCTCGCCATCCGAGTACAATATGCCGTAATTTGCTTAACGAATCGAATTTTAAGGTTAGATTATGGAAATGAAACCCCTTTTTGAGTTGGATCCCAATGTCAAAATCCGTACCCGCTTTGCCCCAAGCCCAACTGGCTACTTGCATGTGGGCGGCGCGCGCACCGCACTTTACTCTTGGCTTTATGCCCGCCACAATCAAGGCGAATTTGTGCTGCGCATTGAAGACACCGATCTTGAACGCTCCACCCAAGAAGCGACCGATGCCATTTTAGACAGTATGCAATGGTTAGGATTAAACTGGGAGCATGGGCCGTATTATCAAACTAAACGCTTTGATCGCTACAACGAAGTGATCGATCAAATGCTTGAGCAAGGCTTGGCATATCGCTGCTACTGCTCAAAAGAGCGCCTTGAAGAACTGCGCGAGCAGCAAGAAGCGAATAAAGAAAAACCCCGCTATGACCGTCACTGCTTGCACGATCAGCATGAACATTCACCAGAGGAGCCACACGTGGTACGCTTTAAAAATCCACAAGAAGGCTCGGTGGTGTTTGACGACGCTATTCGTGGGCGCATTGAAATCAGCAACAGCGAGCTAGACGATCTCATCATTCGCCGCACTGATGGTTCACCAACCTACAACTTCTGTGTGGTAATCGACGACTGGGATATGGGTATCACCCACGTGGTACGTGGGGAAGATCACATCAACAACACCCCACGTCAAATCAACATTTTAAAAGCCCTCGGCGCCCCGATTCCCGTTTATGCTCATGTGTCGATGATTTTAGGCGACGACAACAAAAAGCTCTCCAAACGCCACGGCGCAGTGAGCGTGATGGAATATCGCGACGAAGGCATTTTGCCTGAAGCGCTGATCAACTATCTCGTGCGTCTCGGCTGGGGGCATGGCGATCAAGAAATTTTCAGCTTAGATGAAATGATCGAACTGTTCGATCTCCACTCAGTAAGCCGTTCAGCCAGCGCATTCAATACTGAAAAGCTCAAATGGCTCAACCACCACTACATTCGTGAAATGCCTGTGGAGAAAGTGGCTAAAGCGCTGGAATGGCAAATGCAACATCACCATATCGACACCAGCAATGGTCCAGCGCTGACCACTATTGTGAAAATGCTTGGCGAGCGCTGCCAAACGCTCAAAGAAATGGCATTAGCCAGCCGTTATTTCTACCAAGATTTTGAAATTTACGACGAAGCGGCAGACAAAAAACACTTCAAAGCAGGTGCCATCGCGCCACTGAAATTGGTGCTTGAAAAACTGACCGCACTTTCAAACTGGCAAGCAGAACCTATTCACCACGCGATTGAGCAAACCGCCGCGGAACTTGAGCTTGGCATGGGCAAAGTGGGCATGCCGCTGCGCGTGGCAGCGACAGGAGCGGGGCAATCACCGTCACTCGACGTAACCCTTGAGGCTATCGGGCAAGAACGCACATTAGCACGGATTAAAAAGGCCATTGCCTATCTCGAACAGAAATTTGCCTGATCGTATCAAATTTAGTCAGTTAAACAAAAATCACATGCAATTTTGCAAAAGTGATTGACAGATAAAAGTGCGGTCATTAATATAACCGCACTTTCTGTTTGAAAGCATTTCTTTGGGGATATAGCTCAGTTGGGAGAGCGCTTGCATGGCATGCAAGAGGTCGTCGGTTCGATCCCGTCTATCTCCACCAAAATTTCATTCTATTTCACTTATCTTTTTTCAATACTCCGTCTAAACCGCACTTTTATGTAATCTGTTCTTTTATTTTGCACTCGTTGTGTTTAATATTACGCCCATGTTTAATCTAATGGGAGTATTGTATGGAAACGTTTAATTTTACCGGGCTTGGGTTCGGCACACTGGCCATTGCGGCGGTCGGTTACTTTATTATCAAAGGCTATAATGCCAAAGGCGTTTTACTCACGGTTGGTGTTTTTCTGTTGATCGCAGCAGGATTTTTAGGCCACTCGCCAATCAAAGAGCCAAGCGGCATGTTCTTTGTGGATATCAGCGATTATATCTATACTCTAATGGAAAAACGCGGCGGCGGTTTAGGCTTGCTGATCATGACTTTGATCGGATTTTCGGTGTATATGTCGCATATCGGGGCTAACGATGCTGTCGTGCGGATTTTGTATAAACCCCTGCACAAAGTGCGCTCACCGTATATTCTGATGATTGGCGGGTTTATCATCGGCTCTTTGATGTCTTTCGCCATCTCCTCGGCCACCGCACTTGGGGTGTTTTTAATGGCGACCCTCTTCCCGGTGATGGTCGGGCTTGGCATCAGCGTGCCTAGCGCGGCAGCAGTGTGTGCCACCACCTTGATTGTCAACCTATCTCCAGCCTCCGCTGAAGTGATCGCCTCGGCTGAAAATGCGAAAGTATTGTTGACGGATTTCGTGTTCAAAACCGCCGTGCCGATGGGCTTGTTTGTTGTGGTGTGCGTCGCGGTAGCTCATTTCTTCTGGCAACGTTACTGCGATAAAAAAGAGGGCTTGATCATCACCGCTGCAGACGGTGATATCGAGCCAACCGACCCTATGGCACACTTAAGTGATGCACCTTGGTATTACAGTTTATTGCCGTTTTTGCCGATTGTTGGGCTACTGGTATTCACTGGCAAAGAAATTCACTTTGGATCATTCGCGTTCACCTTGCCTGCTATGTCATTAGGCAGCTTGGTAGTTTTGACTTTGATTATTGCAGCTGTGATTGAATTTCTTCGCAAAAGAAGTGCAGAGATCGTCTTCACCGGGCTCGAAAAATGCTATGAAGGGATGGCCGAAGCGTTCAGTGCGGTAGTCATGCTGTTAGTCGCGGCGGGTGTCTTTGCTGAAGGACTGTCGCAAGTCGGCTTTGTCTCTTCCTTGATTGATGCCACCCGACAAATGGACGGCGCCTCACTGGTGATGATGCTGACAATGGTGTTCTTAACCCTGTTGATTGCCATTGCCTCTGGCTCTGGCAGCGCGGCGTTCTTCGCGTTTGTGGAAATTGCACCTCGCTTGGCCGACCACTTAGGCATCAACCCTGTCTATTTGATTGCGCCAATGATGCAAGCCTCCAGCACTGGGCGGGCAATGTCGCCGGTGGCTGGCGTGATTGTGGCGGTGTCTGGTAGCGCGAAAATCTCCCCAATGTTGCTGGTTAAACGCACCTCAGTGCCAATGCTGGTGGCAACCGCGGCGATTATCGCCTACACCTTAGTCGCCATCCCGCTGCATACCGCCTAAAGCCATCCCCCTCGACCGTGAAATATCAAAGTGCGGTCGGGGGCTGAACAGAAAATTATACGTGTGATATATAATTATATTTTGCGTGTATAATTTTGTATAATTTTTCGTAACACATTGAAAAGGCAAGCTGAGCTTGCCTTTTTCATCAACCGCACTTTAGGGTTTCGCTTCGTTAAGGAGGGTGTTTTTCAACCAAGCGTGAAAGTGGGAATCACCAATTTTGAAGGTGTTATCCCCCCCTTTTGTGATTAAATCTGCCCGCGTGAGCTTGCGCACCTGCCCTTGAATTTGGCTGCTGCTAATGCTGTCCACGCCCAATTTTTCAGCAAAGCGCTGACGCACATCATGAGTGTATAATCGCGAGTTGCCATGAAAAATATGTAAAATGATCTGCTGCTCGAGCGCGTTGAGCTCACGCCACTGTGCGCTATAATCCGTCCGCTCGTTTAACTCTTCCACCCGCCGTGCCAGCGCTTGCTCAAATAACAAGGTTGGGTTGACAATCATGTCTTGAATAATAGAGCGCATATACAGTGGGATTGACCCCAGCTGCTCTTTAAATGTGTTGTATAACGTCGTTTTATCCAATTCACGCCCTGTTCGTGCATGGTAAACGTTCGCCAAAAAGTCGGTAAACGATTTGTCCAGCATGGGGAAGTCCATTGGATGCGCAAAATGAAAAAATGGCGCTTTATTATCATTAAACATCGCGCGCAATCCATTGGTGCTGGAGCCGGTGAAAATCACTTTAATTTTTTGCTGATTCGTATCAAGGCCTGTACGCAGCGATTTGATTAAGCCCTCCGTGCTAGGCTCACGCGCCAACTCTTGCACTTCATCAAGCAGTAATAGCGTTGGCTTTTTGCTCTCTTTAGCAATGAGGTTGAGTAGCTGGCTGACATGCGGTGTGTTATCAACCGCACTTTTATCTTTACCAATGCCCACACCCAGCACAGATACAGAGGTGATATTTTTCACCGTTTGTGCAATCACGCCATCAAGCTCAATCGCAAAGGCTTGCAAAGCCTGTGTGAAACGCACACTTAGCTCGCCTGCTTGATTGTCCATAAAACTGAAATAAAAGACATTGAACCCCATTGCCTTGGCCTGCGGCTGTACGTCATTGAGCAAAAATTGGGTTTTGCCCATCCGCCTTGGCGCAAACAGCGTGATGGCATGCGTGATGCCTTCTTTAAGATTAAGCAGTAACCCTTTGGCCAGCTGCTCTCGTTTAAAATACAAAGGATCGCTATACATGTTCACCTCTTTTATACAAAATTATACACGCTGAGTATAATTATACATCGCGTGTATAATTTTGTATAATTTTTCGTAACACGTTGAAAAGGCAAGCTTAGCTTGCCTTTTTCGTAGTTATTTGATAACGGTCACCATTTCGTCACGATGGCGGCGGACTTTTTTCATAGGGGCAAGCCAGTCGTTGGTGGGGTCGGCGTAGCCGATGTAGATCATGGATACGCTTTTAAGCCCTTTTTCTGCTAGCCCTAAGAGCTCATCAAGCACTTGGCTGTCAAAGCCTTCGATTGGCGTGGTGTCCACTCGTAGCTCAGCTGCTTGTGCCAATGCCAGCCCCATGGCGATGTAGGTTTGATGTGCAGCATGGTTGAAATTTTCTTCTGCACTGTGGCGGGCAACTTTTTGCTTGAGCATCGTAGTGTAACGCCCAAAGCGACCTCGCGGTAAACCTCGCTCATCAGTAATGCGATCATACATGTCATCTATGCGTTGTTCAGTGTAGTTATCCCATGCAGCAAACACCAACACATGAGAGCAATTGCGCATACATTCAGGGTTAAGTGCGGTTTCGCTCAATTTTTCTTTCAGTGCTTGATTTTCGATTACGATCATCTCAAATGGCTGTAAGCCTGATGAGGTAGGCGCCAAGCGCACTGCCTCAATAATTTTATCCACACTGTCTTGTGGTACTTTTTTATTTGGGGTGTAGGCTTTAACTGCATGTCGCCAGTGTAAATTCTCAATTAATGTTGTCATAATCTCTCCTTTTTTACATAAAAAATCTTGTGCATTATAAAACAAAAGTCACAAGTAGGATAAATGAAAAATACCTATGTTCTTCCCGACATTAACCTTTTATTTCAAACCTGAAAGATAACATAAGGCTGAGAGAGATTTCACTCATCAATTTTTCGGAAAGAAACAAATTGATTTTCTTTTGCGCTTTTCATATTATAACCGCCCTTTAACCTGCATATTTTTTACTTTTTAATCCAACCTTGGAGAGCTTTATGTTTGCTTTTTTAAAAGCGTCGCCGCCTGCGCCACGCATACAAAATCAACAACAAATCGATAAAGACTACAAACGCTTGCGCTGGCAGGTATTTTTTGGCGTATTCATTGGTTATGCCGCCTATTATCTCATTCGTAAAAACTTTTCCCTCGCAATACCGCACTTGATTGAAGAATACGGCTACACCAAAGCCCAGCTTGGTACCGTATCCTTCGCGCTGGCTATTGCTTATGGTTTCAGTAAATTTATTATGGGTAATGTGTCTGATCGCTCTAATCCAAAATACTTTATTTCCATTGGCTTAGTCGCCTCTGCCTTAGTGAGTATGATTTTCGGGCTGGTGCCAGGGGTGCTGGCATCGCTGCCTACGATGGTGGCATTAAGTGCGCTTAATGGCTGGTTTCAAGGCATGGGCTATCCGCCTGGTGCGAAAACTATGACAAACTGGTTTTCAACCTCAGAGCGGGGGTCTTGGTGGAGCTGGTGGAATATTTCCCACAATCTCGGTGGTGGGTTGATTGGGCCATTGGCTATTTTAGGGGTTTATCTGTTCGGCGCTTGGCAAGCGTTGTTCTATCTGCCAGCGACCATTGCCGTGTTGCTCAGTGTGATTATGTTCTTCTTAATGCGCGATACGCCTGAATCTGAAGGGTTGCCACCGATTGAAGAATACAAAGGGGAATCCACAGGTGAACAAGTCGCCTCCGCGCATACCCTAACTGGGCGCGATATTTTCTTCAAATATATTCTCACCAACAAATTTTTGTGGGCGATCACCATTGCTAATATTTTTGTCTATTTCATCCGCTATGGAATTATCGACTGGGCACCAACCTACTTAAAAGAGGTGAAACATTTCTCCTTTGATAAACAAAGTTGGGCCTATTTCTTATATGAATATGCTGGTATTCCAGGCATGCTTATCAGTGGCTATTTAAGTGATAAAGTCTTCAAGGGTCACCGCGCGCCACCCATGTTATTATTTCTTGTTGGTGTGTTAATTGCGATTATCATTTATTGGAAAAACCCAGCAGGCAACCCTGCGGTGGATAATGCGTGTTTGATCGCTATCGGCTTTTTGATCTATGGACCTGTGATGATGATTGGCTTACAAGCTGCTGACCTTGTTCCCAAAGTTGCAACGGGTACAGCAACAGGCTTAACCGGACTATTTGGCTATTTGATTGGCTCTGCCAGCGCTGGAACAGTGTTAGGTGCATTAGTGGATAATTTTGGCTGGGACGGTGGCTTCTATGCGCTGATTTCATCATGTTTCTTGGCATTTGGCTTTATTGCGTTAACATTGTTTAAGAAAACGAGCAAACAACTTGCCAAATAATGTACTCTTGTGTAAACAAAAACCGCACTTTGCTATAAAGTGCGGTTTTTTATTAGATTGAATGTTGTACTATGCCACCTTAAGCGGCTTGCAATCGGCTGCGGTGATGCGCATCGCTTCAATTTCTTCTGGCGTAAAGGTTCGCCCTGGCTCATTGAACAACAACGCGCCTTCTTTGAAAAAGGCAAAGCCATGTTTACCCATGCGCGTCCACTGTTCATCTTTGGTTAGTGGATAAGTTGAAATGATCACCACGCGATCATCAGGCTTGGCGTATTGGCTGAAATCGATCACCTCATCATCATCAACACGACAAGCTTTGCCGAACGGTGCTTTGCGACAGATGTAGTGCAAATTGGTAGAGCAATGCGCCAACATCCATTGCCCATTGGAGAGAATGTAGTTAAATGTGCCTCGGCTAGAAAGCTCAGGCGTAATTTCTTTCATAAACTCAAAAATGTCTTGCTCGCTCGGTTTGCTGGCAAAACGGTTTTTAATACTGTCAACAATGTAGCAAAATGCTGCTTCAGAATCAGTCGTGCCAATCGGGTGGCAATGGCTGCGCTCAAGCTCAGGCAATGTTTCAAGGTTACCATTATGCGCAAACACCCAATTCTCACCAAACACTTCGCGGATAAACGGATGAGTGTTTTCAAGGCTGACTGTACCACGCGTAGCTTTGCGAATATGGGCAATGACATTATACGATTTAATATGATATTGCTTTACCAAATCCGCCACAGGTGAAGACGCACCAGGGCGATCATCACGGAAAATACGCACTCCTTTACCTTCAAAAAATGCAATGCCAAAGCCATCATTGTGCTGATCGGTCACGCCTGCTCTACGGCGAAAGCCTTCAAAGGAAAACACAATATCGGTCGGACTATTGCAGTTCATTCCTAGCAGTTGACACATAGATTAGACTGTCCTTGTTAATTATTTTACTAATTGAATTAATCGTGTGGTTATTATACGCTTTTTTTATCAATACAAAATAGAGGGGAATCAATTTCTTGACCGCACTTTGCATAATTTACAAAAAAGCCAGAGCGAACTCTGGCTTGAGAAAACATAAAGTGCGGTTTGGGTTTGCTTAGCAAACACCTTGTGCGAGCATAGCATCAGCCACTTTCACAAAGCCACCGATATTTGCCCCGACCACATAGTTAATGGAGCCATCAGCTTGTTTACCGTATTTCTCACACACTGCGTGGATATCCAACATAATTTCGTGCAATTTGGCATCCACTTCTTCCCGTGTCCAGCTCAGGCGTTGAGCGTTTTGCGACATTTCAAGGCCAGAGGTTGCCACTCCGCCCGCATTAGCGGCTTTACCTGGGCCAAAAGCCACACCTGCTGCAATTAATTCATCAGTTGCTTCAATGGTGGTTGGCATATTTGCGCCTTCTGCCACCAATTGCACGCCGTTGGCAATCAAGGTTTTCGCATCTTCAAGACCAAGTTCATTTTGGGTCGCACAAGGCAGCGCAATGTCCACTTTCACGCTCCATGGTTTTTCGCCTTCGCGGTATTCAAGACCGAATTTTTCAGCATACTCTTTCACGCGGCCATATTTTTCATTTTTGATTTCCATCAAGGCAGCGAGTTTCTCAGTGGTAAAGCCATCTTTATCCACCACGGTGCCTTGAGAATCAGAGCAGGTCACCACTTTCGCACCAAGCTCTAAACATTTTTCAATCGCATATTGTGCCACGTTACCTGAGCCTGAAACCGACACCACTTTGCCTTTAAAGCTGTCGCCTTTGTGTTTGAGCATCGCTTGCGCAAAATACACCAAGCCATAACCTGTCGCTTCAGGGCGAATCAGGCTACCGCCAAAACTTAACCCTTTACCTGTATAAACACAGGCGGTGTTGTTGGTGATTTTTTTCATCATACCCGTGATGTAACCAATTTCACGCCCGCCAACACCGATGTCGCCAGCTGGTACGTCAGTGTCTGGCCCAACGTGGCGGTAAAGTTCAGTGACTAACGCTTGACAAAAACGCATGATTTCGCCGTCACTTTTGCCTTTCGGGTCAAAGTCTGATCCGCCTTTACCACCACCCATTGGCAACGTGGTCAGCGCATTTTTGAACACTTGCTCAAAGCCTAAGAATTTCAAAATCGACAAGTTCACCGATGGGTGAAAACGCAAGCCGCCTTTAAATGGCCCAATGGCATTGTTAAATTGCACGCGGAAGGCGCGGTTGACTTGCACTTGACCTTTATCATCCACCCATGGCACACGGAATTGAATCGCGCGCTCTGGCTCACAAATGCGCTCAAGCAAGGCTTGGGAGTGGTATTTTGGATTTTTTTCAATAAACGGCCAAAGTGATGTTAGCACTTCACGCGCGGCTTGCAAAAATTCAGGTTGGTTTGGGTCGCGTTGTTCAAGACGGGCTAGAAAGTCGTTTAAGCTTGGTAAACTGCTCATGTGATACCTCTGTTGTTGATGATGTTGTGTTGTATTTTGTTTTATTATTTTAAGTTTCGTCTAAAAGTAATCTTTTAGGTCTTAAACATAACCCAAAAACTCACTGTTGTAAACTATAATTTTTCTAAAAAATAGCTAACTTTTCCCATAGTTCATCTATTTTTTTTACCACTTCTTTATCTTTTACAATAGGAATACCCCATTCTCTTGTAGTTTCACCTTGCCACTTATTGGTAGCATCGATCCCCATTTTTGACCCCAAGCCTGACACTGGCGAGGCAAAATCAAGATAATCAATCGGCGTATGCTCAACCATTGTCACATCACGGGCAGGATCGCTACGGGTGGTAATCGCCCAAATCACGTCTTTCCAATCCCGCGCATTAACGTCGTCATCACATACGATCACATACTTGGTGTACATAAATTGGCGTAAAAATGACCACACTCCGAGCATAATCCGCTTAGCATGCCCTGGATATTGCTTTTTGATCGTCACCACCGCCAAACGATAAGAACAGCCCTCTGGCGGCAAGTAGAAATCCACAATTTCAGGGAACTGCTTTTGCAAAATCGGCACAAACACTTCGTTAAGCGCCTCACCAAGCACGGCAGGCTCATCAGGCGGGCGGCCAGTGTAAGTCGAGTGATAAATCGGATTTTCCCGCATGGTGATATGGGTAACGGTAAATACGGGGAAATAGTCCTGCTCGTTATAATACCCTGTGTGATCGCCATAAGGCCCCTCAAGTGCGGTTTCATCTGGGTCGATATAGCCCTCAAGTACAATCTCCGCGCTGGCTGGAATTTCAATATCATTGGAAAGAGATTTCACCACCTCGGTTTTATTGCCGCGCAAAAGCCCCGCAAAGGCATATTCCGACAGCGTATCTGGCACAGGCGTCACTGCCCCCAAAATCGTGGCAGGATCAGCGCCCAGCACCACTGAAAGCGGGAATGGCTCATTTGGGCGCGCCTCTTTCCAATCTTGAAAATCCAGCGCACCGCCGCGATGAGAAAGCCAGCGCATAATCAATTTATTTTTGCCAATCAATTGCTGACGATAAATGCCTAAATTTTGCCGCTTTTTATAAGGCCCTTTGGTCACCGTCAACCCCCACGTCACCAGTGGCGCCACATCGCCTGGCCAGCAGTGCATAATTGGCAATTTGTATAAATCAACCTCTTCGCCTTGCCACACCACTTGTTGACATGGCGCTTTGCCCAAGACTTTGGTGGGCATATTAAGCACTTGCTTAAAGTGCGGTAATTTTTGGATAAAATCTTTAAAGCCTTTTGGCGGCTCAGGCTCTTTCAAAAACGCCAACAATTTACCCACATCGCGCAGAGCACTCACTTCTTCTTGCCCCATGCCAAGCGCCACGCGTTTAGCTGTACCGAATAAGTTACACAACACGGGAATATCAGAACCCACAGGGTTTTCAAATAATAATGCCGGCCCCCCTGCCCGCAAAGTGCGGTCAGCGATTTCGGTCATTTCTAAATGCGGATCAATCGGCAAGCTGATGCGCTTAAGCTCGCCACGTTGCTCTAAAAGATCTAAAAAGTCACGCAAATTTTTGTATTTCATCGCTCACCCTTAATGTGCTTCGTCCCAATTGTCACCCACGCCCACGTCCGCAATTAATGGCACATTCAACGCAACCGCACTTTCCATTTTTTCTTTGATTAGCGCACACCATTTGTCCACATGTTCTTCCGCCACTTCAAACACGAGTTCATCGTGCACCTGCATAATCATCTTGATGTCATCACTGTGTTGAATTTCTGCATCAATGGCCAACATTGCTTTTTTGATAATATCTGCCGCCGTGCCTTGCATAGGTGCGTTTATCGCCACCCGCTCAGCCGCTTTGCGCCGCATACCATTGCTGGATTGAATTTCAGGCAGATACAGCCGCCGCCCGAACAGTGTTTCCACATAGCCCTGCGCGCGCGCTGTTTCTTGAATGTCTTTCATAAAGCGCTGCACGCCTGGGTAGCGTTTAAAATAAAGATCGATATAATCCTGCGCTTGATTGCGCGCAATACCCAACTGGCGCGCCAGTCCAAAGGCACTCATGCCATAAATCAGCCCAAAGTTGATCGCTTTGGCACTGCGGCGTTGCTCGCTGCTTACTGCCTCAAGGCTGACGCCAAAAATCTCCGCTGCCGTGGCACGGTGGATATCTTTGCCACTGGCAAACGCCTCACACAAACCTTTATCGCCTGATAAATGCGCCATAATCCGCAGTTCAATTTGCGAATAGTCCGCCGCCACAATGCGCTTACCGCTTTCTGCAATGAAGGCTTGACGAATGCGTCGCCCTGCTTCATTGCGGATTGGGATGTTTTGCAAATTCGGATCACTAGACGACAATCTGCCTGTAATCGTCACCGCTTGATGATAAGAGGTGTGTACACGCCCTGTGTTGGCGTCAACCATTTGTGGCAATTTGTCGGTGTAAGTAGACTTGAGTTTCGCAAGCCCACGGTGTTCAAGCAGCAAGCGCGGCAGTTCATACTTCAGCGCCAGCTCTTCTAGCACCTCTTCGTTGGTGCTCGGCGCCCCTTTGGGGGTTTTCTTCAACACGGGCAGGCCGAGTTTGTCGAATAAAATGCCTTGCAATTGTTTGGTGGAGGCCAAATTAAACGGCTCGCCAGCAATCTCGTGGGCGGCGGCTTCCAGCTCTGCCAAGCGGGCGGTGATTTCTTGGCTTTGTTGTGAAAGCAAATCACAATCGAGCTTCACGCCGTTGCGCTCAATGCGCGAGAGCACCAACGCCAGCGGCATTTCCATTTCTGCAAACAAGGTTTTGAGCGCATCTGTTTTTGCTAACTGTGGCCACAGCGCTTGATGAAGCTTCATCGTCACATCGGCATCTTCAGCGGCATACTCAGCAGCTTTTTCGATCGCGATTTGATCAAAGGTCAGCTGCCCTTTACCTTTGCCTGCCAGAGTTTCAAATGTGATGGTTTCATGCCCCAAATACCGCTTGGCGAGATCATCCATATTATGTCGCCCAGTGCTATCAAGGGTGTAGGATTCCAGCATGGTGTCAAACTTCACGCCTTGCAGCACAATGCCATAACGGTTAAAAAGGGTGTAATCATATTTGATATTCTGCCCCACTTTCGCAATAGCTGGATTTTCTAAAATCGGCTTGAGTTGTGCCAAAGTGCGGTCAAAATCCAGTTGTTTAGGCACATCAAGATAGTGATGCGCCAGTGGCAAGTACGCCGCTTCGCCGTTTTCCAACGCAAATGACACGCCCACAATGCTCGCTTGCATATAATCCAATGACGTGGTTTCCAAATCAACCGCAAACAAAGCGGCTTGGGATAATTTTTCCAGCCACGCATCAAGTTGTTCTTGGCTTAAGAGGGTGTCATAACGGCTGCGATCAATGTTCACGCCGACAACCGCACTTTCATTTTTTTCGCGCTCACTATTGCCTTTCGCCGCTGCGCTGACATTCATTGGCTTGCTCTCAGCACCCAATAATTCGCTCAACCACCGCTTAAATTCATAGCGTCCAAATGCTTCAATCAAGCCGTCGGTGTCTTGCGATTGCATAATGAGTTGATCATATGCAATAGACAAATCAACATCGGTTTTAATGGTCGCCAATTGATAGGACAGCTCGGCCAGCGTTTTGGCTTCTTCAAGCTTAGCGCCTAACGTTTTCGCGCCACGCACCGACAAACTCGCCACATCGCCTAAATTAGCGTAGATTTTTGCCATCGAGCCGATGCCTTGCAACAGTGCTAGTGCGGTTTTTTCCCCCACACCAGGCACGCCAGGAATGTTATCCGAACTGTCCCCTCTAAGGGCTAAATAATCAATCATCAGCTCGGGCGGAATGCCGTATTTTTCTTCTACGCCTGCGCGGTCGAGCAGCGTATTGGTCATGGTGTTGATCAACATAATGTTATCGTCCACCAGCTGCGCCATATCTTTATCGCCCGTGCTAATCAGCACCTTTTGACCGCACTTTGAGGCCTGCACCGCCAATGTGCCAATCACATCATCCGCTTCCACGCCGTCCACCACCAAAAGCGGAATGCCCAGTTGTTTGATCATCGCGTGCAAGGGCGCAATTTGGGCGCGCAAATCCGACGGCATTGGCGGGCGGTGGGATTTGTATTGCGCATAAAGTTCATCGCGGAAGGTTTTTCCCTTGGCATCGAACACCACGGCGATATATTTCGGATTGGCCTGCGCGATCAGGCTTTTTAACATATTCAGCACGCCATACATCGCCCCTGTTGGCTCGCCTAACGAATTGGTCAAGGGCGGGAAGGCGTGAAAGGCACGATAAAGGTAAGACGAACCGTCCACTAACACGAACGGATTTTCAGCAATTTGGGCACTCATGGGCAATACTCAATAGGATTCAACATGGCAACTATCCTAAAGGATTTTAAGGTGTGAGTACAGATGAAAAATAACCGCACTTTGGGGCGCAAAGTGCGGTCAGGCATTATTTATTCCACGGCATTTTTTGCAGCAAAATCGCCATACCGCACCAGCCTGTGGCACCAGCAAAAATCAGCCCACAGCCGATCAACAGTGTCAACACAGAAAAACCGTGCGCGCCAGCAAGGCTAAGCAGAGAAAATAATGCTACAAGGCTGCCAGCGGCTAATTGCACTTGACGCATAATCGGCAGCTTTTGGGTATTACCCGCGCTGATAAGCGGTAAGCCTGCCTGTTGCCAAGCCTCAATGCCACCTTCAAGATTGTAAAGCGCATGGTGCGGCGCATGGGTTTCAATGATTGCACAGCCCTTTTCACCCCGTTTGCCTTTTTGGCATTGCACCACCACTTTGCACCCCGCTGGCACATAGGCGAGACTTTGTTCCAGCTGAGAAAGTGGCAGGGAGCGTGCTTGTGGAATATGGCTGATGGCATATTCATTAGGTTCTCGCACATCGATAAGAACAGCTTCATCATTATCGAGCCATTGCTTAAGTATATCGGCAGTAACTGTTTGCATAATTGCTCCTTATGGCTGAATACGTTGATTATCGTGATAAATCACGGCACGTCCTTGGCGCGCAAATCCAATCAGAGTGAAGTGATACGCTTGCGCTAAGCGCACGGCGTAATCCGTCGCGGCGGAAATGGCAATCAGCATCTCAATGCCACACGCCACACATTTTTGCACCATTTCATAACTGGCTCGGCTTGATACAAGAACAAAGCCTGATGGCTGACCGCACTTTGCATGCCAGCCAAGCAATTTATCTAACGCCACGTGTCGCCCGACATCTTCTCGGATGGCCAGCAACTCGCCTTGTGGTGAAAAAAAAGCGGCCGCATGGGTAGCACCGCACTTTTGTGCTAACACTTGTTGGCTGTGCATAAGAGAAAGTATCGCATCTAATTGTGTCAAAGAAAAGGTGATTTTTTGTTCAACGGCATTCAGCGGCCGGCTGACTTGATTGAGTTGCTCCACCCCACACAGCCCACACCCCGTGCGCCCTGTCAGCGTGCGGCGTTTTTCTTTTAGCGCAACAAAGCAGCGGGTGGCGATCTCAAGCTGCACTTCGATGCCGTTACACTGCTCGGCCACCTCAATGCCATAGACCGCACTTTTATTATCCACAATGCCTTCCGCCAGAGAAAAACCCAGCGCAAAGTCTTCTAGATCCGCAGGTGTACACATCATCACTGTGTGTGCAATGCCGTTATAGACCAGCGCCACAGGCACTTCATTGGCAACCATATCGCGCTGACGCTCACACGCTGGCTGTAGGTTGGTTTGGTAACGGATTATATAACGCTCAGATAAACTCTTCACCTCGAACTCCTTAAGCGTGATCCATATCAATATTTTTAACCAAAATAGTGGGCTGATTGTACCGCAATTGTGAGCGAGATGGCATAAATTACGTTAAAATATTGCACACGGGCTTGATCAAGAGTACTATTGAGCCGATTTGTAATTTTACAATTTCGTTACAAATGCAAATACGAATGATTACTTTAATTCTACATCCCACAACATTAAGGAGTTCTTATGCAACTAAGCAGAAGAAAATTCTTTAAAGTCTGTGCAGGTGGTATGGCGGGAACAACCGCTGCGGCGTTAGGCTTTGCGCCAGCAACCGCTTTGGCTGCACCACGTGAGTATAAACTCTTGCGTGCACGCGAAACGCGTAACACTTGTACATACTGTGCTGTTGGCTGCGGCATGCTGCTTTACAGTTTAGGCGACGGTGCAATGAATGCCCGTGAAAAATTAATCCACATTGAAGGGGACCCTGATCATCCCGTTAGTCGTGGTGCATTGTGCCCGAAAGGCGCTGGCGCGTTAGACTATGTCAACAGTGAACGCCGTATGCTATTCCCTGAATACCGTGCGCCAGGTTCAAAAGAGTGGAAACGCATCAGCTGGCATGACGCACTCACCCGCATTGCACGTTTGATGAAAGACGACCGTGATGCTAACTACATTACCACCAATGCCGAAGGCACACCTGTCAACCGCTGGTTAACCACTGGTATGTTAATGGCCTCTGCGGCAAGCAATGAAACGGGTTTACTCAGCCAAAAATGGGCGCGCTCTTTAGGGCTTATCTCCATTAACAACCAAGCGAGTATCTGACACGGACCAACGGTAGCAAGTCTTGCTCCATCATTTGGTCGCGGTGCGATGACAAATCACTGGTGTGATATTGCCAACTCAGATATGGTGATTGTGATGGGCGGTAACGCCGCTGAAGCACACCCTGTTGGTTTCCGCTGGGTTATTGAGGCAAAAAAACGTCGTGGTACAAAACTGTTTGTAATTGACCCGCGTTTCAATCGAACAGCCTCCGTTTCTGATTTTTATTCTCCAATTCGTTCTGGTACGGACATTACGTTCCTGTCAGGCGTTATTCGCTATTTGCTAGAAAACGATAAAATTCAGCACGACTATGTGCGTGAATACACCAATGCCAGTTTCCTCGTTGATGAAGGCTTTGGTTTTAGCGATGGTCTATTTACAGGCTACGATGAATCAACGCGTAAATATGATAAATCCACATGGAATTATCAATTTGACGAACAAGGTTTTGCTAAACAAGATAAAACCTTACAACATCCACGTTGCGTGTTAAATCTGCTTAAAGAACACGTGTCGCGTTATACCCCTGAAATGGTAGAACGCATTTGTGGTGTGAAACAAAAAGATTTCCTTTATTTCTGTCAAGAATTGGCAAAATGCTCGGCGCCTGATAAAAACGCCACCATTTTGTACGCCTTGGGCTGGACTCAACACTCTGTGGGTTCACAAAATATTCGCACCATGGCAATTATCCAACTCTTACTCGGTGACATTGGGGTTGCTGGGGGTGGCATCAACGCCTTGCGTGGTCACTCCAATGTGCAAGGCATTACAGATATGGGCTTGTTCCCGCACATGATGCCAGGCTATATGCCATTGCCAACCGATAAAGACACCAGTTTAGATAAATTCCTTGAGCGGATTACGCCAAAAAATACCCGTCCAGATCAGGTGAATTACTGGAAAAATACCCCTAAATTCTATACCAGTATGCTAAAAACCTTCTTTGGTGATAACGCAACACCTGAAAATGAATTTGGTTTCCATTATTTGCCAAAAATCGACAACACATACGACCAATTTATGTATGTGGATATGATGAATGAAGGCAAAGTCAACGGCTATCTCTGCCAAGGCTTTAACCCGATTGCTTCATTCCCAAATAAAGAAAAAGTGCGGTCAGCCCTGAGTAAGTTGAAATTCTTAGTGGTGATGGATCCATTGAAAACCGATACATCTGACTTCTGGCAAAACTTTGGGGAATACAACGACGTTAACCCTGAAGAAATCCAAACTGAAGTATTCCGACTGCCAACCACATGTTTCGTTGAAGAAGACGGCTCCATTGCCAACTCTGGTCGTTGGCTACAATGGCACTGGAAAGGCGCTGATGCACCAGAAGAGGCAAAAACAGACAATGAGATCTTATCGGAGCTACGTCACCTTCTTATTGAGATGTACGAAAAAGAAGGCGGCCCAGGTTTTGAACAAATCAAAGCCTATAGCTGGAATTATCTCAATCCATTAGAGCCAAGTGCAGAAGAGCTAGCCAAAGAAAATAATGGCTACGCATTGGAAGATCTAAAAGATGCCAACGGTAATGTGATTCTGAAAAAAGGTCAATTGCTACCAAGTTTTGGATTGTTGCGTGATGATGGTTCAACCAGTGCTGGTAACTGGATTTACACAGGTCAATGGACTGAACAAGGCAACTTAATGGCCCGTCGTGATAATGCGGATCCATCAGGATTAGGTATTACGCTTGGTTGGGCGTTTGCATGGCCAATGAATCGTCGTGTAATCTATAACAGAGCATCAGCTGATGTTCAAGGACAACCATGGGATCCAAAACGCCAGCTCGTTAAATGGAATGGTAAAAACTGGAACTTCAACGATGTTGCAGACTACGGTACAGCACCTCCAGGCAGCAATGTGACGCCATTTATTATGCAACCAGAAGGCGTTGGTCGTTTATTTGCGCTCAATAAAATGGTGGAAGGACCATTCCCTGAGCATTATGAGCCGTTTGAAACACCAATTGGTACTAATCCGTTGCATCCAAATGTGGTGCAAAATCCATGTGCTCGCGTGCTACCAAATGATAAAGATTCATTTGGTAAAGCTGATGAATTCCCTTATGTTGCAACAACTTACCGGTTAACAGAGCATTTCCATTTCTGGACCAAGAATGTACTGTTAAATGTAATTGCCCAACCAGAGCAATTCATTGAAATGGGTGAGGCACTAGCCAAAGAAAAAGGCATTAACAATGGTGATACCGTGAAAGTCTTCTCTAAACGAGGCTATGTTAAAGCTGTTGCGGTGGTAACTAAGCGAATCAAAGAATTGCAAGTCGATGGCAAAACAGTACATACCATCGGTGTACCAATTCACTGGGGATTCTCATCGCTCGGTAAAAAAGGCTTCTTTGCCAATAACTTAACCCCACCAGTAGGCGATGCGGATACGCAAACACCAGAATTTAAAACCTTCTTGGTGAACATTGAAAAAGTGACGGAGGCTTAATATGGCAGTACAAACACAAAATATTATTAAAGCATCCGCCACATCAAGTTTGACGCCCGCACCACAAACGCGTGATTTTGTGAATGAAGTAGCAAAATTAATCGATGTGACGGCATGTATCGGATGTAAAGCTTGTCAAGTAGCGTGTTCGGAATGGAATGACATTCGTGACACACCAGGAAAATGTATCGGCAGTTACGATAACCCAATTGATTTAACCGCTAAATCTTGGACGGTGATGAAATTCAACGAAGTTGAAGAAAATGGCCGACTTGAGTGGTTAATTCGTAAAGAAGGTTGTATGCACTGTTCCGATCCAGGCTGCTTGAAAGCCTGCCCTTCCCCAGGTGCAATTATTCAATACGCCAACGGGATTGTGGATTTTCAATCGGATAAGTGCATTGGCTGTGGATATTGCATTTCAGGTTGTCCATTTAATGTGCCTCGTATTAACAACGAAGATAACCGCGCCTACAAATGCACCTTATGTTCAGATCGCGTACAAGTCGGACAAGAACCTGCCTGTGCAAAGACCTGTCCAACTGGTGCCATCCATTTTGGTAGCAAACAAGCGATGCTTGAATATGCCGAAACACGGGTTGCTGATCTGAAAAATCGTGGCTATGAAAATGCTGGTGTTTATAATCCAGAAGGCGTGGGCGGCACGCACGTAATGTATGTTCTCCACCATGCTGATCGTCCAGAGCTGTATGCAAATCTACCTAAAGATCCAAGTATCAGCCCTGTGGTTAGCTTATGGAAAGGCATCTTAAAACCACTTTCTGGTATGGCAATGGGCGCCTTGGCCTTAGCTTCGGCTGCTCACTACATCGCTCTTGGTCCAAACACCGAGTATGAGGAGCAAGAAGAGCCACTCGATCCACACGACGACAACCACCATGGTAAGGAGGAATAATTATGGTCGATTTAAATACTAGAGTGTTGCGCCATAATGTGAAAGAACGCCTAAGCCACTGGTTGTTGGTATTGTGCTTCTTCATGACCGCACTTTCAGGGTTATCCTTTTTCTTTGCAGATTTTGCTTGGCTCGCAGAAATTCTTGGCACACCACAACTTGCCCGAATTGTTCATCCATTCACAGGGCTAGTCATGATTGTGTCATTCAGTATTCTTGCGAAACACTACTGGCGTGATAATCTGATCGAAAAAGGAGACTGGCAATGGCTTTTCAATGTCGTTGAAGTGCTCAAAGGTAACGAACACCACGTGGCAGATGTTGGTCACTATAATATGGGACAGAAGTTACTCTTCTGGACTTTGATTATGGCACTACTCATCTTACTCGTAACAGGTGTTATTATGTGGCGTCCTTATTTTGCCCATAATTTCCCTATCCCTGTCATTCGCGTAGCACTTTTGCTCCATGCGGTAAGCGCCATCGCCCTCATTTTAGGGATTATGGTACACATCTACATGGCAATTTGGGTTCGGGGTTCAATTCGTAGCATGGTAGAAGGTTGGGTTACTGCACGCTGGGCGAAAAAACATCACCCACGTTGGTATCGCAACGAAATTTTACCAAAACTCGAAGAGATGGAACGCAACAAAGCAAAAAAGGAAACACTAGCTCATGAGCACACGCATATTGCCAGAGAGCGAGATTAAGCAAGCGGCGGGGGAAATGTACACCCCGCCTTTACTGTTTGCTAATCCGAAAAATCTCTATCAACGCCGCGCAGCGCGCCTTCGCCAACTCAGCGAAAAGCACCCACTGCAGGCGTATCTTCGTTTTTGTGCTGCTGTTGCTGATGCACAACTGGCCGTGCTTAGTGAACATAGCGTACCTAAAGATACTCGCTTGGCTAAATTGCCTACAGACGATGGCCTTTGGCAGCAAAAACCACTAGATGCCAAACGTTTTCAACGTGATGATGTTTGGCTCACCCTTTTGAGCGCATTATTAGGTAAAGTGAAAAATGATGCGAATGACACAATTTTAGGCACCATTGAGTGGCTGGAAAAAGCCTCCAATAACGAACTAAACACACTCGCCGATACTCTACTCGCTGAAGGTTATCTCCCTCAACAAAGCGATAAAGCCTTCTTCTTATGGGCTGCACTTTCGCTTTATTGGGTACAACTGGTACAACAGCTGCCTCGACGTAAACACAGCGAAATTGGCGAACAACGCCAAACTTGCCCTGTGTGTGGTTCAATGCCCGTTGCCAGCACTATCCATATTGGAGAATCTCAAGGCGCGCGCTATCTCCACTGTGGGCTGTGTGAAAGTGAGTGGCACCTCGTTCGTGCACTGTGCAGCAATTGTGAGTCGGGTAAGTCGTTGCACTATTGGTCTATCCACGGTGAAAATGCCGCCGTCAAAGCCGAAAGTTGCGATGAATGCCACAGCTATTTAAAGGTCATGTATCAAGACAAAGATGTTGACGTAGAAGCTATCGCTGACGATCTCGCCAGCCTCTTCCTCGACGATGAAATGGAGCAAAAAGGTTACGCCAAAAGCACCATTAACCCACTCCTTTTCCCTGCGGAATAGTTGTAATCTAAAGTGCGGTTAAACCGCACTTTTCCTTTTCGAAAATTCCTCTTGCATTTTTTACCCCACGCGGTATCATCTTCAGCTCGATTAACCCTTGGGTTCCCTAACCCCAATTGAAACTAAAAAGGTACAATATGATTTCTGCAAATGCGTTATTCAATACGCAACAAAAGCGCCGCGCGCTGGTTTTATTAAGCCTCTTTCATATTCTGATCATCGCTGCCAGTAACTACCTCGTGCAAATCACATTTGAAGTGAGCGTGCCATTCACCCATTTCAGTTTTGACAGCACCTGGGGCACGCTGACGTTTCCATTTATTTTCCTCGCAACCGATTTAACCGTACGAGTGTTTGGCGCACGCGAAGCTCGCTGGATCATTTTTATGGTAATGATCCCCGCACTTTTCATCAGCTATATTGTCTCCACCTTATTTGTGGATCAGCAATTTCAAGGCATTGGCGCACTGGCGGATTTTAATCTGTTTGTATTCCGTATCGCCTTCGCCAGCTTTGCCGCCTATGTGTTCGGGCAATTATTGGATGTGTTGGTGTTCAACCGCCTGCGCAAGCTGAAAACATGGTGGATTGCACCAAGCTGCTCAATGGTGTTTGGCAGTGCATTCGATACGTTGCTGTTTTTCAGCATCGCATTTTATCAAAGCAGCGATCCATTTATGGCGGAAAACTGGTTTGCCATCGGCGTGGTGGATTATTTGTTCAAACTGTTTATCGGCTTGCTTTTTTTCGTGCCAACCTACGGTGTGGTCTTGAATTTTATCTTGCGCAAACTACAATCGCTCACCGAGCGCACTGAATTAGCCATTAACTAACGCCCGTTTGAAACAAAACCGCACTTTGAAACCCTAAGTGCGGTTTTATCTCTTATTTTGTCACCACGACTTTCCCGATCATATCCCCTTGTTCGACCATGCGATGCGCTTGTTTTAAGGTCTCAGCATTAAGCCCAGACAGCGTAGTCGTCAATGTCGTTTGAATTTTACCCTTCTCAATTAGCTGCGCCATTTTCTGCAAAATTTCCCCTTGTATTGCTATGTCAGCCGTTTGGTAAAGTGAGCGCGTAAACATAAACTCCCAATGTACACTGACACTTTTATCCTTTAAGGGATTAATATCCAGCACATCTGGGTCATCAATTAAAGCAAATCGTCCTTGTGGTGCAATCAACTGCGCAATTTGGGGGAGATAGTGTGCACTTTCATTTGTACTAAAGACAAATTGCGGTATTTGTTTTAATGCACTAAGTTGCGTAACCAAGTCATGATGATGATTAATGACCTCATCAGCGCCAAGTTTGCGTACCCAATCCGCACTTTCTTGGCGTGATGCGGTTGCAATAATCTTAACATCTGATAACGCTTTGACGAGCTGAATGGTAATTGAGCCAACACCACCAGCACCACCAATCAATAGCAAAGTGCGGTCACCATCAGGCAGTTTTTCATTAATACGCAAACGTTCAAACAATACCTCCCATGCAGTTAATGTCGTTAACGGCAATGCAGCAGCTTGTGCAAAGGTCAAATTTTTCGGTTTTTTCGCAACCAGACGAGCATCCACCGCATGAAATTGTGCATAAGCGCCTGGGCGGTTTATCGCTCCAGCATAATAAACTTCATCACCAACACGAAGATTATTCACTCGCGAACCGCACTTTATTACACGCCCTGCAGCATCGTAGCCTAAAATACGATATTTCCCTGCTGAAGGCGTGTGGCTGGCACGAATTTTTACATCTGCGGGGTTGACTGAAACAGCGTAAATCTCAACTAAAATATCAAATTCACCTAACTCTGGCATGGGCGCTTCGATATCAAGTAAAGCATCTTTATGAGTAATCGGCAGAGGTTGGTTAAATCCGATGGCGTGCATAATAAGCTCCTTAAATTAGATAGGTTGTCAGAATAAATGCAAGCGTGTATGATGACACGATTACTACTTACCAACAATAATGCACTTATTTTTCATATAGTTACTTAAAGGTAATCAAGTATGAGTAAAATAGCTCACGCACAATTTGATTGTAATGAAGGTTGCTCAGTCGAATATGCTTTGTCGCAGATTGCGGGCAAATATAAAGGCACGATTTTATATCGCTTATTAAGCGACCAAACACTGCGATTTAATCAACTATTTAAGTTATTTCCTGAAATTTCTCAAAAAACGCTGACCAACCAACTTCGTAGTTTAGAAAGGGACGGGCTGATTATCCGCACCATTTACCCCGAAATGCCACCCAAAGTAGAATATCAATTAAGCGAGAAAGGGCGCACACTAGCACCCATTTTGAATGAGTTAAAAGCCTGGGGTGATTGCTATAAAACCAAAACCGCACTTTAGATATAAAGTGCGGTTTTTATTTAGCGCAGAAAATCAGGAATGGTTTTTTCATAATCGGCTATCGACTGCTCATGCTGGAGCGTTAAGCCGATGTTATCCAACCCATTGAGCAAGCAGTGCTTACGAAATGGATCCAGTTCAAAGTGATAAACCTGCTCCCCGACATTCACCGTTTGCTGCTCAAGATCGATTGTAATCGCCTGATTTGGGTGGGTTTTCACCCAGTTAAAGATCTCATCAACCACACTTTCACTTAAGCGAATCGGCAACAAGTGATTGTTGAGGCTGTTAGAATAGAAAATATCCGCAAAACTTGGGGCAATCATCACCTTAATGCCATAATCCGCCAGCGCCCATGGTGCGTGCTCGCGCGATGAGCCGCAACCAAAATTTTCCCGTGCAAGTAAAATACTCGCGCCTTGATATTCTGGGAAATTCAGCACAAATTCAGGATTGGGCTGGCTGCCTTGCTCGTCAAGGTAGCGCCATTCGTGGAATAGGTGCTTGCCAAACCCCACGCGGGTGACAGCTTGCAAAAATTGTTTTGGGATGATGGCATCAGTGTCCACATTCGCTGCATCTAATGGCACCACAAGCCCTGTATGTTGTTTAAATCCAGCCATTATGCCTCCTCAAGCGTTCTAATATCAGTGAATTTACCAAACACCGCGGCGGCGGCTGCCATCGCGGGGCTGACAAGGTGAGTGCGACCATTGCGCCCTTGGCGGCTTTCAAAATTGCGGTTGCTGGTTGACGCACAGCGCTCCCTCTCACCCAAGCGGTCGTCGTTCATCGCCAAACACATTGAACAACCTGGCAAGCGCCATTCAAAACCCGCATCGATAAAGATTTTATCCAAGCCTTCACGCTCGGCCTGCGCACGCACTAAGCCTGAACCTGGCACCACCAGCGCCTGCACGCCACGGGCGACTTTGCGCCCTTTGGCCACCGCGGCGGCGGCGCGCAGATCTTCAATCCGCGAGTTGGTACATGAGCCAATAAAGACTTTATCCACCGCCACATCACAAAGTGCGGTTTCAGGGGAAAGCCCCATGTAGTCCAGCGCTTTTTGTGCCGATTGGCGTGCGATAGGGTCAGCCATTTTGGCGGGATCGGGCACACGTTGATCGATGGCAATCACTTGCCCTGGATTCGTGCCCCAAGTGACTTGTGGCGCAATCTCAGCGGCCTCCAGCACCACGTCGGTGTCGAACTGGGCGTCGTCATCGCTTTTCAAGGTTTTCCAGTAGTCAACAGCGCGATCCCACATCTCGCCTTTCGGTGCATAAGGGCGGCCTTTGAGGTAGGCGAAGGTGGTTTCATCAGGGGCAATCAAGCCCGCTTTGGCGCCCATTTCGATTGCCATATTGCACACTGTCATGCGTCCTTCCATGGAAAGATCGCGAATCGCTTCGCCACAAAATTCCACCACATGGCCAGTGCCGCCTGCCATCGTGGTTTTGCCGATGATCGCCAAAATAATGTCTTTGGCCGTAATGCCTGACCGCACTTTGCCCCGTACTTCAATTTTCATCGTTTTCGCACGTGCTTGTTTAAGGGTTTGGGTGGCAAGCACATGCTCCACTTCTGAGGTGCCAATGCCAAACGCCAATGCCCCAAACGCGCCGTGCGTGGCGGTGTGCGAATCCCCACACACAATGGTCATGCCGGGTAGGGTTAAGCCCTGCTCTGGCCCCACCACATGCACAATGCCTTGTTTTTCGTTTTGCAAATCATAAAGGGAAATATTATTCGCATGGCAGTTTTTATCCAGCTCTTGCACTTGAATGCGCGCCTGCTCACCACAGGCGGCAGGATCACGGCTTTGGGTGGAAATGCTGTGATCCATGGTCGCAAACGTCTTCTCTGGCGAGCGCACTTTGCGCCCAGCCACGCGCAAGCCATCAAAGGCTTGCGGGCTGGTCACCTCGTGCATCAAATGGCGGTTGATATACAAAATCGGCGTTTCCCCTGCCACCTCGCGCACCACATGGGCATCAAATAATTTTTCGTATAATGTTTTTGGCATAAAAACTCCTTTGCCTTAACGTGCCGTTATTGCTGCCACAATCAAATCCCCCATCTCACTGGTTGAGATTGGGGTCGTGTTGTCGCTGAGATCGGCGGTACGGTGGCCTTGGGCGAGCACGGTTTTGACCGCACTTTCAATATCATTGGCGGCCTTATCCAGCCCAAAGCTGTAGCGCAGCATCATCGCGGCGGATAAAATTTGCGCGATAGGGTTAGCAATCCCTTTGCCTGCAATGTCGGGCGCGGAGCCACCTGCGGGTTCATAAAGCCCGAAGCCTTTTTCATTGAGGCTAGCCGACGACAACATACCCATAGAACCTGTGATCATTGCACATTCATCGGAGATGATGTCGCCAAACATATTAGAGCAGAGCAATACATCGAAAAAGTGCGGTTGCTTAATTAACTGCATGGTAGCGTTGTCGATGTAAAGGTGATCAAGTGTAACATCAGGGTACTCTTTCGCCACGTCACACACCACTTCACGCCACAGCACGGAGCTGGTGAGCACGTTGGCTTTGTCAATCGAGGTGACGTGCTTGCGGCGCTTGCGTGCGCTTTCAAAGGCAATGCGGGCGATGCGTTCGATTTCAAAGCGGTGATAAATTTCGGTGTCAAAGGCGTGTTCTTGTGCGCCTTCACCTGCGCGCCCTTTCGGTTGCCCAAAGTAGATTCCGCCCGTCAATTCACGCACGCAGACAATATCAAAACCTGTCTCGGCAATGTCGGCACGCAGTGGGCAGAATTTTTCTAAGCCTGCATAAAGGGTTGCTGGGCGCAGGTTGCAAAACAGCCCGAAATGCTTACGTAAAGGCAGCAAAGCACCGCGCTCTGGCTGCTCAGCTGGTGGCAAATATTCCCATTTTGGCCCACCCACAGAGCCAAACAGCACCGCTTGCGCCTGCTCGCAGCCGTCAATGGTGACCTGTGGCAAGGCGCAGCCGTGGTTGTCAATCGCCACACCGCCCACATCATAATGGCTAAGGTTGAACCGCACTTGGTGTTTTTGTGCAACCGCCGCTAAGACTTTTTCAGCCTCACGCATAATTTCAGGGCCGATGCCGTCGCCAGGTAATACTGCAATGTTAAATTCGTTCATTATACTGTCTCCAACTGTGATTTTTTATCTTTAAAATCGGCCACTTTCTGTGCCAAATAAATGGCATTGATGGCGTGAATGAGTGCTCGAGCAGAGGCCTCGACGATGTCAGTCGCCAAGCCAACACCATGAAAGCGACGTGCCTGATATTCCACCACGATATCAACTTGCCCCAGCGCATCCTTGCCCTCGCCTTTAGCGCTCAGCTTGTAATTCACAACGCTCAAATCTAAACCTGTAATGCGCTGCAAGCAGTTGTAAACCGCATCCACAGCACCATTACCAGTAGCGGCATCCAACCGCACTTGATCATCCAAACTCACACGCACAGAAGCTGTAGCGGGCAAATGACTAACCGATTGCACCGAAATAGACTCTAAGCGCAAGCGATCGCCATCGCCTTGTTGCATATCAATAAACGCCAGTGCTTCTAAATCATAGTCAAATACTTGTCCTTTTTTGTCCGCCAGCGCTAAAAATGCGGTGTAGAGTTTATCCAAATCGTAATCTTGCTCGCTATAGCCCATATCTTGCATATGGCTTTTCACCGCTGCTCGGCCGGAGCGTGCTGTAAGATTAAGTTTTTCTTTTTTCAACCCAATGCTTTCAGGTGAGAGGATTTCATAGGTATTCGCATTTTTAAGCATACCATCTTGGTGAATGCCTGACGAGTGAGCAAAGGCGTTGCTGCCAACAATGGCTTTATTCGGCTGAATCGGCATATTGCACATTTGGCTGACCATTTGGCTCACGCGATAAATTTCTTTGGTGTTGATATTGGTCTCCACCTTGAACAGATCGTGGCGGGTTTTCAGCGCCATCACCACCTCTTCTAACGAGCAGTTGCCCGCGCGCTCGCCAATGCCGTTGATAGTGCACTCAATTTGACGCGCACCTTGCTGCACCGCACTTAAGGAGTTGGCGGTTGCCATGCCGAGATCGTTGTGGCAATGCACAGAGATGACGGCTTTATCCACGTTCGGCACGCGGTTCATCACTTGATGGATAATCTCACCAAATTGATTAGGCACGGTGTAGCCGACAGTGTCAGGAATATTAATCGTGGTGGCACCTGCGTCAATCGCCGCCTCCACAATGCGGCAGATATTATCAATGCCCGTGCGCCCAGCATCTTCGCAGGAAAATTCAACGTCATCGGTGTAGTTGCGTGCGCGTTTGACCGCACTTTGCGCCATTGCGACCACATCATCAAAAGTGCGCTTAAGTTTCGCCTCCACATGCAAGTTGGAGGTGGCAATAAAGGTGTGAATACGAAATTGCTCCGCTAGGCGCAGCGCCTCAAAGGCGGCATCAATGTCTTTATCCACCGCGCGAGCCAACGCCGCCACACGCGCATTTTTAATATTTTGCGCAATGGTCTGCACTGATTGAAAATCCCCTGCTGATGAAACAGGAAAACCCACTTCCATTACATCAACGCCAAGGCGTTCAAGTGCAAAAGCAATCTGCAATTTTTCTTTCACCGTGAGACTGGCACTTAATGCTTGCTCGCCATCGCGTAACGTTGTATCGAAAATTATCACCTTGTCGCGCATAATCACTCCTTGGGTTAGCCTTGCAACAGTTATAAAAAAACCCGCACTAAAGTGCGGGTTGTGTGGGCAAATATTATGTTTTATCCACGCTCAAACCGCACATCGCAGATGCGCAAGAGAGCGAGAAGTAGAGAAGAAACTTGGAATGTAAACATAATCAAACCACGTAAAAAGGTAAAAAGTAAAAACTCAATGTCGGGGTTAATAATACGCGCACAACCACTAAAGTCAAGGATAAAAACAGGATTTTTGTCTGAAATATTTATTTATCACGCTAAAATATTAGTAATTTATGCCAATAATAGAATAAATAAAGATATATTATATTATTTAACGCCAAAGCAGCAGCATATCTCACCCAGTCAGCGCACATGAACTAGCAGATCCTGCTTTTAATTAAAATTGTGATTTCTATTTGTTTTTATGCCCACAATCAGGGAAAATAGCCCCATTTGAAACACTGAAGTGAAGATTATGTCTGAAAAAGCCTATCCAGAGCAGGTGAACAAACGCCGCACCTTTGCGATTATTTCCCACCCCGATGCAGGGAAAACCACTATTACGGAAAAAGTGTTGCTTTATGGGCAAGCGATTCAAACCGCGGGCACGGTGAAAGGACGCGGCAACGCACAGCACGCTAAATCTGACTGGATGGAGATGGAAAAACAACGTGGAATTTCCATCACCACCTCTGTGATGCAATTCCCGTATAACGATTGCTTGGTAAATTTGCTTGACACCCCTGGGCATGAGGACTTTTCGGAAGACACTTACCGCACTTTGACTGCGGTAGACAGCTGCTTGATGGTGATCGACTCCGCCAAAGGGGTTGAAGAACGCACCATCAAATTGATGGAAGTCACTCGCTTGCGCGACACGCCAATTTTGACCTTTATGAATAAGCTCGACCGCGACATTCGCGACCCGATGGAGCTGCTCGATGAAGTGGAAAGTGTGCTAAAAATTCACTGCGCGCCGATTACCTGGCCAATTGGCTGCGGCAAATTGTTCAAGGGCGTTTATCACCTCTACAACGATGAAACCTACCTCTACCAAAGCGGCCAAGGCCACACCATTCAAGAGGTACGCGTGATTAAGGGGCTAGATAACCCTGAACTTGAAAGTGCGGTCGGCGAGGATTTGGCGCAACAATTGCGCGATGAGTTAGAGTTGGTACAAGGGGCCTCAAACCCCTTTGATTTGGATATGTTCTTAAGTGGTGAATTGACACCCGTGTTTTTTGGCACTGCGCTGGGCAACTTTGGCGTGGATCATATGCTCTCAGGCTTAACTGAATGGGCGCCTATCCCACAAGCTCGCCAAAGCGATGTGCGTGAAGTTTCCCCCTTTGAAGACAAACTCACTGGCTTTGTGTTCAAAATTCAAGCGAACATGGACCCAAAACACCGCGACCGCGTGGCATTTATGCGTGTGGTATCGGGCAAATATGAAAAAGGCATGAAGTTCCACCATGTGCGCATTGGCAAAGACATTGTCATCTCCGACGCGCTGACCTTCATGGCTGGTGACCGCACTCACGCTGATGTGGCCTATGCGGGCGATATTATTGGCTTACACAACCACGGTACTATTCAAATTGGGGATACATTCACCCAAGGCGAAACGTTGAAATTCAGCGGCATTCCGAACTTCGCACCTGAGTTGTTCCGCCGCATTCGCCTAAAAGATCCGCTCAAACAAAAACAACTGCTCAAAGGCTTAGTACAACTCTCTGAAGAAGGGGCTGTGCAGGTGTTCCGTCCACTAATAAATAATGATTTGATTGTGGGCGCAGTGGGTGTGTTGCAGTTCGACGTGGTTGTGGCAAGGCTAAAAAGTGAATACAACGTGGAAGCGATTTATGAACCCGTGAACGTTGCCACGGCACGCTGGGTTGAATGTACGGATGACAAGAAATTTGAGGAATTTAAGCGCAAAAATGAGCAAAATCTCGCCCTTGATGGCAGCGATCATCTCACCTATATCGCGCCAACCATGGTGAACTTAAACTTAACTCAAGAGCGCTATCCAGATGTTCAATTTTTCAAAACAAAAGAACATTAATCCCAAAACACATCACCAAGAAAAGTGCGGTCAAGGATGACTTAAATCAAAAACTGTAAATTCTAATACATTTTTTGTACAACGTTATGTTATAGTCTCGTTGCAAAGATGAAATAAATTTTTTACGATGTAGATTATTGTGAATAATGACTAATAAGACAAATGGATGGACTATGCAGACGCCTAAAATATTAATTGTTGAGGATGAAGCAGTAACCCGTAATACCTTAAAAAGCATTTTTGAAGCTGAAGGTTACCTTGTGTTCGAAGCGGCTGACGGCAATAAAATGCATGCCATTTTAAATGATCACACCATTGATTTGGTGATTATGGACATCAATTTACCTGGCAAAAATGGGCTAATGCTTGCGCGCGAACTGCGCGAGAATGCCGACACGGCATTGATGTTTTTAACAGGGCGAGATAACGAAGTGGATAAAATTCTGGGGCTTGAGATTGGTGCGGACGATTACATCACTAAACCCTTTAACCCGCGTGAGCTGGCTATTCGCGCTCGCAATTTACTGCAACGCACTATGGGTGATAAAGACGGTATCCACGCCGAGCATGTAGAATCTTACCGCTTCAATGGCTGGACATTAGATCTCAACAGTCGCACACTGATTTCCCCAGCAGGTGAAGCCAGCAAGTTGCCGCGCAGTGAGTTCCGCGCGCTTTTGCACTTTTGCGAAAACCCTGGCAAAATCCAAACTCGCGAGGACTTACTGAAAAAAATGACAGGCCGCGAGCTAAAACCGCATGATCGCACCGTGGATGTTACCATTCGTCGCATTCGCAAGCATTTTGAAAGCTGCCCTGACACGCCTGAAATCATCGCTACCATCCACGGCGAGGGCTATCGTTTTTGCGGTGAGTTTGAATAACCGCACTTTTCTCGTCAGAATAAAAAAACCACCCAGCAGGGTGGTTTTTTTATATTAAGTGCGGTTATTTTTTCAGTTTCAATACCACGGTTTCACCGACTACGGCTTGGCCTGCGGATTTTTCCATACTTGAAATTTCATCCATGTTAGAAATCACCACTGGGGTTAACACGGATTTTGCTTTTTCTTCCAGTAAAGCCAGGTCAAATTCAATCACAGTGTCGCCTTTTTTCACTTCTTGGCCTTCTTCTGCGATGCGTGTAAAACCTTCACCTTTAAGTTCAACAGTATCAATACCGAAGTGAACGAAAAGCTCTACACCTTCTTTAGATTCCATCGAAAAAGCGTGATTGGTTTCGAAAATTTTACCAATAACACCATCAATTGGGGCAACGATTTTATTGCCTGTTGGGCGAATCGCGATGCCATCACCGACAATCTTTTCTGAAAACACAACATCTGGCACATCTTCAATGCTGACAATTTCACCTGACAGTGGTGCATAGATTTCCACCTCTGCGCCTTTATTGTCTTTTGAACCAAAAAGTTTATCGAATAAACCCATCTTTGCTCTCCTGTTTTAATTCAAATCAGTAGTATATTACCCGAAATTTCGGCATTTGTATCTAGTTCAGACCATTTTCTGTTAAAAAGTCCGCAATTTTCGCCTCAATATCGGCTGCCGTCGGCTGTTCAAGTACTTCTGCCGCAAGCCGTTGCGCATCCTCATAGTTGACATTACGAATCAATTTTTTAATCCGTGGCACTGAAATTGCGCTCATACTAAACTCATCTAAACCCATGCCCAAAAGCAACAAGGTAGCACGTTCATCACCTGCTAGCTCACCGCACATCCCCGTCCATTTACCTTCTGCATGGGAGGCATCAATCACTTGTTTGATTAAGTTTAACACCGACGGTGTCATTGGATTATACAAATGTGAGATTAATTCGTTGCCACGATCCACCGCCAAGGTGTACTGTGTTAAATCGTTGGTACCGATACTGAAAAAATCCACCTCTTTGGCTAAAAAGCGAGCATTAACTGCTGCCGATGGCGTTTCCACCATCACACCCACTTGCATATTTTCATCAAACGCTTTGCCCTCGTTACGCAGCTCTTGTTTCAATTCTGCCAACACCGCTTTCAGTGTGCGAATTTCCTCAACGGAAATCACCATTGGGAACATTACTGCCAACTTACCAAAGGCCGATGCCCGCAGCACAGCCCGCAATTGCGCATTAAGGATTTCACGTTTGTCCAATGCAATACGGATAGCACGCCAGCCCAAAAATGGGTTCATTTCTTTTGGTAAATTCAAATATGGTAACTCTTTATCGCCACCAATATCCATCGTGCGCAATACCACCAAACGGCCGTCCATCGCTTCCACCACATCTTTGTAGGCTTTGAATTGCTCTTCTTCCGTCGGCAGTTGATCGCGATCCATAAATAAAAACTCGGTACGATAAAGCCCCACGCCTTCCGCTCCGTTGCGTTGTGCGCCGTCCACATCACGAATCGTACCAATGTTGGCACACGCTTCCACACGGCGGCCATCTAACGTTACCGCAGGCAAATCTTTCAATTTAGCCAACTCGGCTTTTTCCGCCGCGAGGGTTTGTTGCAACGTTTTAATTTTTTCTAACTCTTTGGTGTTTGGATTGATCAACACGCGGTTATTTTCTGCATCCAGCACCAGCATATCGCCATTTTTGATACGTTGGGTGGCCACATTCGTGCCAACAATCGCTGGCAATTCAAGTGAGCGCGCCATAATTGAAGTGTGCGAAGTACGCCCGCCGATGTCGGTGACAAAACCGAGCACTTTTTCCAAGTTCAGCTGTGCGGTTTCAGATGGTGTGAGATCGTTGGCGACCAAAATAACTTCATCTTTAATCTCGCCGAGATCGACAATCGTCATGCCTAAAATATTTTTCAGCAAGCGATTACCAATATCACGAATATCGCCCGCGCGCTCTTTGAGATACTCATCATCAATTTCAGAGAGCATTGCCACTTGTTGGTCAATCACTGTGCTGGCAGCCATATCAGCAGTAACCAGCTCGTCTTTAATAAAGGCGACGATTTCTTCTTCCAGCTCTTCATCTTCTAAGATCATCAAGTGACCATCAAAGATCGCGCCCTTTTCTTCGCCCAACGTGCGTGTGGCCTTTTCTTTGATCGCCTCAAGCTGTTCAACCGCTTTGGCGCGACCATCGTAAAAGCGTTTCACTTCGCTTTCAACTTGTGATGCGGTAATGGGCTTGGTGTTAAGCACAATATCTTCTTCTTTTAATACCAATGCCTTGCCAAACACAATACCTGGAGATGCTGGGATACCTGAAATCATAATCCGCCCTTATTGTAGGAGTTAATCACAAACCGAACCGCCGTTTAAAAGTGCGGTTATTCCAATGTTGGAATCAAGGCCACCAAATGCTCAACAGCTTTTTCTTCGTCTGCGCCTTCAGCACTGATGGTGATAGTAGTGCCTTGCACCAAACCTAATGTTTGCAATTTAAACAGGCTTTTTGCGCTTGCGCTTTTGCCATTGGAAGTCACTTCAATTTTTGATTCAAAGGCTTTGGCCTCTTTCACAAATTGTGCCGCTGGGCGAGTGTGTAAACCGTTTGGAGCTGTGATAGTAACGTCTTTAGAATACATAGCATTTTCCTTTTTTTGGGTGTTATCAAATCCGCTCAAGCGACTTTTCAAGCCTGCAAAAGCGCCGTTTACAATTTGTTCATAATTATTTTATGCATAAAAATAATTATTTTCTAAAAAGTACCACCATTCTCAGGCAAGAATCAAGCAGCAAACTTTCGAAATATGATTTACTGCACAGTTTTTAAATCAAAAAGTTTAAATTTTGAGCACGCAGACCGCACTTTGCTGCATTCTCCACCAGCCCAAAAGCCGATATACTCGCAACGCTTCACCAGAAAACGTTAACACCGCAAAGTGCGGTCAATCCTCCGTGAAAAAATGACGCTGCGCCTTGTTTTCTGCCAATGCGGCGATCAAACGGTGGTAATTATCATAACGCTCACGGCTAATTTCCCCGCGCTCAACTGCGGCACGAATGGCGCATTGTGGATCGTCTAAATGGGTGCAATCGCGAAACTTGCACCCACCCAAAAACGGCTGAAACTCGCGATAGCCTTCAGTAATCGCCGCCACATCCAAATGCCACACACCAAACTCACGAATGCCTGGCGAATCAATCACTTCACCACCGTGTGCTAAACGCAACAAGCGCGATACTGTTGTGGTGTGCTGCCCTAGACGTGAGTTTTCACTCACCTCGCCGGTGGCTAAATCCAAATTCGGATCAACCGCATTAAGCAAGCTCGATTTTCCAACACCCGACTGTCCAACTAAAATAGAACACCCTGCGTGCAACAACTCAGCCAGCGCCGCAATGCCTTCTCCCGTTTCGCTCGACACAAACAGCACCTGATAACCAATCTCGCGATAAATGGCAAATTGCGTCGCCAGTTCACGTCGGCGTGCATCATCGGCCAGATCAATTTTATTCAGCACCAAAATAGGCTTAAAGCCAATGTTCTCGCAAATCACGATATAACGGTCAATAATATTGGTGGAAAAATCAGGCAACAGCGCCGAAACCACAAAAATGCGGTCAATGTTGGCGGCAATGGGCTTGATGCCATCGTAATAATCGGGGCGCGAAAGCACATTAGCGCGCGGCTGTACCGCCTCAATCACCCCACTGATGCCTTGCAACTGCTCATGCCCCTCACGCCAAAGCACGTTATCGCCCACCACCAAACTGGGGATCGTGCGCCGCACATTGCAACGAAACACCGCCCCTTGCGCATCCTCCACGTCGGCATGCACGGAATAGCGCGAGATCACACGCCCGTGGCGCATTTCACCGAGCATCGCTTCCTGCCATTCCACATCCTTGCCCCGCCGCGTGCGATGGGCGCTGAGTGTGCGTTGATGATTAGACTGAATGCGTCGCTTTTGGTTTTGGGTTAACTTTTTTTTGCCCAACGGAGCCTCTCTTGCGTGATTTTCGGGTACAATATCCTATATTTTAATCAGGATAACGCGTATATGCCAACAGATAAACACAATCTTATTTGGATCGACCTTGAAATGACAGGGCTTGAACCCAACACCGATCGCATTATTGAAATTGCCACCATTGTAACCGACAAAGATCTCAATATTTTGGCTGAAGGCCCCGTGCTAGCCATACATCAAAGTGAGGACGTGCTCGCAGGCATGAATGCGTGGTGCGTCAAAACTCACAGTGCCAATGGCTTAATTGAGCGCGTACGCCAAAGCCGTCTTACAGAGCGCGCCGCCGAACTGCAAACGCTGGACTTTTTAAAACAGTGGGTAGGCAAAAATTGTTCGCCGATTTGTGGCAACAGTGTGGCGCAAGATAAACGTTTTTTGTTTAACTATATGCCAGAGCTGGCGGACTATTTTCATTACCGCTATTTGGATGTAAGTACCCTAAAAGAGCTGGCTGCCCGCTGGAAGCCAGAGATTTTAAGTGGGTTTAGCAAAAAAAATACTCATCTTGCGTTAGATGATATTCGTGAATCCATTGCCGAACTGGCCTATTATCGTGCGCATTTGTTAGATCTCGGTGAGAAATAGGTGTGTGTTGCGCAAATCTCAACCGCACTTTGCTTTAATTTTCAGCAAATAGATATTTGGGATAATTTTTCGCTTGCAAGGTGTAGAGAATTTTGTATAATGCACCTCGTTAACAAGTTAACACAATGCGGGAATAGCTCAGTTGGTAGAGCACAACCTTGCCATGGTTGGGGTCGCGAGTTCGAGTCTCGTTTCCCGCTCCAAAAAACACACTTTCGGGTGTGTATTTTTTTGTCTAAAATTCACCTCACCGCACTTTTTCTTTTATGACTCCGTTATGGCTATCGCGTTTCGCCGTTTTGAACTGACGCTCGGTACACCAGCTCAAAATAATGCGCAATAAAAAACCGCACGTTAAAGTGCGGTTTTGCGTTATGTAAATGCTCACTTACTGCTTAGCAGAGATCACCACACGGCGGTTAGGGCGTAAGCAGTCTTTCAACGCTTGACCGCTTTCGCCATCACAGGCCACCACTTGGTCGGCTTTACCGAAGCCATGGGTGCTGATATTTTGTGCTGGGAAGCCAAGGTTCGCCATATAGGCTTTCACCGCGTCCGCACGATGTTGTGAGAGTTTCAGGTTGTAGCTCTCTGAGCCTAAGCGGTCGGTGTAACCGTCCACAGTCACCGCAGTGATGCCTTGAGATTTCAAGCCTTCCACCACGGTTTCTACCACTTTTTTACCTTTCGGTGTCAATTTGGCAGAATCAAAGTCAAACAAGAAGTCGCCGTTCAATTCATACTGGTTGTTACAGCCTTTCGGATGCCAGAAGAACGATTGGGCATTCATGTCGGTGTCAAACAACACTTTGAATTGGCAGATTTTGTGTACGCCGTTTTGACGGTAGTTGAACACATAATCCCATTCACGCACGCCGAATAAACCTTCTTGGTAGTGTGGGCGACCAATTAAATAATAGAGTTGGTCTTTGTTCATGCCCGCTTCAATTTGGCGCACGTTGTCCCAGTTTGGCCAGGTGCCGTATTGAGAGCCTGAGAAGTTGACACTCGCGTCTTCAATCTTCGGCCATTTTGGCTCATCGGTTGTGCCGTTTTTTTTCACATCACTTAAGTTGCCGCACGCTGCCACAACGCTGGCTGCCAACAATGGCAAGGCCCATTTTGCTAATTTTTTCATTGCTTTTCCCTTATCAAAACTGACCGCACTTTGTGCAAAGTGCGGTCAAAGTTATTACCATTGATAGCCTACACTGACTGCGCCACCCACATCGCCTTGGCTAGTTGCCATACCGCTGAGTTTCACACCCACATGGCCACTGTCGCTAATGCGTGAGGCGCCCACCGCTAAGGCATGTTCACCTTTGAATGTACCCACGCCCACGGCAACCATTGAGTGCCCTGGTGTGTAAGCGTGGTACAGGTTAGCGGTAGCTAGCGCACCAGCCACGCCCGCACGCGCATCTTTTTCAACACCGTTGATGCGGTTGTTCAAGTTTTGTTGAACTTGATAGAGCTGCCCACCATTCACGGCATCTTTACTATTTGGTGCTATATGACCAGGTGCCACATTGGTGATGCGAGTGTTGCCAGCATCAATGCCGTTTTGGTTGATGTTCACCTTGCCCACTTTCACAGAGTCAAAGCTGACATCTTTTTTAGTCGCCACATTGAAATCATAGCTGCCGTCGGCTTTCACGCTACGGGTGACTTTGATGTTGTCCCCTGCGCTCACACTGGTACGAGAGGCTTTGATAGCGTCACTGATGTTGCTCTTGCCAGTGCCACCAATGTTTTTGTTGGTGTATTGGCCAGTTTTGGCATCATATTGTGTGTTGCCACCAATGATGTTTTGCACGCCCACACCTTGATTATAGAGCTGACCGCCGTTGATGGCATCTTTCGAGTCTTCTTTCACTTCACCGTCAGCCACGTTGGTTAACTGCATTGGCTCTTTAGTTTTTTCAATACCAATCCGCACTTTGGCTGGCTCTGATGGTCTTAATTCCTTGCTACCATCTTTTTTCTTAGTTACGGTGTAGAATTTGCCACTAATATTGACCAACTCCTCGCCTTTGTCGTTGACGAATTGCATCGGCAAGCCAGTCACGTCAATTTCATAACTGTAGCCTATCACGTTGCCACTGGCATCTTTCACTTCTTTCAGTTCAGACACTTGGGTGTTATAGCCATTGTTGATAACAATGCCTTTATCGGCAATTTCTTTGGCTTTATCAGCTAATACTTTGGCGTTTTCTTCTGGAGTTGGGTTAGCAGCCTCGGTGTTGGTTGCTAGCTTCCATGGTGTTCCATTACCATCTACACCATCTTTGCCATCTTTACCGTCCTTACCGTCTTCACCTTTTGGGCCTTTAAAGGCATCATCGTCTTTCAAGGCTTCTTTATTAAGAGAAAGGGTTACCTTTCTACCGTCCTGCTCAACCTTTAAGCCATCACCAGCAACCAGTTTAAAGATGTCTGCAAAGCCAAAGGCTTGTGGGGTAGACTCAGCATTAGGCGTTTTATCATCATTAACGTGTTTACCTAAAGCACCTGTTCCTGTTTTATCCACCACCAAATTCCACACATTGGCGCCAGCCAAGGCTTTCAACTGTGCAACGTTTACAGCATCCGTATCTTCGGAACCTGCTGCTACGTTAGTAATTTGACGAGTCGCATCAGCATTACCAACGGATACTGCAGCTAACTTACCTTTTACCGTTTTCTTAATCGCTGCTTTATCATCCGCAGAGGTTGCTTCTAAGGCGTATACTTTATTCACTTTAGCGGCCGAACCTGCTTCGATAGTATCCGTGCTCGTATCTACCGCATCCGCATCAATCGCTTGACGATTAGCTACAGATTGTGCCCCTAGAGAAACGGCCCCATCCAATGCCGTAGCATCATCCGTATTAGAGGCTACAATTTTAGCGCCATCACCAAGAAGAACCCCATTCTTCGTTCCTTCTTGAACCGTGATGTCCGAACCAATTAATTGGTTATTAGAAATACTTTTACCAATTTTATTAGCATCTTTATCTTGGAACCCTAATACCACGTTGCGTTTTACGTCAGAACGATCATCCGCATCACCAACGACGGACACATAATTGCCCATTACAATATTTTCTTCTGCATTCGTAACCGTATTATAGCTACCTTGTTCACTCAAATGTTTTACATTAGTAGCTTTATTCATATATCCATCAATGGATACATATTCACTCGGTTTGTCATCACCACCGCTCTTTAATTGGTTGTTAACACCGCTCACATTCACAAAGTGAGAATTATCAACTTCATTGGCACCGCCAAAAATACCTACAGATGCGAGTTCTGGTTTTTTGCCTTCACTATCCGCTTTATTAAGTAAGCTGTTCAATTTGGATGGATCCGTGATATTAGTAAAGCTTGGACTAGAAGCGAGTTTAAGTTCTGTCATCGAATTAGTGATTTTATTGCCCATCCCCATAATCAATGAGCCATTACTATGTTCAATAACGTTAGCCGTACCCGTAATTGCATTCGCCACACCATCAAATGTTGCAGCAGCTCCTTTATCCGCGGTAGTAGAATCTGCTTTAATCGTATTCAATGTACCATTAATTGTGGAAGCAAAACCTTGCGAGTGTAACCCTCTGCTAAAAGTTTCTGTTGTGCCTCCTTTAATATCAGAATAAGAGCCTGTGATTGTAGAGAAATGCGCACCAGCATAACTATCCGCACCAACAGAAACTACCCCACGACGGTTAGCGCTTTTAGCTTCATTTCGCGTAGATTTCATACCAATGTCAACAGTACTTTCATTAGCATAGGTATCTTTACCGATTGCGATACCGGATACACCGCCTGGCAAATTACGAAAATCGCCCAACAAACCCACACTGCTACCATCTACTGATTTGGCATTTGTACCAATAGCAATACCTTCTTTAGTAGATGGGCCCATATCTTCAATATAAGCACCTTTACCAATAGCTACACCATTCGGGGAGAAGGACACTCCATCACCAATAACGATGGAGCTTTCGCCTTTTGCACGAGCACCAACACCAATAGCCAATGCTTTATCTTTAGTTGCGGTCGCTTTACCAACTGCCATAGCATCTTTAGCCGTTGCACCATCATTATTGTAGTTTGGATTACCTGTAGTATTTACATGGAAATAGTGAGTCGCATTCGATGAAGCTAATTTAGAAGCTTCTGCTGCCACGTTAGCGACAGCATAAAGTTGGCTGCCATTAACCGCATCGGTCGAAGTGCTAGAAATTTCACCAGCGGCCACGTTTTGAATACGGCGTTCTGCCCCAGCGGCCCCCACTGTCACCACACCTTTAGCGGTGGCGCCAGCAAAGTCGGAGTAAGTGACCGCACTTTTACCAGTGCCAATTGTCGCACTCGACACTTCTCCAGTATCACCAGCTGTGGTCGTTGCGCCGTCTTCGCCAGCGCTAGTTTTTACGGCCGTACCAACTCCAGCGCCCGCCGTTGCACGGGATTCATTGCCGAGATATACGGAATTATCTACGTCGGCTACTACGGAGTTACCCAATACATGCATGCCCACTGCTTCGGCATTCTTAGCATCTTCTTTACCAATCGTATTGTTATTGCCGAAGGAGTAAGAATTTTTCGAATATACTTTGGAAGGATCACCGAAAGCGCCGGCATTGTCGCCGTAAACTTCATTTAATACACCTACAGCGATAGAGTTAACACCTTCTGCATGACTTGTATCACCAATCGCAATAGCTGACTCTCCCAAAGCTCGAGTTTCAGAGCCGACAGCTACAGTAAAATCACTATTAGTCCAAGCTTGATAGCCTAATGCTACGGATTTATTCGTTGAATTTCTTTGTTTAGGATTTTCTTTATCCAAATTAAAAGCATTATTAGCCCAATATCCTAAAGCAACATTAAAGTTACCATCATTCAAATAACCTGCACGTCTCCCTGAATAAATATTGTCACTGCCATGTGCTGCACGACCTGTATCACTGCCTATATAAACATTTTCATGACCTATTGCACTTCTTGCTACGTCCATACCAGCATAAACATTGACACTACCAGAGGTTAAGTAACCTGCATTGTTACCTATATTAATATTGTAGCCCGTAGAACCGCCTTTTTTAGCTTGTCTACCTGCTTGGTAACCAACGTTAACATTGCCACTTCCTTCTGCATCTTTACTGGACCAACGGCCAATAGAAATGTTTTCTTCCCCTTCTAATCCTTGGCCAGCTTCACTACCAAAAGCAAAGTTAAAGTACCCCGTTGTGCCTACCCCCGAAGATACACCGACGGACACGGAGTGATAGCCTGATGCTGTCGCTTGATACCCAACGGCGACTCCATTCCCTTTAGTCCCTTTACCATTCGTAGTAGCTGCCACCGTTTTGGCATCCCTGCCAATCACTACAGAGTTATCTCCTATAGCGCTGGCATTGGAACCGATAACAATATCATAATTATCTTCTGCTTTTGCCGCATCACCGACTACGACATTACCAGTCGCATCAGCTTTTACGGTTGCTGCCGCTGTTGGTTCTGGACCATTAAGTACTACATTCGTTTTTGCCGAACCATCTTGTACTGCCGCAGTTGCACTCACAGACACCGCCCCCAACACGAGAGCGGCAGCGAGGGTAAGGGTGGCTTTGACCGCACTTTGCATTTTTTCGCTTTTCGCACGGGTTACGCCGCGAGCAAGTTCGGAGGTCACCACCATTTGGTTTAAATGACGGTTGAAAATCACTTTAAAAATCTTGTTCATTGTCAAATCCTTAGGTTGGTTTATATAAACGTGTTTAGTATTGCGCAGTTCTGATTAAATTTTAATTTGATTTTGTTTTTTTTTTGAACAAGATCACATTTTGTTTTCGTTGCTTGCTGTGTTTTTGTTCGATTTTCAATTTACGTTAAAACACACTGCAATTTTTGTGAGGGTTGGGGTGGGTCTTGACTTCGTCATCGCTATCGGTTTTCGCCGTTTTGAGCAAGCGTTCGATGCAAAATGATGAGCAACAAAAAAACCGCACGTTAAAGTGCGGTTTTTGAGAAAGATTACTTTATCTTGCTAGATTGGTTATAAAGCGCCATCGCTTGTGGCAATAATCGTTGCAAATTCGCTTGGCGATCAGCGTTGGTTGGATGGGTTGAAAGAATGCTTTCAATCGTGTTGCCTGAGCTGCCAGTGGCTTGGCTCATTTTCTCCCACAAGTGCGGTGCGGCTTGCGGATTATAGCCCGCTTTTGCCATCAGCATTAAGCCCACTTCGTCCGCTTCGGTTTCGTTACTGCGTGAAAAGGGTTTGTTTAAGCCGTATTCTTGCGTTAATCCGATAACGGGGCGAAAATCCACGCCAGTCACTGCGGCTACTGCCACAGAGCTGATTTCAGCGAGAATGCCTGTCGCCATATTGAAATTGACGCTTTGCTTGCCATGCTCTTTGAGTGCATGCGCCATTTCATGGCCCATTACGGTGGCGATTTCGTTGTCATTGAGTTGTAGGCGATCAACCAAGCCAGTGTAGAACATCATTTTGCCACCTGGCATTGCCCACGCGTTAAGCTCTTTATTTTTCATCACCGTGATTTCCCAGTCAAACGGTACGCCTGTTTGGTTTTCTTGTTGGGCGATCGGTTTTAGGCGAGCAAACACCCGTTGAATGCGTTTTGCCGTTGGCGAGCTGGTGTCCACCATGCCTTGCGCGCGCATTTGTTGCACCGCTTGCGTGTAGCTGTTAGCGGCTTCTTGATTAACGCTGCGCGTGTCGGCACAGCCACTGATGATGCCAAATGCCAATGTGGCTGCCAGCCAGAATTTTTTTGTCATAACGCCCCCAATTGCATAAAAAAACCGCACTTTATGTGCAAAGTGCGGTTTATTTTACTTAACTTTAAACGAGAATGCTATTTTTTTGCCGCGCGTTCAAAAGATGTACGAATTTCTTCGCGGGCAGCGTCCACGCCTTCCCAGCCGTCAACTTTCACCCATTTGCCTTTTTCCAACGCTTTGTAGTTTTCAAAGAAGTGTTGGATTTGACCTTTCAGCAATTCTGGCACATCGTTGATGTCTTTGATGTGGTCGTATTCTTTGCTTAATTTGGTGTGCGGCACGGCGATCAGTTTGGCGTCTTCGCCGCTTTCATCGGTCATTTTCAACACACCCACTGGGCGGCAGCGGATAACGGAACCTGGAAGCAACGGATACGGGGTTGGCACCAACACATCCACTGGGTCACCATCTAAAGAAAGAGTGTTGTTGATATAGCCGTAGTTGGCTGGGTAAAACATCGCGGTGCCCATGAAACGGTCAACAAAAATAGCACCAGTTTCTTTGTCTACTTCGTATTTGATTGGATCAGCATTCGCTGGAATTTCAATCACAACATAAATATCATCTGGCAATTCTTTGCCTGCTGGAACATTTTTTAAGCCCATACTATTTTCCTTTTTGTTAGTTTTATGGGGCGATTATGCCCCAATTGGTTTAATTTGTCGAGCCACCGCACTTTATGCTTTTGGCAATTTGTCAACCAACTCAACCGCCGCACCGATGTAGCCTTCAGGTGTGAGCGCTTTCAAGCGCGCTTTTTCTTGATCGGGAATGGTTAAGCCGTCGATAAACTGCTGCATCGCCGCTTTGTCCACTCGCTTGCCGCGAGTCAGTTCTTTAAGTTTTTCATACGGCTTTTCAATGCCATAACGGCGCATTACAGTTTGGATTGGCTCGGCGAGCACCTCCCAGTTGTGGTCAAGCTCGTCACGCAGGTGTACTTCGTTGACCTCAAGTTTGCTGATACCTTTACGGGTGGCGGCATAGGCAATCACGCAATAACCCAAGCCCACACCAAGATTACGCAGCACAGTGGAGTCAGTCAAATCCCGCTGCCAGCGTGAGATTGGCAATTTGGCCCCCAAGTGCCCCATCACCGCGTTGGCAAGCCCTAAATTACCTTCGGAGTTTTCAAAGTCAATCGGGTTGACTTTGTGTGGCATGGTGCTTGAGCCGATTTCGCCAGCGATAGTGCGTTGTTTAAAATGGTTAAGCGCAATATAGCCCCACATATCGCGGTCAAAATCGATCACAATGGTGTTAAAGCGCGCCACGCAGTCAAATAGTTCTGCAATGTAGTCGTGGGGCTCAATTTGGGTGGTGTACGGGTTCCACGTGATGCCAAGGCTTTCCACAAAGCGTTGGCTAAAGGCGTGCCAGTCAAGCGCTGGATACGCGCTCAAATGGGCGTTATAGTTTCCCACTGCGCCATTGATTTTGCCTAAAATCTCGCAGTTTCGTAGCTGTTTGAGCTGGCGCTGCAAGCGGTAAGCCACATTCGCCATTTCTTTACCCACAGTGCTTGGGCTGGCGGGCTGGCCGTGCGTGCGAGAGAGCAGTGGAATGGTTTTATAGCGTTCAGCCAAACCTTGAATGTCATTTAATATCGCCTGCCACGCAGGGATTAAAATGGTTTCTTTGGCGGCTTTGAGCATTAACGCGTGAGAGAGGTTGTTGATGTCTTCTGAGGTGCAAGCAAAGTGAATAAATTCACTCACCGCCGCCAATTCTGGCATCACCGCACTTTGCTCTTTTAAGAAATACTCCACCGCTTTCACATCGTGGTTGGTGGTCTTTTCGATCTCTTTGATGCGCTCGGCGTTTTCCAGCGAGAAATTGGCCACAATATTGTCTAAAAATGTATTGGCGTCAGCACTGAGCTCTGGCACTTCGTGAATATCAGCGCATTGTGCAAGGGCTTGCAGCCAACGCACTTCCACTGTAACACGGTGTTTCAGCAAGCCAAATTCACTGAAAATGCCGCGCAATTGTTGGGTTTTGTCGCCATAGCGCCCGTCGATAGGGGAAAGTGCGGTCAAAGGGGTGAGTTGCATAGTCTGTCCTTATTCAATGGAAGCAAGAAGTTGTTGAGCAGTTTGAAAATAGGCTTTGCGCGCAAAAAAGAGTTTAAGCCGCGAGCCACCACACTGACGCCACAGCACCGCTGAGCGCATGCCACATAAAAGCGCGCTGCGAATACGGTGGTGAATGGCAATTTGTTGTAGGTACAGCGGCGAACCTTTCACTTGAATTTTCGCGCCCAAGGGGCTAATGACATCCACATAAACACTCGCCACGCTGGCGAGGAATTGATCATCGAGCAGATCCACATGCTGATGCTGGCGCATCAAATTGCCAATGCGCACACCCAGCTGGCTTTTCGCCTGCGTGTTTTTATTCAGTTTATTTTCCAGCACCAACAAACTCATCCAATAGCGACCAAGCTCAGCATCAAACTGCCCTTGATGGCCACCAAATTGTTCAAGCAACGTGGTTAACCCAAGTCTAAGGTTGGCAAGATCGCCGCCGTAAACATCCAGCGTGTCGCTCGGCGCGGTATTGAGCAAACTTTTCAAGCTGGTACGCATGGCGTTTTCATCTGCCACGCCTTGGTGAGAAAATTGATGCACTAACTTGGCGCTTTGACACACGCCCGCCAATGCCATTGTTAAATCAGTGTATGGGTTCGCCATCGCGAAAAGTGATCCTATTGAGTGTTTTGTGCAATATACCACCAAATCGACTTTTGATAAAGCCACAGGGCATCAGCACAGTGTTTTGACGTAATAATTCAGCTCGCGCCAGTGGTACCAACCGCACTTTTGCCAAAAACGATTGCCACTTTCATTGTCAGCGAACACTAACAACCGCGCCATAGTAACGTTTTTCGCCCGCAGTTCGCGCTCCAAGCGCGCCAGCAGTGTCTGCCCCACACCTTGGCGTTGATAGGCCTGCGCCACCGCCATGTGATAGAGCGTGGCACGGCGACCATCAAAGCCACACAGCAGCACGCCGATAATCGCATCACCATCAACAGCAACGAAACTCAAATCAGGATTATGCGCCAAAAAGCGCGCAATGCCCTCAGGGCTGTCGTCTTGCTCGCTCATGCCCATGCCAGGCGTAGCAGCCCAAAGTGCGGTCACTGCGTCATAATCCGACAGCGTCATCAAGCGCAAGCGATATTCCATCAGGCGATCCGCTGCTCGATAATGCCACCACCTAAGCAGACTTCGCCTTGATAAAACACGGCGGATTGCCCTGGCGTGACCGCACTTTGCGGTTTTTCAAAGCGCACTTCAATGCAGTCCTCGCCGCGCGGGATAACACGACACGGAATGTCTTGCTGGCGGTAACGGGTTTTCACCGTACAGGTAATTTCCCCATCGAGTGCTTGGCGGTCAACCCAGTCGAGTTGTTGCGCGATCAGGCCTTTCGAGAACAGTCGCGGGTGATCGTGCCCTTGGGCGACAATCAGCTCGTTGTTGGCGACATCTTTATCCACCACATACCACGCCTCTTCGCTGGCATTTTTCAAGCCGCCAATGCCAAGGCCTTTGCGCTGGCCGAGGGTGTGATACATCAAGCCGTCGTGCTGGCCGATAATCTCATTATCCACCGTGCGGATATTGCCAGGTTGCGCAGGCAAAAAGCGCGCAAGGAAGTCTTTAAATTTACGCTCACCGATAAAACAAATGCCCGTGGAGTCTTTCTTTTTGGCGGTCGCCAGCCCCAACTCTTCGGCAATTTGTCGCACCACGGGCTTTTCCAACTCGCCAACAGGGAAGAGGCTTTGCGCCACTTGGCGATGACTTAAGGTGTAGAGAAAATAGCTCTGATCCTTATTGACATCTAGCCCGCGCAAAAGTGCGGTTTTACCATTGCGCTCACCACGGCGCACATAATGCCCTGTGGCAATGAAATCCGCGCCTAAGTCTTCGGCGGCATAGTCTAAAAAGGCTTTGAATTTGATCTCTTTGTTGCACAAAATGTCGGGGTTGGGTGTGCGCCCAGCTTTATATTCTGCCAAAAAGTGCTCAAACACATTGTCCCAATACTCGGCGGCAAAGTTGATTTTATGTAGTTTGATCCCGAGCTTGTCGCATACTGCCTGCGCATCGGCCAAATCGGCGGCAGCGGAGCAATACTCACTGCCATCGTCCTCTTCCCAATTTTTCATAAACAAGCCTTCCACATGGTAGCCTTGAGCTTGCAAAATATAGGCGGAAACCGACGAATCCACGCCACCCGACATCCCCACAATCACTTTTTTGTCGCCATTGGCGGCACGCTCTGCATCGGTTAAATGGCTAATGGCAGCAAAGGTTGCTGAGTGTATCACATCTTCTCCTTATAAAATGCGCTCTTGCTGCGCGAGTTTGTCAAGGCGTGCTTGCTCTTGCGCCATTTTGGCTTTACGCTTGTCGCACGGCTCAGGGCAATCGCACACTTTTTCAAGCCCAAGGCTTGAAATACCGCCACAGCTGCCCGAAATCGTGCGCCGTTTTATGATATAACCGATCGACATGGCTAAAATCACCAGCAAAAACACCCCAAATGTGATCAAAAAAACCTTCATACCCTGTCCTATTCTTTGATTAATTGTTTGAACGCATCCGACATTCTAATCTCAAAACCTTGCTTTGTCTTAACAATCATGTAAATCGCTAAGCCATCTTTTTGCGCCAGTGCCATGGCTTTGTCTTCGCCAAGCACAAAAAGGCCAGTGGACAAGCCGTCTGCCGTCATACATTGCGGCGTGATCACGGTGATCGATGCCAATTGATGTTGGATCGGCTTGCCTGTGTTGGGATCAATTTCGTGAGAAAAACGCACGCCGTTTTCTTCAAAATAGTTGCGATAATCGCCTGAGGTTGCCATACCCATATCTTTTAGCCCCACAATTTGCTGCACTGCGCGGGTGCCGTCAAATTCAGGTTTTTCAATCGCGATTTGCCACAGCTGCCCTGCGTTGTTTTCCCCTTTTGCACTGATCTCTCCGCCGACTTCGACAAGGTAGTTTTTAATGCCTTGCGAGCGCAAGTAATCCGCCACTTGATCCACCCCAAAACCTTTAGCAATGGATGACAAGTCAAGGTAAAGCTCAGGCACAGTTTTACGCAAGCGATACTGCCCGTTACTTTCTTCTAAAATTAATTTATCAATGCCCACCCACGCACGGCGTGCGTCAATTTCTGCCTGTGTTGGGGCTTTATCAGGGCGATGCTCTGGCCCAAAGCCCCACAAGTTCACCAGTGGGCCGACGGTAACATCCAGCGCGCCGTCAGTCACTTTATTAAGGCGGAGAGCTTCTTTCACCACACGGCCAAACTCAGGCGAAATCGAAAGTGCGGTCTGGGTATCGCGCAGTTGGTTGAACTGCGAGATCTCCGAGTCTTTCATGTAGGTGGACATTTGGCGGTTAACTTCAGCGAGTACCGTATCAATACCTTGGTGAATTTGCTCTTCATCAGCAACTTTGTCATCACTGCCAACAATGTACTTCACATGATAAGTTGTACCCATGGTTTTGCCTGCTATCACCACTTCTTTTTTGGGCTGAGAGCAGGCGCTAATAAAAAAGGCTAGCCCGACGAGGGCCAGCCAGTTAATCATTTTGTTTTTACGCATTTTTAATCCTAATGCAAGTCTATTAACCGCCGAAGTCATCCAACAGGATATTTTCGTCTTCAACGCCTAAGTTTTTCAGCATGCCGATAACAGCCGCATTCATCACTGGCGGCCCACACATATAGTATTCACAATCTTCTGGCGCTTCATGGTTTTTCAGGTAGTTTTCATAAAGCACGTTGTGGATAAAGCCAGTGTAGCCGTCCCAGTTGTCTTCTGGCAATGGGTCAGAAAGTGCCACATGCCACACAAAATTATCATTTTCAGCTTGCAAGGTGTCAAAATCTTCCACATAGAACATTTCACGTTTAGAACGTGCACCATACCAGAACGACATTTTGCGTTTCGAGTGCAAGCGTTTGAGCTGGTCAAAAATGTGTGAACGCATTGGCGCCATGCCTGCGCCACCACCGATAAAGACCATTTCTGCATCAGTATCTTTGGCAAAGAATTCACCAAATGGACCAGAGATGGTGACTTTATCACCTGGTTTGAGCGACCAAATATAAGACGACATTTGTCCTGGTGGCACATCTGGGTTGTTCGGTGGCGGGGTTGCAATCCGCACGTTGAGCATTATGATGCCTTTTTCTTCAGGATATGATGCCATAGAATAAGCGCGCACAATATGCTCATCAACTTTCGACACATAACGGAACAAATTGTATTTATTCCAGTCTTCGCGATACTCTTCTGGTACGTCAAAGTCAGCGTATTTCACTGTGTGTGGGTCAGCCTCAATTTGAATGTAGCCACCCGCCCTAAACGGCACTTCTTCCCCTTCTGGGATGGCCAATTTAAGCTCTTTGATGAATGTAGCCACATTGTCGTTGGAAATAACGGTACATTCCCATTTTTTCACTCCAAAGATCTCTGGCTCCACTTCCACTTCCATGTCGGTTTTTACGTTTACCTGACAAGACAAGCGCCAGCCCTCTTTGGCTTCTTTTTTGCTGATATGTGACATTTCAGTTGGTAAAATATCACCACCACCTTTGAGCACCTTCACTCTACATTGCCCACAGGAGCCACCACCCCCACACGCAGATGAGACAAAGATCCCTTTACTGGCCAAAGCACCAAGCAATTTACCGCCCGCAGGAATGTGAATCGCTTTTTCTGGATCTTCATTAATCTCAATTGTTATATCGCCAGAATTCACCAATTTAGATTTAGCCAATAAAATTAATACGGCTAAAGTCAATACTATCAGGGTGAACATTGCGATACCTAAGATAATCTCCATTTCATTCCCCTCTTATAACTGGATACCAGAAAACGACATAAAACCAAGCGCCATTAGACCTACGGTAATAAAAGTTATACCGAGTCCTTTTAGACCTTTTGGCACATCGGAATATTTCATTTTTTCTGTGATACCAGCCAGTGCAACAATGGCTAACATCCAGCCAGTACCCGCACCAACACCGTAAACCACAGACTCTGCGAAGTTATAATCACGTTGCACCATAAATGATACGCCACCAAAGATCGCACAGTTAACTGTAATCAATGGCAAGAAAATACCTAACGCGTTATAAAGCGCGGGGAAGAATTTATCTAATACCATTTCAAGAATTTGCACTAAGGCTGCGATAACACCGATAAAAGTAATAAAATTTAAAAAGCTTAAATCAATACCTTCTATTAATGCACCATCACGCAAAATCAGATTATAAACAACATTGTTTACTGGAACAGCAATACCTAGCACAAAAATAACTGCTATGCCCAACCCAAATGCTGTTGAAACTTTTTTTGATACCGCAAGGAAAGTACACATTCCTAAGAAGAAGGCCAGCGCCATATTCTCAATGAATACGGATTTTACAAATAAACTAATATAATGTTCCATTGTACTAATCCTTCTCAACTTGTTCAGGTTTCATAGTGCGCAACCCCCAAATGATGAATCCGATGATGAAAAACGCACTCGGTGCCAGCAAAAATAGGCCATTTGGTTGATACCAGCCACCATCTTGCACGGTTGGCAAAATAGTCATGCCGAAGAGCTTCCCTGAACCAATCAACTCACGCAAGAAAGCCACCGTAATTAAGATCGCACCATAGCCTAAGCCATTACCGATCCCATCAAGGAAACTATCAAGCGGTTTTTCTTTCATCGCAAAGGCTTCTGCACGGCCCATTACGATACAGTTGGTGATAATCAAGCCCACAAATACCGACAATTGTTTTGAGATATCATAGGCAAACGCACGCAGCACTTGGTCAACCAAAATAACGAGTGAGGCGATAATCGCCATCTGCACAATAATCCGAATGCTGTTTGGGATATAATTGCGAATAAGCGAAATAAACAAGCTCGAAAACGCTGTAACCAAACTGACTGAGATCCCCATCACAATGGCAGTTTCCATTTTGGTGGTCACCGCCAGTGCAGAACAGATACCGAGAATCTGTAATGCAATTGGGTTATTGTCTAAGATTGGTGAGAGCAATAATGTTTTTGCATTTGTTTTACTCATGACTTAATGCTCCTTCTCTTAGTTTTTGTAAGAAAGGACCAAATCCTTTCGGACCAAACCAGAATTTAAACGTATTTTGCACCCCATTACTAGTCAAAGTTGCACCTGAAAGCGCATCAATGCCATGTGCTTTGTCGGCTGAGCCACCTTTGCTCACATGTAAGACTACCTTGCCTTGATCGTCAAAAATCGTTTTGCCAGGAAATTGCGCCTGCCATTTTGGATTTTCAATCTCACCACCAAGCCCTGGGGTTTCACCTTGATCGTAGTAAGTGATACCATCGAGTGTGTTACCATCAGGTTTGACAGACACAAAGCCATACATGACCGACCAAAGCCCTGTGCCATAAATTGGCAATACAACTTGATCAACTTTACCTTGTGCATTTTTCACTAAGTAAACTTGAGCTAAATTGGCGCGGCGACGAATCTTCGCTACGTCATCATCAGCTGAGATAGCTTGGCTGGTTTGTGGATCTTTTGCCGCTTTTTTGGCATCAAAATCATCTTGATTTGCCACAAAATCACCTGTGTTTAAATCTACCAAACGAGGCTCAATACGCTCAGCATAAATTGACTTAATATTGGCACCTTTCTCAAGCAGGCCTGCCACGCTTAAAATATTTTTTTGTTTATCGAGCAGTTTTTGCTCTTCTTGCAACGGCTTCAAGCTCACCGCAGAGCCCGCTACGATAACAGAACAGGCAAGGCTGACGAGGATAACCACCACCAGCGTGCCGAAAACACTATCTTTCTTAAACATTACGCGCTCTCCTACGTTTGATGTTCGCTTGAACGACAAGGTAGTCAAACAATGGCGCGAACAAGTTAGCAAACAAAATCGCCAACATCATTCCTTCTGGGTAGGCTGGGTTAACCACGCGGATCAACACGCACATCACCCCAATCAACGCGCCATACCACCATTTACCTTTATTAGTAAACGAGGCTGAAACTGGATCGGTTGCCATAAAGAACATCCCAAAAGCAAAGCCACCGAGCACCAAATGCCAATACCACGGCATTGAGAACATTGGGTTGGTGTCTGAGCCAATAAAGTTGAACAGGCTAGAAGTTAAGATCATGCCGATCATCACCCCTGCAACAATCCGCCAAGAAGCGACACGACCAAAAATGATGATCGCACCACCGATAATCAGCATTAAAGTTGACACTTCACCAATAGAGCCTGGAATATTACCAATGAAAGCATCTTGCCAAGTGATTGGCTGTTGAGTAACAGTGTGCATCAAACCCGCTTCGCCACCACTGCTCCATTGTGAAAGTGCGGTCGCGCCTGTAAAGCCGTCAGCCGCTGTCCACACAGCGTCACCTGAAATATTCGCTGGATACGCAAAGAACAAGAATGCACGACCAGCCAACGCAGGGTTTAGGAAGTTTTTACCAGTTCCCCCAAAGACCTCTTTGGCAACTACCACACCAAAGGTGATGCCCAGTACCGCTTGCCATAATGGCAATGTTGGTGGCACGATAAGCGCAAATAGAATTGAAGTAACGAAGAATCCTTCATTCACTTCATGCCCACGCACCATAGCAAAGAGCACCTCCCAAAAACCACCAACGATAAATACGGTGATGTAAATTGGCAGGAAGTAAGTTGCCCCGAGGAGCATTTTGCTACCCCAGCTGGCGTTTGGCGCTAATGTACCGCCTAAGCTTTCAGTTAGCCAGTAGTGCCAGTCGTTGTTAATGACAGCTTGCAGTGCCTCACCTTGGTAAAGGTGATTGAGTGCCACAATCGCTTGCCCACCTACGTTGTAGATGCCATAAAATAGTGCTGGGAAGATGGCCAGCCAAACCAAAATCATCATTCGTTTTAAGTCAACGGCATCGCGCACATGCGCATTGGTGCGAGTCACTGTACCTGGAGTATAAAAAATAGTTGCTGCTGCTTCATACAGTGCAAAGAATTTTTCGTATTTTCCACCAGGTAAGAACGCAGGCTCCATTTTTTCTAACAGATGTTTCAAACCCATTTTTAACCATCCTTCTCAATCTTAGTCAAGACATCGCGTAAGATTGGGCCATATTCGTATTTGCCTGGACACACATAGGTGCACAGTGCCAAATCTTCTTCATCAAGCTCCAAACAACCAAGCGCTTGCGCCTCATCTGTGTCACCTGCGATCAAATCACGCAATAACATTGTTGGTAAAATATCAAGTGGCATCACACGTTCGTAACTACCAATTGGCACCATAGCGCGTTCACTGCCATTTACCGCCGTTGTCATTGGGAATAATTTACTGCGTAAAAAATGCCCCAATGTGGTGCGAGTGATTGAGAATTTATCTGATGCAGGCGTAATCCAACCAAATAATTCTTTTTCGCGTCCTTCAAGTAACACCGATACTTGCAAATGATATGCCCCAAGATAAGCATGTGGTGCATCAGCGATCGTACCATTAAGCACAGAGCCTGAAATCACACGGTTTTCACCGTCTTTTAGTTGCCCTGCCGTCAGCTCATTGAGCGAGGCACCTACGCAAGTGCGCAGTAATCTCGGCTCTTTAACCTGAGGTCCAGCAAGTGAAATCACGCGTTCAGTGCTGATTTCACCGGTGGTGAATAATCTACCAATAGCCATCACGTCTTGATAGTTGATAGTCCATACCGTTTTGGTCGCACTCACGGGCTCTAAAAAGTGAATGTGAGTACCCACTAATCCTGCTGGATGCGGGCCACTGAAGGTTTCAACATGTAATTTGGCGATACTTGGTGCGGTGATAGGTGCACCGTCGGCTTTACACAAATAAAGTTTATCGCAGTTCAAGCGACTTAAGATCACAAGCCCATCGTGAAAGGCATCAATGTCAGCATTAATCACAACAGACGGATCTGCCGCTAACGGGTTGGTATCCATCGCGTTGACAAAAATAGCCGCAGGCTTGCTGTCAACGACAGGCACTTTGCTAAATGGACGAGTGCGAAGCACACGCCAAAGACCCGCATCAAGCAATTGCTTACGCACTTGCTCATCGCTGAGCGAGGCTAGCTGTTGGCGGTCAAATTTTTCAAAAGTAATTTGCTCGTTACCTTCAACCTTAATCACTACAGATTGCAATACGCGCTTAGCGCCGCGGTTGATTGCCGTGACAGTGCCGCTGGCAGGGGCAGTAAAATGTACGCCAGGGTTTTTCTTATCAGAAAACAACACCTGGCCTTTTTTCACTACATCGCCTTCTCGCACACTCATCGACGGACGCATTCCCACAAAATCTTCGCCAAGCACCGCAACTTCAGTAATGGCGGGGCCATTCTGGATTACCTGCGCTGGTTTCCCACATAGAGGAAGGTCCAAGCCTTTTTTAATCGTAATCATATGTTAGCACTACTTATCAGTTAGGTTTACATCACACCACACCACAAAGTGCGGTGCGGCCTCGTTTTGAGCCCTAGAAGCAATAGCAACTCTTGGTACGCCAAAAGTTGCCATGCAAAGCAACGTTAAAAACTCAAATTCTTTCCATAGAAACAAGCACATACCCTCTCAATGCTACATTGAGTGTGCTTGTTCGTTAAATTTTTGCTAATAAAAGTACGCTATTGTAACCAATTAAAGGGCTAAAATTCCACTTTAACCGCACTTTTTTTTGATCTAATTGCGCTATTTTTGCGATTTTTAAGAACAAAACAAGGGTTTGATTTTTTAGCAATAAATAATTCACCTATTACTGATTTTTCACCCGTTTTTAAGCTATTTTCCATGGCCTGCGCAACGCGGTGAGGAAATCACAGCTTCACACTCGGCCCACTCTTGCACAGTGAATGTGTGTAACGACAGCGCATGCACGCCATTATTGCCTTGATTCAACGCTTGATAAACCGATTGATGACGCGCTACAGCACGTTTGCCCACAAACTTATCGCTCACCAGCACAATACGAAAATGCGAATCAGCCCCTTTGCCTGAGCTGTGTAGGTGACTTTCGTTTTCCACCAACAAAAAGTGCGGTGCAAATTGGGCGTGTAAAATGGTTTCGATCTGCTGTTGATTCATATTACCCTCGCTGGAAACACTATACATTATCTCGAGAGTTTGCCACAATAACACTATCGGATGAATTAGCCAAAGGAGTTTATATGAAAAATTGGAAAAAAACTATCGCCACTACCGCACTTTTAAGTACCTGTGTAGTACTGAGTGCCTGCCAAGCACCTGTGAGCAACACTCTTAACTTTGTGCCACCAGCACCGAGTGCGAATTTCAGCACACAAAATCAGCAAGTAAGTGTGAATGTGCTAGCTCAAGATCAGCGCGCAAGTTCTGAGGTGGCCAGCTTTGCGGAAAACGGCAAAATGCGCCATTTGCAAGCAAGCCCTGAGGTAGCTCAACTATTCCAACAAGTGGTGCAGCAAGATCTCAACAGTAAGGGCTTTCGCGTCGCTTCTGGCATGGCAACGAATGCCAATGTGGTGGTGGTAATCAAAGAGTTCTACGCCAAAGTCTCTGAAGGCAACCTGTCGCATAAAATTGATAGCAAAGTCGCAGTAAGCGTGAATGTGCAAGGTGCTGCGGGCAACTTTAGTAAAAGTTTCTCCGCCACTAACACCAAAGAAGGTGCATTTGGCGTGAACAACGAGAAAATTCAAGCGGTGCTCAACAGTGCCTTCCAAGATGTGGTGACCAAAATCTACAACGACAATGAAATTGGTCAATCACTGCTGCGCCTAAGCCGCCGTCCTGCGGTGCAATACGCCCCTGCACAATAACACACCACACTTTTGATAACCGCACTTTTAACAGTGCGGTTTTTTATTTGCAACAAAAAACCCGCTGAGATTACTCAACGGGTTAGAATTTGGCTCCTCCTGCTGGACTTGAACCAGCGACATACGGATTAACAGTCCGCCGTTCTACCGACTGAACTAAGGAGGAAAAGTGGTGCCCGGAGGCGGAATCGAACCACCGACACGGGGATTTTCAATCCCCTGCTCTACCGACTGAGCTATCCGGGCAACGTCTTAGTGGTGCGTATTAAACGTTTTTTTCGTCTTTAAGTCAACACTTAATCCAAAATTTTTTTCGCTTTTGTGCTTAAGTGCGTGCAAATTGTGCAAATTGACGCAAATCAAAACACATTCTGCACTTTTATTACGCGCCACATCAAAGTGCGGTAACCGCACTTTCTGTTTTTATGCCGCCACTAATTGGCGTAAAATGCGACGAATTGGTTCAGCCGCCCCCCAAAGTAATTGGTCGCCGACTGTAAAAGCCGCTAAATATTCGCCGCCCATATTGAGCTTCCGTAACCGCCCAACGGGTACACTTAATGTGCCAGTGACTTTGGTTGGAGTCAGCTCACGCAACGTGGTCTCTTTGTCGTTCGGAATAACTTTCACCCACTCGTTATGAGATGCCAAAATTTGCTCAATTTCCGCCAATGGCAGGTCTTTTTTCATTTTGATGGTGAACGCTTGACTGTGGCAACGCAATGCCCCAATGCGCACACACAAGCCATCAATTGGAATTGGATTTTCGCTCAAGCCTAAAATCTTGTTGGTTTCAGCGTAACCTTTCCACTCTTCTTTGGTTTGTCCGCTGTCTAGTAATTTGTCGATCCATGGAATCAGGCTGCCCGCCAACGGCGCACCAAAGTTTTCACATGGCAAATCGGTACGCATTTTTTCTGTCACTTTGCGCTCAATGTCTAAAATCGATGACGCTGGATTATCTAAATCGGTTTTCACCACAGTATTTAACTCGCCCATTTGCGCGAGCAACTCACGCATATTTTTCGCCCCTGCACCACTGGCTGCCTGATAGGTTGCCACAGAAATCCATTCCACCAAATCACGCTCAAATAAGCCACCCAATGCCATTAACATCAGGCTTACAGTACAATTACCGCCCACATAGGTTTTAATGCCTTTTTTGAGGCCGTCTTCAATCACATGTTGGTTGACAGGATCAAGCACAATGATGGCGTCTTTTTCCATCCGCAAGGCGCTGGCTGCGTCCACCCAGTAGCCATTCCAGCCTGCTGCACGCAATTTTGGATAAACTTCATTGGTGTAATCACCGCCTTGACAAGTCACGATGATGTCGAGCTTGGCCAGTGCGTCAATGTCATACGCATCTTGCAATGTGCCGGCTTGCTTGCCGCCAAATTCCGGCGCGGCTTGCCCTGCTTGCGAGGTTGTGAAATACACAGGATTGAGTTTTGCAAAGTCCTGTTCTTGTTGCATACGATCCATTAAAACGGAACCCACCATTCCGCGCCAGCCGATAAAACCTACGTTTTGCATTTTTTGTCCTTAGTTTGATGTTGTAATAAAACCTGAGTTCAGATACTAATTACTAAATTTAGCTAATAAATGCAATTATTTTTTGTATGACCCTTCGATTTTCTCTATCAGATGTTACAATAATTCAAAAATAATGATGTTTATTTGCACTCTTTTTAATAACTATCCTATCGCTCAGTTTTTAAGGAGGACTTATGTTAGCGTTAATTACTGGTGCCAGTGCAGGTTTTGGCGCCGCCACCGCACGCTTATTTGTTCAGCACGGCCACAAAGTCATCATCACCGCGCGCCGCCAAGAACGCCTTGCCCAATTGCAACAAGAGCTGGGCGAACGCTGTTACACGCTGGCTTTTGATGTGCGTGATGAAAGTGCGGTTCGCCAAGCGTTAGCCAGCCTGCCACCGCAGTGGCGCGAGATTGACGTGCTCATCAATAACGCAGGGCTTGCACTCGGCGTGGACAATGCGCCGAACTGCTCTCTCAAAGATTGGCAGCAGATGATAGACACCAACATCACAGGCCTTGTCACGCTCACCCATGCTCTATTGCCAGAAATGGTCTCACGCAATCGCGGGCACATTATCAATTTAGGCTCCATTGCGGGCAGCTATCCATACCCTGGCGGCAATGTGTACGGTGCGACCAAAGCCTTCGTGAAACAATTTAGTATCAACTTGCGCGCCGATTTAGTCGGCACGGCCATTCGCGTAACCAATGTTGAACCTGGGCTTTGCGGCGGTACCGAATTTTCCAACGTGCGCTTTCACGGCGATGATGCAAAAGCCACCGCACTTTATGCTAATGTTGATTACATCACCCCTGAAGACATTGCCGAAACACTCTTGTGGATAGCGCAACGCCCTGCGCATGTGAACATCAACCGCATTGAAATTATGCCTGTGGCGCAAGCGCCAGCGGGACTGGTTGTGAAGAAAAAAGCCAACTAAAAGTGCGGTCACGGAATATAGCATCATGGAAACCATTTTACTCAACGCATTTATTTATCTTGCAGCCGCCGCCGTCGCAGTGCCTATCCTAAAGCGTCTAGGGCTTGGATCGGTACTCGGCTATTTACTCGCAGGCATTATGATAGGTCCTGTATTAGGCTTGGTTGGCAACGAGATTAAAGATATTCAGCATGTCGCTGAGTTTGGCGTGGTGATGATGCTATTTTTGGTGGGCTTAGAGCTAGAACCGCATAAACTCTGGCAGCTGAAAACCAAATTGCTTGGGCTAGGCGGGCTGCAAGTGGGCTTAACGATCGCAGCTTTTGCAGGCATTGCCATCGCGCTTGGGCAATCGTGGAAAGTGGCTATTGCGCTGGGGTGTATTTTATCCCTGTCATCAACCGCCATTGTGTTACAAACCCTAGGGGAAAAGGGGTTAATTACCAGCCCTGGCGGGCAATCTAGCTTTTCGGTGTTGCTGTTTCAAGATATTGTGGTGATCCCCATGCTCGCCTTGCTGCCGCTATTGACCATGTCAAGCTACGGTGTGCCCGTAGTCGAAGGCCAACACAATATGATGGAAGGCATGAGTGGCTATATCAAATCGTTAGTCACCATTGGTGTGATGACCGTCATTGTTGGTGGTGGGCATTTTTTAGGGCAACCGATATTTCGTTTTATCGCCAAAGCCAACCTGCGCGAAGCCTTTAGCATTTTTGCCCTTGCCCTTGTGATTGGCATTGCGCTTTTGATGTCGTCGGTTGGGCTTTCTCCTGCCCTTGGCGCGTTTCTCGCAGGTGTGGTGCTTGCCAGCAGTGAATATCGCCACGAGCTTGAAAGCAATCTTGCTCCGTTTAAAGGCTTGCTGCTTGGACTCTTTTTTATGACCGTTGGCGCAGGCATCGATTTTCGTCTACTCTTTTCCCAGTTCGGAACCATTCTTGGGCTGACCATTACCGTCATTTTCGTCAAAATATTGATTTTATGGCTGCTTTCAGTCGCATTTAGATTAAAAAAAGCACAACAATGGCTTTTTGCACTTGCTCTTGCGCAAGCTGGGGAATTTGGCTTTGTGTTGATTGCCTTTACCAAACAAATGTGGGTCATTCCTTGGCAGTTAGGTGACATGCTCTTGCTGGTGGTGACACTCTCTATGCTCATTTCCCCGCTCTTATTCGTGTTTTATGACAAAGTGCTACAACCGCGTTTAATTGAAAGCAATGAGCGCGAAATGGATACAATCGATCAACAAAGCCCTGTTTTGGTGGCAGGTTATGGGCGCTACGGGCAAATTGTGTGTAGCTTACTGCGCTGCTGTGGCTTTAAACCCACGGTGATTGATTTCGACGTCACGTTGGTTGAAGGCATGACCAAATTCGGCTATAAAACCTACTTTGGTGACGCCACCCATCCAGAGCTGCTCGAATCGGCTGGTATTGCACAGGCAAAATTGCTCATCATCGCCATCGATAATAAAGACGACACCTTGCGCATCGTGAGCTATGTGCATCAAACCTATCCGAATTTGCCGATCATCACGCGCGCTTACGATCGTCTGCACACCTATGATCTTTACCAAGCTGGCGCTACCGTAATTGTGCGTGAAGTATTTGATTCTTCCGTACGCAGCGGTAAATTCGCCCTTGAATTATTGGGAATTAAAAAAGAAAAAGCGCGCAAATTAAGTGCCTTTTTCTATCACCGCAACCGCTATGAACAGCACCTAATGGCCGATGTTTATGAACCTGGCCATTCTATGTTTACAAATGAGAAAATGATCGACATCGCCAAGCAGGTGGACGATGAAACAGCGAAAATGATGCAAGCGATTTTGCGTGGCGAAAGTGTCGATTGGCGACCACCAGGTGCGGAAAATGATTTCAAAGAAGACGGACATCTTGCTCCTGAAATGACAAGTGACGCGCCCTTGTTTAATCCATCGGACAAAACACAAAGTGCGGTCACAGTAAAAAGCAAACAAAGAAGCGAACCTTCTGGCGGTGAAGCAACATCAAAGAAAGTAGACAACGCAGATAAAAATGAGCTACCTGAGCCTGTTGACAGTCTTGAAAGCAACACCCAATAATACCCGACTGCACTTTGCACAAAAAGTGCGGTTATTTCACTTCATCATTGCGCTCACGCAAAAAAATGGCAAAGCGCGGTTTTCCCTGAGCGGTGAATCCTTGATATTGATAAGTAATTTTACTACCAACAGCGGGCGGATTTTGGCGTTGTTCCACACTAAAGCCTGAGCCAATTTTGAACACACCATAGCGATTAACACAGCTTATCGCCCCAAGCATCCCCGCAAACTGCCCTTTGCCCTCAATGTGACGAACCACCGTACATTCATCATCAAAGCGGCTTTTAACTTTCAAAATCTGGCTGCTACGCCCATGTTGATAAGGCATATTCGGATTGCGCACCACCACGCCTTCGCCGCCCTTTTGCTCAACCTCGTGGAGAAAGCGCTGCATATGCGCTTTGTTTTGAATTGGAATCTGCTCAATAATCTCAATGTGTGGTGCAGGATTGTTTGTCAGATAATCCCGCAACACTTGCAACCGCTGCCATAAATTACCTTTTGCATTCGGCACATCAAAAACATATAACTTCAACCGATGCCAACCAACATCTTGCTGGCTACGCACGATAGACGAAATTTGGCTAAATTCCCCGCGCGCCGAAAACAGCTCACCATCAATCGAAAAAGGCGGAAAATTTTCAAGAAAATCGCTCGGCGGTAAAAACGCATTCCCCTGACGGCTTAACAGTGTCTGCCCCGTCCAAAAACCACGCACACCATCGAGTTTCTCACTCATCACCCAGCCCGCTAGTGATTGCCCCTCATAACGCTTTAACAACATCACATCAGGCACCCTCGCCCAACTCATCAACGCCGTCACAAAAAGCATTAAAAATACAACCCCTTTCCTCATGCTCACCTCCCACAAAAAGTGCGGTTTAGTATAAAAACAGCACATACAAAATACGAGAGAGGTAATCCAAAGTCAGGATCTAGATCGCAAAAATCATCTCTTCTCACCCAAAAACTGCCAAAAGGCGGCCACTAGGGGTTGTTTTAGTTGTTTTTTCTGGACACATACGCCCAGTTCAAAGGGGGCGATTTTGGTTGGTAAGGTTAAAAATGAGACTTGATCGCGCATTGGGCTGTTATTAATCACCACATCAGGCAGTAGCGCGACACCGCACCCTAGGGCAACCATCGGGACGATGCCCTCATGCCCTGCCACGCAGGCATAAATTTGGGGTTGCAAAATCTGCATCTGGCGAAACCAAATATCAATCCGTTCTCGCACAGGTCCTGCCACGGGCAAAATAAAGGGAATATGTTGCCAGTCGATTGGTTGCGATTGCAATAAGCGCGTGGAAAGGCACGCCACTCGTGGGGCGATTAAGGAGAGATGAATGTCGCCGATGTAGTGAAAGTCGATATTCTCTGGCAAGTGTAAAGGTCGTCCGACGATCGCTAGATCTGCTTGATTTGACCGCACTTGTTCGATCGCATTAGCAGGATCACCTGTCGTTAATGTGATGTCGATATTGGGGTGGCGCTTGCGAAAAGCGGTTAAAATCGGTGGCAGGTGGCTGTAAGAGGCTGTCACTGAACAAAACAAACGCAGCTCGCCTGATAGCCCATCGGCTTGACTAAACCGCACTTTTAATGCTTGCCAGCGCTGCCACTGTTCGCGCGCGAATGTGGCGAATTCCTCGCCGTATGGGGTGAGCGAAAAACTGCGATTATCACGCAGCAAGAGCGTTTGCCCCAATTCTTGCTCAAGGCGTTGGATTTGGCGTGACAGCGTGGAAGGGCTCATATAGTGCGCCCGCGCTGTTTGGCTAAATGTTTGATTTTGAACTAAATCTAAAAACAGTTTTAATTGCTGAAATTCCATAACTCGACCGCACTTTGTTGCAAAAAATGCAATAATTATTTTCAATAATATCAATTTTCGCAACACGGATTGTACGTTATACTCGCTTTACTGTCTATGCAAACACAATTAAGGATCATTTATGGCAAACTATTTCAACACATTAAACCTACGCCAACAGCTTGACCAACTTGGGCGCTGCCGTTTTATGGCGCGTGAGGAGTTCGCTGATGAAGCCAATTTCTTAAAAGGCAAAAAAATCGTCATCATTGGCTGTGGCGCACAAGGCTTGAATCAGGGTTTAAATATGCGCGATTCGGGCTTAGATATCAGCTATGCTCTGCGTCAGGCCGCCATTGATGAAAAACGCGCGTCGTTCACGCGTGCGCACGAAAATGGCTTTAAAGTCGGCACCTATGAAGAACTTATTCCGCAAGCGGATTTGGTGATTAATCTCACCCCTGATAAACAGCACTCAGACGTTGTGAAAGCGGTGATGCCCCTGATGAAAGAAGGCGCCGCATTGGGCTATTCCCACGGGTTAAACATTGTCGAAGTGGGTGAACAAATCCGCTCTGACATCACGGTTGTAATGGTGGCGCCAAAATGCCCAGGCACAGAAGTGCGCGAAGAATATAAACGTGGCTTTGGTGTGCCAACCCTGCTCGCCGTTCACCCTGAAAATGACCCTAAAGGCGAAGGCTGGGCAATTGCGAAAGCATGGGCGGCGGCAACCGGCGGGCACCGCGCGGGCTGTTTGGCTTCATCGTTCGTCGCTGAGGTGAAATCCGATTTAATGGGTGAGCAAACTATTTTGTGCGGCATGTTACAAGCGGGCTCACTGTTGTGTTACGACAAACTAGTCGCTGACGGAAAAGATCCTGCCTATGCGGCGAAGTTGGTGCAATATGGCTGGGAAACGATCACCGAATCCCTCAAGCAAGGTGGCATCACATTGATGATGGACAGGCTGTCCAACAGTGCCAAAATTCGCGCTTTTGAATTATCAGAACAGATTAAAAGCCTGCTCAAACCGTTGTTTGAAAAGCACATGGACGACATCATTAGTGGCGAGTTTTCACGCATTATGATGGAAGACTGGGCCAATAATGACAAAAAATTGCTGACTTGGCGCGAACAAACGGGGCAAACTGCCTTTGAAAAAGCGCCACTTTATGAAGGTAAAATCAGTGAGCAAGAATATTACGACAATGGCGTGTTAATGGTTGCCATGGCAAAAGCGGGCGTCGAGTTGGCATTTGAAACCATGGTGAAAAGTGGCATTTTACCTGAGTCTGCATACTATGAATCGTTGCACGAATTGCCGTTGATCGCTAACACCATCGCGCGTAAACGGTTGTATGAAATGAATGTGGTAATTTCAGACACCGCAGAATACGGTAATTACTTATTCGCTTTTGTAGCAGGCCCGCTCATGGCAGAAAAATTTATGCCAACTCTAGAACGTGGCGATTTGGGTGAAAAAGTAGTTAATGATGAAATTGATAATATTCAATTACGCGATGTTAATGACGCTATTCGTGAACACCCAATTGAGCAAGTGGGTAAAGTTTTGCGTGGCTATATGAAAGACATGAAACGTATTGCTGTAGCCGCCTAACCGCACTTTCTCTTTTCAAGCCCGCAAAATGCGGGCTTTTTTACTTACCTAGTGCGTAAACTTCCTCCATTTCACATAAAACAGTGATAATCTTCACAAATTAACAAACTAACAGCCGCTTTATTTATAAATATTGCTATACTGCCCATAGGTGAAGGTTCTTCACCACGAATTGCTGTTTTTAACCCAAAAATGAAAACGTTTACATTCGCCGTAGTATGACTTTTGCGGCGAAGGGCAAGAGGAGCACAAGAGATGCTAGCATATCTACAACGTATTGGGCGCGCGTTAATGGTGCCTGTTGCGACCCTGCCAGCGGCCGCAATTTTGATGGGGATTGGTTACTGGATTGATCCTAACGGCTGGGGTGGCGACAGCGCCTTAGCCGCACTTTTGATCAAATCAGGCGGCGCAATCATTGATAATATGTCATGGCTTTTCGCTGTGGGTGTTGCCTATGGCATGTCAAAAGATAAAGACGGTGCAGCAGCACTGGCAGGTTTGGTTGGGTTCTTTGTTATCACAACCTTGCTCTCACCCGGTGCGGTGGCGCAACTTAAAGGCATTCCAGTTGATCAAGTGCCTGCCGCGTTCGGCAAAATTGCCAACCAATTCGTCGGTATTTTAGTTGGGGTGCTCTCAGCCGAGCTATACAATCGCTTCTATCAAGTGCAGTTGCCACAATGGCTCGCATTTTTTAGTGGCCGCCGCTTAGTGCCTATTGTGGTTTCCTTTGTGATGATTGTAGTATCGCTGATCATGATGTATGTTTGGCCTGTTATTTTCAATGCGTTGGTCGGCTTTGGTAAACAAATCAGTAGTGCAGGCCCAACGGGGGCAGGTATTTATGCCTTCTTTAACCGCTTGCTCATTCCTGTTGGGTTGCACCACGCGCTCAATAGCGTATTCTGGTTTGACGTAGCGGGCATTAATGACATTCCTAATTTCTTAGGCGGCCAAGCCTCCATTGACGCAGGCAAAGCTATTCCAGGCGTCACTGGTATGTATCAAGCGGGTTTCTTCCCAATCATGATGTTTGGTTTGCCAGCCGCGGCTTTGGCGATGTATCACAGCGCTAAACCAAGCAAAAAAGCAGCGGTGGCAGCGATTCTCTTTGCTGCGGCACTGGCCTCATTCTTCACTGGTGTCACCGAACCGCTTGAATTCGCCTTTATGTTTGTTGCGCCTGTATTGTATGTGGTGCACGCATTGCTCACTGGGGTGTCTGTCTTCATTGCAGCCACTTTCCACTGGATGGCTGGTTTTGGTTTCTCCGCAGGTCTTGTGGACATGGTACTTTCAGCCAAAAACCCATTGGCGACCAATTGGTACTTCTTGATCGCACAAGGATTGGTATTTGCGGCAATTTACTACTTTGTCTTCCGTTTCATCATTACCAAATTCAACTTAAAAACCCCTGGTCGTGAAGAAGACGACGCTGCAAGCACAGCGAATGACAAAACACACGCGAACAGCCAAGATCTGAACGCGCGTGCGCAAGCCTTTGTAGATGCACTCGGTGGCAAAGACAATTTAAGCAACATTGACGCGTGTATCACACGTTTGCGCCTAGAGCTTGTCGATCGCAGCAAAATTGATGAAGCCAAGTTGAAAAGTATGTCACGTGGTGTCATTAAAGTTGGTGATAGCGCACTGCAGGTTATCTTAGGCCCTGAAGCTGAACGCGTTTCAGATGCGATGAAGCAACTGTAATCACACAATCACATCATAACAAGCCGCCTTTTATGGGCGGCTTTTATTTAAAATTTGACTTAGATTAACCGCACTTTTGTTAAAAACGCGTACAATAGGAAAAATCACCTTTAAAAGGAGCTGTTATGAATATTTTTATGTTAAGCAATGCAAAAATCCCCAACAATACTCGCATTTTGGAATATGCTCTGCCCGATATCATCGACAGTTTTGTGCGTGAAAAAGTCAAAAACGTGCTGGTTATCACTTATGCGGTTGTGCGCATGAGTGCGCAATCTCGCGTGGACGACGTTAAGAACAGTTTTGCTGATTTGGATCTCAATATCAAAGGCATTGAAGAGTTTGATGACCCTGTTGAAGCGATTTATCAAGCCGATGTGATTATGGTCAGCGGCGGCAACACTTGGCAGCTTAATAAAATGCTGCACGACAATGGCTTGATTGAACCGATTCGCGATGTGGTGCTCAACCATAACGTGACCTATGTGGGCTGGAGCGCAGGGTCGCTGATTTGCTGCCCAACTATTTGCACCACCAATGATATGTGCCCTGTAAGCACAGCCATCACCAGTGCACTGGGTTTTGTGCCGTTTCAAATTAATGCGCATTATATCGACAGCCACCTACACGGACACATGGGCGAAACGCGCGATGAGCGCATTGCTGAATATTGTATTTTAAATCCACATAAAACGGTGCTCGGCATTGCAGAAGGCACTTGGTTACACCTTAACGACAATGGGCTACACTACCACGCACCGCAGCAAAATGCAGTGGCCTGCTTTAAATTCGGCGAGGAAAAACAGTGGGTTGTCTATGACGAAGACATGAACCGCTTTATGCAATTCCGCCAGTGAGAAAAGAGTGCAAAAAAAATCGCTTATTGTTATACTGCAAACGCTGACTTTTCAGCGTTTGTTTTATTTGATCAACCGCACTTTGGTGCTGCCTGAATTTCAGGTTTTGGAGGACTTGAAAATTGAAAAGACTATTTTCCGCCCGTCGTTTAAAATCACTTCTTGTTGCAGCCCTCACTTTATTTAGTTCTACTCTGTTCGCAGCCGAAAAACTTTATGTATATAACTGGACTGAATATATCCCAAATCAACTGCTGACCCAATTCACCAAAGAAACAGGGATTGAGGTGATCTACACCACCTTTGAAAGCAACGAAGAGATGTATTCCAAAATGAAACTGATGAAAAACAGCGACTATGATCTGGTTTTTCCATCAAGTTACTACATTGCGCGCATGGCGAAAGAAGGTATGTTGCAAAAAATCGACAAAAGCAAGCTCAGCAATCTTGGCAACATTAACCAAGATTTACTCGGCAAGCCGTTCGATCCAAACAATGACTATTCATTGCCCTACATTTTTGGACTAACTGGCATCGGGCTTAACGCTGCTTTCGTCGATCCTGCCAGTGTCACAAGTTGGAAAGATCTTTGGAATGCGCAATACAAAGGAAAAGTGTTATTAACCAATGACTCACGGGAAGTGTTTCACATTGCATTGCTGATTGATGGCCACTCGCCCAACACCACCAACGCTAATGAAATCAAACAAGCCTATGAAACACTCAAAGATTTAATTCCAAACGTGGCGACCTTCAACTCCGACACCCCTGAAGTGCCTTATCTGCAAGGGGAAGTTGACATCGGCATGATTTGGAACGGCTCTGCTTTCCGTGCCCATAAAGAAAACCCAGACATTCAATTTGTTTACCCACAAGAAGGGGCGATTTTCTGGATGGATAACTACGCCATTCCAACTGGCGCCAAACACGTTGATGCCGCCTATCAATTCATCGACTTTATGCTGCGTCCAGAAAGTGCTAAAGCCGTGATTGAAACTATGGGCTTTTCAATGCCAAACAACAAAGTAAAACCGTTGCTAAGCGAAGAAGATGCCCAAAGCCCGATTTTGTTCCCAACCAGTGAACAAATTCAAAAAGGCGTATTGCAAGCAGATGTTGGTGATGCCATCGACATCTATGAAAAATATTGGAATTTACTCAAAGCCCATTAACCTAAAAGAGCGGTTCGCCGCTCTTTCTTAACCGCACTTTTATGATGTATCAAGAACTATTAGCCCCCATTTATCAGTTTTTAGGCTGCCCAACGCCTGATGCGTGGATCGACTTTGCCAAACGCCCTGAAAACTTAACCACCATTTTGCAAGATCACATGATGTGTGAGCTGAAAGCGGCGCAATCGGCAATGCTGCTGTTGCGCAAATATGCTGCCAACACGCAAGCCAACGAAAATTTGCTGGCGTGGATGAAACCTTATGAAGATTTTGCCTACCGAAAAATCGGCGACTTAAGCGCGCTGAAAGGCAAAAGCCAAATCACGAAAAAAATCGAACCGCGCGACGATAACCCTTTTGCTGCGGAATTAATCGATAAAATGGTGTTATTGATCAAAGAAGAATTGCACCATTTCTACCAAGTGTTAGAGATTATTGAAGCACGTGGCATTCAACTGGAGAACATCACCGCAGGGCGCTATGCCAAAGGATTAATGCGTGAAGTTCGCCACTTTGAACCCGCCACCTTAATCGACAAGCTGATTGTCGGTGCGTTCATTGAGGCGCGCTCATGCGAGCGTTTTGCCAAACTCGCACCGCACTTAGATGAGGAACTCAAGCAGTTTTATATCTCACTGCTGCGCTCTGAGGCACGCCACTATCAAGACTACCTCACCCTCGCACAAAAAATCTCACCTGACGACATCAGCGCGCGCGTGGCGCACTTTGCCCACGTTGAAGCAGAATTAATCAGCTCCCCCGACAGCGAATTTAAATTTCACTCAGGCATTCCACAGTAAAAAGTGCGGTCAACGCTGACCGCACTTTAGTTATGCTTGCTCGTCGGCTTTCACCACATTGAGCCGCTCGTGCTCTGCCACATTTTGCAGCGGTTCAAGCTCTGGCAGAGTTTTGGTCACTTTCGATGACAACGTTTTAAACTGCTCCACTTTGCTATAAAGCCCGCGCGTACCAACCAGCGCTGTGACCGTGCTGTTGTAATGATTGCTGACCGCCGAAAGTGAATTGCCCAACTTTTGCAACCGCTCAGCCAGCACGCTGACTTGATTATAAAGCTCACCGGCGCGCGCGCTGATCTCTTGCGCTTCACTATTGCCTCGCTCAATGCGCCACAGATTGGCCACCGTACGCAAAATCGGCATCAAGGTGGTGTGCGAAACAATAATCACATTTTTGTTATACGCCTCATTAAACAGTGCGTGATCTGCTTTCAGTGCCTCAATGTAGGCAGGTTCTAACCCAATAAACATCAACACAAAATTCGGGCTGCGCATGCCAATCAGGTTGCTGTAATCTTTTTGTGCTAACTCGTTCACATGCTGGCGCACCGCTTTAACGTGTTCACGCAAAAAGTGCTGCTGCTCTGCCTCGCTGTCGCAGCTGACCGCACTTTCATACGCCACCAGCGACATTTTGCTATCAATGATCAGATGTTTATCATCTGGCAATTTCACCACAAAATCAGGCAATCGGCGGTTGCCTTGTACATCCTTAAAGCTCGCCTGAGTGTCATAGTGCTCACCTGCCACCAACCCTGCCAGCTGCAAGCTGCGCTCTAACTGCATTTCGCCCCAGTTCCCCGTGGTTTTCTTCTCGCCTTTCAGTGCAGTGGTGAGATTATTCGCCTCTTGCGACATCGCAAGCCCAATATCGAGCACTTTTTTAATCTCACTTTCCAGCGCCACCTGTCCTTTAATGGACTCCGAATGCACCTCATTAACACGTTTTTGAAAACTGTCAATCTGTTCACGAAATGGCTTCAGCAAGCCTTCAAGCGCACTTTGATTGTGCTGTTGAAAACGTTGGCTCTTCTCTTCCAAAATGCGGTTAGCAAGATTTTGGAACTCTTGCGTTAACTGCATTTTCGTTTGCTCAAAATTTTGCTGCTGCTTGGTGAAATGCAGCTCACGCTCTTCCAGCGAGGTTTGTAATTTCATCAGCGCGCGCTGGGTTTGACCCAGCTCTTGCTCTAGGTTTTGCAGCTGCTGATCTTTGCCCGCCATCTGCGTGTGGCTGCGCTCAAGCTGGCTTTGTAAGCTCTGCGCCAGCGCATTAGCCGCACCAAAGCGTTCTTTGAGTGCGGTGATCTGCTCGCCGATCGCCTCGTTACGCGCTTGTTCTTCATCGAGTTCTTTTTGCAAATACTGAATTTTTTCATCGCGCTCACCAAGGCTGGTTTGCAAGCCCTCCACACGCGTTTGCGCTTGTACGAAGCTGCTTTGCAGCTGCTGGCTATGGCTTTGCAATTGCTCATATTTTTGCGCCAATTGGTTGAAATCCGCAATCGTTTTGTTCAAATCAGCGCGCAACTCTTGGCTGTCGCGCTTGCGCTTTGCATTCCAAAAAAATAAAATCAGCACCACAAGCACTAATACGGCGCAAGCAAGCTGAGTGAGTTGTAATGAATCCAGTGGCATAATGTGTCCTTTTTGGGCGTTATTATACTGCAAAACCGCACTTTTTGCTTATGCCAATTCAAACAGAGGAGTTTATGCCCACAACACTGTATCTCGCCTCACAAAGCCCACGCCGCTGGGCGCTACTCACCCAGCTGGGTTTTACGCTCAAATCACTGGACAGTGACATTGACGAAACGGCGCAAGCAGGCGAAAACGCACACGATTATGTGCTTCGAATGGCACGAGAAAAAAATCGTGCAGCGCGAGCTAATCTTAACGGTGAACCGCACTTTGCCATTGTCACCGCCGACACCTGCGTGGCGTTGGATGAGCAGATTTTAGGCAAGCCTGAAAACACACAGCACGCCTTTGAAATGTTGCGTGCGCTGTCTAATCGCGCCCATCATGTGCTCACGGCAGTGTGTGTCTATTTCAACGGCGAAGAGCGCACCATCGTGCAGCAAAGTGCGGTGCGCTTCGCCGCGCTGACAGAAACACAAATTCGTGCCTATATTGCCAGTGGTGAGCCGATGGATAAAGCGGGCGCGTGTTGCATTCAAGGATTAGGGGGCAGTTTTGTCAGCCATATCGACGGCAGCTACACGGGCATTATGGGCTTGCCGTTATTTGAAACGCGCATGCTACTCGCCGAGTTTGGCATTCTCCCACCGGCGCTGCAACATGAATAAAAGCGACTTTATTCAGCACGCCAATGCCTTTGGCTGCACTCGCCAGCCGTGCTTTTTTGCCATCGACTTTGAGCAACAACGCCCCTTCGTTTGTGCCTTGCCTGACGCCGAAAAGTGCGGTTTTTATTATGCTTTTGGCGAGCAAACCAACTTCAAGCGCACGTTATCCCCGCAGCCATTACAACTGCGTGCCACACCCGTGCCACTTGAAGATTACGCCCGCGCCTTCAACCAAGTGGCACACGCACTGCAAGCGGGCAACACCTATTTGCTCAATCTCACCATGCCCACGCCGATTGCGTGCAATCTTTCACTCGAGGCTATTTTTGCCTTAAGCCGCGCGCCGTATAAATTACTCAGCCAAGGTAAAAACCGCACTTTTGTCTGTTTTTCGCCCGAACCGTTTGTGCAAAGCCGTGATAATCAAATTTTTTCCTACCCGATGAAAGGTACCATTGACGCCACTCTGCCTGATGCCGAACAACGCTTGCTCAACAATCAAAAAGAGCTGTGGGAGCACAACACCATTGTGGATCTCATTCGCAATGATTTGGCGATGGTGGCAGAGCATATTCAGGTCACACGCTTTCGCTATGTGGAGCGACTGGAAACCGAGCGCGGCGCCATTTTGCAAACCAGCTCAGAAATTCGTGGCAATTTGCCGCCCAACTGGCAATCCTATTTAGGCGAGATGCTTTGGACACTTCTGCCTGCAGGCTCAATCAGTGGCGCACCAAAAGAGAAAACGGTGGAGATTATCCAGCAGGCGGAAGGCGCACCACGCGGCTTTTATACTGGTATTTTTGGCATTTTTGACGGTGAAAATGTGCAAAGTGCGGTAGCGATCCGTTTTATCGAACAAGGGGAAAATGGGCTGATTTTTCGCAGCGGCGGCGGCATCACCGCGCAAAGCCAACTGCGTGATGAATACCTCGAAGTGGCGCAAAAAGTGTATATTCCCATAAGGGGTGACGATGTTTGAACTGTTTGAAACGCTTGCCGTTATTGACGGCGTGGTGCAAAATCCGCACTATCACCAAGCGCGCTGCCAGCAGGCATTGACCGCACTTTATGGCAGCACCTGCACGCCTTGTGATTTCACCCATCTCATCATTCCAAATGCGTTTCAATCAGGGCTAGTACGCGCACGCGTGGACTACAACACGACCGATTTTGCCGTGCAGTTTTTCCCTTATCAACGCCGCAACTTCTTGCGATTCAAGCCCGTGGTGTGCGATGAAATCAACTATGCCTTTAAATTCGTTGACCGCACTTTGCTCAACGCGCTCTATGCCCAACGTGGCGAATGTGATGAGGTTATCATCATCAAACAGGGCTTGGTCACCGACTGCTCAATTGGCAATTTGTGCTTTCTCAAGCAAGGCGTATGGTACACGCCAAAAACGCCTCTGCTCGCCGGCACGCAACGCGCAAAATTACTCGATGAAGGGCGCATTGTCACGACAGATATTCGCGCTGATCAATGGGCAAATTTTGAGCAGATCCGCGTCATTAACGCCCTTAATCCGCTTTAAACATCGCCAGCGCTAACTTGCGTTGCTCTGTGTGATCAACCATCGGCGCAGGGTAATCCACCAACACAGGCGTTTTTGCCACCCATGGCGCATGAATGTCTTTATTATTCAATGCGCTAAGCTCAGGCACATAACGGCGGATAAACTCGCCATCAGGATCAAATTTTTGCGATTGCGTCACTGGGTTAAAAATGCGGAAATACGGCTGCGCATCACAGCCAGTGGACGCTGCCCACTGCCAGCCACCATTGTTGGCAGCAAGATCAAAATCCAGCAATTTTTCGGCAAAATACGCCTCACCCCAGCGCCAATCAATCAACAAATCTTTGGTCAAGAAACTCGCCACAATCATGCGCAAGCGGTTGTGCATAAAGCCCGTTTGATTAAGCTGACGCATCGCCGCATCCACAATCGGAAAGCCCGTTTGACCGCACTTCCACGCGGCAAACCAGTCAGGATTATTACCCCATTTGATGGCGCGATAGTGTTCTTTAAAACTCTCATGCACCACATTGGGGTAGTGATAAAGCAATTGTTGATAAAACTCACGCCAAATCAACTCCGACAGCCAAGTGTCCGCCCCTTCGCTTGGCCGCTCCAAACACAAACGCACCAAATGCCGAATAGACAGCAGCCCAAAGCGCAAATAGGTGGAAAGGTATGACACGCCTTTTTTAGCGGGAAAATCACGCAATTGATGATAACGCGCCAAGCGTGGCAAAAAATCTTGCAAGCGTTCGCGTGCGGCTTCCTCACCGCCTTGTAGCACATTGTCTTGCCGTTCAAAACCCAAATCGCGCAACTCAGGCAGCGGAAAGCGATTTTTATGCGCATTAAAAAAGGCTGCATCATTAACACAACTTCCCCAATCATCCACAAGGGCAAGCTGTTCAAACACGCTGAGGAGCTTCGCAAGCCACGCTTTTTTGTACGGCGTAAAGACACTATACGGCTTGCCTTGCTGGGTTAAAATGGCACCTTTCGGGAAAATCACCTGATCGCACACTTGCTCAAACGCCACATTATCGCAAGCCAACGCAGCACGCACCGCCGAATCTCGCGCAATCGCCGCAGGCTCATAATCTTCCGCACACACCACACGGGTTGCGCCAGCGGCTTTCGCCAACGACGGCACCGCACTTTTAGGGTCATCATGCACCACCCAAAGAGGAATATGATGCGCCGCCAAGGCCTCACGCAACGCCACCAACGACTGATGAATAAAAGTCAACCGCCGATCATCTCGCTTCAAAGTCGCCAAAATAGTGGTGTCAAACACAAAAACGGCCACCACGGGCTTGTTATGCAAAAGTGCGGTTTGCAGCGTGCGGTTATCAAACAAACGCAAATCCCGCCGCAGCCAGACAATCGTTGTCATATCTCCCCCTTGTTTTGGGGTATTGTACCGAAGTGGAGTGGCTTGTTAAAGTCCTGTTTAGGTTGGTAAAAAAACCGCACTTTAAATAATGTCAAAAGTGCGGTTGGGTGATTGGATCACATTAAACCATGTTTTGTTCGCGTGGTTTAATTGCGGCATAAATTGCGCCTGTGAGTAGGCTGCCAGCGGCGATGGCGATGAGGTAGAGCAGCACGGGTTGGATGGCGCCAGGGATGGCGAGCACGAAGATGCCACCGTGTGGTGCCATGAGTTTTGCGCCAAAGAGCATGGATAACGCGCCCGTTAGTGCGCCACCGACCATGCAGCTTGGAATCACGCGCATTGGATCACGCGCAGCAAAGGGGATTGCGCCTTCTGAGATAAAACATAAGCCCAACACAAACGAAGCTTTGCCCCCTTCGCGCTCGTTGTTGGCGAATTTTTTGCGTGCAAGGAATGTGGCGATCCCCATGCCAAGCGCTGGCACCATGCCGCTTGCCATCACTGCTGCCATTGGCAAGTAAGACGATGAGGCCAGTAAGCCGACAGCAAAGGCGTATGCTGCTTTGTTAACTGGCCCGCCCATATCAAAGCACATCATGGCACCTAAAATGATACCTAACACCACTGCGCTGCCTGATTGCATTCCGCTTAAGAAGTCAGTCATGCTTTTCATAATCCACGCAACGGGGTCACCCACCACGTAGATCATAATTAAGCCTACCAATAGCGTGGAGAAAAATGGAATGATTAAAATTGGTTTTAGCGCGCTCATGGTGGCGGGTAGTTTGATGTAATCTGCGATCCATTTTGCGAGATAACCACCCAAAAAGCCTGAAATGATCCCACCTAAGAATCCTGCCCCGAGCGAGCTGGCAAGCATGCCGCCCACCAAGCCTGGGGTAAGCCCTGGTCGGTCGGCGATGGAGTAGGCGATATAACCGGACAGCACGGGAATCATCAAGCCAAAGGCGCTGCCGCCTCCAATTTGCATCAAGGCCGCCGCCAGCGTGCCTTCTTGTTTAAACGCTTCAATCCCGAACACGAACGACAGCGCAATGATCAAGCCGCCGGCTACCACCATCGGCAACATATGAGACACCCCTGTCATCAAGTGGCTATAGATGCCCTTTTTCTCGCTTTTTTCCGTTGATCTGACCGCACTTTTCTCTTGGCTGGCGTGATAAACGCTCGCCTCACGCCAGGCTTTGTCGAACTCTGATGCGGTTTTTTTCAACGCAAGCCCTGTTGAGGTGCGATACATCAACTTGCCGTCGAATTTGCTCAAATCAACTTCAATGTCGGCTGCCACAAACACCAAATCTGCCGCACGAATATCTTGCTCGCTAAGCACGTTGCCTGCGCCCACTTGCCCGCGGGTTTCCACTTTCACCTGCCAGCCTTGCGCTTGACAGTAGGTTTCAATGGCTTCAGCCGACATAAAGGTGTGCGCCACGCCCGTTGGGCAGGCAGTGACAGCCACAATGTTTTTTTGTTGAGCGACCGCACTTTGCTTTTCTGCGTGAAATAATGTTGCCTGTTGTAATGCAGCAGCTAATTGCTGTTCTGGGTTGAGCAGGCTATCGGCGTGCAAAAATGCCACTTGTTTACCCGCCAGTGCCGTGTGTTCAACCGCACTTTTCCCAAGCACCACACAAACGTCACCGTCGTCGGTGACAACACTATGCCCTGCGCGTTGAGCGGCGGCGTGAAACACTTCGTGCAGTAAAAAGCGTCGCGCTTCTCCTTGATTTTGAGCATCAATTAATTGAATTTTCATCTTATTCTCCCTTGCGCTGAATCGTTACTTTTTTCATCATATCGTTAAGCTGTTGGCGATCGGTTAGCCCGACATTTTCTTGCATCACGGCTAATGTCCCTAATGCGCTGGCGCACGCGAACACCTCCTGCGGCGACCATTGCTGGCTTAAGCCATAAATAAAGCCCGCCACCATCGAATCGCCTGCCCCCACTGTGCTCACAATGCGCTCACAGCGTGGTGGCTGGGCATGGAACACGCCATATTCACTCACCCACAGCGCCCCTTTTTCGCCCATGGAAACCACCACATTTTCAATCCCTTGTGTGTGCAACGCCTGCGCAGCATCGATGATCTCATCAAGTGTTTTTAGCGGCACGTTCATGTACTCCGCCAGCTCATGCTCATTGGGTTTCACCAGCCACGGTGTTGTTTGCATGCCTGCGTTCAGCGCCGCTTTGCTACTATCCAACACCACTTTCACCCCCAGCGCGCGCACCGCACTTAGCCACTGCGCGAACATGGCGGCACTAACGCCACGCGGCAAGCTGCCACACACGGCGACTAATTGCACATCGCGCAGATAATTCACGCTGTCGTCACAAAATTGCTGCCATTGGGGCGCGCTGACGGTAAAGCCAGAGAAATTGAGATCCGTCACCTCGCCATCGCTTGCGGTGAGTTTGACATTGGTGCGCGTGCTGCCAGCGATGCGTTGCATGCGGTCAATCACGTTGAGCGTGGCAAAATGCTGTTCAAAGGCGGCGCTATTTTCTTGACCTAACAGCCCGCCGAGCATAATGCCCGTCACGCCAAGATCACTTAATACTTTCGCCACATTAATGCCTTTGCCCGCGGGGTAAACACCCAACGTTTGCACCGCATTCACGCCGCCCAAGGTGATATGTTCCATGCGCCCAACTAGATCAAAAGCAGGGTTGAGGGTTATCGTTGCAATGTTCATATTACTCTCCTAGCCCTTCGGCGATAGCCTGCCCAATGGCATCAATTGCTGCGTTGGCATCATCACCTTGCGCCACAAAGTGCAATTGATGCCCTTTGGTTGCCCCAAGGGAGACCACTTTCATCATGCTTTTTGCGCTCACAGCGGCAGTTTGGCGGCTGAGGTTGTCCACCTGAATTTGGCTGGTGAATTTTTTCGCGACCTGCACCAACAGCGCACTTGGGCGGGCGTGCAGGCCATTTTCATTTTTCACCATAAAGGTGCCTTCCACCGCGCCCTCTGGCAGCCTTGTTGCCACCGCACTTTCATTTTGTGTGCTCGCTTGCGCTTGTCCGTGTAAAATTGCCAGCACCGCACTTTTGCTTTCGGCTTGCAGCAGTTGTGAGCGCACCTCGGTTTGCAACAAGCGCGTGAAAACGCCCTGTAAATCCGCATTCACACACGCTGCACTCACAAGCACTTGTGCCCGCTGCCCGTGATGTTCAAATGCCGTTTTGGTGCGTGCGAGCGCAATCCCATTGGCACGGTTGCCTTGCGGGCTGTCAGCAAGCCATACACCATCACCTAAATGTAGCGGTGTTTGATTAAGCGTTTCGCGAATAAAAGTGCGGTCAACGCAACCCGCTTGCTCAAGATTGGCACTGTTTAACGCGTTGAGTGCCAGCAGGCTGGTGCTGTCAACATCGAGCGTAATCAGGCTTTCGTTGTCAACCGCACTTTGGCTTTCGCCCATCAGCAAAGCTCGGAATGTGTCCACATCGTTGGTGTGAGCAAGCTGTTCGGCGGTTTGTTCATCACTAAGAACGTGGGTTAACTGGCGTAGCAGGCTTAAATGCTCGTCACTGCGCGCCGCGATGGCGATCACCACATAAGCGATATTGCCATCGCCCCAATCCACGCCCTGCGGAATTTGTAAAATCTGCACGCCTGTTTTTAACACCAAATCTCGCGTGTCGAGTGTGCCATGGGGAATCGCAATGCCATTGCCCAAAAAGGTTGACGTCTGCTGCTCTCGCACGAGCATACCTTGTTCATAGCCTGCTTTGACATACCCTGTAGAAATTAGCGCGTTGGCGAGCGTTGCAATCGCGTGCGCTTTATTTTCCACCTGTTGGGCAAGACGAATATTTTCTTGTGGCAATTCAAACATCCTGTGCTCCTTGTTTGTGATTTGCTTGCTGAAAATGTTGAAACGTTTCAGCTTTCAAGGTAAAAATTTTGCTTTCAGTCTCCCAAAAGCAAATTGTTGTTTTATTATTCGCCAAAATAAAACGGGGTTCAAGAGAACCCCGTGAGAAAATGTGCAAAACTTGAGCTTGATCACACTTTATTTTTTGCCTTTGTGTTTGGTTTTACCCTTGACCGCACTTTGTGCTTTTGGTGGGCACAGGCGCACGAAGGCTTCATAACCTTGATTGAGTTGCGCTTCGCTGTAGGTTACGCGTTGTTTTTGCAAGTCACGCATAGCGTCATAAATGCCTTGGGTGATGCTTGGTTTGTTGAGCTTCGCCCAGCAGCCAGGGCTGAATTGGCTCAAGTTGTTTTGCACGTCGCCTGCAAACACCGCACCTTTGCGAAATTCATAGACGTTGCTGTCTTGCAATTTGTTGTAAAGTTTTTGGCGCAGGCTTTCCAGTGGCTCTTTCACATCACCACGATACCATGCCTGTACGCCACGGGTGAACTCGTCCACGTCGTATTGGCGGTCGATGGTACCGTGATAGGTTTGGGTGGCGGTTTGATAGCCAATCATATATGACGGCGTATCGCGTTCACCTGCGGGCAGGTCAATTACCGCTGAGTTGTTGAACAGGCTACAGCCACTTAAGGTCAACACTGCGGCAAGGGCAGCTACATTTTTTTTCATCATTCCTTTCTCCTTTGATGCTTTGTTCACTATACCACAGGCTTGGCGCAACTCAAGTGGCTTGCTATTTTGGCTAAAAATCGGTAACGTGCTTTTATTTTTAAGTGCGATTATGTCAAATTTAAGCAAGGGCATTTTGGCGATGCTTATCTCCGCACTCGCCTTTACCGTGATGGGCGTGTGTTTGAAACTCTCAGGCGATCTGCCCGTGGTGCAAAAATCCATTTTCCGCAACGCTATTGCCGCCGCACTGAGTGGTTTTTTAGTCTGGCGTCATCAAGTGCGGTTTTTCGCCGCCAGTGCCAACCGCAAGACACTGATCTGGCGTAGCATTTTTGGGCTGAGCGGCATTTTAATGAGTTTTTATTCTATTGATCACCTCGTGCTTAGCGACGCAGATATGATCATGAAACTCTCGCCATTCATTTTGATTGTGCTCTCCGCGATTTTTTTGCAAGAGCGCGTCACGCCCAAGCAAATCGCCTTTTGCACCTTGGCGTTTGTGGGGCTGATTCTTATCATCAAACCAAGTTTTGAAACCGCACTTTTCCCGTATTTAGTCGCGCTCGGCGGTGCGATTGCAGCTGCGGGTGCCTATTTAATGCTGCGCGTGCTGGCGTTGAGCAAAGTGACAGAGTCGTCTTACACCATTGTGTTTTTCTTCTCGTTTTTTTCCACCATCGTGCTGCTGCCACCGCTGCTGTTTGTCTACGAGCCGATGAACAGCGCACAATTGCTGTTTTTAATCGGCTCGGGCGTGGCGGCTACCTTTGGGCAATTTGGCATCACGTTGGCATACCGTTTTGCCAGTGCCAAAGAGGTGTCGATTTATTCCTATACTTCGGTGATTTTCGCCGCCCTCTTTAGTGTCTTTTTATTCAACGAAATGCCCGATTGGGTCAGCTGGGTGGGCTATCTTTTGATTTTTATCTCTGGCTACGGTATGTTTTTACTCAACCACCATGCTGCGCGTAAGGAGGCGGCATGAGCGACACCGTCACCCCTATTTCCGCACGCGATGCCTTTGCTTTACTGCAAGCGCGCGATGACGCGGTGTTATTCGACATTCGCGATAACGCCCATTTTCGCCAACAACACGCCGATGGGGCGCGTCATTTAAGCAACGACAACTTACAACAGGAACTCGACGCACTGGATTTTGAGCAGCCGATTTTGGTGATGTGTTATCACGGCATCTCAAGCCTCAATGCAGGGCATTATCTCGCCAATCTGGGCTTTGAGCAGGTGTTTAGCATTGAGGGTGGTTTTGAAGGCTGGCAGGCCGCAGGGTTGCCCGTTAAAACAAGTACGCAATCGCGATAACTTGCCAATAAACCACCGCTATCGCCAGCACAGCCAGCCCCCACGCCATGCGCGCTGCACGGGGGTAAACCCGACGCAGCAGTGCGATCATCAACGCAATGGCGAGCGGGTAGGCCCACATCAGGGTAGCCACCCCATTGGCTTGAGAGAATGTGAGCGCAGGCGAGTCGCCAACATAAGGCGACAGTAACAGCGCGAATGGCCATAAAATAATCGGGGCTGCCAAGACCCAAAGTGCGGTTTTAAACGCCACAGGCACTCCTTTTGCTTTTGATTCAACATTAGACCTTGTAGTATAACGCTATGATCGCATTAGAGGAGAGATTATGCAAACCTTGCTGACAACCGACAGCCACGCATTGGCGCTGCGCTTTCGAGATTATGCCAAAGCACAATTTGGGCTAACCTTAGAGGTGGTGAATATTGAACCGCACTTTGAAGTGCGTTGCCCCGCGCCACTCAATGAAGCATTACACGCGCAACTTGACGTCGCTGTGCAAGCCTTTGTGCAAAACCCAGACGATGCGCAATTTGTGCAAGCCAGCTGGGCACAAGGGCAAGCCGAAGAAGTGGAAAAATTACCGTTATTCTCATTGCAAAGCCTGCTAACCTGGCTCAAACGAGCACCTGTAACCGCACTTGTCACCGCACTTTGTATTGTGGTCTATGCGTTGTCGTTTTTAATCGGTGAGCGGGAGTTGTTCTTGGCGCTGCACTTTCCTGAAACTGGGCAATACGGTGAGGTGTGGCGCTTTTTCAGTCACGCGCTGGTGCATTTGTCGTTTAGCCATATTGCCTTTAATTTGACGTGGTGGCTGATTTTTGCCAGCCGCATTGAGCAAAAGTGCGGTAGTGGCAAGCTGGTGCAGCTTTTTTTAAGCTGCGCGTTGATTTCAGGTATTGTGCAAAATGCCTTCTCAGGTGCAGCGTTTTTTGGGCTGTCGGGCGTGGTGTATGGCGTGTTAGGCTATATTTACGTTTGCCATCGCGCTGACCCACAGCAACGTTTTGCGCTGCCCACAGGCTTTGTGTATATGATCATCATCGGCATTGTTTTGGGGTTTGCAGGCCCCTTGTATGGCGCGCAGGTGGGCAACGCAGCCCATATCGCTGGGCTTGTGGTGGGCGCTTTAAGTGGCGGGATTGATTGCAAACGCACAGAAAAAATGTAACGGATTGTGCTTTTAACCGCACTTTTAGTGTAAAATAACGCCATGATTTATCAGTGCTGAATGTTATGGCCCGTTATTTTGAGAAACTGTCTGCTTATGCACGCTTAATGCGCATTGACCGCCCGATTGGCACGCTGCTGCTGTTGTGGCCAACGCTGTGGGCGCTGGTGCTGGCTAGCAGCGGTCTGCCTGAGGCCAAACTCTTGGTGGTGTTCGCCTTGGGCGTGTTTTTGATGCGTGCGGCGGGGTGCGTGATCAACGACTATGCCGATCGCCACTTTGATGGCAGCGTCAAGCGCACTGCACTTCGCCCTTTAGCCACAGGCGAGGTGAGTGCACGCGAGGCAAAATGGCTGTTTATCGCGCTCTCACTGCTGGCATTTTTGCTGGTGCTCACTCTCAACCGCTACGCCATTGGGCTATCCTTTATCGCCATTGCGCTGGCGTTTATTTATCCCTTTATGAAACGCTACACCCACCTGCCGCAATTTGTGCTCGGTGCAGCTTTTGGTTGGTCGATCCCTATGGCGTATGCAGCAGTAACTAATCAACTGCCCTTGGTGTGTTGGTTGTTGTTTATCGCTAATATGTTATGGACAGTTGCTTATGATACCCAATATGCGATGGTTGATCGCGATGATGACCTGCGCATCGGCGTGAAATCCACCGCTATTTTGTTTGCACAATACGACAACAAAATCATCGCCGCCTTGCAAGCTGGTACCTTGGCGCTCTTTGTCGCCATTGGTGCACTGACTCATTTGCACTGGGTGTTTTATGTGTTATTAATCCTACCAACCGCACTTTTTATCTATCAAGCACAACTCACGCGCAACCGTGAACGCATGGCGTGTTTTAAGGCCTTTTTGAATAACAATTATGTTGGTTTTTCATTCTTCCTTGCCATTTGTGCTGGCGTTCTGGTGGCATAAAAAAAGCTGAACATTATGTTCAGCTTTTCATCGTTAGGTGGCCTTAAAAACTCACTGCGCCTTTGAGTTTTTTCAAGGCGTTGGTTTCCAACTGGCGCACACGTTCGGCGGAGATGTTGTATTTGGCCGCCAAATCTTGCAGTGTGGCTTTGTTTTCGTCTAGCCAACGTGAGCGGATAATGTCTAAACTGCGTTCGTCTAAGCCTTCAAGTGCAATGCTCAGCTGCTCGGAGGCTTGTTCTTCGTAGTTTTCGCTTTCCAGTTCAGCGGCGAAATCAGACGATTTATCTTCTAAATACAAGGCTGGGCTGTAGCTTTCTTCCGCGTCGTCTGTTGGCAAATCAAATGCCATATCTTGCCCGCTCATGCGTGATTCCATTTCTTTCACATCATCGACTGACACACCCAGCTCATCGGCCACCATGGCCACTTCGCTTTCATTAAACCAGCCAAAGCGTTGCTTAGTTTTGCGCAAGTTGAAGAACAATTTGCGTTGCGCTTTGGTGGTGGCGACTTTCACGATACGCCAGTTGCGCAGCACATATTCGTGAATTTCCGCTTTCACCCAATGCACGGCGAATGACACCAAGCGCACGCCCACTTCTGGATTAAAACGACGCACGGCTTTCATCAAGCCAATGTTGCCTTCTTGAATCAAATCCGCTTGTGGCAGACCGTAGCCTGCATAACCACGCGCAATGTGAATCACGAAACGCAGGTGCGATAAAATCAATTGCTTGGCCGCATCTAAATCTTCGTGGTAATACAAACGTTCTGCCAACGCTTTTTCTTCTTCTGCGCTGAGCATCGGATACTCGTTGGCAGCGCGAATATAGCCCTCAAGGCTACCTTGCGGGACAAGCATCATGGTTTGCATTTCTTTATTCATTGCATTCTTCCTTAAGTTATGAACCTGCATTTATATCACAATTGGCGCTGTTGTAAAACAACCCAATGTGATGATGGCTCGAATTCGTATTAATTTAGACGCAAAAAATAATAAAAAGTTCGTCCATTTGGTTAAAGTTTGCGCAGTTAGTAAATGTTCACTTAGAGCGTAATCTCAAGCTTATCAAGTGCCCGTTGTGTTTTCTCGCGCGCGAACTCAATGCTGTCATCACGGGCTAAAATCACGCCCAAACGGCGGTGGCCGTTAACCTCGCCCTTGCCGAACAAGCGAATGTCCACTTTCGGCTCGTCAAGTACATCGTTGAGATTGCCAAAACGCACGTTGTTTGATTTTCCTTCCACCACAATAGCACGCGATGCAGCGGGTGAAAATTGCTCAATTTCAGGAATCGGTAAGCCGAGAATCGCACGTACATGTAGCGCAAACTCGGAAAGCGGTTGTGAGATTAATGTCACCATGCCTGTGTCGTGCGGGCGTGGAGAAACTTCGTTGAAAATCACCTCATCGCCACGCACAAATAACTCAACGCCAAAGATGCCACGCCCACCGAGTGCGCTGGTAATTTTCTCGGCGATGTTTTGCGCTTGTAAAAGTGCGGTTTCACTCATCGCTTGTGGCTGCCACGATTCGCGATAATCGCCCTGTTCTTGCCGATGACCAATCGGCGCAAGGAATGACGTGCCGCCAATGTGGCGCACCGTCAGCAGCGTGATTTCATAATCAAACGCCACAAATCCTTCAACAATAACGCGTCCGCCACCTGCGCGCCCACCTGATTGGGCGTATTCCCATGCCTGCATGATGTCTTGTTCTGATTTCAACACACTTTGCCCATGCCCTGATGAACTCATAATGGGCTTGACCACGCACGGCAGCCCAATCTCACTGACCGCACTTTTGAAATCATCCATATTGTCCACAAAGCGATAAGGCGAGGTTGGCAGCCCCAATTCTTCGGCCGCCAAGCGGCGGATACCTTCACGATTCATGGTCAATTTGGTGGCATTCGCAGTTGGAATCACGTTAAAGCCTGCACGTTCAAGCTCAAGCAGCGTGTCGGTGGCAATGGCTTCGACTTCAGGCACGATATAATCTGGTTGCTCTTGCTCCACCAATGCTTTAAGCGCCTCGCTGTCGAGCATCGAGAGGGTATAAGCGCGGTGTGCCACTTGTTGCGCGGGTGCGTTGTCATAGCGGTCAACAGCAATCACCTCCACGCCGAGACGTTGGAGTTCAATCACCACTTCCTTGCCCAGCTCGCCTGAGCCGAGAAGCATTACTTTGGTGGCGTTTAAAGTTAACGGGGTGCCGAGGGTGGTCATAGCATCTCCTTGCAATAAAAAACCGAGCGCACGCTCGGTTTGGGTTAATTATTCAAAAAACTGGGATCAAGAATAAGTTCGTCGTTTTTATTCACGCCCACGCCGCGCTCAAGAATATGGCGCGCGATGTCCTGCGCTTCTTCTAGAGAATGGTCGGTGTAGGTGCCGCATTGGTATTTGTTTAGCTCTGGAATGTCGTTTTGTGATGCCACCTTGAGCACATCGTCCATCGCCGCCAACCACGCTTGCACGACCGCACTTTCATCTGGGCGACCAATCACACTCATATAAAAGCCTGTGCGGCAGCCCATTGGGGAAATGTCGATGATCTCTACGCTGCTTGAATTAAGGTGATCACGCATAAAGCCTGCGAATAAGTGTTCGAGCGTGTGCACGCCTTTCATCGGCATAATTTCAATGTTTGGGCGGCAAAAGCGCAGGTCAAACACAGTGATGTCGTCCCCTTTGGGCGTTTGCATGGTCTTGGCCACGCGCACGGCAGGGGCATTCATCTTGGTGTGATCAACGGTAAAACTGTCTAATAATGGCATGGTTTTTCCTTGATAAATTTTTTTTACTTTTTTCGGAACTTTCTTCGCAAAGCTGTGTCTGAGTATACAAGCAACTTGCAGTTTTTTTCTATAATAAAGTTGGTTCCTTAGGTTATTTCGCCCCCACAACTTGGGGGCATTTTTTTGTCTATTGCAAGGCAAAAGCAGTATAGCACTAAATCTTAAGCACCTAAAGCGCCACGCTTAAGCTGCCCTGTGCGCACATCAAACACCGCCATGTTGCCTGCTAATGCTGCTTGCACCCCAAAATCACCATCTTCAAACACGACACACTGCTCGGGTGGCAACCCTAATCCTTTGGCACATTGTAAAAAAGTGTCTGGGTGTGGCTTATGGTTGAGCACATCATCGCTGGTGATCACCACATCGAATAAACGGGCAAGATCAAATTGTGCAAATAACATCTCTACAATTTGGCGGTGCGCGCCAGTGCCGAGTGCGAGTGGCTTTTTGCCATGGTAAAACTGAGCCACTTCAAAGGCGGGTAGCAAAACCGCACTTTCCGCCATATAACGTGCACCAAGATCGCGTTTTCTCTGAACCACTTCATCCAATTTATCCAATGGCATGCCCGCTTTTTCCATCATCGCTTGTGCTATGTTATGCGTGGTGGATCCCGTTAATGCCACCATCAACTGCGGATCAAACGCATAGCCATATTCTTGTCCCATTTCCAGCCAAGCACGTTTATGTGCCGCCATGGTATCGATCAACGTTCCATCCATGTCAAAAATGAGCCCTGAAAAGTCTTCAAATTGTACAGGATCAATATGTTTAATACTCATGTTATTCCTTAAAATGAAATAATTAATTTCCCTTGCGTACGACCAGTTTCTAATTGCTGATGAGCGATGGCAAGATCGTGCCAAGTAAAAATAGCTGCAATATCCACATGCAGCGTTTTGTTACTGATCATGGCTAAAAGTGCGGTCAGATCCGCTGCATTGGGTGTGGCTAGAATTTTTTCTACCTGTAAGCCTCTCGCGCTGCCGGCTTGTTGCAATAGTGGTACATGAATGCTCGGTACGCAAATTACTCGCCCACCTGCTTTAACGCCCGTAAGCGCTTGCACGCCACTGTCGCCACCGACAAGATCGATAAACAGATCCGCTTGTACATCAGGGAAGGTGGTGATTGCGGTGTAGTCCACCACCTCACTTATGCCTTGATCTTCAACCCACGCTTTTTTTGCGCTGGAACAAATTACGACAATCTCCACATCGTGTTGCTTGAGCAGCTGCAATAGAATATGCCCCACGCCACCTGCTGGCGCAGATAACATTACTTTTTGCCCTGATGTGAGATTGGCCTGTTTGATAATTTGATAGGCTGTCACACCCACCGTAGGCAAGGCGGCGGCTTGCTGCATACTGACATTTTCAGGAATGCGCGCCACCAAAGCGCTGTTTACTTTGGCATAACGGCTATAACCGCCGCCATCAAAACTCAAGGCGGCCACCCGTTCACCTTCATGAAAGCCGCTATTGCAGCCTGCTTTCGCCACCACGCCAGCCATATCAAAGCCCAGCACCGCAGGGAATTGGGGTTTAAACTTCTCCGCTCCCCAGCCTAAGCCTTGGCGCGTTTTATAATCTACAGGGTTGACGCCAGCAAAGGCGACTTCCAGCAAAATGTCGTTGTCACCAATCTCTGGCACAGGTAGGCTTTGCGCCACATCAAGCACATTTACATCGCCAAACGCAGAAATGGTGATGCCGTAGTTTTCACATTCGCCCATGGGCACTCCTTATGTTGATTAACATTTTATTCGTTGCATTTGCTTAGGATAACAAATTCACCCCCACAAAAAACCATTTTTTGTGATGAGCCTTGCAAATTTGGGCGAAAAAATTGCCACAAACCGCACTTTGCACTATGTTCATAGCAACATTTATAAAAAGTAGTTTTAATTTAGGAGTTTGTTGTGAATTTAGACCAACGCATTCAATTATTAGCACAATCAGGCACCATCAGCGAGGTTACTGTGCATGATATCCATAACGTGATTGCAACCTTACAAAAGTGGCAGGTTGATACTGAGCAAGATCAAGTGGTAATGCTGGTAACACATATCGCAATGGCGCTGGAGCGCGCTCAACAAGGCAATGCTCTTGAAGCACCGCTAGATGAAGAGCTACTTGCCGAGCTACAGCAAGAACCGCACTTTATGCAGGTGGAACGGCTTAGCCAGTCGCTGCTTAATCAGTGCCAAACCCAGCTCAGCCAAGCTGAGCGAAGCTATTTGTGGGCAGGCTTAGGGGCGTTGTGCGACGCGCAGCCACACCTGATTGACGAGGTTAACCGTGTTCATTAATGCGTTGCGTGCACAAAATCCATCGCTCATTGCCACCGCACTTTCACTGTGGCAGCGCGGTGACATTTTGCCCGACACCTATGTGATTGATTTGCCAACAGTGTTGAACAACGCACGCAAAATGCAGCACCTTGCCACACAGTTGGGGCTAAAGCTTTATGTGATGGGCAAGCAATTTGGGCGCAACCCGTTGTTATGCCGCGAAATGCTAAAGTGCGGTTTGGCGGGCATTGTGGCGGTGGATTTCAAAGAGGCGGCGCACTATTTGCAACATAATTTGCCCGTGGCGCATCTCGGGCATTTGGTGCAACCCCCACAAGCGTTGTTGACCGCACTTTTGCGTGCGCGCCCTGAGGTGATCACGGTTTATTCATTTGAGAAAGCGCAGCAAATCAGCTACTGCGCGCAGCAATTAGGCATAGTACAGCCGATTTTGCTGAAAGTATATGCACAGGGCGACAACATTTATTCAGGGCAAGAAGGGGGTTTTGCCTTTGACAGCCTTGAGCAGGTGGTGCCTCAACTGCAAGCGTTGGCGGGGGTTGATATTGTCGGCGCGACCCATTTTCCGTGTTGTTTGTTTGACGGTGAAATCGCGCTGACAGCAAATGCACACACACTGATGAGAACGGTTGCGAAATTGCGCGAGCTGGGGGTGAATGTGCGCCACATTAATGCGCCATCGCTCACCTGCTGCGAGAGTTTGCCGCTGCTCGCACGCCTTGGCGCCACCCACGGTGAGCCAGGGCACGCGCTCACGGGCACCACGCCAGCCAACACCGACGGCCACAGCCCTGAGCGCATTGCAATGCTCTATTTAAGTGAAATTTCCCACAACGTGGGCGAGCATAGTTACTGCTTTGGTGGTGGCTATTACCGCCGTGGACATTTGCATAATGCGCTGATCGGCGAAAATTTACAGCCCGCCAAAGTGCTGCCCGTCGATGACAGCAGCATTGACTACACCTTCACGTTAGACCGCACTTTTGCTGTGGGCGAGCCGGTGGTGATGTGTTTTCGTACCCAAATTTTCACCACGCGCAGCGATGTGGCGATTGTGGATACTTCAAAGCCTGCTGACAACGCCTTAATTGGGCTGTTTGACAGCCTAGGCAATCCGAAACCAAGGATAATCGAATGAAAAAATATATCGTCATTGTGATCGACAGTTTTGGCGTGGGCGAAATGCCCGACGTGGCGAAAGTGCGCCCGCAAGATATTGGTGCGAATACCTGCGTGCATATTTTGCAAGCGCAACCGCACTTAAGGCTGCCCAATTTGGCAGACCTTGGTCTAATGAATATTTTAGGGCAGCCTTTCAATGGCATGGCGCTGTCAAGCAATGCCATTTACGGCACCGCGCTATTGGCTCACGAAGGGGGCGACACCTTTATGGGGCACCAAGAAATTATGGGTACACGCCCGAAATCGCCGCTGGTGATGCCATTTTCTGCCATTTTGCCACAGGTGGAAACCGCACTTTTGCAGGCAGGCTTTTCCGTTGAGCGAAAAAGCACAAAGTGCGGTCTGCACTGGCTGTGGGTGAACGACAACATCGCGATTGGCGATAATCTCGAGGCAGATTTGGGGCAGGTGTACAACATCACGGGTAACCTAAGTGCGGTCAGTTTTAACACCGTTTGCCAAGTGGGGCAAATTGTGCGCGATATTGCCAACGTTGGGCGTGTCATTGCCTTTGGTGGCTTAACCACGCGTGAGAAAATCCTCGCCGCCCTTGAAGTCAAGCAAGAGAAATTTGTCGGCATCAACGCACCAAAATCAGGTGCCTATGACGCAGGCTTTCAAGTAGTGCACATGGGCTATGGCGTAGATGCCAATACTCAAGCGCCAGCGTGTTTGCATGACGCTGGGATTGAAACGGTGCTGGTGGGCAAGGTGGCAGACATTGTTGCCAACCCCCACGGCACCAATTACCAAAAATTGGTGGACAGTGAAACGATCTTAAACTTGACGCTAAAACACGTCAACATGCCGCAATCGGCGTTCATTTGCACCAATATTCAAGAAACTGATTTAGCAGGGCATGCCCAAGATGTGGCACGTTATGCCAATCGGCTTGCCTTAGTTGATGAGTATTTAGGGCGGATTATGGCGGCCATGGGTGAGCAAGATGTGCTGGTGGTGATGGCGGATCACGGCAACGATCCTACCATTGGGCATAGCAAGCACACCCGCGAAAAAGTGCCGCTGCTCATTTATCAGCAAAACCGCACTTTAACCCCGCTTGGTCAACGCGCAACACTGGCCGATGTGGGCGCCAGTGCGTGTGCGTTTTTCAATGCCCGTGCGCCGCAAAGTGGGACATCATTTTTATCATTGATCGGAGAAAAGGAGTGAGTTATGCGAGTGGTTGTTGGCGGACAAATTGAAAAAGAACATCTTGCCAAGCAGTTAGAAGTGGCGTTTGCAAAGCATAGTGTGGTGGCGCAGATCACGCAAAAAAGCGACATTGAAGCTGCCATGGCAATAAAGTCAGGCGAGGCGGATTACTATTTCGGCGCGTGCAACACGGGCGGCGGTGGGGCGTTAGCGATGGCTATTGCACTACTCGGAGCAGACAAATGTGCCACTATTGGTATGCCAGGCAAGGTGCTAAGTGAGGCTGAAATTGCTGAGCAAGTGCGCGCCGATAAAGTCGCCTTTGGTTTTACAGGGCAAGATATTGACACGGTTGTGCCAATATTGGTGAAACACATTATCAACGGCTGATCATTTCAATACGACGGGGGCATTATGGACGGTTCATTTGTACACAATCTGCTGGCAATACCTGTGGATAAACTGATTTTAATGGCACTTATTGGCGCGATTTCAGCCATGATGGCAAACAAAGGCATCGCCGTATTTCACGATGGGCTGCGCCCGCTTGTGCCTGAATATTTAGAAGGGCGAATGAGCCGTAAGGGCTTGGCGGCTAGTAGCTTTGCTTTGAGCTTTGGGCTGGTGATTGGCTTTGGCATCCCATTTTCACTTACCGCACCGATTATTTTGGTTCATAGCCTGCTGCTTGGCACCGATGTGATCGGCACCTGGACGCCAGATAACCGCAAGGGCTTTATCGCCTCAGGCATCATCGGTGCATTGTACGGCATGGCACTATTAGCTGGGCTAAAAGGCATTGTGGAATTGTTTGCGATGATGCCTGTGGATTTTATGAATGAATTAAGCAAAGTCGGCGCACCAATTATTGCCTGTTTTGCCATATTCCCAGCAGTGGTGATTGGTTATCAATACGGTTATAAAAAAGGCATTTGGGTACTGATTGCCACCCTGTTGGGATATTTGTTGACCAAATCGCTGGGCAGCGTGCAATTTGATGTTGACAGCAAGCCTGTGAATATTGACCCTAACGGTATGGCACTGCTGTTTGGGATGATTGCGATGTTCTATTTTGCCATGCGTGAGCGCTCTGCGCCGAAAGCTGAGGGCGAAAAAGGCGCCAATGAAATGCTCGTGGGCTTGTTTTCACAGCGGATTCAACGCATTCAAAAACACAAATGGCTCTTGGCGCTAAGCGGTGGTTTGACAGCCATTGCCGCCTCTATGCCTTATAGCCTGCTGGCAGAAGGCCCTGTGTCACTGCAATTAATGGCACAAGATCAACAAACCTCCGCACTGCTTGTTGCCCTTGCCCGTGCGGTAAGTTTTATCCCACTAGTAGGCACCACCGCGATTGCAACTGGTGTTTACTCCCCTGACGGCATGAAATTTATTTTCGTGGCAGGGCTTGCCATCGACAACCCAATTCTCGCCTTTGTGGCAGGTTGTGTGATTATGCTGCTTGAGGTAAAACTGCTGGCCAGCGTGGCGATTTGGCTCGATAAATACCCAGGCGTGAAAGCCTGTGGCGACCACATCCGCACCGCGATCACTAAAATGCTGGAAGTGGCGCTGCTCGTCGGCGGTATGATTGCCTCCAACGCCATTTTGCCTGGTATGGGATTTATGATTGTGGCGGCAATTTACCTGTTAAACCGCACGTCCAAACGCCCACTGGTCGAAATGGCAATCGGGCCAATTGCCACCATTGTGGTGGGCATTGTCGCCAATATTTTGGCACTTGTGGGGTTAGGCTAATATGGGTTTGACGTTCATGCACGAGCACCTGCACTTAGACCTAAGTGCGGTCAAGCAAAATTCGGATTGCTTTTTAAATGACCTTGACGCGCAGGTCGACGAGCTGCGCGCGCTCAAGCGCCATGGCGTGACACGCATTGTCGATGTCACCAACCTTGGCATGGGGCGCAACATTGCCTATGTGGAAGCGGTGGAGCAGCAAAGTGCGGTCAAGGTTGTCTCCGCCACGGGCTGCTACAAAGCACCGTTCCTGCCTGATTGGTTTCACACCTTAAGTGCCGAGCAGCTCGCCGAGCGCTTTATTGCCGAAATTGAACGCGGGCTGAGTGATGAAACGGGTGCTCGCTATACTCGCAAAGCGCAGATCATCGGCGAGGTCGGCAGTGGCTTTGAGTGCATCAACACCGATGAGCAAAAGCTACTGCACGCCGCGGCGCTCGCCAGCCTTGCCACAGGCAAATTTATCACCACCCATACCTCGCTAGGGCGCTTTGGGCTGGAGCAGCTCGATCTATTCGCCCGCTATGGCGTGCGTGCCGAAAAAATCATTTTAGGACATACCGATTTGGCCGGTGATCGCGATTACCTATTTCGCTTGCTAGAACGTGGCGCATGGGTGGAATTTGATACCATTGGCAAGCTGGCATATCAAAGTGATGAACTGCGTGCCGATCTCTTCAGCGAGGCGATAAAGTGCGGTTTTGCTCGCCAATTATTGCTGTCGATGGACATCACGCGCAAATCACATCTCAAACGCCACGGCGGCATTGGCTATGATTATCTCTTCACCCACTTTTTGCCGCTGCTCTATGAGCGCGGTGTGAGCGAACGCGATATGCTGATTGTGTTACAAGATAACCCTAACCACATTTTGGGAGCCATTTAATGCACGCTTATCCCTTAACTAGCCTCACTCTCGAACAAGCGCAAGCCAAGCAATTTGCGCTGGTGGATTGCATCACACGCCACTTCCCCAACAGCCAATTTCTGCACGCTGATTTAGGGCTTGCCACAGGCTTAAATCAACCAGCCACCACTGCACGGGTTGAACAGGTGTTGGCAGCGTTTTTCAATGCAGAAAGTGCGGTGTTGTTACAAGGTGCAGGCACGGGGGCATTGCGCGCTGGACTCAATGCGTTACTCACACGTGAGGAAACACTGTTAGTCCACCAAGCGCCGATTTACCCCACAAGCAAAGTGAGCATAGAACAACTTGGCTGCAAGGTGGTGCAGGCGGATTTCAACAATCTTAGCGCGCTGGATGAGTCGTTAGCTTTGCATAAGCCAAGCACCGCACTTATTCAACACACGCGCCAACGGCCGCAAGACAGCTACGCACTGGCAGAAGTGATTGCACACTGCGCACAACACGGCGTGAGCACGCTGATTGATGATAATTATGCCACACTCAAAGTGCCTGCCATTGGTTGCGAATTGGGTGCAACACTCTCGACATTTTCCAGTTTTAAACTCTTCGGTCCTGAAGGCGTTGGCGTGGCGATGGGGGTAAAAAGTGCGGTCGACGCTATCAAGCAAACGCTCTATTCTGGTGGCTGCCAAATTCAAGGTTGGCAAGCACTTGCGGTGCTCCGTGGCATGGTGTTTGCCCCCGTGATGCACGCTATCGCCGCCAGCCAAGGTGAGCAAATTGTCGAGCGGCTTAATCAAGGCGAATGCCCACAGGTGAAAAATGCCTATATCGTTAATGCGCAATCCAAAGTGGTGATTGTAGAATTGGCAAAACCGATTGCCCCTGCGGTGATTGAACACGCCTCGCACTTGGGTGCACTAGGCTACCCCGTAGGCGCTGAATCAAAATATGAACTGCCGCCGCTGTTTTACCGCGTCTCTGGCACATTTTTGGCACAAGACCCTAATGCACGAGAAACCTTAATCCGCATCAATCCCAACCGTAGCGGTGCGGACACGGTTATTCGAATTTTAAAAGAGAGTATTCAAGCTGTAGAAAGTAAAAGTGCGGTTTAACCGCACTTTGTGTTTTTTAAACGCCTTTATATTGCAAGTAAAGCACGGTGGCGGCGACGCGGGAGTTGACGTTGAGTTTGCGCAGGAGATTGCGGATATGAACTTTGACAGTTTCTTCCGAGATAAACAAAATATCGGCGATTTGTTTGTTCGACATCCCTTTGGCAACCAGCTCTAGTACGTCGCCTTCACGATCGGTTAACGAAAGCAAGGGCTCTGGGGAGTGTTGGCGTTGATGCAAAAGCGCTTGCACCTCGTCGCTGTAAGTCACCTGGCCTTGTGCTATTTGTTGAATTTGCTTTAATAATAATTCAGGCTCGCTGTCTTTGAGAAGATAGCCATCGGCACCAGCATCAACGAGTGCGTAGATATCAGCCTTAGCATCAGACACGGTTAAAATCACAATCCGTGCATCAATGCCATCTTTGCGCAGCTGTTGTAGCGTTTCAAGCCCAGAAAGCCCTTTCATGTTCAAATCTAGAATAATCAAATCTGGTGCGAGGCTATGGGCCAAGCGGATGCCCTCAAGCCCATTGCTGGCCTCCCCCACCACATCAAACTCGCTTTCTAGTTCGAGCAACTGCGTCATACCGCGACGCATCAATGGGTGGTCATCAATAATTAAAGTGCGGTATTGTTGTGACATATGCTTTCCATTTGTTGTTATATTTATGAGGTATTATAACGCGTTTATACATACAAGGGAGTAATTTTCTCGCTGCCTTGAAAACGCAGGTGTTGCTGGCTGCGAAACGGCACAATTTTTTCGTTGCCGTGGTTATCATAAATTAATTGATAAAATTGTGGATAATTGAAACTGCAACTGTCGGTTTGTGAAGTGCTGTTAAAGCGCTCCATTGTGTAAAGACGATTGATCTCTTTGATTTTTTCTTCTTTTTCATCTTTGCAGCGGTAGTAAATTTCAGGATTGTTGCGCTCATCGAGAATATAGACATTAAAGCTGCCATCACGGTTGTCTTCAAAGAAAAATTGCAAAAAGCCTTCACTGGCAAAATCGCCAATCGCCATAGGAAAGTGATATTTATTCTGACTTTGATTTTGCACCAAAAGCGCACTATCATCGGGTAACGTGCCAACACCGTCTTCTTGAATTTTCAGCCCGCGGGTTTCGTAGGAAAAATTCCACACCTTGCCCGCCACTTGCAAGCGATTAATCGAACGTTTGTTTAGCACCATGCTCACCTGTGCGCGGATACATTTATCCACTAATTTAGCGGTGGTGGCAAGCATTTCATCGCGGTAGCGCTTGCTGTAACAGCACACCTGCACGCTTTCCAGTGGCGAGGCACTGCAATGTACTTTATGCGCCAAGGCTTTCAAGCAATTTAAAATCGCATGTTGCCCCTCAAAATGCAGTGTGCGAATTTCATTCCAGCGGTTGCGATAAATCAACGTCATGCTGCCAAGCAAACATGTCTGCTCTGGCCCAAAATTAAATAAATCATTTGACTGCACACTGCGACGATCGTTACCGACGATCTGTTCGGTAGGGTCGTGAGTGAGATTCACCGCTACAAACAGATGGCGCAACTCGCAAGGGTGGCTGAAGTCATCATTGCTCGGCGGTGGTGCCGATTGCGTGATTGACAAACGCAAGTCGGTGACAAATTGCTGTAATTTTGTCAAGCTTACGCTTTGGCTTCGAATATACAGCCGTGTTTTTGCGCCCAACAGCCCGTTGAAATACGCCCATGCCACCAATTTGCCTAAGTGCGGTGCGTATTCCACATAACGATCACGGGAATCGACGATATGATTGGGTGCGGTGTTGAATAAATACCAGCCATCTTTAACCGCACTTGAGTTGCGCACTTCCACAAACATCAGGTGATCTTCGGTCATATTATCCACAATTTGGCGGTTAAACAGGGTGACTTTGCCTGGTAAAACTTCAAACGCGGTGTAGAGTTTGCGCGTTAAAATGCCGATGTCTTCTGGCATTAGGTCGGCGGAGATTTTTTGCCGACGAGCAAAGGTAATCAAATTGCGATAGCTTTGCATAAACACGGCCACTAGGCTGTGATAAAAGCGGTTAACTTGCTTGATTTTCCAATGCCCATGATGATTGAGCATCTGCACATCACGCGCGGACCAGTGCCACTGGTGGGCAAACTGTTGCAGCTGTTGATAACGCCAGCTTTTTTGCAACGGTGCGTGGGCAAAATCACGGTTGGCCTTGATGTAAAAGCAGCGGCGCACCAGATCTAAGCGGTATTGATCATTAATGGACTGTAAATAGGTGCTTACTTTTTGCAACATCGCCAAATAAGGATCAAAATAGTGATCGGGTTGCAAGCCTGAGAGCAGCTGCTGTTTAAACTGCTTCGAAATCAATGTGGGGTACGGATATTCCGCCATCAGTGTTTCCAGCAACAAAATTTTGATCACCGATTTATAAGGCGAATCCACACCTTTATACAAATGCCACAAGGTAGCACCAAAATATTCATCCGCCGACAGTGCACCAAGCCCACCAAAATCGACCCACTCATCGCGCACAATCTTGCCTTCTTCAATCCATTTTTCCACCGCTTTGTCATAATATTCTTCATTGTTGATTGGCATATGCAACCACAATAGCGGCTTGCCCGCCAAGCGGATTACGGAACGGTAAAACTCTTCCAGCAGCAACACGTATTGACTGCTGCCGCAGTGTTCGGTGCTGAGCACAGTGGAGTAAGTGGTGTTGCGAAAATGGTTTTCAGACAGCAGATAAAAGTTCATCTCCACTTTCATCGCCTGCGCCCATTTTTGCAAAAGTGCGGTTTTTTGTGATAACTGTGCACGTTCGGCATTGCCCAGCTGTGACGCTAAGCAGACCCAAATATCCAGATCCGATTGGCTATTTTGCGTGATCGAGCCTGTGCTACCCATAGCATACACGCCTAAAATTGGCGGATGAGTTGGCTCACGCGCGCAAGCTGCAAGAAAATCATCAGGATAAGTGCTATTCGGTGCGGTGGAGTGCAGATAGTGGCGTTGATATTCGTTAAGGGTGAAATCAGCAATGCCAGCTGGCGCACCGCTGACAAAACCTGGCAGCGCAGGGTGATTGAGGTCGAGCAGCAGTGTGATGAGTTGAAAAACATGGCAAAACTCCGCCGAGTTGCCATCAAGCGCACGCTGAAAACGACGCTGATCCAACTGTGCGACTAAGGCTTTAGCGGATTCCAGATAACTACTCAAATAAGGCTCACTACAAATGACAATCTATCTGCGCGATTCATTAGATAAGTTAAGATTATCACTGAATAGCACAAGGGTAAAGTAATGCTTTTATGTTTTCGCGAACAAAATGGTGTTATCAATACCTGCATGCTTAGTGTGACCGCACTTTGGTTGAAGTGCGGTTAAATTTTTACACAAGCGTAGTTTCTGCGTGAGAATATGGTACAATTTTCAAAATCTTAGTTGCCATCGGGGGAGAAATTGTGAACTTGCATGCCTTTAAAAACCGCCATTTTTTACGTTTAATGGATTTCACGCCTGATGAAATCACCGCACTTTTGACGCTATCCGCCAAACTCAAGGCAGACAAAAAAGCCAAACGCGAGCAGCAAACGCTGCAAGGCAAAAATATCGCACTGATTTTTGAAAAAACTTCCACCCGCACCCGCTGTGCCTTTGAAGTGGCGGCGTTTGATCAAGGGGCACAAGTTTCTTACATCGGCCCGAGCGGCTCGCAAATCGGGCATAAAGAATCAATGAAAGACACCGCGCGCGTGCTTGGGCGGATGTATGACGGCATTCAGTATCGCGGCTTTGGGCAGCACTTGGTCGAAACGCTGGCGCAGCATGCAGGCGTGCCCGTGTGGAATGGCTTAACCGACGAATTTCACCCCACTCAAATTTTGGCGGATTTCCTCACGATGCTCGAGCACGGCGAGGGTAAAAAACTCAATCAAATGAAACTCGCCTACCTCGGTGATGCGCGCAATAATATGGGCAACTCGTTTGTGGAGGGCGCAGCATTGATGGGGCTGGATTTGCGCTTGGTGGCACCGAAAGCCTTTTTCCCTGAAACCGCACTTTTAGACGAAGTCGCCGATATCGTGGCGCAAACGGGGGCGAAAATCACCTGCACGGAAGATATTGAAGCGGGCGTGAAAGACGTCGATTTTATCTACACCGACGTATGGGTATCAATGGGTGAGCCGATGGAGGCTTGGGCGCAGCGTATTGCATTAATGCGCCCTTATCAAGTGAATCAGGCATTGCTGGACTTAACTGGCAATCCAAATGTGAAATTTATGCACTGCTTGCCCGCATTTCACGACAGCGAAACCAAAATCGGCAAAGCCATGGCGGCACAATATGGACTAAACGGCTTAGAAGTCACCGATGACGTTTTTGAATCCCGCGCGTCTATCGTATTTGACGAAGCAGAAAATCGTATGCACACCATTAAAGCGGTAATGGTCGCCACCCTCGGCGAGCTGTGACCGCACTTTTGATTTTTATCACGACATGGAGAACAACATGAGCAACGTTATTCATACAGAAAAAGCCCCAGCGGCCATCGGCCCTTATGTACAAGCTTATGATTTGGGCAATCTGGTTATCACCTCTGGGCAAATTCCCGTCAACCCACAAACAGGCGACGTGCCCGCGTGCATTAAAGCGCAAACACGCCAATCTCTCGAAAACGTGAAAGCCATCGTCGAACAAGCGGGCTTGCAGGTGAAAGACATCATCAAAACCACCGTATTTGTAAAAAATATGGATGATTTCGCCACCGTCAATGCGGAATATCAAGCCTTCTTCCAAGAAAACAACCACCCAAGCTACCCAGCGCGCTCCTGCGTTGAAGTGGCCCGCCTGCCAAAAGACGTTGGCGTTGAAATTGAAGTGATTGCCGTACGTGGCTAAATCTCAACCTACTTTGACATCAAACCGCACTTTTCTCAAAGTGCGGTTTTTTTATTTTTACTTCCTGTCTATTTAATACGTCATCATCAAGTAAGTTGTAAGAATGAATAAAACACTATTTTAACGCAATTCTTTTCGCTTAAAAACTTGACGTATATCACGAGATTTCTGCAAATCAGCTCTTGACAAAGTCGGGGGGGGGGGGGGGGGATATAATGCCAGAGACCATTTAATGGTGCAAGAGCAAAGTGCTTATGCTGTAAGCATTCAGCGCTTATCTGACTTAATATTTTTTAATAGTTCATTAATGTTAAGGAACTTATTGTTATGAAAAAAGACAACGCATTAAAATTTACACTTACAGTTGCTGCTTCTGTTCTATTAGCAGCCTGTGGGTCATCTGGCGATGACAATAGTAATCCAGAACCTGCTAAAACAACAGCAGAACAAGTTGCAAAACAAAAAGCAGAAGCTGCGGCTGCTGCAGCTAAGGCTAAAGCGGAAGCTGAAAAAGCCGCTGCTGAAGCGAAAGCTAAAAAAGAAGCTGCAGAAAAAGCTGCTGCCGATGCAAAAGCAAAAGCAGAGAAAGAAGCTCGTGAAGCGGCCAAAGCTGCTGAAGAAGCTGCCGCAAAAGCTAAAGCATTATCTGAAGCAAATGAAGCTAAACAAAATTCTGATGTAGGTTATAAAGTTGTCAGCAAAACAAACTCTGACTTTATCGTTGACGGCCGCGCACCTGCTCGCAATTCAGAAGCGGGTACCCTTTCAGGAATGCAAGTACAAAATCCTGAAAAAAGTTTAGATACTTTGGTTATCGCTGCACCAACACAAGGTGGAAAAGTGGTTGCTTATGTGGAAGATTTTGATTTCACAGCACAAAAAGACGGTAAAGCAAATCTCGAGCATGTCTATGTTAATGAAAGTACATTAAATGGCGAGAAACGTGACAAAGTAGAAAATGAACTTGGCAATATTACTAAGACTGCAACAAAAGGCGGAAAAACCGCAGTTGCTTATGTCTTTGAAGATGGCCGTAAAGATTACACTGGTGTAGCGGGTCGAATTAAAGCTGACGAAGCGAAAAATGACCAATCAGTTGCGGAAGTTTACGGTAACCGCACTATGGCAAAAGATGCTGCAAACTTGCCATTAGTTGATGCTAAAGATGGACGTTACGAAGACGGTAAACTGACAAACGTTCAATATGGTCGTGTAACTACGCAATTAGATGCGAAACAACGTGGATTACACGGTGATAAAGGTCTAGATGGTCAATTTAAACGAGGCGTTAATTTAGGTAAGGATATTAAATCCTATGTTGTTGACTACTCTGAATTCAATAAAGACAGTAAAGAAGATAACTACTTCTATCGTGGTGTCGATAATACCACAGGTGCAAAATTAAAAGAATTTGGCTATGGCAAAGAAGGCGTATTAAGCTATCAAGGTCATGCTGTGACTTACGGTTTGGATAACAATTTCCACGAACCAAAAGTAGAAAAGAATGTGAATGCGCCAACCGCACTTCAAGGTGTTAAACCTGAAGATGCACCAAAACTTATTAGTGGTACTCACGTTAGTGCAACTGTAGATTTGGCGAAACGCTCTGTAACAGGTGAGCTTTACAACAACTTTGAAGTGAAAAAAGAACAAGTTAAAGATACGCTTGTTACCTTTAAAGGTGATTTAAAAGCTAATGGTAATGTGAAAAATGGTACTTCAGAACTGGTTTATGCTGATGCTAAAGCTGCAAATAAAGCAGGTACATTTGAAGCTACACTATTTGGTAACGATAAGGTAACTAACACCGAATTGGGTGGTGCAGTTGCAAGTAAAAATGGTGATGCGGATAAAAAATGGGGTGCTGTATTTGGTGCAGAATACGTTGGTGATATTCCAAAAGCCCAGCCTGCGCCACAGCCTAAACCTCAACCAAAACCTCAGCCAAAACCTGAGCCATTGAATCCTTTAAAACAAATTGAAAATGCTACTGTGAATCCATAATTAAGGATTTACTCAAATTAAACAGCTCCCGTTGGGGGCTGTTTATTTATTAATTGGGACGTTGTATGACTAAAATCTCTTTGCTTTATCTGGCGATATTAAGCGCGCTAACATCAACCGCACTTGCACAAAACACAGCTGTTCGGCAACCTGAAAACAATGCTGTCGAAAACTACAGTCTTCAACAAGAACACCAAGCGTTAAAAAAGACGGTAGAACAGAAACAACAAAATGCTGCTCTTCAGCAAAAAAATGATGATGTGATCCGTTATACGGGCAAACAACTAAAAGAAAATCCTGCTATTTTAGAACGTTTATTTGTTGAATCACTGATTAAATTAAATAAACCTATTCTACCTGTTTTGGTAAAATTATATGAGCAGGTTCCTACACGCGATCGATCATTGATCGAGTGGGCTAATGCCATTTTATTAGCAGATAAGCACTTAAGCGAAGGTATTTCAGCTTATAAAGCCCTTATTCAACGTTTTCCTAATAATAATTTTATCCGTTTTCAATATGCCAATGCGCTCTTTTATAATAAAAACTACTATGAAGCCAATCAGCAATTCCATACTTTGCTCAATAATAGTGATATTAAGCAAGATAATGAGGTCTATCAACACTATTTAGATCAAATTGATGAACTGCACGCTTGGAATTTCTATGTGCAAGGAAATTTCCTTAATGACCGCAATCTTGGGCAAACGGCTAAGCCAGGCACCGTTTGGACTCTCCCAGATGATAGACAACTTATCTATAAATCAGAACGTCAGCATGGTCAAGGGCTATCGCTTAGCCTAAATACGGATAAAAAATGGTTTTTACCACAAGGACAATATCTTTTATTTAATTCAGGATTATCTAGCAAATATTACTGGAATAATAAAAAATATAATGAAATGACGTTTGATGCAGGCATGGGATACGGCTATGCTAATGAAAAACTGGATATCTCATTACAACCTTATTTTTCTAAAAGATTTTATGGTGGTGGATTAAATGGTGGTGATGCGTTAAAACAATACAGTGACACTTATGGTGGATTAATTTCGTTTAGTTATTGGCTGACAAATGCGCTAAAATACGGTGCCTATTACAACTATGGTTATACTCATTATAATGACAGCTATAACCGAGCCAATGAAGGGCGTTCTCATTATATCACAAACAGTTTAACCTATTTCCCTGATAATACGCAGTATTGGAATGTTGCACTCGATTATGGCATTAAGGATGCAAAAGAAGATACAGAATCTTATCACCGCAAAGCAATTCGATTCGGCTGGGGCAAACAATGGCAAAATGGACTTATCACTAATGCATCTGTTGGCTATGCCGATAAACAACACAAAGAAGCATTATTTTTTGATATTCGTCAACGTGATAAAGAGCTGACAAGCATGCTCTCTTTTGGGCATAGTGCTCTCAGTTATAAAGGATTCACGCCAAAACTGACATGGACGCACACCCGTGTTAAGAGTAACTATACGATTTATCAATACAACAAAAATGATGTATTCATTAACATCAGTAAATCATTCTAATGTTCTTAAACCGCACTTTTCTCAAAGTGCGGTTTTTTTAGATTAGAGATCGACATTTAGGCTTGTTTGCAATGCCACATTTTCAGCCACGCTGCGCAGGTTTGTTGCGCATTGTTGCAGTTCTTGCATTTCTTGTGAGGTGAAGGTGTAGGTTGGGATTTTTTCAATGCCGACGCGGGAGACAATCATCGGCACGCTGATTGCAACATTGTGAATGCCGTATTCTCCGTTGAGCGTGGTGGCGACAGGCAGCACGGAATGCTCGTTGATGGTGATCGCCCGAATAATGCGAAACACGCTCGCCGCAATGCCGTGGTTGGTGTTGAGTTTCATGGCAAACACGCGCAGGCCCTCTTGTTTCACTTCATTAAGCTGCTCGACAGGGTCAATGATAGGGTAGCCATTATTGCGGCAAAAATCTTCCACTTTTTGCCCAGCAATGTTCATCAAGCTCCACGGTAAAATACTGTTGGCGCCGTGTTCACCCAAGATAAAGCCGAAAATATTTTTCGGGTCGATTTGCACTTTATCGGCCACCAATTTCATCAGCCGTGCGCTGTCCACCACGCAACCTGCACTGATGACGCGCTCGCGCGGGTAGTGGGTATTGCAAGTGATAAAGTGGGTGACAATATCACACGGATTAGTCACCACAATTAAAATAGCATTCGGGGAATATTTTTCTAGCTCACGGGCAATGTCTACGCCAATTTTGGCGTTGATTTGCGCAATATCAAGCCTATCTTGCCCCACTTTGATTTGCGCCCCTGCGGTAATGACAATAATATCGCTGCCGGCTGTATCAGGATAATCGCCACTCACGACTTGCGTGTTTTTGGCGAATGTCAGCGCGCTCATGTGGCTAAAATCAATTTGCTCGCCTTGGCAGCGCTCACGGTTGAGATCGACGAGCACCAGCTCGCTACATTCACCTAAATTTAAGACAAAATTACAGATTTCAACGCCGACTGCGCCTGCGCCGATGACAGAGATTTTCATATTGAGTTCCTACTTTATGTTGTGTTTTATTATGTGGCTTATTTTATAAAGTTGCCTTTGGGCAGGCAAGCGCTTTAACCGCACTTTGCTTGCCGTGTGCGGCCGATGTCAGCCAGCAACGTTTGCACGTCATGGTCATTAAATATCTCCACAATGGTGGCACTGAGTTTGCGCCGCCAATTGCGGTATTCTTTATCTGTGCCAGGAATATTAACGGGGTTTTCCATCAACAACCAATCTTCCACTTGCAGCGTTAATAATGCGCTATTCACGCTCGCCATATAGCGTTGCAGCGCATAGGCAAACGCTTTCGGGCAAGAGGAATCCAGCTCAGCATTCACGCCGTTTGGCAGCGCTACGCCCGCCTCTTGCAGGCGTTCGAGAATTTTCGCTTTGGCATAACGGCGCTCAAATTGCACGCGCTTGCGCACCTGCTCGGACGGAAACACGCCAAACGCTTGCCCCATTGTGATGTCGCTGCCCGTCCAGTAGCCATAAATGGTTGGCAAATCGTGGGTGCTCAAGGTTGCCATCGCTTGATACGGATAATCGCCCAGCGCACGGCTTTGCCCTTGTACGTCAAATTCAAAATATTGCACCTTATAGGAAAAAATCCCCGCGCGTTGCAGTTTGCTTTGAATTTCTTTCGGCACGGTGCCTAAATCTTCACCGATAATCATGCACTGGTGGCGCTGACTTTCAAGCGCCAAAATCGCCAGCAGTGCGTCCACAGGGTAGCGCACATAAACGCCATTGACCGCACTTTCACCTTGTTTAATCCACCACAAGCGCAGCAGTGACATAATGTGATCAATGCGCAGCGCCGCACAATCGCGCATATTGGCTCGCAACATTTCAATAAAAGGCTGAAAGCCTTGTGCTTTGAGTGCGTTAGGGTTAAAGGGCGCTAAACACCAATTTTGCCCTTGTGGGGCAAGGGCATCAGGTGGCGCCCCAATGGTGGCTTTAAGGCTATAAGCGTTTGGATTATGCCACGTTTCTGCCCCCACTGGGCTAACACCCACCGCCAAATCTCGATAAAGCCCAAGGCGCATTGGGCTATGGCTTTGGCATTGAGCAAGCTGGCACGCCGCCACCCACTGCGCCCATGCGTAAAAATCGACCGCACTTTGATGATTGGCGATCCACGCCTGCGTGGCGGGTGCATGAAAATCATGCAACGCCGCTGGCAGGCTTTTCCAACCGTGGTTGGTTTGTGGCGCAAAGTGTTCAAGCATGGCATCAAGGGTCGCTTGCGCGCGCAGACTATCACCGCCTTGAAGGACAAAAGTGCGGTATTGCGCTTTGCGCGATTCACAGGCTTCCGTGTTAAAATGCTCAAACGCTAAGCGCAGCCCTGCGAGTTTCAACGCCATCACCTGGGTGTAATCCACCCAGTCTGTCTCACGCACTTGGGCCAGCTTCGCTTGCGTCTCAGGCGAATTCAACCACGCCGTTGCCACCGCACTTTGAGCAAATTCAGGAATGGAGGCGACATCAATATAAATAATATTCAACCACTGGCGTGATGAGGGGCTGTATGGGCTGGCGGCTTCAGGAAAGGCAGGAAAGAGCGCATGAGTGGGGTTAAGCCCTACAAAATCGCCACCGTGGCGGTGAAATTCGTCCATAAATGCCTTCAAATCTGAAAAATCGCCCACGCCCCAGTTGCGCTCAGATTTAAGGGTGTAAAGCTGCAAGCTCGTACCCCACAAGTATGGTTGGCTTTGCAAAATGGGGGCTTGATAACAGCGCCGTGGGGCGATAATGATGCGGCTTTGCAACGCTCGCCGACCGCACTTTACGCTCAGCTGATGATAGCCTTCGGGTAGGTCGCGTGGCAGTTTTATGCCACTTTTTTTCACTCGCCCTTGCAGGCTCTGTCCGTTTTCTAACGTCAGTCGCCACTGCCCGTATAGCGTGCTATTATGGCTGGCAAAACGAATTTCTTTCGGCTGATCGGCATAAAACACCACAACCGACGGCAGCAAAGTGCGGTTTTCCCCCGCGCCCAAGCACACCAAAATAGACTTCACCACCAATGGACTTGGCTTGCACTTCACCCCACGCCCATCATAAAAGGACGGAATAATGCCCATTTGAGCCAATCGTTTTCTGTTGAGAGTCTGTCTCGCCACTGTAGCCCCCTTACGTTACACCCGACGTTCAAGGATGCGGCGGGCGATGTCTGGGGTGATATTTTGCTTTTCACCCAGAGCCACTTGGCCGTGTTTTTCAAGCTGGGCGACCACGTCATCAACCGCACTTTTATCTAAACCGTGGTACGATAGGCGAGTTTTCATACCCATTTGTTGGAAAAACAGTTCCGTTTGCGCAATCGCCGAGCTGACACGCTCCTCATGGGAGCCTGTGCGGATGCCCCACACATTAAGGGCATATTGCACCAATTTATCGCGTTTTTGATCTTTGAGTTCTGCCCACAACCCTGGCAGCACGATGCTCAAGGTTTGCGCGTGATCCAATCCATAAAGTGCGGTCAGTTCATGCCCGATTTGGTGGCTGGCCCAATCTTGCGTCACGCCCACGCCAATTAGTCCATTGAGCGCTTGGGTGGCGCACCACATCATATTCGCGCGCAGATCAAGGTCATCCGGGTGCTGCATAATTTGCGGGCCTAAATCACGCAGCGTGCGCAAAAGCCCTTCAGCGTAAGCATCTTGCACCATAGCACCAGCAGGTTCGGTGAGGTATTGCTCAAGCACATGAATAAAGGCGTCGACAATGCCATTGGCGACTTGGTGCATCGGCAAGGTGAGCGTTTTGGCGGGGTCTAAAATGGAAAATTGTGGATAAAGTGCGGTGTTGCGAAATCCTTGTTTGATTTTGAGTGCTTTGCGGCTCACCACGCCCACGTTATTCATCTCAGAGCCAGTAGCTGGTAAAGTCAGCACCGTACCCAGCGGCAAAGCGTTTTTCACCACCGCACCGCGTGAGGTCACAATCTCCCACGGGTCGCCGTCAAAGCAAGCCGCTGCGGCGACAAATTTGCTGCCATCCAGCACCGAGCCACCGCCGACGGCCAGTAGAAAATCGAGCTTTTCTTGCTTAATCACGTCCACGGCGCGCACCAATGTTTCAAACTCAGGGTTTGGCTCAATTCCGCCAAATTCCACCACATAGCGGCTGCCCAGTGCGGTTTTCACTTCATCGAGTGTGCCTGTGCGTTTAGCACTGCCACCGCCGTATAGCACCAGCACGCGTGCATTGTCGGGCACGAGTGTGTCGAGCTTGGCAATTTGCCCCACGCCAAAAACAATGCGGGTTGGGTTGTAGTATTCAAATGTAAACATAATGCCTCCTAACGTCGGCTAAGGGGTTGCATTTTAAAGCAAAGATCATGCTCGACCACTTGCAATAAAAAATCAATATTAGGATGGGCGCCTGGGCGGCGTTTGGCGTCGTCAACGTGTTCTGCAAATAAAATCAAGCCAGCCTTTGCTGCCGTGCTGTTGAGTTCGGTAAAGCGCATCGCCAATGTATTGTACACTTTCAGCGAGCCGAGTTTGCCTTCGATTGCGGGAATGCTCAGCACCGTTTCCCCTGTTTTATCCAGCACAATCAAGCCTTTTAAATGTTCCACCGACGCCAATGTGGCTAAAGTTTGTTGAAAATTCATGTTATTCCTCATGTAATCGCAGGGAAATTTCCCCGATATGAAAGCGTTGCCGTTGCCCTTGTGTGTCGATAATTGCCTCGCCGCTGTCAGGGTCAATGCCGCGATAAACGCCATCAATATGCCGATTTTCTTGTAGTAGGCGCACATTGCGGTTTAAAAAACAATCAAACTGGACAAATGCCGCGAGGGAGAGCATCCCTTTCTGCGCTTGAAAATGCGCAAAACATTCTTTTAGCGCACTCACCAGCGCCACCAATAATGCGTTGCGAGACAGTGTTAAATGGCTTTGCGCAAGGCTTGCCCACGGTTGGGTAATTGCCCCTTGTTGCACCGCTTGCATGGCTAAATTCAGCCCGATGCCTATCACCATATGCTGGTGTTGAGCGCTGAATTTTTGCGTTTCAATTAAAATGCCACCGAGTTTGCGATCGTCTAAATAAATGTCGTTGGGCCATTTGAGCGCGACGTTGGATACCCCCTGCGCCCTTAGCGTTTGGGCAATGCAAAGTGCGGTCAGCAAGCTGAGCTTGGGCAGATGAGGGGCTAATTGGGTGAAATCCCATCGCAAAGAAAAGTATAAATTTTGTGCAAAGGGGGAATGCCACACTCGCCCGCGCCGTCCGCGACCCGCTGTTTGCGTCTCAGCAGTGCACAGCGTATTGTGCGGGGCTTGCTCACGCAGCAAATAGGCGTTAGTGGAGTCAATCTCCTTAAAGATCAACACCGTTGTGTCCCCCAATGCTTGGCGCAGATATTGTGCGTCAAGCAGCTCAGGCGTTGGCTCGCTCATCCACGCACCGCCTCAGCACTATCGAGCTCGCCTTGCGCGCCATAAAACCGCACTTCAGGCACCAGCGCTACGCCGAATTTCGCGATCACTTGCTGATAGATGAAGCGCGACAAGGCCAGCACATCATCTCCCGTGGCATGACCTTTGTTGACCAATACCAGCGCTTGCTGGCTATGCACGGCAGCACCGCCAATTTGTTTACCTTTAAGTCCACATTGGTCAATTAACCAGCCTGCCGCTAATTTCACTTGTCCGTCCGCTTGTGGGTAAGCAGGTATGTTGGGATAACGTTCTTGCAATTGGTGATAGTGGCTTGGGCTGACAATCGGATTTTTAAAAAAACTGCCCGCGTTGCCAAGCTCTGCGGGGTTGGGCAATTTGGCTTGACGAATGGCGCACACTTGGGCAAACACCTCACGCGGGGTCACTGTGCGCGCATCAAGCTCGCGCAGTGGGCCGTAGTGCAAGTGCGGTTGCCAACGTTTTGCGAGCTTAATGCCGATCGCTACAATGGCATAGCCTGTGCGGTATTGGCTTTTAAAAATGCTTTCACGATAGCCAAATTGGCATTGCGATGCTTGCAAACGCCGCGTTTCACTGCTGTTTAAATCAAGGCAATCGACATAATCGCACACCTGCGCAAATTCCACCCCATAGGCACCAATATTTTGAATCGGCGCACTGCCCGCACAGCCTGGGATCAAGGCGAGATTTTCCAGCCCGCCCATCTCACGCGCCACACAAAATTGCACCAGTTCATGCCAATTTTCGCCAGCGTTGACGTGCAGATAATAATGGCTGTCGTCTTCGTTAACCTCAATGCCTTTGATTTGATTGCGTAACACCACGCCGTGGAAATCTTGTAAAAACAACACATCGCTGCCTTCGCCTAGCAATAAGCGGGGTTGATGGGCGTTTCTTTGCCAAGCGTGGTATAAATCATCGGCGCTGGTGATGTCAATCACCGCGTTGGCATTCACGGCAATGCCGAAGGTGTGGAAAGGTTGTAAACTTTGCATAGTGCTCTTTTGTGTGAAAAACAAAAAGTGCGGTTTGACCGCACTTTGGCTTTAAATCAATGTTCGTGTTTGCCACCACAGCAGCCACCATGATGGTGCTCATGCTCACCGCCACAGCAGCTGTCATGATGCTCATGTTCATGGTGGTGATGACCACAACCACAGCCGTGACCTTCTTCATCACTGTCATGCCCACCACAGCAACCGCTGCCTTCTTGGTGTACATGCCCGTGGGCAATTTCTTCCAATGTAGCTTCGCGCACGCTGACCACTTCCACATTAAACAGCAGCTCTTGCCCTGCGAGCATATGGTTGCCGTCCACCACCACGTAATCATCACCTACTTCGGTGATCACAACGGGCAATGGCCCAACGTCGGTGTCTGCAATAAAGCGCATGCCAACCTCTAAGCCGTCCACGCCGACAAACACATCTTGTGGCACGCGTTGCACGAGGTTGTCATTGTATTCGCCGTAGCCTTCTTCAGGTTTCACGCGCACGTCAAATTTATCGCCGACGCCATGACCTTCTAAAGCATTTTCCAGCCCGATGACCAAATTATTATGCCCTTGGAGGTATTCCAACGGTTGATTAGCTGGTGCTTCGTCCACTAAAATGCCATCTTCGGTGCGCACTTGGTAAGCGATGCCTACCACGGTATTTTTTGCAATATTCATAGGCTCTCCGCCAGTTGATGTAAAGTAATGCGATTATAACACGCAATCGTACTATTCGGTTAAATTAATCGTGGCGTTAATGCCGAGATTCACATCCGCCTCGCCTGCCTCAATGGGCATGCTCTCAGCTTCGGCGGAATACATCGCCGTGGCTGCTTTGGCCATGTAAGGCCGCGGCATACTGCCTGAGTTTGAGCCGATGGTAAGATCGACAATGCGATAGCCTTTGGCACCAAATTGTTGCACGATAAAGTCCGCTTTTTGTTTGAAGGCGGCAATCGCCTCGGCGGTCATCTCTTGTTCTAAATGTTGGCGTTTTTGTTGTGATAAACTAAAACTAATATCATCCACCGCCGCTACGCCACTGAGTTGGTTAATTAACTGACCCAGTTTATTAAAATCTTGGCTTTTAACACGATATTGCGCACGGTCAACCCAGCTTTCTGCTTCTGACTTTTTATTGTAATTGACGTAGGTATTGCGGCTTGTCGTCCCTTTGGGTAAGTCTAACGCTTTCGCAGCATTCACAATTTGGTTCATTTTGTCATTGACATCAGCATTAAGCGCTTTAAGATCGCTGCCTTTTTCCTCAACCAAAAAGGTAACTTGCATTACGTCGCGCTCTACTTGACGTTGGGCTTGTACGGTGAAGGTGATGTTTTGAGACGCCTGCGCTGCAGGCTCATGGGCGAATGCAAGCACGGGGCTGAGGCAAAGTGCGGTCAAAAGGGGTAAGTGTTTTTTCATCATCTGCTCCTTAGACGTGTAGCCAAAATGTCACCGGCCCGTCGTTGGTTAAACTCACTTGCATATCGGCGGCAAAAATACCGCACTGCGTTTGAATCTGTTCACTGGCTTTGACACGAAAATAGTCATAAAGTTTTTCCGCCATCTCTGGGCTGGCACCATTAGAAAAGCTCGGACGCAGCCCTTTTTGGGTGTCTGCCGCGAGCGTGAACTGAGAAACCACCAGCAATGCGCCGCTCACTTGTTGTACGTTGAGGTTCATTTTGCCCGCCTCATCACTAAACACGCGATAAGCCAGCACTTTTTTTAACAGCTGATCGGCACGGTGCTCGTCGTCGTTTTTTTCCACCCCAAGCAACACCAACAGTCCTGTGTCAATTTGCCCAACACAGCGTTCATTTACGCTAACGCTAGCGTGTTTAACGCGTTGAATCAGTGCTATCATGACGCTCTCCTTGGTTTTCTTCGTTATGGTGTTGCAACTCAATGAGGGCTTGTTGCAATTTTTCTTGGCGCACTTCGTATTCACGATTATTCGGCATTTCGCCATTTTTAATCAACCGCATATCTTCCAGCACCGCCGTTAACTGCGCGCCGAGCAGCACAAATGTCCAACTTAGTTGAATCCATAGCAGCAAAATCGGCAGTGTTGCCATCGCACCATAAATCAGCTGATAAGACGGAAAAGCCGAGATGTACCACGTAAACGCACGCTTACCCAGTGTAAAGAAAATGGCGGCAATCAGCGCGCCGATCATGGCATAACGCAAATTTACTTTGGTATTCGGCACCACCGTATAAATCAAGGTGAACGCCAGCCAGGTCAGCAAAAAGGGGATAATGCTCAGTAAATAGGTGCTAAATGTCGCATTATTAAACGCATCACTGGAAAAAATATACGAGCTGACAATCACGCTTACACCCAAAAAAAGCGGTCCGAGGGTAAGAATCATCCAATACATCGCAAAAGAGACAAACAGTGTACGCGAGTTAGTATTGGGCCAAATATCATTCAAAGTGCGGTCGATGGAGGAGATCAGCATCAGCGCTACTACAATCAAACCGATGATCCCAACGCCGCTCATTTTTTTGGAATTTTCCACAAATTCATTGATATAATCTTGCACCACACCGCCCGTTTCTGGCGCAAAATTACTAAAAATCATATGCTGCACTTCACCGCTCACCTCTTTAAATACGGGAAAGGCGGAAAAAATCGCAAGGCTGACCATCACCAACGGGACCAGCGCCAACATCGTGCTGTAGGTTAAATATCCCGCCGCCATATTGAGCTTATTCTCGTTGTAGCGATGCCAAAAGAGCTTTATAAAAATTAATGTATTTGAAGTGTAATGGGTCATTGTTTTATTCCATTGTGACATTGAGCCAATTATGTAACAGTTGTTGTCCGTGTTCGCTGATGAACGATTCAGGGTGAAATTGCACCCCAAAAAGCGGTAAAGTGCGGTGTTGCACAGCCATCAACACGCCTGTTTGGTCACACGCACAAGCCTCAAGCTCGTCAGGTAAGCTATCTTGAGCGATGGCCCACGAATGATAGAGCCCTATTTTAAAAGATTTCGGCAGATTTTTAAACAAAGGTGACGGTGCAAGGGGCACAAGTGTTCCCACTTGCCCGTGGCGTACTGCGTTGAGGTTATAAAGCCGCGCGCCGAAAAAGTCACACAACGTTTGGTGTCCTAAACACACGCCCAAAATCACCTTTTGGGTATAAAAATGCGCCAAAAAATCATACAGTTGTGGATAGGCTTGTGGCACGTCAGGCCCAGGGGAAATCAAAATATGACTAAACGGTTCGATTGATCGAGTGGACAGTTCTTCCGTTTTGCACACATGAAGATCCGACAACGGCAGCCGTTTGAACAAATCCACCAAATTGTAGGTAAACGAATCGTGGTTATCCACAATCAACACACTTGCCGTCACATTTTCCTCCCATGATTGAATGGGCATTAGTATAACGCAAAAGTGCGGTCAAATAACCGCACTTTTCACCAATGAATGGAAATTTGCTTAGGCAAACACTCCTAGCTGTTGAGCGATAAACAACAGCGCAAAGCCTGTTAGGTAAATCAACCCCACCACTGAGAGAATAAACAAGCCACCACGCACGCGGTGTTCGCCTTTCATGACCAGTAATAAATTTAAAAAGGCAAAAATAGGGGTTAATACAAATGACGCAATCATAGCGAATTTCAACATCGGTCCGAGCGCATTGTTGAAGAAAAACAACACCACAATCCCTGAAACAGTGGTAATTGCCATGGCAACATTAAGTATACTTTGACGGGTATGTTTTTTGTTTAATAAAAGACGAATGCTTTCTACACTGGTGCGGGTGTAGCCGTCAATAACGGTAATAGTTGTACCAAACATACAAGCAAAGGCGATGAAAGCAATTAGCCAGCGTGACCAGTCACCGATGGTGTAGGCATACATATTAATCAATTGCGCGATATATTTGCCGCCCACTTTTTGCACTTCAACGCCTGAGCCATACTGCACCAAAGCACCCAATGCTAAGAATACCAGTGCCAAAATAGCCGTGCCAATATAACCGACATTGAAATCAAACAAGCCATCATTGTAGGAAAATTTGTTTAAACGACGTTTCGCTACCACCCACATAGAGTTCACCGCAGAAATTTCAATTGGCGCTGGCATCCACCCCATCAGTGCGACGATAAATGCTAATGCACCCATATTCCATGGTGTTGGACCAATGTAGTCCGGTGGCGCAACGGCTCCACGACTAAAGGCAATCATCACAGCAATCACTGTAGACACAGTCAACGCAATCATAATGATCTTTGAGATGCCGTCTAAAATACGGTACTTTCCGAACAACAAAATAATCAAGCTCAACACGAGCACTACCATACTCAACAGCGGTAACGGCACGCTAAATGGCAGAACAAACGTTAATATCACCGCACACAATAAACCTACCGCCGCTGTATTAACCACAGTCGCGAACAAATTCATGATAGTGAATATCCATAAATAAACTTTGCCTTTTTGGCGGTAGCCTTCAAGTAAGGTATTTCCTGTGTCTAACGTGTATTGTGCACCAAAACGGAAAAAAGGATATTTGAATAAATTGGCCAGTACGATAATTAGCGCAAGCTGCCAACCATAAATCGCCCCAGACTGTGTTGAAGCGATCAAATGAGACCCTCCTACAGCAGCAGATGCCATTAATACACCTGGTCCCAAGGCGCGCAGTTTGGAATTCCAAGTCGATTTTTCGTTCTCTGATGCAGAGGCATATTGCATAATTGCTCCTTAGTGTTCACACAGACAAATGCGTTGAAATACACATCAATATTCGTCTAAATTGTCAAAATAAAACACTTTTATCTAGAAATAACAATAAAAATAATATTATATAAAAAAACATACTATTGCTGCATAAAACAGCCTGATTTTGATTTTATTTAATATTCAATAAATTAGCAAATAAATTTTAACAAAAAGGCAACTTATTATAAAAATGGAAAAGTATAATATGCTAAAATAATTCTTAAGACATGGCTTTTATGTCATAAAAATAACCGCACACCACACAAAAACACCTCCAAAAGGAGGATTTTTCAGATAAAATAACTCAATAAAAACTAAAAGTGCGGTAGAAACCGCACTTCTATAGAGGAAACTTACCCGATCACGCCAAATTGTTGGATGATGAATAACAATGAAAAGCCGATCAGATATATTAAGCCGACAATGGAGAGCCAGTAGAGCCAGCCAGTGACGCGATGCTCTCCGCTGCGTACAAGACTAAAGTTGAGCCATGCGTAAACAGGGGCGAACACAAAGGACATGATCATCGCAAACTTCAGCATTGGACCTAGTGCATTTTTGAAGAAAAAGATCATGACAAGCCCTGCTGCGACATTGAGAATAATCGATAAATTAACAAAACTTGGACGATTATGTTTTTTGTGTAACATAATGCGTAAACATTCAAGCGTGGCGCGAGAGTACCCATCAATCACGGCGAGGGTTGTACCAAAAATACAGACAAAGGCGATGAACGCAATCAAAAAGCGAGCCCATTCACCCATTGTGCTGACATACATATTAATCAGCTGACCAATATATTTTATGCCTGCAATTTGTACTGTTTCGCCTGCACCAAACTGTACCAAAGCACCCAGAGCCAAAAACACCAATGCTAAAAGTGCGGTGGTGATATACCCCACATTGAAATCAAAAATGCCATCGCGGTAGGATACTGGAGATAAGCGAGATTTCGCCACCACCCACATTGAATTAAAAATAGTGATTTCCATTGGTGCTGGCATCCAACCCATCAGTGCCACAATAAAGCCGAGTGCCCCCATATTCCAAGGGCTTGGTCCGATATAGTCAGTAGGGGCGACAGCGCCTCGACTAAAGGCTATTACCACGGCAATAACAGTTGCAATAGTCAAGGTCAGCATAATCATTTTTGATATGCTATCAAGTAGGCGATATTTTCCCATGACTAAAATCATTGTACTGACAATCACAACACTGACAGTCAATACGGGTACATCAACGTGAAATGGCAATACAAAACTAGTGACTACCGCACATAACAATGATACTGCTGCGATATTCACCACACTCATTATCAAATTGGTTAACAAAAATGCCCAAATATAGCCTTTACCCTTTTTCATATAACCATCAAGCAGGGTTTCTCCTTTATCAAGGGTGTATTGTGCACCAAAGCGAAAGAATGGATATTTAAATAAATTCGCTAACACAATAATCAGAGCTAGTTGCCAGCCATAAATAGCGCCTGCTTGAGTTGAGGCAATAAGATGTGAGCCACCAATTGCAGCTGACGCCATCAAGATTCCTGGTCCAAGAGCACGTAATTTAGTGTGCCAAGTAGAAAGTGTGTCTTGTGTAGAATTTTGCATAATAGAACTTGAAACAATCTCGACTATAGGCCTCTACGCCTAATCGTAAAATAGAGAAATGAACGACAGCGTAAGTGCGATTAACCAAGAACCGCACTTAGCTTATGCTTGAAAATCAGATCAATCCAAATTGTTGCACAACAAAAAGTAATGCAAAACCAATGAGATAGATTAATCCAGCGATAGAAAGCCAATAAAGCCAGCCTGTTACACGGTGTTTACCGCTGCGTACCAGTGAGAAGTTGAGCCAAGCATAAACAGGCGCAAACACAAACGACATAATCATGGCAAATTTCAGCATTGGGCCGAGGGCATTTTTGAAGAAAAAGATTAAAATTAATGCGGCAATCACATTAAAAATAATCATTAAATTCACATAGGTTGGGCGACTTTCTTTTTTATGTAAGATAACTCGAATGCTTTCCAGTGAACAGCGGGAATAGCCGTCCATCACCGCCAGTGTGGTGCCAAAAATACACACAAAAGCAATAAAGGCGATTAACCAGCGCGCCCATTCGCCAATGGTGATAACATACATATTAATCAATTGTCCAACGTATTTTACACCAGCAATTTGTACGGTTTCTCCTGCGCCATACTGCACTAGAGCACCGAGCGCAAGAAACACAAGAGCTAAAAGTGCGGTAGTGAGATAACCCACGTTAAAATCTAGAATGCCTTCCTTATACGACACATTGGTCAAACGGCGTTTTGCTGCCACCCACATAGAGTTACACACAGTGATGTCCATCGGTGCAGGCATCCAGCCCATCAGCGCTACAATAAAGCCAAGTGCCCCCATATTCCACGGGCTTGGGCCGATGTAATCCACAGGCGCAACAGCTCCACGTCCAAATGCAATAATCACGGCAATGATGGTTGCAACCGTTAATGTCAGCATAATGACTTTCGAGACACTGTCTAATAAGCGGTATTTTCCAAACACTAAAATCAGCGTACTGACGAGCATCAAGGTCACAGTCAATACAGGCACATCAAACCCAAATGGCAGCATAAATCCCATAATCACAGCACATAACAGGGAAATTGCAGCAATATTGATCACGCTCATAATTAAGTTAGTGATTAGAAATGCCCAAATGTAGACTTTACCTTTTTGCATATAGCCTTCAAGTAAAGTTTCACCTGTTTGTAGGGTGTATTGCGTACCGAAACGGAAGAAAGGGTATTTGAAGATATTAACCAACACGATAATCAAGGCTAATTGCCAGCCATAAATGGCACCCGCTTGGGTGGAGGCAATTAAATGTGAACCACCAATAGCCGCCGATGCCATTAAAATACCAGGGCCAAATTTTCGCAGCCGATCACGTAAAGACGACGAATGACAATCGTCAGAGAGTTCCTTATTCATAACAAATCCTAATAATCAGTTTTTACTTTTCACATGCACATTATTATTTATACCCATTAATAAAATGGGGAATAAAAGTTTACCGACAATATGAGATTTGTTCAACTTAGGATGACACTTTTTTACTATAAAATTGAAAATAATATGTCATTTTTTACTGACAGCGCTGATAAAGCCCGAGCATTAACCACAACACAATCAATAATAACGCCTGTGCTGCCAATGGCACCCAATACCACGGTGCATTTGCCCACACCGCCAGCAAATAATCGCCACCGAAACTGGCCCCAAGATAATAACAGGAAAGATACAACGCGCTAGCCAAGGCACGTGCCTTCTTCGCACTTTTCCCCACCCACGCACTACCTAGCGCATGGGTGAAGAAAAACCCAATAGCGCAAATCAGCAAGCCAAGCACCATCAGCCACAGCCAAGAACTGGCTAAAAACGCAATCCCCACCATCAACACAAGCCAGCCGATCAACATCCCTTTCGGCGCATTAAAACGGCGGCTAAAACGCCCTGCCATTGACGCGGCAAAAGTACCTGAAAGATAGCACAAAAACAGCATCGACACCTGTGACGTGCTTAAATGCCATGGGCTGCCCTGCAACCGCAGCCCCACCACGGAATAGAGATTGATAAACATGCCAAAACAGAGTCCGCTGATAATAAACGTGCGCCACAGCAGCGGATTTTTAATATGCCCACACAAATTCGCAACCGTGGCTTTCAGCCCTAAGGCTTGCGGCGTGAAATGTTGTTCTTTCGGTAGGTAAAGTGCGGTCAGCACTGTGCCAATGAGCGTGATCCCCCCTGTGAACACCATTGGCGCATGCAAATCAAACCATTGCGCCAAAAAGCCGCCGACAAGCCGCCCTGAAATGCCACCGATGGAATTGGCGGCGATATAAATCCCCACCGCCGAGACCACCGCACTTTGCTCAAATTCTTCACTAATATACGCCACCGCCACCGCAGGCAGCCCTGCCAACGCCACGCCTTGGCAAAAGCGCAACGCAATCCACACTTCCGTCGTATTGCTAAACATCAGAGAAAAGGTAAAAAGTGCGGTCAGGCTCAGGCTTAAAAGCATCATCAACCGCCGCCCATAGCGATCGGCTAAAATCGCCCATGGGATCAAACACAAACTCATGCCAAGGGAGGCGGCGGCAAAAATCCAGTTCGCCAGCTGAATGCTCACTTGATAACGTGCAGCAAACATCGACAGCAACGGCTGCACGGTGTAAAGGTTACAGAACACCAAGAAAGAAGAAAAAGACAAAAGTGCGGTCGCGCGCCAATAGGCTTGGGTTTTCACTCGAATCATGGATTTCGCCATTAACATTTTTTTTACATCATAACGGATAAAAAATCACCATGCCAGTAGCAAAGAAATAAAGTTCACCCAAGATCACAAAATCGCACCGAAAACGACTTTTAAACCGCACTTTTCACTTTATTTTTCGGCTATTTCGTTTTAGTCTATGCGCTCAACTCTCTCAAGGTGGGCGCTATGCTGCTGAGCATTTTATACATCATTGGAATTACCGCAGAGGCGATCACAGGGGCGCTGGCAGCGGGGCGTGAGAAAATGGATCTCTTTGGGGTGATCATCATCGCCTCGATGACGGCCATCGGTGGCGGTTCCATTCGTGATATGCTGCTTGGGCATTATCCTCTCGGTTGGGTGGCGCACCCACATTACATTCTTATTGTCGCAGGCGCGGCAGTGGCGACAGTGTTTACCGCGCCGATGATGCGCTATTTCCGCACCGTGTTTTTGGTGCTGGATGCCTTGGGCTTGATCGTCTTTTCCATTATCGGCGCGCAGGTGGCACTCAGCATGGGGCATGGGTTTATCATTGCCTCGGTGGCGGCGGTCATCACGGGTGCCTTTGGTGGCGTGTTGCGGGATTTGCTGTGCAATCGCATTCCGCTGGTGTTCCAAAAAGAACTCTACGCCAGCATTGCGCTACTTTCTGCCGCAATTTATTGGGGACTACCACACTTAGGCGTGCCCCACGATTTGGTGGTTATCCTCACGCTGATCGCTGGCTTCGGGCTGCGGTTGTTGGCGATTTATTTTCGGCTGTCGTTACCCGTGTTTGACTATCAAGAAGAACCAATTCAAAGCGAGCCGTTACTCAAAAAATGGCGCAAAAATCGCAAAAAATAACCGCACTTTTACGCCACCACTTCAAATTTCAGCACATAAAGTGCGGTCTCGTTTGGATAAATTTCGCTGATCACCGCTTTTAACTGTTCAAGCGTCATATTTTCTTGCGCGGCGTGTTCTGCGTTCAGCTCATCAAACGTAATCGGCGTGACGCTTAAAATGCGAATATTGGCAAAGTGGCGGTCGTCTTCATAGGTGCTAACCGCCACTACCGTGTTGGGAAGATAGTCTTTTTCATCGCGATTGCGGATGGTGATGGTTTTGCGCCCAGCAACGATATCCCGCTCAAAACGTTCAAAAAAGGTGATTTTGCTTGCATCAAAGGCCATAACGCGCCACTCCTTGTGTGATTTCCGTGAATTTATTTCACAGTGTTTGCTCAACTGTAGTAAACTATCTTAACGCGTTTTGAAAAATCATAAAGGTACACTATGCAATATTTAATCGCTCCGTCTATTTTATCAGCGGATTTAGCGCGCCTTGGCGACGATGTCGCCGAGGTGCTGCGCGCAGGCGCCGATGTGATTCACTTTGATGTGATGGACAACCACTATGTGCCCAACCTCACCTTTGGCCCGCAGGTGTGTAAAGCGCTACGCAACTACGGCATCAGCGCGCCGATTGACGTGCATTTGATGGTCAAACCCGTTGATCGCATCATTCCTGATTTTGCCAAGGCGGGCGCAAGCTACATCACCTTCCACCCTGAAGCGAGCGAGCATATCGACCGCACTTTGCAATTAATCCGTGATTGTGGCTGCAAAGCTGGCCTTGTGTTCAACCCCGCCACGCCGCTGAGTTATCTTGATTATGTGATGGATAAACTCGATGTGATTTTGCTGATGTCGGTTAACCCCGGCTTTGGCGGGCAGTCGTTTATTCCAAGCACGCTGGAAAAACTTCAACAGGTGCGCCAGCGCATCGATGAAAGCGGCTTTGACATCCGCCTTGAAGTGGACGGCGGAGTGAAAGTCAACAACATTGCCGAAATTGCTCAAGCCGGTGCCGATATGTTTGTAGCAGGTTCTGCCATTTTTGAACAAAATGATTACAAGCAGGTGATTGACGCCATGCGCGCCAATCTCGCTGACGTGAAAAAATAAGAGAACAGTATGAGTCAATTTAAAGTTATTGGATTTGATTTAGACGGCACGCTAGTTGATAGCCTGCCCGATTTAGCCTTATCAGTCAATCAAGCGCTCGCCGAACACAACTTGCCACAAGCACCTGAAGAATTGGTGCTGACATGGATTGGCAATGGTGCCGATGTGTTAATTAGCCGCGCGATTGCCTGGACACAAGCGGAGCTGGATGAAAGTGCGGTTGCGCATATCAAAGAACGTTTTGGTCACTATTACGGCGAAAACATCTGCAACAAAAGCCGCCTGTTCCCCCACGTGAAAGACACGCTGGAAACGCTGAAAGCACGCGGCTACACCCTCGCGGTTGTCACCAACAAGCCAACCCGCCACGTTGTGCCAGTGCTCAAGGCCTTTGGCATTGACCAGCTCTTTAGCGAAACCCTTGGCGGGCAATCGCTGCCAAGTATCAAGCCACACCCGGCGCCGCTGCTCTATTTGTGTGGCAAATTTGGCGTGTACCCAAAACAATTGCTGTTTGTCGGCGACTCGCGCAATGACATCCTCGCCGCCAACAACGCTGGCTGCCCCGTGGTGGGGCTGACCTACGGCTATAACTATAACATTCCGATCAGCGAGTCGAAGCCTGACTGGGTGTGTGATGACTTCGCTCAACTTCTCGACATTGCAAAATAAAATAAGGATATAATATGAGTAAACCTATCGTATTTTCAGGCGTGCAGCCCTCTGGCGAACTCACCATCGGCAACTACCTCGGTGCGCTGCGCCAATGGGCAAATTTGCAAGACGACTACGACTGCCTGTTTTGCATTGTCGATTTGCATGCCATCACCGTGCGTCAAGATCCTGCCACCTTGCGCAAAGCCACCCTTGACACCCTTGCGCTCTACCTTGCCTGCGGCATTGACCCTGAAAAAAGCACTATTTTTATTCAATCCCATGTGCCAGAACACACACAACTCGCATGGGTGCTTAACTGTTACACCTATTTTGGTGAAATGAACCGCATGACCCAGTTCAAAGATAAATCCGCCCGTTATGAAGAAAATGTCAACGTCGGCTTATTCACCTACCCTGTGCTGATGGCGGCCGACATTTTGCTCTATCAAGCCAACCTTGTGCCAGTAGGCGATGACCAACGCCAGCATTTGGAAATCTCGCGTGATATCGGCCAGCGTTTCAACGCCCTTTACAACGCGCCGTTCGCCATTCCTGAAGCCTTTATCCCAAAAGCGGGCGCGCGGGTAATGTCTTTGCTAGATCCAACCAAAAAAATGTCAAAATCCGATGACAACCGCAACAATGTAATAGGCCTTTTAGAAGACCCGAAAGCGGTGGCGAAAAAAATTAAACGTGCGGTAACTGACTCCGATGAGCCGCCAGTGGTGAAATACGATGTGAAAAATAAAGCGGGCGTGTCAAACTTGCTGGAAATTCTCTCTGGTGTGACAGGCAAGCCGATTGCCGAGCTTGAAGCCGAGTTTGAAGGCAAAATGTATGGCCACCTTAAAAGTGCGGTCGCTGATGAAGTGTCCAACATGCTCACTGAACTGCAAGCGCGCTTTCACCACTTCCGCAATGACGAAGCACTGCTTGATCGCATTATCCGTGAAGGCACTGAGAAAGCCCGTACCCGTGCAGCGAAAACATTAAGTGCGGTTTACAACGCCGTTGGCTTTGTGGCAGGCAAATAGTATGCGTTTTCCTGTTGATTTGCACACCCACACCGTAGCCAGCACCCACGCCTACAGCACACTGCTCGAATACGTTGCGCAGGCAAAAAAGTGCGGTGTGCAACTCTTTGCCACCACCGACCACGGCCCAAGCACGGCGGACTCGCCGCACCCGTGGCATTTTTCCAACATGAGCATTATCCCGCGCGTGATTGACGGCGTGGGCATTTTGCGCGGGATTGAGGCGAATATTCTCAACGAGCAAGGAGAGATCGACTGTGATGATAAAATGCGCCGCAGTTTAGATATTATCCTTGCTGGACTGCACGCGCCCGATATCGCCCCTGATGATAAACGCGCCAACACCCACGCGCTGGTTAACGCCATCCAAAGTGGCTTGGTAGATGTCATAACCCACCCCGGCAACCCGAGCTTTCCAATTGAAATTGCTCCTGTGGTGCAAGCTGCGAAAACCCACAATGTGGCGCTGGAGATCAACAATTCCTCGCTAGTGCACTCGCGCCAAGGCAGCGCGCCCCATTGCTTGGCGATTGCCAAAGCGATTTTAAATGAAGGCGGGCTGATTGCGCTGGGGTCAGACTCGCACTTTGCCAGCTACCTCGGCGGCTTTGAACAAGCCTGGGCGATGCTATCCGATATCGATTTTCCTGTTGAGCGCATCATCAACCGTAGTGTGCAAGCCACTCTCGACTTTCTTGAATCGCGCGGGCATGGCGCTATTCCTGAATTTTCATCGCTCAAATAAAAAGTGCGGTAAAAACCGCACTTTTTTATCACAGATGGCTAGAATTATGCTTTACGCAATTGCACTGCTACCGCTTGGCCAGCTAAGGCTTTGGTGTCCACGTTCAGCACGGTAACATCACCGTTTTGTTGCGCTTTCACGCGTTCATTATTAGCCACTTTCCACTTGCCTTTCACGCTCACACTAATTTGTTCTGCATTTTGAGTTGGATCAGAGAGTAGTAACTGCAAGCCTTCGGCGGTTTTGTCACACAAGGCAATCGCGGGTTGTTCAAAGCTCAACTCGCCGTATTGACCTTTTTCCCACACCGCCCACGCAGTGAGATTGCCGTGTTTGGCCACTTGCGCTTTGGCATCGTTTTGCACCACGCTGAACTTGCTGCTTTTCGCGTGTTTTTCGGTATCGGCAAGGCTGGCTTGGGGTAAGAGTAACCACGCTGCAGGGCTGCCTTTTTTATCGTGTAAAAAGTGCATCGATGCCCATTGGCGAGTAAGTTTATCTTCTGCGCCTGCCGCTTTGCGCGCTGGATTGATTTCAATCCATGAACCGGTGCGTTCAGCCACTTGCGCTTTCACTTGACCCGATTGCAAGAACACATAACCACCCACACCATCTAAATGCGCCCATTTTGGTGCATTAAGTGTTTTCTCCTCTTGCACTTTTTCACCGTCAATCACCCACGCTTTATCAGATTTTTCACCCAAATTGCGCCCTTCCACCACGGTTAACGCTTGTTCAGCTTGGGTTGAAACATCGCTGACCATTTCGAGCATACCTTCAGGACTACCAAACCACACACGACGCGCGTGTAAACCGTCTTTATCTGGCCCAATCAAGTCCATGCCTGCGAAACTGAAGCCGTTGTAGGTAACGCCGCCAGTCCAGAGGTTATCTGGTGTTTCGTGGCCCCATTCACCAGCCGCTTGGCGCTCAAGTGGATGGGTATCAACGGTAGTACCCACGGGTGCAGCGTAATCTAAGGTTGGCCAGAAACCATTTTCAAATTGCCCCATGTCATCTGGCAAATACAAATAACGCATACCAGAACCCGTGCGTGAGGCCAGTTCGTTTTCTTGGTTACCGCATTCATACCATGCAATACGCTTACTGCACATCGCAATCGCCATTGCCCAGCTGCCTGTGCGATGTACGAGGCGATCCATTGAATTGAACATTTTCGGTGTTTTGCTCGCCGGCGCACTCTCACCACTGGCTAACACATCACCCACCAATGCTAAATATGGAATTGAGCCTTTGGTGGCAAGCGGATCATAGTTATTGCGTTCAATCCAACCTTTGCAAATGCTTTTCCAACGTTTACTAATCTTCTCTGGTGCACCTTGTGCCAGTTGCAAAATCGCTTTCATAATAGACGCACCGTGCATTGAGGCTGGCTCTGTAATACGAGAAACCGAACGCCCACGCACACAATCTAACACTTGACCATCCACTATCACAGGAATGAAAGCTTCATCGACTGTCCAGTACACTTGTGCTAACTGTTTAGCAGGTACTTCAAAGGCTGAATGGCTAACAAGCGAGAACAACATTGCCAAACCACTGATTAATACATCACCATAGGAACCAGTGTAAGGAATGGTATTATGTTGAATAAACGAACCGTCTTTGTAAAATCCATCACCTTCTGTAACTAATTTCCACGTTTCTGGTAAACCTTCAAGCGCATGATAAACACGCTCTGGATTTTGGGTGGCTAACGCCACACAAATCACTGCACGCGATAAGTCTAAGCGATTAGCACCTGTGGCCAACGTTTTGTCACCTGCTTTGCTATCAGATCCTGCTGCCTTTGAGGTTCGTAAGAACCATGGATCTGGCACAAAGAAATTCACACCTGCGGCGGCGGCTTGCATGACATCACTTGGTAATTTATCATGCAACAAGCACATCATATCACCCACCGCGCGTGAAGCACCACTTTCCCAATCCCACCAGTTACCATATTCTTCTTGTCCTGGGTGGTAGCGTAATTTCAAGAAATCTCGCAGGGCGTTAATGGCATCTTGCAGCACATCTTCATTTTGATAGTATTTTGAACCAGGGGTTGCCCAGCCTAAAGCCAAATCTAGTGCACCGCGCGCTGTTTTAGTGATAGCTGGAGATTTTTCTTCAGTTAAATCAAATGATTTGAACACACTGGTGCGGTTTGGCTCACGGATTAAATCAGCTAACGTTTTTTCAACTTTACGATCCAATCCAGCGATAGCTTTAGCAAAACGCTCATCACCTTCTTTGAGCAAATTACGTCCTGTGATAATATCTCCCCAACGTACACACAATGCACTATATTGTTCTGCACTGAGCTGTGGACGGCTGGCTGCTACGGCTTTAAACACGCCAGAAAACGCAAACAGCGCTCCTGCGCCTGCTGTGCCCGCTAGAAAGGTGCGACGACTTAACCCCATAGTAAACTCCTTAACAATGACTGTTTTATAATCTAATATGATTATGTTAATAAAACAATGTTTCAAGTTCCATATGAAAAATACCGTTTTGTGCACTTGGTCACATTTTATAGAATAAAAGTGCGGTCATCGGAAATAACCGCACTTTGCAAAAAAGTGTTACGCTTTTTTCGGTAAGCATTTGGTCAGCAACAAAACTACCGCACCACACAACACACCGAAAATCACGGTGGCGAGAACGTTTAAAATACCGCTATCCAAGCCGTATTGGGCGAAGGCGTGGTGGATGATATCAAGGTTATGCACAATGATTCCGCCACCGACTAAAAACATCGCCAGCGTGCCCACCACACTCAACGCACGCATAAAATACGGCATCACGCGAATCATCCCGCGCCCTACGGCTTGACTGACCGCACTTTGCTTTTGCATCAGCCACAATCCCACATCATCGAGCTTCACAATCACGCCCACTAAGCCGTAAACAAACACCGTCATGCCGAAGGCAATCAGCGCCAGCACCAGGGTTTGGGTGAGCAGTTCATAGTCACTGACCATGCCAAGGGCGATAATGACAATTTCAGCGGAGAGGATGAAATCGGTACGGATAGCGCCTTTAATTTTGGCCTTTTCTTGCTCGGGCGTAAGCGCGCTCAGCCTGCGTTCGCCCTCGTCTTTGGTGGGCGACTTGTGGGCGATTTTCTCCACGCCTTCAAAGCACAAATAGGCCCCGCCGATCATCAAAAGATAGGCAATCGCGCCAGGTAAAAAATAGGAAATCAAGAGCGCCAACGGCACTAGAATCAGTTTGTTTAATAGCGATCCTTTCGCCACCGCCCACACCACAGGCAGTTCGCGCTCGGCGTTAACCCCTGTGACTTGACTCGCGTTAAGTGCGAGATCGTCGCCGACCACGCCGACGGTCTTTTTGGCTGCCACTTTGGTCATCAGCGCCACGTCGTCGAGTACGGCGGTGATGTCATCTAACAACGTTAATAACGAGGCCAGTGCCATATTCGCTCCTATTGGTTATTTTCACAGGCGAGCGCCTTGAGTTGATAAAGTGCGGCCAACGCTTGCTTTGGGCTTAACTCGTCGGGGTCAAGAGCATTGAGTTGCGCCAGCACGGGATTTGGCGCAGGATCAAGCGGCAGTGAAGGCTGCATAAGTGCTTGGCTTTCATTCGCAGCTGGCACGTTTGCCTCTAATGCGGCCAGCTTTTGCCGCGCAAGGGTTAGCACCGCTTTAGGTACGCCAGCCAATGCGGCCACCGCCAAGCCATAACTTTTGCTCGCCGCCCCCTCTTGCACGCTGTGCATAAAGGCGATGGTGTTATCGTGTTCAAGGGCATCTAAATGCACGTTAAACACGCCTTTAAATTGCTCTGGCAGCACCGTAAGCTCAAAATAGTGCGTGGCAAACAACGTTAATGACCGCACTTTTTGCGCCAACCACTGTGCACTTGCCCATGCCAGCGCCAGCCCGTCGTAAGTGGATGTGCCACGCCCTATTTCATCAATCAGCACCAAGCTATGCTTGCTGGCTTGGTACAGAATATTCGCCATTTCCGTCATTTCCACCATAAAGGTGGAGCGCCCTGAGGCGAGATCGTCAGAGGCACCAATGCGGGTAAAAATGCGATCAATCGGCCCAATCACCGCACGCGTTGCAGGCACAAAGCTGCCAATGTGCGCCAACAGCACAATCAACGCAGTTTGACGCATATAGGTGCTTTTTCCCCCCATATTCGGCCCTGTTACAATCAAAAAATGACGCTGTTCATCCAGCACTAACGGGTTGGCAATAAATGGCGCACTCATCACCTGCTCCACCACGGGGTGGCGCCCTTGCTCAATGTGTACAATGCGCTGCTCGCTAAAGTGCGGTACGCAATAATTCAGCGTTTGCGCGCGTTCAGCTAGATTAACTAACACATCAAGGCGGGCAAGCTGCGCAGCACATTGTTGCAATGCGCCCAAGTGCGGTAGCAATTGATCGAACAGCTGATCATAGAGCTGTTTTTCCAGTGCTAGCGAAGCACCTTTGGCTTTCAGCACTTTATCTTCATAGGTTTTCAGCTCAGGGATAATATAACGCTCGGCATTTTTTAATGTTTGCCGACGCACATAGTGAATGGGAGCACGCTGCGCTTGACTGCGGCTGAGTTGAATAAAGTAGCCATGCACTGCATTGTAGCCAATTTTCAGGCTGTCTAACCCCGTACGTTCACGCTCACGCGTTTCTAAATCTTGCAAAAATTGCGTTGCACCTGCGCTCAACGCGCGCCATTCATCCAGTTCAGCGTTAAAACCCGCAGCGATCACGCCACCGTCACGAATTAACAGCGGTGGCATTTCCACAATAGCACGGCTTAACAGCTCAAAAAGTGCGGTAAAATCGTCGATCTTCCGCGAAATTAAGGCTAATGCGCTGGTTTTGTTGGCACTTAAAATGCGCTTCATCTCTGGCAATTGTGCCAACGCCGCGCGCAGGCGAGTAAAATCCCGAGGGCGCGCGCTGCGCAAAGCCAGACGCGCCAAAATGCGCTCCATATCGCCCACCTCACGCAGCAGGCGCTGCACAGGCTCAATGTGATCCTCGCTCAGTACCGCTTTAATCACGTTTTGCCGTGCCAAAAGCCGCTCACGATGACAAATGGGATGGTGAATCCAACGCTTTAATAAACGGCTTCCCATCGGGGTGATGCAATGATCCAGCACCCACGCAAGAGTGTAATCCGTGCCGCCACTTAAGTTTTGAGTCAGTTCTAAATTACGCCGTGTGGCAGAATCTAACTCAATGTAATCGCTGGATTTTATAAGTTCAATGGATTGAATATGCAAAAGTGCGGTGCGTTGCGTTTCTTGCGCATAATGCAACAAACAGCCCGCCGCACACAAACCGCACTTTGCCTCCTGCACACCAAACGCACTGAGATCTTGTGTGCCAAACTGGCGCGTTAGGCGATCGATTGCGCTTTGATAATCAAACTCCCACTCGGCACGACGCCGTAAACCCGAATAAGGTGCGAGCAACGCCATATCATCAAAGGTTTCAGGATAAAGCAATTCTGCGACATTAAGGCGCTGCAAGGCGGATTTCACGCCTGCTTTGTCTTGATGTTCACTGATTTGAAAACGCCCCGATGCCATATCCAGCGTGGCGATGGCATAACCCTTTTTGCTGGCATACAACGCCCCGATCAGGTTGTCTTGCCGCTCAGGCAGCAAAGCCTCGTCGCTGAGTGTGCCAGGCGTGACGATACGCACCACTTGGCGCTCCACAGGGCCTTTGCTTGTGGCGGGATCACCGATTTGTTCACAAATTGCAACGGATTCACCCAATTTAACCAATTTCGCCAAATACCCTTCGACGGCATGATAAGGCACGCCCGCCATCGGAATCGGCTGGCCTGCCGATTGCCCGCGCTTGGTGAGCGAAATATCAATCAGTTGAGAGACCTTTTTCGCATCATCATAAAAAAGTTCATAAAAGTCACCCATGCGATAAAACAGCAAAACATCAGGATTTTCTGCTTTGATTCGCAAATACTGCTGCATCATCGGTGTGTGTTGACTCATATCGTCTTTTGGCATGCGCGCACCTTCAATGGTTAAAAATCAAATCATACTAGGATATTTCTCCGCGATCTAGCGTCATAATTTGGAATAAAGTTCACAAAATCAAAAAAAGATCGTTTTAGCTCTTGATACTGTATAACTATACAGTATAATACAGCTCATATGTTGACATTAACAAACACCGATTTGAGGACACCATGGACGAGAATAAACAAAAAGCTCTTGAAGCCGCATTAGGTCAAATTGAAAAACAATTTGGTAAAGGTTCTATTATGCTGCTAGGCGATAATAAAACCTTAGACGTTGAGGCGGTTTCCACTGGTTCTCTAGGCTTGGATTTAGCGCTGGGGATTGGCGGGCTGCCGATGGGGCGGATTGTCGAAATTTATGGCCCTGAGTCATCAGGTAAAACCACACTCACCCTCTCTGTTATTGCACAGGCACAAAAAGCAGGCAAAACCTGCGCCTTTATTGATGCCGAACATGCCCTTGACCCCATTTATGCGGCGAAATTAGGTGTTGATGTAACCGCACTTTTAGTTTCACAACCCGATAATGGCGAACAAGCACTTGAAATCTGTGATGCGTTAGTGCGTTCAGGTGCGGTGGATGTCATCATCGTTGACTCTGTTGCTGCCCTGACACCGAAAGCCGAAATCGAAGGTGATATGGGAGACTCCCACATGGGCTTGCAAGCCCGTTTGATGTCTCAAGCGCTGCGTAAACTGACAGGTAATATCAAAAATGCCAACTGCTTGGTGGTGTTTATCAACCAAATTCGGATGAAAATTGGCGTGATGTTTGGCAACCCTGAAACCACCACGGGTGGTAACGCGCTGAAATTCTACGCCTCTGTGCGTTTAGATATTCGCCGTACTGGTGCGGTAAAAGAAGGCGATAATGTGATTGGCAATGAAACCCGCGTTAAAGTGGTAAAAAACAAAGTCGCCGCACCATTTCGCCAAGCGGAGTTTCAAATTATGTACGGCGAAGGCATTTCCCGTGAAGGCGAATTGCTTGAGTTAGCGGTGCAACACAAAATTGCGAAAAAAGCTGGTGCGTGGTATTCCTACAACAACGAGAAAATCGGGCAAGGCAAAGCCAATTCCATTAAATTCTTGAAAGAAAATCCAGCTATTGCGCAAGAAATTGAGCAAAAAATACGTCAAGAAATTCTTGAAAATCCACAGCAAGCGCTCACTGCCGCGATAACAGACGAAGATGAAGCCGTTGAGGAATTTGTGGAAGAATAGGCAAAGTGCGGTCAAACCGCACTTTGACATACATCATGGATAAAGCTGCTCTTCACTATGCCGTTGGCTTGCTTACGCGTCGGGATTACTCCGCCTACGAGCTTGCACAAAAAATGCAACAAAAAGCCATCGACGAACAGACCATCAACGAGGTGATCGCCCATTGCCAACAACAGCGCTGGCAAAGTGATGAGCGCTTTTGCCACAGTTTTATCCGCTTTCGTACCCGGCGTGGCTACGGGCCATTGCGTATCGCGCAAGAGCTAAAACAAAAAGGTATCGACGGCCAACTGACCGCACTTTGCTTTGAAGAGATGAACATAGATTGGTTTGCGCTTGCAGAGCAGATGTTTAATAAAAAATTCAGCACGCAACCACTTGATCTTAAAACGCAACAAAAAGCATGGCGTTTTATGGCAAGCCGTGGATTTCATGCCGATCACTTCGCTCATCTTATTCACCAATCGCACTAATTGCCCAAGTTCACTTGCGATCTCTGTCTATTTGTGGCTTAATGCTCGTTTAATAAACACATTGATGTAAAAACAGACAAAACAACAATAATGATTCGCGTTGAAAAATACAATTTTTCACATTTTGATGATCTTGTGAACTATCAATTACCCCCAGATCAAGCACAGTACACCCTTCAACCGTGGCAATGGTTTGAAGGTAAGACATTGCTGCTTGAAAGTGGCATGACGGCAGTCTCAATATTAAGTGATAACAAAGCCGTTGGTTTTTTTATTCTTGATCGCAGTCACCACAAATTAGCCTACACCGAAAATAATCAGGCTGTCTTATTACGTTCATTTTCCATTAATCCTGACTATCAAGGTCGAGGCATTGCGTTGCAATCACTGCGCCCTCAGCATCTTGACCCGCTGATTTATAATCTTTCACCGCAATACAATGAAATTGTATTGGCAGTCAATCCACTCAACCGTGCGGCTTATCGGCTTTATTGCAAAGCAGGCTTCCAAGCGGTAGGGCGGATTATCATTAAGCGCAAGCGCAGCAACTCTGTGCTCAGTCGGCGGATTCGCTAGCCTCGAGCATCATCTCCAGCGATTCTTGACTTTCCAGCCAATCACTTTCCACCTGTTCCAATTGTTTTTTCACCGCCACTTGCTCACTTAAAAGTGCGGTCAGCTGAGATTTGTTCTCTTCTTGATATAACGCCCCCTGCGCCAATTGCGCCTCGATTGCTGCTAAATTGTCTGTGAGTTTTGCTAACTGTGTTTCAAGCGCCGTGATTTTTTTGCGCAGTGGAGCCGTTTGCTGACGTAATTGCGCTTCTAAGCGCTTTTGTTCTTTGCGGTTGAAGTTGCTCTCTTTTGACAACAGCTTATCTTCTTTTTCTGCTTTGACGGCGTCAAGATTGACTTCACTAAGCCATTTTTGATAGTCGGCAATATCCCCATCAAACGGCTCCACGCAGCCATCATGCACCAAATAAAAATCATCCACCGTATTGCGCAGCAAATGCCTATCATGCGACACCACGACCAACGAGCCTTGATAATCTACCAACGCCTCCGTCAAGGCTTGACGCATATCCAAATCAAGGTGGTTAGTTGGCTCATCAAGCAGCAACAAATTCGGGCGCTGCCACACGATCAACGCCAGTACAAGGCGCGCTTTTTCACCGCCTGAAAACTCACCCACAGCTTGTTTTACCTTGTCACCGTGAAACGCAAATCCACCAAGATAATCACGCAGCTCTTGCTCGGTTTTATCTGGCGCGATTTGCGTTAAATGCCATAGCGCACTGTCTTGCGCACGCAAAGTATCGAGCTGATGCTGGGCAAAATAGCCCAGTTTCACCCCTTTCGCCAGCCCCACTTGACCTGAAAGTGCGGTCAGCTCACCAGCCAGCAGCTTAATTAATGTCGATTTCCCTGCACCATTGCGCCCCAAAAGCCCAATGCGGGAACCTGGCACTAAATTCAATTTAACGGAATTTAAAATCGTTTTCTCACCATACCCTGCATTCACTTTCTCAAGGGTGATGATTGGATTTGGCAGTGACAGCGGCGGACGGAAAGCAAACTGAAAAGGGTTATCCACATAGGCGGGCGCAATGCGCTCCATTTTTTCCAGTGCCTTCACTCGGCTTTGAGCCTGCTTAGCTTTGCTCGCTTTGGCTTTAAAACGATCAATATAGTGCTGAAGATGCGCCACTTTTTGCTGCTGCTGGCGATAAAGTGCCTGTTGTTGCGCTAATTTGGAGGCGCGTTGAATCTCGAAAGAGGAATAATCACCAGTGTATTCAAACAACGTTTGCTGCTCAATATGCAAAATTTTATTCACAATCGGATCAAGAAAATCCCGATCATGGGAGATGATCACCAGCGTGCCCGTATAACGGCTCAACCAGCGCTCAAGCCAAATCACCGCATCTAAATCCAAATGGTTTGTCGGCTCATCAAGCAGCAACAAATCGCTGCGGCACAACAGGGCCTGCGCTAAATTCAACCGCATCCGCCAACCACCAGAAAATGACTTAACCGCACTTTGCAATTGTGTATTCTCAAATCCCAAACCATGCAGCAGTGTTGCTGCACGTGCGTGGATAGTCCAAGCATCAATTTGGTCAAGTTTATCATGCAACAGCGCAATTTGTTCGCCGTCATTTTTCTCATTCGCCTGCGCCAACGCCTCGCTTAAAGCAATGTATTCTCGGTCGCCTTGCAACACATAATCTATCGCGCTGATATCCAGTGCTGGCGTTTCTTGATTCACCCACGCCAACGCCCATTGGCTCGGCAATTGAATATCACCACTTTCTGGGCTAATTTCATCCTTTAACAGCGCAAATAATGTTGACTTACCGCAGCCATTTTTACCTACTAACCCAACCTTTTGCCCTGGATTAATCGATGCGCTGGCATTCTCCAACAGCGTATTAACGCCACGCTTTACTGTTAAATTCTGAAACGAAATCATCACACGCCCTTCAATCTAAAAGCGTCATAATAGCACGAAGTTATAAGATAAGAAAAAGCCTAGCGTAGCTAGGCTTTTAATCCAAAAATCAAGAATATTAAAAGCAGTTTATTGAACTATTTTTCCAATGAGACATTAACTTGCTCAGGACTTATGTTGTACATTTTACCACTCAGTGGATCAACAATAAGCCAACCAACTAGTCCACCAAAGATAATGTTTCCACCAATGTACCATCCATTTGGAGATGTTCTAAGAGGATATACACTTTCACCATAACCTTTTTTGTTAAAAAAAATTGTATATGTTTTCTTACCAAAGTAGGAACCGTCAGATTTTACTAAGGTAGCTGTAGAGGGGGTTACACCTTTGTGAACAACTTGATCTTTTTCGTCTTTAATCACATATGTCGCGCCATCAGGATTACTGTTGATTTGAACAGTTTGAGTTTCCTCACCCATAATGGTAGCACATCCTGTGAGCATAACAGAGCTTGCTATAACAGCTGTAAGGTATTTTTTCATAAATTCTCCTTAGGTAAATAACTAAGCAGAATCCTAATGGATCCATGCGGAATCCATGCGGAGTCCATGCGGAATCCATGCGGAATCCATGCGGAATCCATGCGGAATATTAATCTTTAAATTAAATCCATTCTTTGATCAATATCACAAATTTAATTATTTGATTAAAAAAACAAAACATATCAGTTATTAGAATTTGAGTATGCCAAGCATTCATTTACTTGGCATTAAAGAACATGAGAATCAATCCTCATTCTCAAAAAACTCACCATCATCGCCGTATTCATCGTCGTCGGCGTTGGGGTCTTCGAAGTAAGTGCCCCAGCCGTCGTAGTGGCCTTGGTGTTTGGCGATAAGCGGGAGGAGTTGGGTTTGCTGGGCGTCGATAAGGTCGGCTTTCAGTTCAATTTCGCTGATGATGTCAAAGCAAAATATGAGCTTGCCTTGCTCATCTTCAAGTTCTTCTGCTTCTGAAACCTCAAAGCCAGCTTTAAAAGCGTCAACGGCGATTTTTTCGAGTTTGTCGAAATCCTCGTGGGAGACGTGGTGTTCGATGATATAAAGTGCGGTTGGGTCACTGCCATCGTTGAGCAGATCGGCGATAATGTTGCGAGTTTCTTGCTGGCGTTGTTGGTCATTCATAAAGTGCTCCTTGGTCGTGAGATTCTATTGTAAAGTGCGCTCGGTTTTTTCACAATCGCTTTTCGATTTTGAAATTTTTTGTTTTATTGATCTAAATCAGTTTTCAGTTTAAGTGGGTGCTGACACGTTTAACCTCCTCGTTTTATAATTTTTCTCAGTTAAATAATTCATAAACTTTTAGGAGAAATTGATGAAAACAACAACGCAATCCGTTGAACTTAGCCCAGCACAAGTCGAAGTCAACCAACTGGTTGAGAAAGGCTTGGCGGCATTGGAACAATTCCGAGCGCTTAATCAAGAGCAAGTGGACTACATTGTCGCCAAAGCCTCCGTAGCCGCGTTGGATCAGCACGGTGCATTAGCCATGCACGCGGTTGAAGAAACGGGCCGCGGGGTGTTTGAAGATAAGGCGACGAAAAATTTGTTCGCTTGTGAATATGTGGTGAATAATATGCGCCATTTAAAGACCGTTGGCGTGATCAGCGAAGATGACGTTACGGGCATTACTGAAATTGCCGATCCTGTGGGCGTTATTTGTGGCGTGACACCAACCACTAACCCAACTTCCACCGCCATTTTTAAATCACTGATCGCCTTGAAAACCCGTAACCCAATTGTTTTTGCCTTCCACCCTTCAGCACAGCAATCTTCTGCACACGCAGCACGCATTGTTTACGAGGCCGCGGTAAAAGCTGGCGCACCAGAAAACTGCATTCAATGGATTGAAACGCCGTCTATGGAAGGCACCAGCGCATTAATGAAACACCCTGGCATTGCCACTATTTTAGCAACTGGCGGTAACGCGATGGTGGAGGCGGCCTACTCCTGCGGCAAGCCAGCCTTGGGCGTCGGTGCGGGTAATGTGCCAGCTTATGTGGAAAAATCCGCCAACATTCAACAAGCGGCACACGATATTGTGATGTCGAAATCATTCGACAATGGCATGGTGTGTGCCAGTGAGCAAGCAGCCATTATCGACAAAGAAATCTACGATGATTTTATCGCAGAGTTGAAATCCTACGGCGTTTATTTTGTGAATAAAAAAGAAAAAACGCTGTTAGAAGAATTTATTTTCGGCGCGAAAGCCAATAGCCAAAACTGCGCAGGGGCGAAATTAAACCCTAATGTGGTGGGCAAATCCGCCCATTGGATTGCCGAACAAGCGGGCTTTTCTGTACCTGAAAAAACCAATATTTTAGCGGCAGTGTGTGCTGAAGTGGGGCCAAAAGAACCATTAACACGGGAAAAACTCTCTCCCGTTCTGGCAATTTTAAAAGCGAACAACACCGAAGAAGGCCTGAAAATGGCAGAGCAAATGGTGGAATTTCATGGGCTTGGTCACTCGGCTGCCATTCACACACAAGATGCCGAACTGGCGAAAAACTTTGGTAAATTGGTCAAAGCTATTCGTGTGATTTGGAACTCACCATCCACATTTGGCGGCATTGGTGATGTGTATAACTCGTTCTTGCCATCACTCACGTTGGGCTGCGGCACCTACGGTAAAAATTCCGTGGGCAACAACGTAAGTGCAGTCAATCTTTTAAATATTAAACGTGTGGGCAGACGGAGAAATAACATGCAGTGGTTTAAAGTGCCATCAAAAATCTATTTTGAGCGCGACTCAATTCAATATTTAAAATCCATGAAAGGTGTTGAAAAAGCGGTTATCGTCACCGATCGTTCCATGGTCGATCTCGGCTTTGTAGAGAAAGTGGTTGCTCAATTAAACCTTCGCCGCAACAGTGTAACCTATCAATTATTTGCCGATGTGGAACCAGACCCAAGCATTGAAACCGTACGCCGTGGAACCGAGCTATTGCGTAGTTTCCGTCCTGATACTATTATCGCCCTTGGTGGTGGCTCTGTAATGGATGCGGCAAAAGTCATGTGGCTTTTCTATGAACAACCAGAAGTGGACTTCCGCGATTTGGTGCAAAAATTTATGGATATCCGCAAACGGGCGTTCAAATTCCCAGAATTAGGCCGCAAAGCCCGCTTTGTGGGCATTCCAACCACTTCGGGCACTGGCTCTGAAGTGACTCCATTTGCGGTGATTACTGAAGGGGATAAAAAATACCCAATCGCTGACTACTCCCTCACCCCGACTGTGGCGATTGTGGATTCTTCCTTCACCATGACCGTGCCTGCGAAAGTCACGGCCGATACGGGGCTTGATGTGCTCACTCACGCCACCGAGGCTTATGTTTCCACCTTGGCGAATGATTTCACTGACGGGCTGGCGCTGCAAGCGATTAAACTGGTGTTTGAATTCTTAGAACGATCTGTAAAAAACGGCGCATCAGACCCTGAAGCGCGTGAGCGGATGCACAATGCCTCCACCATCGCGGGCATGGCGTTTGCCAACGCCTTTTTGGGCATGAATCACTCATTGGCGCACAAAATTGGTGGACACTTCCACACCCCACATGGGCGCACCAATGCGATTTTGATGCCACACGTCATTCGCTACAACGGCACACGTCCGCAAAAAACGGCGACTTGGCCGAAATACAACTTCTACAAAGCGGATGTGAAATATCAAGACATCGCCAAAATGCTTGGCCTGCCTGCCAGCACACCAGCAGAAGGGGTGGAATCATTTGCTAAAGCCTGTACCGAATTGGCACAAAAGGTTGGCATTGAGATGTCGTTCAAAGCGCAAGGCTTGGATGAGCAAACCTGGCTTGACGCACGCCGTGAAATTGCCTTGCTGGCGTTTGAAGATCAATGTTCACCTGCCAACCCTCGCTTGCCACTAGTTGACGATATGATTGACATTCTTACTGATGCCTACTACGGGCCTGAAAAGCGAAAATAATACACTTTTAGCCTACTAAAAACCGCACTTTCAAAGTGCGGTTTTTTAATTTAACCAGCGCCACAATCCATAGCCCAGTGCGGTGAACGCCAGCCCTAGCCCGAGGTGCATGGCAATCACGCCAAAGGCGTTTAACCACTTGTCGCTTAATAGCTTTTCGACCACTTCACCAGAAAATGACGAAAAAGTGGTTAAGCTGCCGAGAAAACCTGTGACTAAAAACACGCGCAGCTCAGCACTGGTGGCTGGGTGGCTGAAAAATGCTGCCATAGCAAGCCCGATAATAAAGCAGCCGATGACATTCGCCACCAATGTGCCAACGGCAATATGCTCGCCAAGTGGATTAAGCCAGATTGATAGCAACCAACGACACACCGCCCCAAGACTTGCGCCAAGGGCGATAAGCAGTACCCATTTCATTTTTCCCCCAAAGTGCGGTTAAACGCCAAAATGTGCGCGCAAGAAACTGGCAACCGATTCATTGCTGTTAGTGCCGATATGTAGCAGCCCTTTTGCTTGGGCTTTAAGACGAGGGTCGGCGTTACCCATTACGCAGCCTTTGCCCACTTCTTGCAGCATAGCAAGGTCATTAAGCCCGTCGCCAAAGGCGACACACGCGCTCAAATCATAATCTCGATGGGCTAAAAGTGCGGTCAACGCGGCGGCTTTGCTTACGCCTTTTTGCATAAATTCTACACAGCGTGGGCCTGAATGCGTGATGCTGACCTCATCACCTAACTGGGCGCGCACCGTATGCTCAATTGGCTCTAAAAATGCGCTTTCACGGGCAATAAAAAAGACTTTTTCACAATCAGTTAGGGGGTGGCTGGCAAAATCCACCACGGTGTAGCTGTACCCCGAATCTTTAAAAAAACGTTCAAATTCGGGCACGGCTTGGCTGATGTACCACTGCCCGTTTTGGTATGCGTTCATCACCACATTGTGCCGATCAAATGGCACTTGCACCAGCTGTTGGGCGATGGCTTCTGGCAAAAATTGGGCATACAGCGAGTTGCCCGAAATATCGTGAATGCGCGCACCGTTAGAGGTAATCATCACGCCACGTTTTAACCCAATGCGCTTGATAATGCCCGCCACATCAGGCTGGCTGCGCCCCGTTGCCAACACAATGTCCACGCCATGCTGCTCAAGGCGTTGCAGTGTTTCAATGGTGAAATCACCTACATAATGCTGAGCATTGAGCAATGTGCCGTCTAAATCTGAGACCACTGCACGAAATGCGCAATGAAATGTCATATTCTCTCCTGTCTATTTTATTGCACCTTTGCAATGTCTTGCACCAACACCCAAGGCGGCAACACCACCGCCCATAGGGTTTGATTGTGAGCGTAAAACGTTTGCGCCTGCTCGGCGGTCACAGCATGAATTTTCCCTTGTTCAATAAGCGAGGCAATGGCTTGACTGTCGTCTTGCAGCATTTGCTGAGCCACATGTACCAAATCTAACTTAGGGGCGATATAAATCACGCGCCCACGCGCAAAATGCACTTGCAACTCGTGCCAATGGATTTTGGCGATCTCTTGGTTAAGATCAAGTTCGTCTAATGGCTGTTTTTGCATTAATCCTGCCCTGACCGCACTTTAGCACCCTCAATCGCCTCCGCCACCCGCTCTGGCGCCACGCCCCCTTTGGCACAACGCTGTGCAAGGCAAGAATCGAGTGAAAGTGCGGTGTAAACATCATCACTCACCACTGAGCTAAACTGCTGGAACTCCTGCACGCTCAGTTCTTCCAACGCTTTACCTTGCGCGATGGCATACACCACCGCCTCACCCACGATGTGGTGCGAATCGCGAAATGGAATGCCTTTGGCAACTAAATAATCCGCCAGTTCGGTGGCATTGGAATAGCCTTTGAGTGCAGCGTCTTTGGTTTTTTCCACGTTAACTTTAATGTCATCAAGCACCAGCGCCGCCATGTCTAAACAGGCGTGCCAGCTGTCGAGTGCATCAAAAATGCCCTCTTTGTCTTCTTGCATATCTTTATTATACGCCAACGACAACCCTTTCATGGTGACCAGCATGCCTGTTAATGCGCCCACCACACGCCCAGTTTTGCCACGAATTAATTCACAAGCGTCTGGATTTTTCTTCTGCGGCATCAGTGATGAGCCTGAGGTGACGCGATCGGAAAGTTCTACAAAATTGGCTTCACCGCTGTTAAAAATAATCAAATCCTCGGCAAAGCGCGAAAGATGCACTTGGCTGATGCTGGCAATAGAGAGCAGTTCCAAAACATGATCGCGGTCAGACACTGTGTCTAAACTGTTGTTGGTAGCGCTATCAAAGCCAAGATCGCGCGCGAGCTGCTCACGATCAACGGCATACGCTGTGCCTGCCAACGCGCCGCAGCCCAATGGGCAGGTGTTCATGCGTTGATAAGCATCACGCAGGCGTGAATAATCACGATCAAGCATTTCAAAATAGGCCAAGCACCAGTGAGCGAAGGTCACCGGCTGTGCGCGTTGCAAGTGGGTGTAGCCTGGCATGACCGCACTTTGTGTTTTTTCTGCGGTGGCAACAAGCTGGCGTTGCAATGCGCGGATCGCCTTTTGCAGTTCGGTGACTTGGCGTTTGCACCACAGTTTAATATCCAGCGCCACTTGGTCATTGCGCGAACGGCCAGTGTGGAGTTTTTTACCCAAATCGCCCACACGCTCGATCAGTTTGCTCTCTACCCAGCTGTGAATATCTTCGTGATCATCTTGCAAGATGATTTCTGGATTGTCCGCCACAATGCGGTGCAATTGCTCAAGTGCACTTTGAAGAGTAGCTTGCTCTTGTGCGCTTAACACGCCGACGTTGACCAGTGCTTTTGACCAGCCAATCGAGCCTTCAATATCCTGCTCGGCGAGCCGATAATCAAAACGCAACGAGTCATTAAATTGTTTGAATCGCGCGTCTGCTGCTTGGGTAAAACGCCCCCCCCATAATGCCATAATCGAGTCCTCTTAATTAATTTGCTTGAATTGTTGTGCCCACTAGCTCGCCGCGCAAAAGTGCGGTCAGCTGGTCGCTGTTTTTCCAACTGGCGATATTCACCGCGCCACCTAAATTTTTCGCAGCCTGCCATGCGGCATTGACTTTCACCGCCATGCCACCTGTGATCACGCCGCGCTGAATTAACTGATCAATCTCGCCACGATTAAGCTGTGGCAAACGTTGCCCTTGGCTGTCTAACACGCCTTCAACATCACTAAGCAACACCAACCGCGCCGATAATAATGTGGCGATGCACACCGCCGCGTCGTCTGCGTTCACGTTCATTAACCGCCCACGGCTGTCAATGCCAATGGAGCTAATCAACGGCAAAAAGCCCGCATTGAGCAGTGTGCGCAATAAAGTGGCATCACCTGGCGCAACGTGCGCCACATGGCCTAAATCCACATCAAATTGATGCGCACGTGTCATGTTGCCATCACCCAAACATAACCCAACGGCGTTGAGATTTTTATGCAACGCTTGGGCGAGCAAGGTTTTATTCGTGGTGCCCGCCAGCGCGCCAGTTACCGCATTGATCTGGTCGCTTGGTGTGATACGCAGCCCTTGTTTTTTGCGCACGGGCAAATGCAAACTTGCCATTAAATTGTCCACCACCACACCGCCGCCGTGCACAATGACGACCTTGTGACGTGCATGCTGGCGAAAAGCATAAAGTGCGGTCAACAGATTGTCCATCGCCTGAGGGTTATCTAACAGCGCACCACCGACTTTCAACACCACTGTTTGCATTAGATTAATCCTAGTGTTTGTTCAAATTGATTACGAATATTGGCGCACTGCACCGCTTGTGCCGCCGCCCCTTTCAGCAGATTATCTTCTGCCCCCACAATAATAATGTGCCCATGCTGCACGCGAAATCCGATGTCGCAAAATGGCGTTTGCTGCACTTGCGCCACCGCTGGCAGCGTTGAACACAGGCGCACCAATGGCGCATTCGCATAAGCCTGTTCAAACGCTTGTTGCACCGCACTTTCATTCACGCCTTGTGCGAGTTTGGCGGTGATGGTCGCCAAAATGCCCCGTTTAAAATTGCCCAAGTGCGGTGTAAAAATCACCTCCCGCCCAAGATGAGTGGCAATTTCGGGTTGGTGACGGTGGTTAAACACACCGTAGGGTTGCAGGCTCACTTCACAAAAGCTACTCTTTAAGCTAGCCTTACGCCCTGCGCCACTCACACCGCTCACAGCGTTGATCACAGGCAGCACATTATCATCGAGCAGGCCAGCTTCAATCAAGGGTTTAAGGCAGAGTTGCGATACTGTTGGGTAGCAGCCTGCCACCGCAACCAAATTAGTTTGCACAATGCGTGCACCCGTCCACTCTGGCAGCCCATAAACCGCACTTTGCAATAATTCAGGATATTGATGCGAAAAGCCATAAAATTGCGGGTAAAATTCACGATTATTAACACGAAAGGCACCAGAAAGATCGAACACTTGGCAGCCTTTAGCATAAAAGTGCGGTGCGAGATCGTGGCTGACTTCGTGGGCGGTGGCGAGAAATACCACATCTGCCTGCTCTGCCACCGCTGACACATTTTCAAGCGGCAGTAATGGCAACTCAACACAGTGAGCAAGCTGCGGATAAAGCGCACTTAATGGCTGATGCGCATCGGCGCTTTGGCGTGAAACATAAAGTGCGGTCAAATTAAATTCAGGGTGATGCGTTAAAATGCGCGCAAGCTCTGCGCCTGTGTAGCCACTTGCACCAATAATTACCGCGTTTAACATCTCAAGCCCTCTTTTTTTAATGAATTTTCAATATTGTAACTAATTTTGTTGATATTGCCACACTCACAGAAATTTTATTGCGAGCACAGGCAAAATTGAGTATGTTGGTGCAATGATTTTTATCAGGAGATTTTATGAGCTTACCGCCTTTTCTTGAACTCTACCGCACATTGATTGCACAAAACACCGTCTCCAGCCTCGTGGCGGAAGAAGACAACAGCAACCGTGTGTTGATTGAAACCCTTGCCACTTGGCTGGAAAGTTTAGGTTTTCGCTGTGAGATATTACCGATTGCAACCTCACGCAGTAAATTCAACCTACTCGCCACCCTCGGCGAAGGCGAAGGTGGTTTATTACTGGCAGGCCACAGTGATACCGTGCCTTTTGATGAAGGGCGCTGGCACTCAGACCCTTTCACCCTCACGGAAAAAGACGGCAAATTCTACGGGCTTGGTACCGCCGATATGAAAGGCTTTTTCGCCTTTATTGTGGACACACTCGCCAATATGGATTTAACACAGCTCAAAAAGCCACTGCGCATTCTTGCCACCGCCGATGAAGAAACCACCATGCTCGGCGCACGCACCTTTGCCAAGCACGCCCACATTCGCCCTGATTGTGCGATTATCGGCGAGCCGTCCTCACTTAAACCTATTCGTGCGCACAAAGGCTACATTGGCAGCGCAATTCGGGTGACGGGCAAATCAGGGCATTCAAGCAACCCTGACGTTGGCGTGAATGCGATCGAAATTATGCACGAGGCTACCGCCAAACTCATTGATCTGCGCAATCACTTGAAAAGCCATTTTCACCATAATGGATTTGCAATTCCTTATCCGACGATGAATTTAGCCAATATCCACGGCGGTGATGCGCTCAATCGCATTTGTGCGTGCTGTGAGTTGCAATTCGACATCCGCCCACTGCCGAATTTAAAATTGGAAGATTTAAACGACATGATGCAGCAGGCCCTTGCGCCATTGATGGATCGCTGGGGCGATCGCGTGCAACTGACCGCACTTTATGAACCGATTCCAGGTTATGAGTGCGAACACAGCGCACAAGTGGTGCAGGTGGTGGAAAAATTGGTCGGCGAAAAAGCAGATACGGTCAATTACTGCACCGAAGCACCGTTTATTCAAGCACTTTGCCCAACGCTGGTGCTCGGCCCTGGCTCCATTGAACAAGCCCACCAACCCGATGAATTTTTAGACGCCAAATTTATTGAACCCACCCGCGAATTATTGGCAAAATTAATCCGCCATTTTTGCGCATAAAACAAAAGTGCGGTCAAACCGCACTTTTTATTGCTTTGTTCACGTTCCCTAACGTCGTTCGCTGACAAACCAGCCGCGAATAAACTGGATAGATAAAAACAAAGTGAGGAGCAAGAAAATATACGCCACATAACTGGCAATAGGCCAGCCTGGTTCGGTGCCAGGTTCAACGGCTTTGATGGAAACCATATTGCGGAACTCGTCAAACATCACAATCCGCCAGCCGTAGTATTTGATTTGCACGAGCTTTTTCTCCGCAGCAAAGGCTGAGGCTTTAGCTTGTAAATCAGCGGAATTGAATTTGAAATAAAATGGGAATCCCCAGCGGGTGTCTTCGTTACGATACACCATCACTTTGTCGGTGCCTGGTTTTTGGGTGTAAACATAATAGACATCACGGGTTGGGCCGTCGGCAGGGTTTGCCTTGGTGATCGGGCCGTCTTTATCCACGCGTTTCACTTCCACTCCAGACACATTCGCCACTTGATAATGTGGGAAGAAAAAATTTACCCCTGCAAATAACACGCCATGAATGATTAACGTGACTAAAATAAAAAATAATGAAATAAAACGACGCATGACTAACTCCTTGGTGACAATGCTGCATTCGCTTAGTTTAACATAAGCGCGCTAAAAACTAACGCACTTTGCACTGAAAGAGGCGCTCAAAATTCTCGGTGGTGATCTCTGCGAGCTGCTCGACACTCACCCCCTTAAGGGTGGCAACATAATCACACACCTCGCGCACATACGCAGGCTGATTTTGTTTGCCGCGGTACGGCACAGGGGCGAGATAAGGCGAGTCAGTTTCCACTAAAAGCCGCTCAAGTGGGACGGTTGCAATCACATCACGAATGTCTTGCGCATTACGAAAGGTGATGATGCCTGAAACCGAAATATAAAACCCGATCGCCAGCGCTTGCTCCGCCATCCATTGATTTTCCGTAAAACAGTGCAGCACGCCACCGCACTTTTGCGCATTGCCTTCGCGCAAAATCGCCATGGTGTCTTCACGCGCCTCGCGGGTGTGGATAACCAGCGGCTTATGCACTTCATTCGCAACCGCCACCTGCTCGGCAAAAATGTGCTGCTGCTCGCGCTTGCTGTCTGCGCTGTAATGATAATCCAGCCCACACTCCCCTATAGCAACCACCTTAGGGTGACTTGCAAGCTGTACTAAACGCGCGCGATCAAAGGGTTCATCATCAATGTTCAGCGGGTGTACGCCGCAAGACAGCGACACATTCTCACGCGCTGACAAGTTGGGATACATCGCTTCAAAGCCTGCCAAAGTGGTGCCAATCGACAACACATGGCGCACCTCGCGCGCTTGCGCTTTGGCCAGTACATCATCAATATCGTGATGAATATTTTCATAATCAAGACTGTCGAGATGACAGTGGGAATCTACAATAAACACTTAAACCTCAAATACATCTGTTATTAATTTGGTGAGAAAATCCAGCACCAGCAGCGAGCTGTTAACCGCGCTAATGTCGCGTAAATCACGGCGCAATTGGCTAACCTGCTGCCAAGCATTGATAAAATGCGCAGGCGTATAGCGCGCCATCAAGCGCTGAATCCCTGGCGTGAGATCGCTATTCACCCAGCCTTCGCGGATGTTTAAACCGCACTTTATGCAATCGGCAAACACACTTTCAAGCCACGCCAGTTGCCCATCAAGCAGTGCATTGTCGTTCAGCGCAAAGTGCTCCAAAAACGCCATCACGTCACGCGTTTGGGAAAACGCCCAAAACGCGCGCAAAAAGGTTTTACGGTTGGCTAATTGCGCCGTTTGAATCATTGCCAGCGCCTGCAAAGGGCGATGGGCAGAGAGTTTCAATGCCACCTGCGCGTCTTGTGGCGCAACCCCTTGCGTGACGAGCCAATCCTCGCCCTGCTGCGCATTCGGTGCGGCAATCGTCCACACCTGACAGCGGCTGTAAATAGTGGCCATCAACGGCTGGCTGAGATCGGCTGCCAATAAAAAATAGGTGTTATCGCGCGGCTCTTCTAAGGTTTTCAACAGCGCATTGGCTGCCGATTCGGTGAGTTTTTCCGCTTGGGGAATCAGCACCACTTTATTGCCGTCTTGTTGGGCGTGATTTTGCAACTGCACAATCACCTCTCGCACCTGCTCAACACTCACCGTTTTGCCTGCCTCACAAGTCAAACGGTGGCAATCGGGGTGGTTTATACTAGCCGATAACTGGCAATCATGGCACTGCCCACACGCCTCAAGCGCTGGCGCTTGGCGACACAAAATGCCTTGCGCGATGCGCTCAAGCAGCTGCTCCACGCCAAGGTTGCGCTCGGCATTAAGCAGCAACGCGTGATGACCGTGTTGCTGCATAAAAGTGCGGTCAATGGCAGCAAAGGTCGGCTCAAGCCACGGATACATCACACCATCACCTTGGCAAACCACGCCCTAACCGCACTTTGCACTGCTGCGGTTACATTTTCCAGCCCTTGCCCTGCGTCAATGATCACGGCATTAGCATCTTGCGCCACCAGCTCCAAATAGCGTGCGCGCGTGCGTTCAAAAAAGCTCAGCTCAGCACGCTCTATACGATCCAGTTCACCGCGCGAACGGGCGCGCGATAATCCTTGCGCGGGGTCAATGTCGAGATACAACGTCAAATCGGGTTTAAATTCGCCCAAAATGGCCTCACGCAAGCGTTCGAGCAAAGTGCGGTCAAGCCCTCGCCCACCGCCTTGATAGGCTTGTGATGAGAGATCGTGACGATCGCCTAGCACCCATGCACCGCTGGCTAATGCGGGCTTAATCACATTATCCACCAGCTGAATACGCGCGGCATAAAGCATTAATAATTCTGCCTTGTCGCACACCTCTTCGCCGTCCACACCGTGTTTAATCAGCGCGCGCAATTTTTCCGCCAACGGCGTGCCACCAGGTTCTCTCGTGAAAACCACATCATGCACGCCCAGTTCCAAAAGCACTTGCACCACCGCCTCGCGCGCGGTGGTTTTACCCGCGCCTTCTAGGCCTTCAAGCACAATAAATTTACCTTGTGGCTTTGTCATGTTTTTGTTTCCGTAATTGCTGTAAATAGTGCGCCACCGCGCGGTTATGATCGCCAAGCGTGGCGCTAAACGTGTGCCCGCCTTGCCCATTGGCCACAAAATACAATGCACTCGTTTGCGCTGGATGTGCCACCGCGTGCAATGATGCCTCACTGGGCATGGCAATCGGCGTTGGTGGCAAGCCGTCGATTTGATAAGTGTTATACGCGGTGACTTCATTGAGATCCGCGCGGCGAATGTTGCCTTGATAGCGCGCCCCCATGCCGTAAATCACGGTAGGGTCGGTTTGCAGGCGCATATTTTTGCGCAGCCGATTGATAAACACCGCCGCCACCTGCGCACGTTCGTCATCCAGCGCGGTCTCTTTTTCCACAATGGAGGCGAGAATTAACAGTTCATAGGGCGTTTTTAACGGCAAATTCGTCTCGCGCGCCGCCCACGCACGGGAAAGTGCGGTTTGCATTTTATCGCTTGCACGTTTTAGCAGCGCCAGTGCGCTTGAGTTGGCGGTGTAGTGATAGGTGTCAGGGTAAAGCCAGCCCTCGAGCTTCGCAGGGCTGCCCTCAGGCAAGGCTAACAGGCGATAAAGTGCGGTTTCATCTTGCCCTTCATCTTGGGTTAAATGCTGTGCTTGCGTCAAACTGGCCAGCACTTGCTTTGCCGTATCTCCCTCGCCGACACGCCAAGCAAATTGCGCTTCTTTGCCACTGGCAAACAAACGCAACAGCTCGCTTAAGTCTCTGATGCCCTGCAAGGAATAAGTGCCCGCTTTGACGGCCGCCAACTCAGGTTGCAGTTTCAACAGCAAGGGAAAAAACGGGCTTGCGTCAATCACCCCTTGGGCGTGCAAATACTCGCCGAGTTTTTTACCTGTGGTGCCTTTTTTAATAGTCAGCAGCTGCTCAGGCGTGGCGTGAATAGGGCTGTGGGCCAACGCATTTACTTGCTGATACACCCAAACGCCCGCGCCAAGCGCAGCCAAGAGTAAGAGACTGAAAAGTGCGGTCCATTTTTTCATCTCACCCCCGTCTGTTAAAACACTTGCTGCATCGCCACATTGACGACAAAACCGCCAACAACCAACCAGATAAACACCAGCAAGCCCAGCACCAACGGTTTGGCACCCGCTTGTTTAATGGCGCCAATGTGGGTGGTCACGCCAAGGGCGGCCATTGCCATCATCAACAAAATGCCGTCCAACTCAACCAGCCAATGCACAATCGGCGCAGGCACGATAGGGAAAGAATTCAGCACAGCCACCAAAATAAAAAACACCGCAAACCATGGAATGTTAATTTTACGCGTGCCCCCAACCGCACTTTCTTTCGCCAGCGCATAAGAAAGCACCAGCAAGAACGGCGCGAGCATCATTACGCGAATCATTTTGGTGATTACCGCATCATCGGCGACCAGTGGGTTAATATTGCCCCCTGCGGCGTAAACTTGTGCCACTTCATGCACACTCGAGCCAATATAAATCCCGAACTGGTGATCGCTGAGATATTGTGTCATGTAAGGATACAAAATCGGGTAAACAAACATCGCAATGGTACCGAAAATCACCACAATGGCAATTGCCACCGCCACTTTGTGAGATTCCCCACGCACCACAGGCTCACTTGCCATCACCGCGGCTGCACCACAAATGCTACAACCCGCGGCACTGAGATAGACAATTTGCTTGTCGATTTTCAGCCATTTGTAACCCAGATAAAAGGTTAAAAAGAAAGTGCTGATCAGCATGATGGCATCGCTGGCAATGGCGTTCAGCCCCACTGCATCAATTTGTTGAAACGTGATACGAAAGCCGTAAAGCACAATTCCTGCACGCAACAAAATGCCTTTGGCAAAGGTGATGCCGCTATGGCAGGTATTCGCCACGCGACCATAGACGGTATTGCCCACCAACATGCCAAGCAAAATGGCAAAAGTAAGCGCACTCATACCAATGCTGGCACCGATGTGGTTAGCATTTAACCAAAATGCCAATGCTGTAATGATACCTGCCAATATTAGCCCTGGAATGTAATCCATTATTTTATTTAACATAATTTTATCCTGTATTAACCGCACTTTATGCTTGTGCTACCAGTAATGGCGCAAACCATTGATTTAATTTTGCAGAAAGTGTGCTCACGCCCAATTTTTTGAGGCTGGAAAAGGCTTCTACCTGCACGTCACCTTGAAACGGTAAAATCGCCTCACGCACCATTTTAATCTGCTTGCTGCGCTCTTTTTGGCTGACTTTGTCGGCTTTCGTTAACAGCAATAACACTGGCAAATTGGCACTGACCGCCCATTGTAGCATTTGCTGATCCAAATCTTTCAGCGGGTGGCGAATATCCATTAAAATCACCACGCCCCCTAAACACGCACGTTTTTGCAAATATTCTCCCAGCGCCTGCTGCCATTGAATTTTCATTTTCTCAGGCACAGCAGCATAGCCATAGCCTGGCAAATCGACAATTTTGCACTCGGGTTCGACTTCAAAGAGATTAATCAGTTGCGTTCGCCCTGGTGTTTTTGAGGTGCGCGCAAGATTTTTTTGATTGGTCAACACATTCAATGCAGTGGATTTGCCTGCATTAGAGCGCCCTGCAAAGGCAATTTCAATGCCGCTGTCGTCGGGCAAATGCCGAATATCTGGCGCACTCATCAAAAAATGGGTTTTGTGATAATTGAGTTCCATTGCTGCTCACTTATGCCTTATGGTTGGCATAGATAGGTTAAAAAAGACGCCAATTTACGCGCGCTGCCCACAACAAGGCGCGTGGCCTCCGCTGACGAAAGCTGTTCACGCTGGAGATAAATTGGCTTGCTGTGGGCTAGTGTATCATCTTTAAGCTGCCATTGCCCCCAAAAGTGCGGTCGCTGCTTTACTGCCTGAAGTTCACGAATGCCAAAACTCAACGCATGTGAAACATTCATCGACTTGTGGGCTAAATACGCCTGACAAAGGTTGGCGTGCTGAACATCAAACATGTCAATAAAGCCCGCAGGGGCGATTTCATACAGCGTGAGCTGAGAAATGGCGTGCGTACGCAGCGCGCGCAGCGGTGTACTTTGGTGGTTAATCACCACGACAATCTGATGCCCACCAAGCTGCTGCAACGCGAGCGTTTGCCCATGGATATGCGCTGAAATGGTTGGCTTTTCGCCACTAAATTCCACCACCTGCGCCTGACCGTGTGTATCCACAAACGCCAGTTTTCGCTCGCCTGTGGCAATGCAGCCCGTTAAACACAACGCCAACAATGCCGCAAGGCAATAACGCGTTAGTCTTTCCATTTTAATGATACTCCGCGCGCACCGTAGCGGTTAGGTTCGTTTTTGCCCAAAAACACACCCCAATCGAGCACGAATAAGGTCACAAAAAACAGCGGAAAGAAGCGCCCTAACGCCCACGCCATTGCGCCAGTGGCCTGTTGTGAGAGGATATAACCCAAAATCGGCAGCGCGATCATCCACACCGCCCAGCCTGAGCGGTTGCGATCATGTAGCCGCTTGACCGCCACGGCGCAAAAACAAAAGCAGATCAACGCTAGCATCAGTGAGGCTAAAAGTGCGGTATGAGTTTGTGCAAAAAGGACGGGCAGTGGCAAAATATTGGCAATCAGCACCAGCGCCAGCGCACAAATGCCGACACCTTGCCAAAACCCTAGGCGATTAAGTCGCCCACGAAATGAAAATAATAGCTGCCACAGTGTCATAATACTCTCCCTAAATCAGGGCTATCATAAAGCAAGCAGCCACTTTTGTCAGCTTAGGCAGAAAAAAACCGCACTTTAGTGAAAAGTGCGGTTGAAGGTTCGATTATAAAATGTCTTCAAACTCGTCAGTGACTTGTTTTGGCCACACGCTTGATTGCACTTGGCCAATGTGTTCTTTTTGCAGCAACAACATCGCCATACGAGATTGTCCAATGCCACCACCGATCGACAATGGCAACTTGCCGTTGACCAAATCTTGGTGCCATGGCAATTCAAGGCGATCTTCCGTGCCACTGATGGCAAGCTGTTTGCGCAACGCGGTTTCGTCCACACGAATGCCCATTGATGAAATTTCAAACGCCGATTGCATCACAGGGTTCCACACCAAAATATCGCCATTGAGGCCTTTGTACTCTCCCTCACTTGGGGTTGTCCAGTCGTCGTAGTCTGGCGCACGCAAATCATGCGGTTTGCCATCAGACAATTCGCCGCCGATACCAATCAAAAACACCGCACCGTGCTCTTTACAAATTGCGCTTTCACGCTCTTTGTCGTTCATATTCGGAAAACGTTTGACTAACTCTTCGCTGTGGACAAACGTAATGTCTTCAGGCAAAAAGCTCTTAGTGCCGTATTTTTCTTCCACCAAAAGTGCGGTTTCACGCATGGCGGCATAAATTTCGCGCACGGTTTCTTTCAAATAATCCAAATTACGGCGACCTTCAGGGATCACTTTTTCCCAATCCCATTGATCCACAAACACAGAGTGCGTGCGGTCAAGGCTGGTTTCATCAGGGCGCAGTGCAATCATGTTGACATAAAGCCCTTCACCGGGTTGGAAATCAAAGCGCGCTAACGTGTGGCGTTTCCATTTTGCCAACGAATGCACTACTTCAAAGCGCAAGCCGTGAATTTGACGGATTTTCACTTGCACCGCATTTTCAACGCCAGATAAATTATCTTGCATACCATTGCCAACTTGGCTCAACAGTGGGCCTGTCACTTCCACAATGCCCAAATGTTCGCGCAATTTACGCGCAAAAGTGTCTTTCACAAAACTGATTTCTTGTTGTTGTAAGATAAATGATTTTTTCATATTATTTTTACTCATTGGGTTAAAACTGCAGTTATTATCTAATTTTTTTAGCCTTATTCAATACAAAAAGCAATCTTACCAAGATTTTTTTAAAGTTTTTTGCTATTATATAGAAATCATATAAAATATGCCTATTATTTTTGAATAAAAATCAATAACGGAGCCAAAAATGCAATCATTCGGTCAAATTGATGCACTCGATCAACAAATTTTACGGGTTTTAACCAAAGATGCGCGCACCCCGTATGCCGAAATGGCCAAACAATTTGGTGTCAGCCCAGGCACCATTCATGTGCGGGTGGAAAAAATGCGCCAATCGGGCGTGATTGAAGGCACCAAAGTGCGGTTGAACGAGCGCAAGCTCGGCTATGATGTGTGCTGCTTTATCGGCATTATTTTAAAAAGCGCGAAAGACTACGACACTGTGATCAAAAAGCTCGACAGCTTTGATGAAGTAGTGGAAGCCTACTACACTACAGGCAACTACTCAATTTTTATCAAAGTGATGACACACACCATTGAAGAGCTCCACCATGTGCTGGCGAGCAAAATTCAGCTGATTGATGAAATTCAGTCCACTGAAACGCTCATTTCAATGCAAAACCCGATTTTGCGCGACATCAAACCATAAAAATTTGAGCCAGCTCTCAGTTTTTGACCGCACTTTGCGATAGACTGACCCGATTTTTAACAACAATAATAAGAGGATATAATTATGGCAGATGTTTTTCACTTAGGCTTAACTAAAGCCGATCTCAAGGGTGCGAAAGTGGCGATTGTGCCAGGCGACCCTGCACGCGTTGAGCGCATCGCACAAAAAATGGATAACCCAACTTTTTTAGCCTCCACCCGCGAATACACCTCGTGGCTGGGCTATGTCAACAATCACCCTGTGGTGGTCTGCTCCACTGGCATCGGCGGGCCGTCAGTGTCGATTGCGGTGGAAGAATTAGCCCAACTCGGCGTGCGCACTTTTTTGCGCATCGGCACTACTGGCGCCATTCAACCCCACATTAACGTTGGCGATATTTTAGTCACCACGGGTGCGGTACGTTTAGACGGTGCCAGCCAACATTTTGCACCATTAGAATACCCAGCCGTAGCTGATTTTGCCTGCACCACCGCACTTTACAACGCCGCAAAAGCCAGTGGCCAGCAAACCTACATTGGTATCACCGCCTCATCGGATACCTTCTACCCAGGTCAAGAGCGATATGACACCTACACGGGCAAAGTGTGCCGTCGTTTCCGCGGATCACTTAAAGAGTGGCAATCACTAAATGTGATGAACTTTGAAATGGAATCAGCCACCTTATTCACCATGTGTTCAGCCCTTGGCTTGCGCGCAGGCATGGTGGCAGCAGCGATTGTGAACCGCACACAACAGGAAATCCCGAACGAGCACAACATGAAACAAGCCGAAGAAAACGCCATTCAGATTGTGGTGAAAGCCGCTGGCGAACTCGCGGCATAAGTTTTCCGCCTAAAAAAACCTGCCCGAAGGCAGGTTTTTGATTATTTGCCGTCCGCCTCTTTAATAATGGCGTAGAGCTTGTCTTTCAGTAACAATTTTTCTTTTTTCAGCGTTTCCACCTCTTCTGGTGTGCCGATCTCAATATTGCTCTCAATGGCTTTGATTTTATGATCCAACTCATTGTGCTCTTCAAACAAGCGAGCAAAATGGGCATCTTCTTGTCGTAATTTTTGGATTAAATCGCGATGTTCTGGAAACATAATTTCTCCTTATCAATGATAGAAAGTCACGCTCATAGCTTTATACTAAAGCAACACCTCACAATAAACAACCTTAAATCTGCTTGCGCTGAATTTTTGTGAGCAATGCCTCACAACAGCGATCTAACAAGCGATAGGTCTGCTCAAAATCGCCCGTGTACCACGGATCTGGAATATGATCTATTCCAAGATCATCGACCAATTCTGTGATATTGAAAAGCTTATCATGCTTGCCAAAAAATCGCTGGGCATCATGCAGATTTTGCGCATCCATCACAATTAAATAATCAAATTCTTGCAAATCACGTTTAGTGATTTTACGGCTGACAAAGCCCGTTGGCGCGATGTTGTGCTCGCGCAATTTGGCCGCAGTGGCGCGGTGCATATCCTCACCGTCGTGATATCCCGCCGTGCCTGCGCTGTCAACGCGGACATCATCAAGGCCAGCGCGGGCTAGCTTGTCGCGCAAAATGTACTCCGCCATCGGCGAGCGGCAAATGTTGCCTAAACAGATAAATAAAATCTTCATCATCACCTCACAAGCAAAGTGCGGTTTGACTGACCGCACTTTGGGTTAAAACTCAAATTGATACAACAGATCTACCGCTTGGTTGACACCAGAAACAGACTGCAAATACAGCTGCGGAATGATTTTGTAGCGCAATGTTAGCTCAGCAATCGGTTGGAACAACCCGACACCATATTTTACCTGTAGCCTTGGGGTGATGTTGCCGCTGACCACCACTTGCGAATTATCGCCAATGCCAGCGGTGTCGAGCGAGAGATCGCTGATGCCAAAGGCCTCACCAATGCCGCCGACCACTTTGCCACCCTTAGACAACCCAAGGCCGAGCATCGCCGCACCAATTGACGCCCCTGATGCAGCGTCACCGCTGTTGTCCAGCCCGCGGCCCGTTAAGAGATAAGACAGCGCCTCATCTTGCGACATTGCAGGCTCTGAGAACACTTGCACATCAGGTTGGTCGGCAATGCCCGTGACTTTTAATCCTGCAACAATTTTGCTGTTTTCCATCGCTTCAGGGTTACGAATCGCCTCAATATTTAAAAACGGTTGCGAAGCCAGGCCTGAGAAGCTGATTTGCCCGCGGCGAATCAGCAAATCTTGCCCGTAGGAGTTATAGCGCCCGTTTTTGATATCCACTTGGCCATAAAGCCCTAAGTTTTTCTCTTGGCGCACATCAAGCGTGCCGACGAGGTTGGCTTTAAGGCCATAGGCGTCTAAAAAGACATCATCACCAATGTTGACTTTAACATCAGAGGCAAACACCATGCCGTCTTTGCGCGCCACCACTTTGCGCACGCTGGCTTTATTTTTGGCATCCACAATCACCATATCACTGCTGACGCCAACCGCACTTTCAGGCAATTCTTCAATTTTAATCCGCGCCCACGGCACATCCACAGTGCCTGTGACTTTTACAAGTTTTGGGCCCGCCTCCACGTCAATATTTGGGCTGGCCTCAAGGCGCGCCATTTTCGGGATCGCCACTTTAAAGTGATTGGCGTTGGCGTTTAAGTATGCCTGCCATTGATCAAGGGTTTTCCAAGAGGCGTTGCCGCTTAAATTCAGCTGGCTGTCAGGCGTTTTCAACACGCCTTGCAGTGTTGATGAGGTGCCGTTGAAGGCCAAATTCAGCTGGCCATCGCTGACTTGCACTGGGCTGGTGAACATTTTCAGCGCCAAGCCTGTGAGGTTGAACTGTCCATTAAGCAGAGGCGCTTGCAGGCTGCCGCCGAGTGTTAAATGGCTATTGGCCACACCTTTAAACTGCTCACCTTTCGCCAGCAGTGGGTTGACCAACGGGCCGAAATTGAGCGCGTTTAACACCACATTACCGCTGAGCTGGCGACCTTTTGGCAAGTCTGTGATGGTGATATCCGTGCTGAGCTTACCTTGCTTGTTGACCTCAAGGGCACTTTTCAGGCTCAGGTTGTTGTCTTTAATCGAGCTTGTCACGTTGATATTGCCCAGCGCGATTTGAAACGTGCGGTAGTCAATTTTTTGCTTGAACGCGATGTTAGGGCTGGTGATATTCATATCCAATGCAAAAGATTTGTTGGCAAACCACGCCGCCTGACCGCTACCACTGAGCACACCAGTCAGCTCGGTTTTGTCATCCAAAAACGGCTTGAGCATCGCTAAATTGACTTGCTTAAGCTCAAACGGCACATTGCCCTGCTTGCCCGCTTTAAATGCTTTCGGGAAGCAAATTTGCGCTTGATTATTTAGCCAGCAGTGGGCTGCAACTGTAGCTTCACTTTGCGCTAAATTAACATCGAGGGTGATATTTTGGTCGTTTTTCCAATTGCCCACAGGTGAGGCAAGCTGAATTTTTGCCAGTGTGCCCGCCCACGTTTGTTTGCTGCGATCAAAATGGCCATAAACATTAAACGTGCCTGACACGGGCTCGCCTTGAGTGCGAATGTTGAGCTTGTGATTTTTCTCGCTGCCGTCGGCGATGATCTTCGCCTGTTTGAGTTGAATGTCATTCATTTGCAACGAGGCAAGATCGATATAAAGCCCCCCTTCGATTTGCTGATTCACATTCACTTTTCCCTTGGCAGAAAGATTGCGCAGATGTAGATCATTAAAATCCAATTTGCTACTGGTGAGATCCACCACCGCATACGGCTTGTGAATATCCCCTTGCAGCAACACATTGCCTTGCATGCTAGCGCTTAAACCTGGCACCAGCCCAGCCAAATTCGGCGCGTCGATGTCCATGCGTAAATCAGAATGATCATCAAGATAACCATTCACTCGCAGGGTATTTTTGCCATAAAGCAATTTCAGGTCGTCTGCGTTAAGCAGGCGTTTGTCGCTGCTTTGCGCATTGCCAATGAGCTGCAGGCTTTGCCCATTGAGCTTGCCTTGCACATCCAGCTCACTTACGCTGACTTGCCACGCGTTGCCGTCCACCACGCCTTCACTTTTCAAGCCACCGTTGAGCACCGCTGCCCACGCTTTGGCAAATTCGCCTGTGTTGATGTTATCGAGTGAAAGTGCGGTCTCCCAACGCACGCCCTGCGCCCAATCGAGCTTACCTTGCAATTGGCTTTGCCCTTTAAGCGCTGCCAGCGTGAGCGCGTGGATCTCAAGTGCCGTCAGCTCGCCGTCGGCATCTAAATTGGCATGTAATGGCGGGATAGATCGCCCTTTCACGGCACTGTCAAATGCAATATGATAATTCAGCAAATCCCCCGTCACGCTTAAGTTGAGTTTTTCTGCCTCAAGCAGCGCCACCTCATTTTTCGCCCGCGCGAATGGATAGTGAAAGTGCGGTGAGGTGAGGCTGAGATTAAACGGATTTTTCGCCTCGCTCAGTTGAATGTCACCTTGTAATTGTGCGTTCACCCCGCCTTGCACATCAAGAGAAAGTGCGGTGGTTTGCGCCAATGCGCCACTGAGTTTGATATCAATTTGGCTTTGCGGCAGTAATAGCTCGCCTTGGTGTTTGAAATCAAAAATCTCACCGTTAAGGTGAAAATCCAGCGGATAATCACCGCTTAGGGTGGCCTTGCCCTGCCCGTTGAGGTGCGCTAAATTGCTTTCAATGAGCAGTTGTTCAAGGGCGATGTGGCTTTCATCGGCTTGTCCTTTGAGCTTGAGGTTGTCAATGGTCACCTCAAATGGCTCGCCTTCAGCACTCAGCTGTTGGTAGCGCCAGTTTTGCGCCTCAATCCCTTCAAGGTGCATCGCAAACGGCAGCACCACGTCTTTGAGCGATCCTAACAGTGGCTCGCTCAATTTCTCATGTAAGGCGTCCCAATCCACACGCTCAACCGCACTTTGGGTGTTTTGATGATGAAGCTCACTCGCCCCTTCTACGGCGAGAGCGGTGTCCACCGCCTGATCGTTAAGCACGGCTTTTGCTACATCGGTTTGCGCGTCTTTTTCCGTTTGAGCCATCACCACATTCACGTTATCAATGCGGGTTGGTGCAATCGTCAGCCCCGTGTCGTTATTGAGTGAAAGTGCGGTTTCAAAATGGCCCAGCTGCGCGTGGGTGTTGTCAATTTGGGTATTGATGTCGGACAATTGCACATGTTTCACCTCAATTGCCACAGGCAGGTCGATTTTTTTCATCTCACTCGGCGGCGAAGGCTCAGACGGCGGCAATTTGCTGGTATCTACGGCGATGTTAGCGTGTGCTAACGTGACATCATTAATGCAAATTTTGCGTTTGATTAAGCACGAAAGCTGCAATTGCGCGCGCACATCGCCAACATTAACGGCAACGCCGTCTGTTTCGTAGGTGACGTTTTTCAGCACTAAGCCGTCGCTGAAATTACCTTCAACGCGGTCGATGTGCAGTTGATCTAACAATTTATCTGTCCACTGTAACGCCATGCGCTGCCCCGCTCCCGTGCCGAGCAACACGCCAAGGGCAATGACGAGCAGCAATAAAAAAAGGCAAATGCCCCATAACAGCGCGTGCCAACCGCACTTATGCTTTTGACGAACAGGTTGTGGGGTGTCGCTGGCGGTATGTTCTGGCGTTTGCGCCTCTTTTTCTTGTTCTGCCATTAGAGTTCTGTCCCTAAGCCGATGTAAAATTGAATGTTGTGGCTGCCGTCTTTGTCATGCACGGGGGTAGCGATGTCCAGTTTAACCGCCCCCACAGGTGATGCCCAGCGCACGCCCACACCCGCACCTGAGCGCAGCTCTTTGCGGCTATAACTGTTGGCGGCAAGGCCCGTGTCGTAGAAAATGGCGCCCCACCAGTTCGGATACACTTGGTATTGATATTCAAAATTGGCGGTCGCTAAGCGTGAGGCGCCAACAAGCTTGCCATTTTTGTCTTTAGGCGAGATTTTTTTATATCCATAGCCACGAATGGAGCGATCCCCGCCAGCAAAATAGCGCAGCGCAGGTGGAATGCGGTTAAAATCCGCACTTTTCATGTAGCCTGCGTCAAAGCGCAATAAAATGCGGTGATTGTCAAAATAGGTACGAATCCACGCCGAGCTGGCACGCACGCTGAAAAAGTTAACATCCGAGCCCCAGATTTTTTGCCCTAAGTTAAAGGTGATATTTTGTGCATCGCCCCAGCTTGGGAACATTCCACCACGCAAGCGCGTGCGGTTTAGCCCCGCCGTTGGATAAATCAGCAAAGTGCGGTTTGACACATCGGCTTGGGTGAAGGCGTCATAACGGGCGCGCAGCCCTAAGAAATATTGCCAGCCACTGTCGTGTTTCCAATAACGCAATCCTGCTAAGGTGATAGTGTCCGAGTGGGTGTCGTTGGTGCGCTCACGATCTAGCCCAGCGGAATATTCATAGTAATATTTCAGTGCATTTTTCAACAGTGGGATTTTGTAGGTCATCTCCACCGTTTGCTGCGGTTTAGAGAGATAAAAACTGCTGCGAAAGCTGTGACCTCGGCTGTTGATCCACGGTTTGTTCCAGTTAAGTTGCAATCGTGGGCCAACATCGGAGGCATAACCAATCCCAATTTCCATGCTGTTTTTCTTTTTCGGGCGCAGCAACACGTTTAAATCCACACGATGATCTTCCGCCACCAGCTTAGGTTGTAACAACACGGAGCTAAACCAGTTGGTGGAGGTATAATTGGCCGTCAAGGTGGAAAGATCGTTGATCAAATACGGATCGCCTGACTTGATGTTGAGCATATTGCGCAAATAGTCTTCCCGAATTTGCGAATGCTCAAAGGTAACCTCGCCGTAATGATAACGCTCGCCACTGTCAAAAATCATATGCCAAATGGCAAGATGCTCTTGCAACATCACCAACAGCTGCGAGATTTGAAAGTCAGCGTCAAAGTAGCCTTGTTTGACCGCCAATGTTTGTAACGCGGATTTAAAATCGTCATAGGTGCCTTGATTTAAAATGGTGCCTGCTGGCGGAATGGTTTTCTTTAAATCAATAAAGGCAGGATTTTGCGCTGCCTCACCGATAATCGACACTTCGTTTTCCCCTAATTTCACGGGCTTGGCAAGGGTAACATCGGCATAAAGCAAATCTTTCAGCCCCGCGCGAGGAACAAAAGTATAACGAATGGTGTTATCAAAATACCCCAACGCACGCAGGGCATTTTCAATAGTTTGGCTAACCAAGTATTGATAACGCTCTGATCCGTCGGCTTCGTCATTGCTTAATTGAGAGAGATGAATCCGCACATTGTTGTAAAGCTCTGGGTTATCAATGCCACGCACTTTGAGCAATACTGTCTGCTGCGCAGAAGCGCACGCACTCCATGCGCACACGCCTGCTAACACAAAACGCCAAAATGGCTTCACTCCCAATTTCACACGCCTCTCCCATCCATCACAACGTTGCATAATTTCCTAAGTTTACCGATAAGCTAGGCGCTTGCCAACGCTTTATGACGATTTTGCGTGCAAATTTTGTGCTAAAAAGAGTTCTCGACTTTTCAACGGTTGCGCCCCTAAATAAGGCTTTAATACCATTCGGGTAAACCGTTTCGCTGCTTGGCGCGTTTCCACGCTGTCAAAGTTCAGCTGCGCAAAATGTAACAACGCTTCACCTTTAAAGCGCATCTGATTATCCAGCAAGGAGGCAATAAAGCCTTTTTCAGGTTGGTATTGATAAAACATATCGGGATCAATGGGTTTGCCGCTCCCCACACAGTGCGTGAAATCCACGCCATAACCGAGCGCATTGAGGAGTTTAAATTCAAAACAACGCAAATGAGGTTCCACTTGATCGCCCGCTTGGCAAAGTGCGGTGAGGCAGGTGAGGTAATCCTCAAACAGTTGTGGATAAGCTGTATTCGGTTCAATCACGCGCGAGAGCAGCTCATTAACGTAAAAGCCACTGAAAAGTGCGGTATTTTCCAGTGGCAACGCCAGTGCCGCAGCTTCTGCTTTCGTGAGCAGTTTCAAATCGCCTTTGCCGCTAAAGCGCAGCAAAAGTGGCGTAAATGGCTGCAACAGGCTTTTAAGGTGCGAGCGCTTGCTGCGCGCCCCTTTTGCCAGCACGCTCAGCCGCCCATGGCACTCGGTAAATAACGACACCAATAAACTGCTTTCATTGTAGGGGCTGCGATGCAACACAAAGCCCCGTTGCCACGTTTCACTCATAGCGCTATGTTAGCCTGTAAAACCGCACTTTAGCAAGCACTATCCTTGTTCTCCACGCTGCCTAACTCGTGGGGCAAAATCGCATTGAGAATCAACGCCAACAGTGAGCCAACCGTAATGCCTGAGCCGAAAATTTCTTTCACAAATTCGGGGAGTTTATCCAAAATTTCAGGCCGTGTGGTGACCGCCAAACCACACCCAATGGAAATGGCAATAATCAAACCGTTGCGTTTGTTGCGCTCCACCTGGTCAAGCATTTGAATGCCCGCGGCGATAATCATGGCAAACATCATCAAACCCGCCCCACCTAACACTGGCAGAGGAATAGAAACGATCAATGCGCCAAACACAGGAAATAAGCCTGCCAGTACTAACAGCGCGCCAGTGATAGTGACCACATAGCGACTGGCCACCCCTGTGAGAGAAATGACACCGATATTTTGTGAAAAAGAGGAGAAAGGGGTCGTTGACATCAGCGCAGCGAACGCGGAGCCTAAACCATCGCACAACACGCCGCCACGCAAGTGCTTGCCTGTAATGTCTGTGTGAGTGGCATTGCCCAATGCCAGAAAGTTGCCGCTGGATTCCACAATCGTGACCAAATAAGCAATGCTCATACCAATAATGCCCGAAATCGGAAAACTCAGACCAAAATGTAATGGCTTCGGCAGTGCAAAGGCTTGTGCTTGATGTACGCCTGAAAAATCCACCCAGCCTAGCATTAGGCATAAAATATAACCTGTGAGCATGCCAATCACAATCGCTGCCGCAGAGAAAATACCTTTACCCCACTGCACCAGCACCACAACAATCAGCAATACAAACGTCGCCATGGCTAAATTGGCAGGATCAGCATAATGGGTATCGCCGCGCTGTCCGCCCGCAAACCAGTCCACCGCCACAGGAATAAGGCTTAAGCCAATCATCATCACTACCGTGCCAGTCACCACAGGAGGGAAGAGTTTACGAATCACGGGCATAAAGAAACTTCCGATAATCATCACCAATGAGCCAACTAAAGACGCACCTAAAATACCACTCACGCCATCTTGGCTAAAGCCAATAGCCAAGGCGGCCGCCACAAAGGTAAAACTGGTGCCCATCACACTCGGCAAGCGGATGCCCACTGGCCCCAGCCCTTGGCATTGAATCATCGTCACAATGCCTGAAACTAACAATGCCGCGTTGACCAAAATAATGGTATCCGCGGTGGGCAACTGCAATACGTTCCCGATCACTAACGGCACCGCGATAATCCCACCCAATGCGGCGAGCAAATGCTGCCCACCGAGCAATAGGCTTAACAAAAATGGCGGCTTATCTTCCACTTGATAAAGTAATTTGTTCATAAGATTCCCTAATAACAACAATCAAAAGTGCGGTTAGCACATAAAAAAATACCCATTTACGCAAGCAAATGGGTATTTAACATTAAAATTTAATCATCACTATAGCCAAGGCTTTTGAGTGCACGTTCATCGTCGGCCCAGCCTGACTTCACTTTCACCCACAGCTGCAGGTGGACTTGGCTTTCAAAGAGGCGCTCCATATCCGCACGCGCTTCCATACCGATGGTTTTTATTTTTTGTCCTTGTTTACCAATTACCATCTTCTTTTGCCCATCACGTTCAACCAAAATCAGCCCATGAATCACCAGCACACCTTTCGGGTTGGTTTTGAACTGTTCAATTTCCACTGTGACGGCATAGGGCAATTCTTCTCCCATAAAGCGCATTAATTTTTCACGAATGATTTCAGAGGCTAAAAAGCGCTGAGAGCGGTCAGTGATGTAATCTTCTGGGAAATGGTGTACCCCTTCGCGCAAATTTTCGCGCACCAGTTTCTTGAGCTGATCAACATTATTGCCTTGCGTTGCTGAAATAGGTACAATCGCTTTGAAATTGAGCTTTTGCTCCATTTCAGTAATAAATGGCAACAGCTCGTCTTTATTTTTGATGTTATCAATTTTGTTGATCACCAAAATGATCGGGGCACGTGTGTTGCGCAATTTGTTGAGCACCATTTCATCATCATCGTTCCAATGGGTGCCATCAACCACAAAAAAGATCAGGTCTACATCCCCAATTGTGCTGTTGGCCGCGCGGTTCATTAGGCGGTTGATTGCACGCTTTTCTTCAATATGCAACCCAGGTGTATCAACATAAATAGCCTGGTAGGCGCCTTCAGTATCAATCCCCAAGATACGATGACGCGTTGTTTGTGCCTTGCGTGAGGTGATAGAAATTTTCTGTCCTAAAATGCGATTGAGCAGTGTTGATTTGCCCACATTTGGGCGCCCGACAATACCGATAAAACCACAATATGTGGGCTGTTGTTGTGTTGATTGTGTTGATTGTGTTGATTGTGTCATAATCTCTCTTATAAAACCTGCGCCAAAATGTACTCAGCAGCAGCTTGTTCTGCCTTACGACGACTTGGACCAACACCAAGTGCGGTCATCTCCAAGCCACTCACTTCACACTGCACTTTGAATACTTGTCGATGTGGCTCGCCTTCAATGACGATAACCTCATACTGCGGCAAAGGCAAATGTTTACTTTGCATATACTCTTGCAGACGTGTTTTCGGGTCTTTTTGGTTGTCACCTGGCTTAATATTGGCAAGATCATCTTTGTACCACGCCTTAACCACAGGCGCCACCGCCTCGAAACTAGCATCAAGGTATATCGCGCCGATGATCGCCTCAACACAGTCAGCCAAAATAGAATCCCGACGATAACCGCCACTTTTGAGCTCCCCTGGACCTAGATTCATAAACTCACCCAGCTCAAAATTGCGTGCGTGCGCAGCCAGCGTTTGCTCTTTCACAAGCGTAGCGCGCATGCGGCTTAAATCGCCTTCATCAACTTGTTGAAACTGATGAAAAAGCGCCTCACCGATAATAAAATTTAAAATGGAATCGCCTAAAAATTCAAAGCGTTCATTGTGTTTACTGTCTGCACTGCGGTGTGTCAGTGCTTGCTTGAGCAACGCAATCTGTTTAAAGTGATACCCCAGTTTGCGTTGCAAGCGGTCAAGATCTTTTTGCATGCGTTATCCTATTGAACACGGGTAAAAAAACGGCTCGCGCGAATGCCTTTTGGCCATTCACCTTGTTTTTTATCTAAACTTAGCCAAATCCAGCGTGCTTTGCCGACCAAATTTTGTTCTGGTACAAAACCCCAAAAGCGGCTGTCATCACTGTTATCACGATTGTCACCCATAACAAAATATTCGCCCTCTGGCACCACCCACTCTCCTGCTGGCAAATTCGGCTGTTTGAAATAAGCCGCATCGTAATAAAACCGCACAGGATTGAGTAGCACCTGATGCGTCACGGCACCTTTTTCTGTCATCTCAAGTTGCGCGTTACCGTGATAGAAAAATTCAGGGTTTGGCTTGGCATCACTGTATTGATACACTTGTGGCTGACAAAGTGCGGTGCCGCAATCTGCTGGAGTTACGGTCAACGTGCCACGTTGTTGATCATAATGAATATGATCGCCTGGCAACCCCACCACACGCTTGATATAGTCCACATTCGGTTGCGGGGGCGCTTTAAACACCACCACATCACCCCGTTTCGGCTCCCCCGTTGGAATAAATTTATGTTGAAAAATCGGATCTTTAATGCCATAGGCATATTTTTCCACCAACAAAAAATCTCCCACCCGCAAGGTCGGCTCCATAGAGCCAGACGGGATTTGAAACGGTTCAAATAAAAACGAGCGTACAAAAAGCACAATCGCCAACACTGGGAAAAGAGAGGCCACAAACTCGCCACCTTCAGATAATGGCTCAACTTGCGCACGCTCCTCTTCGCTCAAGGTTTTGCCTGAGCGTTGTTCAAGGCGAGCAATTTGGCGCTGGCGTTTAGGTGCAAGTGAAAAGCGGTTATAACACCACACTGTTCCTGAAATCAAAGTGAACACGATCAGCAAGATTGAAAAGGTATTCGGCAAATTTTGGCTATCTAAAAAGTGCCAAAAAATATAACCGCCCACCAGCAAAATCGGTAGAAAGAATTTAGACATAGTCTCTCCTGTTAGTCCTTACCAACGTGTAAAATCGCCAAAAATGCCTCTTGTGGCACTTCAACATTGCCGAGGGATTTCATCCGTTTTTTACCCTCTTTTTGTTTCTGCAAGAGTTTTTTCTTACGGCTAACATCACCACCATAACATTTTGCCAACACGTTTTTACGCAACTGCTTGACTGTGGAGCGGGCAATAATATGGTTGCCAATGGCCGCTTGAATCGCAATATCGAATTGTTGACGTGGAATGAGTTCTTTCATTTTCTCCACTAGTTCACGCCCACGATACGGCGCATTATCTTTATGCACAATCAGCGCCAGCGCATCAACGCGATCACCGTTAATCATAATATCCACCCGCACCATATCGGCTTTTTGAAAGCGCTTAAAGCCATAATCAAGCGAAGCATAGCCACGCGAGGTGGATTTCAAACGGTCGAAGAAATCCAACACCACCTCCCCAAGCGGAATTTCATAGGTCAACGCCACTTGATTGCCGTGATAAACCATATTAGTCTGCACACCGCGCTTTTCCACACACAGCGTGATCACATTGCCTAAATAGTCCTGCGGCACCAAAATATTACATTCTGCAATCGGCTCACGAATTTCAGCAATATTATTCAGCGGTGGCAATTTGGCTGGGCTGTCAACATACTCAACCGTATTATCGGTGAGCTGTACTTCATAAATTACCGTCGGCGCGGTGGTTATCAGATCCAGATCGTATTCCCGCTCTAATCGCTCTTGAATAATTTCCATGTGCAAAAGACCAAGGAAACCACAGCGGAAACCAAAACCAAGTGCGGTCGAGTTTTCAGGCTCATAAAAAAGAGAGGCGTCATTAAGGCTCAATTTACCTAGCGCATCACGAAATGATTCATAATCATCCGAGCTAACTGGGAAAAGCCCCGCGTAGACCTGCGGTTTAACCTTTTTAAAGCCTGGCAACGGCGCGCTTGCGCTATTGTGTTGAAGGGTTAAAGTATCCCCCACGGGCGCCCCCAAAATATCTTTGATGCCGCAAACAATCCAGCCCACTTCACCGCACTTTAACTCTGTAGTATCAAGCTGCTTTGGTGTAAAAATCCCTAAACGATCGACACCATAAGCAATACCCGTACTCATCACCTTAATTTTATCGCCTTTTTTGAGCGTGCCATTTTTAATCCGCACCAACGACACCACGCCGAGGTAATTATCAAACCATGAGTCGATAATCAACGCTTGCAGTGGCGCATCAGGGTCGCCTTCTGGCGCGGGAATGCGTTTTACAATCTCTTCTAGCACATCATCAATGCCCACGCCTGTTTTCGCTGAACAGCGCACAGCGTCAATGGCATCAATGCCAACAATATCCTCAATTTCTTCCGCCACGCGCTCAGGTTCAGCGGCGGGCAAATCAATTTTGTTTAAAATGGGCACCACTTCGAGGTCCATTTCAATGGCGGTATAACAGTTGGCGAGCGTTTGCGCCTCCACACCTTGACCAGCGTCCACCACCAACAATGCCCCTTCACAGGCTGCCAACGAGCGCGACACTTCATAAGAAAAATCCACATGCCCTGGTGTATCAATAAAATTAAGCTGATAGGTTTCGCCGTCTTTCGCTTGATAATTGAGCGTAACACTTTGCGCTTTGATTGTTATTCCGCGTTCACGCTCTAAGTCCATGGAATCCAGCACCTGCGCTGCCATCTCACGATCAGATAGTCCACCGCATGTTTGAATGAGGCGATCCGACAAAGTTGATTTTCCATGGTCAATATGGGCAATAATAGAAAAGTTACGAATATTCTTCATTTACAAAAAGGCTCTCTTACAGTCTTTTTCAGCTTCAAGTTAATTGACGGATTGTACCGCAATATTGCCCCAACGGCTAGATTTTCCGCTTTTTTTACGACGATGGCCGTAAAACGAAAAGTGCGGTCAAACCGCACTTTTCACTAAATTTTCAAACAAACGTATTTTAACTCCATAAATTCCTCTAGCCCTTGACGCGCGCCTTCGCGCCCAATGCCAGACTGTTTCACGCCACCAAATGGCGCAATTTCCGTTGAAACCAAGCCTTCGTTGACGCCAACTAGGCCATATTCTAATGCCTCACTCACCCGCCAAATGCGCGCGTAATCTTGTGTGAAGAAATAGGCCGCCAAGCCAAATTCCGTATCATTTGCCATGGCGATCACTTCTTGCTCATCATCAAAGGTAAAAATCGGCGCAAGTGGCGCAAAGGTTTCTTCTTTCGCCACTTTCATCGCCTGCGTCACGCCTGACATCACCGTCGGCTCGAAAAAGGTTTGCCCCAACGCGTGACGCTTACCGCCACAGTGCAACTGCGCTCCCTTTTCAATTGCATCTTGGATATGGCTCTCGACTTTCTCCACCGCACTTTGGCTGATCAAAGGTCCAATCTCCACGCCCTCACTAAATGCTTCACCCACATTCAACAACCGCACTTTTTCCGCCAATTTTTGCGCAAAAACATCCACTATTCTGCGTTGCACATAAATGCGATTGGTACACACGCACGTCTGCCCAGCATTACGAAATTTAGAGGCAAGCACGCCATCAACAGCCTTATCGAGGTCAGCATCATCAAATACAATCGCAGGCGCATTGCCGCCCAATTCGAGCGCGACTTTTTTCACGGTGCTGGCACACTGTGCCATTAAGATTTTACCCACCTGCGTTGAGCCAGTAAAAGTTAGTTTGTGCACGTCAGGGTGCTCACTTAACACTTTGCCCACACTTTCTGCATTCGTTGTTGGCACCACGTTAAACACCCCAGCAGGAATGCCCGCTTGATGCGCAAGTTCGGCCAGTGCTAAGGCGGAAAGCGGCGTCTCGGGTGCAGGTTTTAACACCATCGTACAGCCTGCTGCAAGCGCAGGTGCGGCTTTACGCGTGATCATTGCATTGGGAAAATTCCACGGCGTGATCGCAGCCACAACGCCAATCGGCTGCTTTAACACCAAAATACGGCGATCGGCTTTATCTTGCGGAACAATCTCGCCATAGGCACGCTTGCCCTCTTCAGCAAACCACTTAATAAAACTCGCGCCATAGGCAATCTCGCCCATGCTTTCTTTTAATGGCTTACCTTGCTCAAGGCTTAAAATTTGCGCTAATGCGTGTTGATTTTCCATAATTAAATCATGCCACGCCATCAAATAGTCAGACCGCACTTTGGCGGTCAACGCGCGCCATTGTTTTTGGGCGGCTTTCGCACTGGCAATGGCGTGTTCGGCCTCCGTCGCTGTGGCATCGCAAACCTGTGCGATCACCTCGCCATTGGCAGGATTATAAACGGCAAAGCGCGCCCCATGCGCGGCCACAAATTGCCCATTAATATAGCTGTCAGTTTTCATTAAATTTGATTGTAACGGTTGCATCATCATTGTTCTCCTTTTTGATTTCCACACCAGTGTACGACGATACCCGCAAGATTGCGAATTTATCACACGCCCCCACGCCCGATTGCCTATTCACTCACCGTACGGGATAATTTATTATTGCAAATAATAATTAATATCATTATTATTTGTTACGCTATAATTAGACATAACCTAAGGATTCGATTTTATGCAAAAACGTGCATTATGTTCCATTTTTTCGCTATCCACATTGCTGATGGCTTGCTCGGGGGGCAGCGATGTCAACCCGCCGTCAGCGGTTGTTGACATTCCAACTGCTGCTCAATTCACTCAAAAACAACGCTTAACGGCTGTTTATAATGTTGAGCCAAAGCAAGGCAAGGTGTTCTTTATTAAGGCCAGTCCGAATCTTGATCTAGAAGATCGTAACTCTTTTGAGGGGTTTGCCTACCAAGCCCCAGATGGCAAAGTGTACCGTTTTAGTACTTTCGCAACAATGGTTGTCCCTTCTTATAACAGCAAACATATCGCCATCGGCACCCAACACAGCACTCAACCACTTGATAATGGTGGCAAACTTTTTGTTTGCTGTGAAGGCAGCCCAAATGATAGCAGTTTCCCAGCCATGTACACAGGCAGTGATTTCCGCTATGGCGTTTATGTTTCCCCTCAAGGCGAAGCCGACTTTTTTGTCGGCGGCAATGTTGCGGACAAAGACAAATTCAACGCTTGGGCTGATAAAGGCTCTGCCACTTATGAAGTGTTAGGCGTGCGCTATCGCAATAATACGCCTGTCACCTCCGCCTACACCCCAGAAGGGCCTTACAACAAGGATGAAGTCAAAGTGCGGTCACGCTTGGTGGCGGATTTTGATCAGAAAAAGCTGGAGGGCAAAATCATCGGTAACGCCGATTTTGGCGGTGACATCACCTTTAAAGACGTTGCTATTAAAGACAACACTTTCAGTGGCAAGGTGGAATCTGAGGGACAGCGAGGCGATGTTAATGGCGCATTTTTTGGCAACACCGCGTGGGGCTCATTCCATGTGGGCGACAAAATTGGTGGCAAAGCCCAATTTGACAACAAAGCATTGAACGCAGCCTTTGGTGGCGCGCAGGTGGATAAGTGAGGTTAACTATGCAAAAACGATTTTCATTATCTGTGATCAGCACCGCACTTTTATTGACGTTTGCCGCCCATGCCGATGACCAGCTGGATACGATTGTGGTACAAGGTGAGCAAAATAAACAAGCCGAGCAACTCAATGAAAAACTCGGCGAAGTGTCCACCACTCGGGCACAACTTGACCGCACTTTAACGCAAGATATTCACGACATGGTGCGCTACAACCCCAGTGTGAGCGTGGTTGAAGGCGGGCGCGCTGGCTCGAATGGCTTTAGCATTCGTGGCGTGGATAAAGATCGTGTGGCCATCAATGTTGATGGCTTGCCGCAAGCCGAAAGTCGCTCTTCTAGCGCATTCCAAGAACTTTTTGGTGCTTATGGGAATTTCAACAGCAACCGCAATGCCGCAGAGCTTGAAAACATCAGCACCATCACCATCAAAAAAGGCGCGGATTCCCTTACCTCAGGCAGCGGGGCATTAGGCGGCGCGGTGAATTATGAAACCAAAAAAGCGCAAGATTTCCTAAAAGACAAGCCTTATTACCTCAGCGCCAAAGGCGCTTACAGCGGAAAAAATCGTGAGTGGATGCGCACAGTTACCGCTGCTGGGCAATATAACGGCTTCGATGCCTTGGCTGTGCTGACACGCCGCGACGGGCATGAGGTGAAAAATCACAGTCAAGGATCAGATGAGCATATCACCTCACCTGATCGCGTTTACAACCCAACGGGTGGCAGTGGCTATTTTGGCTCCGTTGGCACTGTGCGAGGCGAACCCGATCCACAACATTATCACGCCAAAAGCGGCTTGGTGCGCTTAGGCTACCATTTTAACGATCACAATTATGTGAATGCGTTATATGAAGACTACCGTAAAGACAGCTACACCAAAGAATATTCCAACTTATGGAGTGCCAACTGGCAAGGCAAACCGAGCAATGAGCTTCGCAAGCGCAATGATGTCAGCTACCGCCAGCGCTATGGTGTTGAGTTTGAAAACACATTAACACAAGGGCTGTGGGATAAACTCAATGTGAGCTTCAATCACCAGCAAATCAATATGGACACCATGAGCTGGGATATGGCGGAAGACATGAGCAAAAGCCCGTCAGGCATTAACAGCGAAGTGTATTATATCTACCGTAATATTAAGCAAACGCTGGATCAAGGTAAACTGAGCGCAGAAAAGTTGCTCGCCTTTGATAATTGGTTGTGGCAAATCAAAACGGGCGTCAGCGCTGGGCGTTCACGCAACGAAAATGAAAATTTATCCTACTTTGTGCGAGCCTTCGCGCCGAGCATTAAAACAACCAACACAGGCGAAGAGGAATTTTTAATCGAAGCCAAATCAAGCAATCGCAGTGTGTTTTGGGACAATACATTTCTTATCGGTGAAAAACTAAAACTCAGTGCGGGCGTGCGTTATGATTGGATTAAAAGCCAACCGCTGGCCAATGATAAATTTATCAAAGCCATGGCGGATCTCAATCTGCTCAACCGGCAAGCGAAATTCCAAGCCATCAGTCAAGGCGTGTCTTTTAGCTACCAATTGCCTGCGGGCTTTAACTTGCTGGGTAAATACAGCTCAGGCTTTCGTGCGCCAACCACCGATGAAATTTGGTTTAACTTCCCGCACCCTGATTTTTATGTCAAAGCCAACCCTGAGCTTAAAGCAGAAAAATCGCACAATCTTGAGCTAGGCCTTGCCCATCAAAGCGAATGGGGTTATGGGCAGCTTTCAGGCTTTTATACCCGCTATAACAACTTCATCGATTTTGCTTATCTCGGCAAGCAGTCTGTGCCGTTTTGGAATCCTGTCGAGAACGACTGGCGCAAGGAAGAAGCACCCACATATCAAAATATCAATCGCCGCAAAGCCGAAGTGGCTGGCGTTGAGTTTAATGGGCGCTTAGAGCTTGCCCCCTTCGGCGCACCACAAGGGCTATATACCGCACTTAACGCGAGTTATACCAAAGGCCGACAGCTACACGATACTGGCGTCTATATTCCACTCAATGAGTTAGACCCCTTTAGTGGCACACTGGGCTTGGGTTATCAACACCCTGATGATAAATGGAGCGTGGCAACCCACATCACCTACACTGCGGGCAAAAAAGCGCAAGACACATTCCACAGTGACGATGACATTTATAAACCATGGCCTTACGCCTCCCACTCGCGCCACTACACCACCGTCGATCTCAACGGGCACTACAAACTTAACAAACACCTCACGCTACGGGCGGGCGTGTTTAACCTGTTTAACCAACGTTATTACACCTGGAACTCGTTACGCAGCATCCGCGAGTTTGGTACTGTCAATCGCATTGACAACAAAACCCATGCAGGCATCGGGCGTTTCACCGCACCAGGGCGCTATTTCAGCTTTATGATCGAAGCTACTTTTTAACCACCACTTAAGGAGCAGAAATGTTTAATTTACCGAAAAAAACCGCACTTTGTATTTTAGTTGCCCTCGGCGCGACGGGCTGCTTGTCAACGAATAATGATCAGCCGCAAACAAAAGAGCCGATTAACACCAGTGCACAAAAAAATAATACGGATAAAAAACCAAGCAGCAATAACACTGCAACAGAGCACAAAAGCAATCAAAGTGCGGTGCAAAACAACAGCGGCAAAAATCCTGCCCCTCAAGCTGATGAAAAAACTGCCACACCCGCGGCTGACAATGCAACTCAGCCACAAACCCAGCCTGAGAATAAAAAACCTGATGATACTGCCCATAACGCAGCCCCTGAAAAAACTACTGTGCCTGAAAAGACTACGGAGCCTACAACATCCGCTCAACCTGAACAGCCACCAGAATCAGCAGAGCCAAAAAGCCCAGCACAGTCGAATCAGCCAACTGAACCTGCAGAGCCTAAACCCGTCGAGCCTGTCACGCCACCCGTGATAGAAAAAACCGAAGCACAAATCACGGCTGAAAAAATTGACGACTTTAATCAACGCAATTACCAAGCGTCAGCCAAATCTTTGCAAGCTAAAGATTATGACGGAGAAGATCGTTATTATTCTGCCGATACAAATATTGTCATGGGAGATGGAAAAACCATTACTGTCAATTACGGCACATCCCTTGTTGAACTGCCACTGGGTGACTTTATCCAACCAACACATGGCGCTGGCAACTATCGCAAAACAGAATATGGGTACAACAACATCTATTCAACCGCACTTTTCTCAGATTTTGATGCCCGCACATCAGCAAGTATCTTCGGCACACCACTGAATGATTTAAGTGCGCTTCCGCAAGAAGGTTCTGCTAAATATTACGGAAAATTCAAAGGCTCTGAGGCACTCAACGGTGATGTGGTGTTAGATACAAATTTTGCTGACAAAACCATTGAAGGTAAAATCACCAATATTAAGAATGAAAAAACCACCCTTGCAGATATTACGCTTGAAAAAGCTGATATTAAGAGTGTGATCGATGAATGGTCGTTCGAAGACGATGCAACTGAACTGGTCTTTGAAGGTAAAGCCACTGGCGGCAAATCAGAGTGGCAAAATATGAACTATAAAGGTCATTTCTACGGTCCAACAGGGGAAGAAGCTGCGGCAAAACTCAGCTCGGAAGTTGAAAAAGAATTCGATGGCTACCGCTATCCCGAAAAAACAGCTATCGGTGTCTTCACCACTACCCGCGATGATCAGAAATAACCGCACTTTGTAATAAAAAACAGCACTTCGGTGCTGTTTTTTTGTTATTCAATATTTTGAATCTGCTCTCGCATTTGTTCAATCAACACTTTAAGTTCCACTGCGGCATTGGTGATGTCGGGATTAATCGATTTTGATGCCAACGTGTTAGACTCGCGGTTGAGTTCTTGCATCATAAAATCTAACCGTCGCCCAACAGCGCCCCCTTTTTGCACAATATTTAACGTTTCCTTAACGTGCATTTCAAGGCGGTCAAGCTCCTCCGCCACATCCACTTTTTGCGCTAGCAGCACCATTTCTTGCTCTAGGCGTTGAGGGTCAGCTTGCAGCTGAATTTCATCAAAACGCTGCTGTAATTTCGCACGCTGCCACTGCAAAATCTCAGGCATATGTGACCGCACTTTGACCGATTCGTCTTGAATCGCGTGCAATCGTTGCACAATCGCCTCGCGCAGCTTTTCCCCTTCACGCGCGCGCGAGGCGAGAAAATCATCCAGCAACGCATCAAAACCGCTTAAAAGATCTTGGCTGATTTGATCCACATCTTGTTCGGGCGTTTCCACCACGCCAGGATAGCGCAGCACGTCCATCAGGTTGATTTGCCCCTCTCCTGCTTGCGCTTTCACCCATTGCAACGCCTGTACCACTTGTGTGGCCAGTGTTTGATTGAGTTGCAACTCAACCGCACTTTGATTGTTTAATTCCAGACGCAAGCTGCACTCCACCTTGCCCCGTGTGATGCGCTGACGCAATTTTTCACGCAGCGTGTTTTCCAACGCGCGAAAGGCCTCTGGCAGGCGGAAAAAGTTTTCTAAAAAACGTTGGTTTACCGAACGAATTTCCCACACCGCGCTGCCCCAGCTGTGTTGCAGCTCAATGCGCGAGAAACCTGTCATACTATAAATCATACTTTATCCTTTTATTTTCGGTGATAACGCTCATTGTACTGATTATTTCGCACGCTGTCAGTGGCGAATGTGCGTTGTCGTGATAGAATAGGACAATTTTACTTTTAGGAGAGTTCCATGCGCCCCAATAATCGAGAAAATCATGCCACCCGCCCCATTCACATTACACGTCACTACACGAAACACGCTGAAGGCTCAGTATTGATCGAATTTGGCGACACCAAAGTGCTGTGCAATGCCAGCGTTGAGAATACGGTACCGCGCTTTTTAAAAGGTCAGGGGCAAGGTTGGATTACAGCAGAATATGGTATGCTGCCGCGCTCAACCAATGTTCGCATGCCGCGTGAGGCAGCCAAAGGCAAGCAAGGCGGGCGTACCCTTGAAATTCAACGCTTAATCGGGCGCGCTTTGCGTGCGATGATCGATTTAAATGCGCTGGGTGAGCGCACGATCACCGTCGATTGTGATGTTATCCAAGCAGACGGCGGCACGCGTACGGCAGCGATCAGCGGTGCCTGCATCGCCGTGCATGACGCAATCACGTCATTAATCGAAAGAAATGAATTAAAAAGTAATCCGATCAAAGGATTAATCGCCGCTGTGTCGGTGGGCATTGTCGAGCAAACCGCACTTTGTGATTTGGAATATGTGGAAGATTCTAACGCTGAAACCGATATGAATGTGGTGATGAGTGAAGACGGACGAATCATCGAAATTCAAGGCACTGCCGAAGGCGAGCCATTTAGCTTTGAGGAGCTCGACACGCTGTTAAGCCTTGCCAAAGACGGCATAAAACAAATTATGAACAAACAACGCGACGTGTTAGGTAACTGATTATGCAACAATACAAACGTGACTTTATCGAATTTGCACTGCGCTGCAACGTGTTAAAATTTGGTGAATTTACCCTCAAATCTGGGCGTATTAGCCCTTATTTTTTCAACGCTGGACTATTTAATACTGGGCGCAGCTTGGCCAAACTAGGCGCATTTTATGCCCACGCAATCCAAGCGCACCAATTGGAATATGACGTCATTTTTGGCCCTGCCTATAAAGGCATTCCACTTGCAACCACCGTTGCTGTCGCACTGGCTGAACATTTTAACCACGACACCCCTGTATGCTTTAATCGCAAAGAGGCAAAAGATCACGGCGAAGGTGGCAACCTTATCGGCGCTGAACTGACTGGCAAGGTGTTGCTCGTTGATGATGTCATCACCGCAGGCACAGCCATTCGTGAATCCATGACCATCATCAATGCTAACCAAGCCACCTTAAGTGCGGTCATCATCGCTCTTAACCGACAAGAACGCGGCAGCGGGCAGCTTTCCTCCATCCAAGAAATCGAACACACCTACCAATGCCGTGTTTTTTCAATCATCACACTCGACGATCTGATGCAATTTATCGCCGATGACTCACGCTACAAAAACCACTTACCTAAAATGCAGGCCTACCGCGAGCAATACGGCGTTTAACAAAAAACCGCACTTTGTATCAAAGTGCGGTTTATGACTATACTTTAATATATTATAAATATTGTTTGTATTTTCTAGCGTCAAAGAAATGATAGCACATTGCTTTAACGTTATTTTCGACATTCAATACAAACCAATTACTATTTATGCAATCATTTATAGACTGTGCTAGTAATGACTGTAATACCTCAGTCCTAGGTTTAATGCGAATTGAACAAACATGAACTCTTCGAGCATTCATATCAGCTTTTTGATTTCACCGTTTTAGTTGTGTAATCAAGCCTTCTTATTAACTATCTTATTAGTCCTTTGATCAGCCACTGTGTTAAATACGCCTATTTCAACCAATAACAATATGTACATATTCAACTATGAAGGTGATGATACCTCTAATCCCTTATCTTCAGGTAATGTAGACGGCTTTTGGTGGGAAGATAGTTCTAATACGATTTATTTCCAAGGTGATAGGCCACATAAATCAAAAACAGATTTAAGAACAACATTAAAGGCTAAAGAATTTGAAACAGAAAATGGTAAGAAATTATCAGAGGTCATCACGATTGATGATCTTGTCGGTATTCCTATCCCATACCCTAAAACAAGCGTGCCAAGTAGCTATTTAGCAATGAACGGGCAGCGTTTTAGCACATCAAGATATCCCAAACTAGCCAAACTCTATCCGACAGGACAATTGTCTGATTTACGAGGCGAATTTATCCGTGGTTGGGATAATGGAAGGGGTATCGATAGAGGACGTTCTATTCTTAGCTCACAAGGATTTGCGATTAAAAATATCACAGGCCGATTAATTATCAGACCGTCCTATTATGAGCGGTCACACAATGCAATATTATCCGGCGGTGCTTCAGGTGTATTTGATAGAAAAACAAGAAGCGATGGTGATTCATGGAATCCTAATACGGTGAATAATACGACCTACCAAGCTGATGTATATAACTTTGATGCGTCAAGGGTTGTCCCAACTGCTGATGAGACACGCCCACGTAATATTTCCTTTCAATACATTTGCCTAGCGGGATAAGGAGTAAATGATGAGTCGATTTGATGAACAAGGTTTTGCACTAGAAAGTGGCCATGCGACAGTGTACTGCGTTGATGAATCAGGGCTTTATAGCCACAGTGAACAGGAGTTTGTCAGTGTGGGCACAGGGCTATCAGCAGGTGCATACCTCGATGCACCACCTGAAAGCAAACCGCACTTTGCTATTCGCCACACAGAAGATGATACAGCGTGGGAATATATCGCCGACCACCGTGGCGAAACGGTTTACCACACCGAAACGGGCGAAGCTATTCAGATTACCGCTGTTGGAAATTACCCTGAAAACACTACGACTATTGTGCGCCCGAGCGATTGCCATGAATGGCAAGATGACGGCTGGGTGCTAAATGCTGAAAAACAAGCACAACAAAAAACCGAAATGCAAAGTGCGGTTTGGGAAAAAATCAAGCAAGAGCGCTACGACCGCACCCATAGTGGTGTCTACGTTAAATCCATTAGAAAGTGGTTTCACAGTGATGAGCCAAGCCGCATTCAATATCTGACTGTCAATGATCTTCAAAAACTGAACCACAAAGATCCATCAAAAGTGATCCACTTCTATTGTTAATTATGAGTTAGTTACGATGTTTAAACCGATAAGATTCATTCCCCATTTCCAGTATATGGCAATGATAGATAAGCCTATCCAAGAGCGCATTCGTCATTTTTGTCTCCGTAAACAATGTTCTCCATTCTGAAAACTCAAGATTTGTCGTGACTATCACACTGGTATGTTCATGAAGCTGACTTATCAAATGGAATAACAACGCGCCGCCTTTTTGACTATCTAATTCAAGT
>NZ_JABMII010000005.1 GCF_014884995.1 Spirabiliibacterium pneumoniae
AGAGACAATCCCCTGTGCTTCCATTTGATCGACAATGCGTGCAGCACGGTTAAAGCCGAGTTTAAAATTGCGTTGAATAGACGAGATGGAGATTGTGCCTGTGTTGAGCACAAATTCCACCACCGTGTCAAACAGCTCATCCAACTCGTCATCGCCCACGCCGACCGCACTTTGGGTTTCGTCCTCGTCTTGGGAGATAGTAATTTCGTCTAAGTATTGCGGCGTGCCGCGTGCGCGCCAGTCATCGGCGACATTTTGCACATCACTATCAGTCATAAACGCACCATGAATACGCACCAGCTCGGAGGTGCCTGGGCCTGCGTAAAGCATATCCCCACGCCCAAGCAGTGCTTCTGCACCGTTGGTGTCTAAGATGGTGCGTGAATCAATTTTGCTTGCAACCGTAAAGGCAATACGGCTTGGCACGTTGGCTTTAATCAAGCCCGTTATCACATCCACCGATGGGCGTTGGGTGGCTAAAATCAAGTGAATACCCACCGCACGGGCTTTTTGCGCTAGGCGGGCGATTTGTTCTTCCACTTGTTTGCCTGCCACCATCATTAAATCCGCAAACTCATCCACCACCACTACAATGTAACTCATTTTTTCCAGCGGCGGTGGTGCGCTGTCCATGCTGTCGCGCGGTTTCCAGATTGGATTTGGAATCGGCATTTGCATCTGTTCGGCTTGCTTGATTTTGTCATTGAAGCCTTCAATATTGCGCACATAAAGGGCTGACAACAGCAGATAACGCCGCTCCATTTCGTCCACACACCAGCGCAGCGCATTAGCGGCTTTTTTCATGTCGGTCACAACGGGGGTTAATAAGTGCGGTATGTCTTGATAAATGGAGAGTTCCACCACTTTCGGGTCAATCATAATCATGCGCACGTCTTCAGGCTTGCGTTTATACAGCAAACTCAAAATCATGCTATTCACACCCACGGATTTCCCCGAGCCGGTGGCACCGGCCACCAGCAAGTGTGGCATTTTGGCCAAATCCACCACCACAGGCTCGCCACTGATGTCTTTGCCCAGCGCCATCGGCAACAACGCTTTGCTCTCTCTAAACTCACGGCTGTCAAACACCTCACGCAATCCCACGGTTTGGCGGTGCTTGTTTGGCGTTTCAATCCCGATATACGGCTTGCCTGGGATGACTTCGGCAATCCGAATGGCACTGAACATCAACGCCCGCGCCAAATCGCTATCCAGCCCTGAGACTTTAGAGGCTTTCACGCCAGGTTCCAGTTCAAGCTCATAGCGGGTGACCACAGGGCCGACCAGCACGTCTTTGACCTGCGCTTTCACGCGGAAGTTGGCCAGCTGCTGCTCAATGCGTGCCGAAGTGGCGTGGATTTCGCTTTTGTCGACCGACAAACTCTGGATTTTCATCGGCTCAAGCAAATCCAGTGTTGGCAGTGCGGTGCTAGGCTTGGCTTTTTTGCTTGGCATACTGCTTTGCAACAGCGGGTGAATCAGCGTGCCGTGAGCAGCATAGTCTTGATATTGTGGTGGCTGTTTCGGCTCAACTTGGACTTGAATTTTCGCCAGATCTTCTTCAACCCCAAGCGCTTTGGCACGCTGCTCCCTATCTTGCTCTTTTTGGCGCTCTTGTTCTGCAAAGGCTTTCGCTAGTTGCGCCTGCACTGGGTCGAAAAGCCCCTCGTCATTATCGGTTTCAACCGCACTTTGACTTTGCATCATCAGCTCGTCAGGCAAGGTGAGATCAAAGAGTTCATCTTTTTTATTGTCAGGTGTTTCTTTGCTCATATTCTGCGCAATTTCGCTCATTGAACGAATGGTTGGGATACTCACTGCTGGCAACTCAGGTTCTTCCACTGCTACCGTTGCGTGTGAAAAATCAGGCATCTCATCATCTTGTTTGACCATGGGCATATTGTCAATCGGCGGCAATGGCTTAAGCGCAACAGCACTTTCAACCTCAATCGGCTCAAGCTCGGCAAGCTCTTCAGGGCTTTTTACCACAACAGGAGCAGGCTCTTCGCGCGGTGGCATAAAGAGTGGATCAAGCTCGTGTTGTTGTGTTTCTTCATCATCATATTTTGCCGTCAGCCAATAATAACCACTGACAAGCAGCATCACCAACGACATACCCGCACTTAAAATAAAGCCCACCACAGCCGCACAAAACGCTACCATAAAGGTGCCAAACATGCCTAAAGTCGGGTAGAGATGCTTAACAATGAAAGCCCCCAGCACGCCACCTGCAAGGTGAATTTCACTATTAGCAAGCAATAAGGACGCCAGTGCAGTCAAGCCGCACATCAGCAGGGTAAAGCCAAACACGCGCACTAACACGCGCCCTTTGCTGAAATTGTCTTTCCAACGGTTGCGCAGCAACAAAATCGCGGAAATCACCAACATAAACGGAATAAAATTGGCCAATGAGCCAAACAAAGCAAACAAAATATCGATGCACATCGCGCCAAAGTGGCCAGCTTTGTTAAGGGTGTCTTGCTGTGGGCTAGCCACCGTCCAAGCGTTGTCAAACGCGCTATAGCTTGACCACGCGATAATCAAATAAACACCAAAAAGCACGCATAGCCCTAAAATCAGTTCAAGAAGATAGTGTTTGGCACTGTAAGGGGGTTTAAATCGTTGAATCATAATCTACTCTGCTTTGCTTTTCGCTTTAATCTGAATCAGGTTACTTTTTTTCACCTCTTCCATCACCACATAAGTGCGGGTGTCGTTCACGCCAGGCAAGCGCAGCAATGTGGTGCCAAGCAGTTGGCGATAAGCCGCCATATCTGGCACACGGGTTTTTAATAGGTAGTCAAAATCGCCTGAGACAAGAAAACACTCTTGAATTTCATCGAGTTTTTGTACAGCTTGGTTAAATTCTTCAAACACATCAGGCTTGCCGCGCACCAGCGTGATTTCCACAATCACCAGCAGCGGTGAATCAAGCAATTCAGGGTTGAGCAGCGCACGATACCCCATGATAATGCCCTGTCTTTCCAGCCGACGTACACGCTCAAGGCAAGGCGTTGGTGACAACCCCACTTTTTTGGATAAATCAATATTGGAGATTTTGCCGTTTTGCTGTAATTCTTGCAAAATTTTGATGTCGGTCGCATCAAGTACTTTATTATTTTTTTTAGACATAACAGTTCCCATCACAAAGTGCGGTATCAGTTTACTTGATTTTCACATTATTTTAAACAAAAAAGCCCGCTCGTAGGCGGGCATCGGCTGACTGTTTCGCTACGCATAGCGTTTGAACACTAATGTAGCATTCGTGCCACCAAAACCAAAGCTATTGGACATCACAGTGTTCAGTTTCACGCCCATTTTCGGCGCTGTGATGATATTCATGCCTTGGGCTTTTTCATCAAGCGTGTTGATGTTAATACTTGGTGCAATAAAATCGTGGTTCAACATTAACAGCGAATAAATCGCCTCGTGCACCCCTGCCGCACCCAGTGCGTGGCCAGTCATCGCTTTAGTCGCTGAAATGGCTGGGGTGTTGTCGCCAAACACCTCGCGCACCGCTTCAAGTTCTTTCACATCACCCACGGGGGTGGAGGTGCCGTGTACATTGAGATAATCCACTGGAGTGTCGAGATTTTCCATCGCTTGACGCATACAGCGTGCGGCTCCTTCACCGCTTGGTGCCACCATATCATAACCGTCCGATGAAGCACCATAGCCGACAATCTCAGCATAAATGGTTGCCCCACGCGCCAGTGCATGCTCTAGCTCTTCCACTACCACAATGCCGCCGCCGCCTGAAATCACAAAGCCATCACGATCCGCATCATAGGTGCGAGAAGCCAGCTCTGGCGTATCGTTGTACTTGGTTGACAGCGCGCCCATGGCATCAAATTCACAGGCACATTCCCACGCCAATTCTTCAGCGCCGCCTGCAAAAACCACATCTTGCTTGCCAAGTTGAATAAGCTCAACAGCATGCCCAATACAATGGGCGGAGGTGGCGCACGCCGAACTGATAGAATAATTCACGCCTTTGATTTTAAACGGGGTTGCCAAGCACGCTGACACGCTCGATGCCATGGTTTTGGTCACAGCATAAGGCCCAATGGCTTTCACTCCGCGTGGTCCACGCATAGCATCGGCTGCTACGATCTGATTATGTGGTGAGCCAGCACCTGCGCCCACAACCAAGCCTGTGCGCGTGTTGGACACTTGATCTTCACTCAGACCTGCACTGTCGATTGCCTGTTGCATAGAAAGATAAGCGTAAGCGGCTGCATCGCCCATAAAACGCATCACTTTACGGTCGATCAGCTCTTTAGGTTCAATTTTTAGCGTACCCGCAATTTGACTGCGCATACCAATCTCAGCAAATTCAGGCATAGCACGAATGCCCGATTTGCCTTGTTTGAGCGCGTCAAGCACTTCTTGTGCATTGTTGCCAATGCTTGACACAATACCAAAACCTGTAATCACTGCTCTTTTCATCTTTAAACCTTTCTTTAACTGTGAGTGTTTCAACGTACAACTGTTAGCTGAATACGTTACTATAAAATAAAAACATTGCAAGCATTATCCCGCAATTCTTAATAATTGCTGTTTTTGTGTTTAATTTTTAATCAATTTAACAGGCATTTCATTGGCCTTTCGCGTACAATACACAAAAACGAAAAAAGGCACGCTATGACAACCCAAACCGACTTTGCACACGTTCACTTTGATGAACACAACACGCCCTATTCTGAGCAATTTGATGACATTTATTTTATGCCTGCGCACGGGCTTGACGAAGCCCGTTATGTGTTTTTAGACGGCAACCAGCTGCTCGAGCGCTGGCAAACTTGGCACAAACCGCACTTTGTCATTGCAGAAACGGGCTTTGGTACGGGGTTAAACTTTCTCGCCTGCTGCGCACTGTTTGATGCCTTTCGCGCCCAACACCCCGATACACCACTCAAACGCTTATTTTTTATCTCATTTGAAAAATTCCCACTCACGCGCCAAGCCCTCACCCAAAGCCATCGCGGGCTTGATTCACTGGCACTTTATTGCCAGCAACTCACGCAACAGTGGGTAGACATTCCCATTACAGGCTGCCACCGCTGCCACTTTGGCAGTGCTATCACGCTTGACCTGTGGCTTGGTGATCTACATGACAATTTACCTGAACTGGGAGATTATTACCAAGGGCGCGTGGATGCGTGGTTTTTAGACGGCTTTGCGCCGAGCAAAAACCCTGATATGTGGAATGATTCGCTCTATCAACAGATGTTTCGTTTAAGTCATCAAGGCACCACATTTGCAACCTTCACCGCAGCCAGTAAAGTGCGGTTGGGGCTTGAGGCAGCAGGCTTTACAGTGCGCAAACGCAAAGGTTTTGCCCATAAACGGGAGATGCTTATCGGCTTCAAGCCAACGGAAAGTGCGGTTACGTTTACTTACCCATGGAGCGCTTTCAACAGCGGAGAAAACACGCGCGATGTGGCGATCATTGGTGGGGGTGTGGCAAGCCTGTTCACCGCACTGGCATTGCGTAAACGTGGGATCGCCGTTACGCTTTATTGTCAAGACGATGCGCTAGGTCAAGGCGCATCAGGCAACGCACAAGGCGCACTTTATCCCCAATTAAGTGATGATGATCAGCGCAACTGCGCCATTTATGCACACAGTTTTCTCTACGCAAAACGCATTTTGCCACCATTATGCGAACAGCTCGGCGGTGTCGAACAAGGCTGGCATGGTGTAGCCCTTTGCGCTTACAACTGTAAGGTAAAACAAAAATTAGCGAAGATCGCCAGCCACTGGCCGCCGCCCCTTTTTGAATTAAAATCAGCGCAAGCATTGACCGCACTTTGTGGCATTGAAATCCCACACGAAGGAGGGTTTATTGCGTCCGCAGGTTGGCTGTCACCAAAGCAGCTGATGCAACGCGGCGCACGCTATCTGCAAAAGTGCGGTGTCAATATTATCACCCGCACTGAGATTGAGCAGCTAAGCCCGCTCGTTGATAGCCGCTGGCAGCTTGATGCTGGCAACCGCACTTTTACCCATGACGCGGTGGTGCTGGCTTGTGGGCATAAGCTGACCCACTTTTCACAAACCGAGAAATTACCGCTCTACCCCGTGCGCGGGCAAGTCAGCTATATTCCGACGACCCCTGCGTTGCAAGCACTAAAAGCGGTGGTTTGTTTTGATGGTTATCTCACCCCGCACAATCAACAACAGCAGCATTGTCTTGGCGCAAGCCATGTGCGTGAGCAGGTAGCCTGTGATTTTTCCGCACAAGAACAGCAAGCCAATAAAATCCGCCTCACCAATAATATTGGGCTAGCGTGGGCGCAAGAGATTGATATTTCTGGCATGCAGGGAAATGTGGGGGTGCGTTGTGGTACGCGGGAGCGGCTGCCTATGATGGGGAACGTACCGCACTTTGATGAAATGGCGCACGCCTACGCTAACTTGTTTAATCTGCGCCGCCGTCAACAACCCATAGCCCCCGCGCCATATTGGAAAAACCTATATCTTCTTGGCGCACTGGGCTCTCGCGGGCTAACCAGCGCACCACTTTTGGCAGAAAGTCTCGCCTCGCTGGTGGCCAATGAACCGATACCGCTGGCGCAATCCCTATTGTTTGCCCTCAATCCCAACCGCACTTGGGTGCGCAAGTTATTGAAAGGCACGCCGATTAAATAGCGTTGTGCTGCATTGCAATTTCATAACTGGCGAGCAACGCTTCACCAAAGGGCTGCCGCCAGCCTTGCAGTAAACGTGGTAACGGGAGGTCTTGCTCAGGATTATACCAACGCCATTTAATCAATTGGTGTAAGAATTTACGGCTGGCAATGCGCTCTTTTGTAATAGTTTCTGGAACAAGCTCAACGAGTTGTTGTTGCAACAGTTTCATATGCTTTTTGTAGCTTGCCTGTGTGGCAATTTGCTCAATCGCAGGTGGATGGCTCTCAGCAGGCGCTTTATGTGCTTGCGCAATGAGTTGCACGATTTTTTTGCCATAACGGCGAATCGTTTGCGGGTGAACATCAAACTCCACCAATGCTGACGGTTGTTTTATCATCGCTTGCGCTGCGTTGAAAAGTGCGGTTTCTCTGATGATAAAATTCGGTGCGATATCTTCTTCAATCGCCAACGTTAACCGCCATTGTGCCAGCAGTTTCAGTGCCAACAACCGTTCACCTTGCAGCCGCCAAGCGTTGCCAATAGTCAGATACGCCTGTTCAGGCTGAGGCTGGCGCAGGCACTTTTCACACAAATAGTCACACTCTTGCATAACCGCACTTTGCCACTGAGTCGGCAACGCTTCACGCATTTGGCTAAACAGCGGCAACAGATAATACACATCGGCGCCAGCATAACGCAGCTGCGTCTCGCTCAGCGGGCGGGCAAGCCAGTCCGTGCGCGATGCGCCTTTGTCCAATGAAATGGAAAAATAATGCTCGATCAGAGAGGCAAAGCCCGTCGAACTATTAAACCCCATAAAATCCGCCATGACTTGGGTGTCGATTAACGGCCTTGGCAGCTGATTAAAATAATGCGCGAACACTTCCAAATCTTCACTGCACGCATGCAGCACCTTTAACACGTTCTTCGCTTGCAACAACGCAATAAAAGGGGAAAAATCCTGGATAGATAACGGATCGATTAACGATAATGTTTGCCCATCATAAAGCTGAATCAGCCCCAATTGAGGATAAAATGTGCGAGTGCGGATAAACTCAGTATCCAACGCCACAACACTTTTTTCACTCGCCTGCGCGCATACTTTCGCTAGCAAAGTATCGTTATCAATCCAGAGATGATCGATTTGGGGTGGGATATTAATCATCGTTTTTTTCTTTATTTTGCTTAAACTTTGCTAATTCTTCATCACGCACTACGCGGCGGAGAATTTTGCCCACATTGCTTTTCGGCAATTCACGACGAAATTCAATTTCACGCGGCACTTTATACCCTGTCAGATGCTGACGACAATGAGTCCGCAACTCATCTGGTGTCAGGCTTTCATCGCGTTTCACCACAAAAATTTTCACTTTTTCGCCACTGCGTGCATCTGGCACCCCTATCGCCACCACTTCAGCCACTTTATAGTTGAGCATCACCACGTCTTCAATCTCATTTGGAAACACATTAAAGCCAGAGACGTTAATCATGTCTTTTTTGCGATCAACAATCTTGAGATTGAGATCCTCACCCATCACAACAATGTCGCCAGTTGCCATCCAGCCATCTTTAAGCACTTCCGCCGTTGCCTCTGGGCGCTGCCAATAACCTTTCATCACCTGATCGCCTTTGACCCATAGCTCACCACGCTCACCAATGCCAACCTCTTCGCCCTCATCGTTGAGAATTTTAATATCGGTGTTAGGCACTGGTACACCGATGTTGCCGTTATGCTCTTTAGCGTGCGGCGGACAGGCGGCAATCAGTGGCGAGCATTCAGTCATACCATAACCTTCAATGATGTTGCAGCCTGTAAGCTTGTGCCAGCGTTGCGCCACAGATTGGTTAACCGACATACCGCCTGCAACGGTCAACAATAGTGTAGAGAAATCCAACTCACGGAAGTTTTCATTGTTAAGTAGCGCATTATAGAGTGTGTTAACGCCTGTTATCGCCACAAATGGATGACGCTTAAGCTCTCGCACAAAACCATTAATATCCCGTGGATTGGTAATCAAAATACCCGTCAATCCTAACTCCACAAATAAGAGGCAATTGACAGTCAAGGCAAACACATGATAGAGAGGCAGCGCAATGATCGCCTCGCGATGTTGTGAATGGCGCAAAAAAGGTTCTGCCACCCATTTGGCTTGGAAAATGTTGGTTAAAATATTTTTATGCGTTAGCATCGCGCCTTTGGCAACACCAGTGGTTCCGCCAGTGTACTGCAAAAAGGCGATGTCATCGCCCTTAACCACAGGCTGCACGTATTGGCGGAATTTGCCAATGCGCAGCACTTCACGAAAAGTCACGGCACCAGGGAGTTTGTATTTCGGCACCAATTTTTTGATGTATTTCACCACAAAATTGACCAGATTGCGCTTGCCAAACGAGAGTTGATCCCCCATGCGTGTTAGGATCACATGTTTCACGTCAGTTTCTTTCACTATACTTTCTAACGTAGCGGCAAAGGTGGAGACCACCACAATGGCTTTGGCGCCGCTGTCTTGCAGCTGGTGCTCCAGCTCGCGTGGTGTATATAGCGGGTTGACGTTCACCACAATCAAGCCTGCACGCAGCACACCAAATAGCGAGATGGGGTATTGCAGCAAATTCGGCATCATTAAGGCTACGCGGTCGCCTTGATTGAGTTTCAATTCATTTTGTAAATAAGCCGCAAAGGCGCGCGAGCGCTCTTCGAGTTTGCGCCAAGTCAGCACTTGCCCCATGTTAATGTAGGCAGCTTGATCAGGGCGCTCACGCACCGCGGTGTCGAACATATCAAGCAAAGTGCGGTATTTATCCGTTTTAATTTCGCGCTCAGCATCGGGTGGGTAATTATCAAACCAAATTTTTTCCATAATAGATGTTATCCGTTATTTTTTTAGGCTTTATAACAAGTTAATCGGCTTATTGCAATGCTATCCGCGTTTTTATCACGGGAAGTTCTAAAAATCCCCCTTGCAAGAAAAACGGCGAACGCACACCATACCACGGATCCTCATCGTTGTAATACTCCACATACGTTTGCCACTGGTGCACTCGCTCAGCACGGATCACAGGGAAGCGGTAATCCGCCTGATCAATTTTTCCTTCACGCTCGCCGATATATTTTCCTTTTACCGTAATATACTGATCTTTAATGCTTAATGGATCGACAAAGTGCGGTACACGCACGATAAATCGCCCATTGCTGTGGGCTTCAGGGATAGGTTTAGCACTGTATTTATCTACCAGCAGGCTAAGCACCTCCAGCTCACTTTGCTCCTGACTCAACGCTTTGGCTGCAATCACTTTGCCTCCAAGCCGCACACCAATACACTGGCATTGGCTGTCAGCGGCAGATAATTGATCAAAGCTAATTAACGTGTGTTCACCGCGCTCCAATCCTTGCGGCGCCAGTTGACAGGCACAAAGCGCACTGCTGGCCAGTGCAATTGCAAATAATTTCATTTTCATACATTACTCCCGACCAGGTAGTTTTTTCCAAGTGACTTGATTGCGGATATAAACAGGCTCGATCTCAAGTGCGCTTTGCGTTTCACCGCACGCCCATGCCGCTTGCGCTAAGGTCAACATATATTGCGCGGATGGCAACGTGATTTCAACCGCTCTTTGCGTCAACGATGCCAGCGCAGGATACGCCCCCCAGCCTGTGCCCACACAAATATCTGCATTAATTTGATGCGTTTTGAGCAACGCTAACACACATTCAGGTGGCAGCACTTGTTCATCAAGCAGCGGCTGCCAGCTGTCAAACGCTTGCCCCTCGTGGCTTATCGTGTGATGTTTAAGCGCGGAAAAATAGACCTCACCCATGCGGGCATCGATGGCGCAAAGTGCGGTTTGCGCACCGCACTTTTGATAGGCCGCTTGCGCCATCGCAGTCAAATTCGATACCCCAATCACAGGCAAATCCGCACCTAGCGCCAACCCTTGCACAATACCACAGCCAATGCGCACGCCAGTAAAACTGCCTGGCCCCCGCCCATACACCAACGCATTCACATCACGCAAGGCAATGCCCGCTTGCGTTAAAATTTCATCCACCATCGGCAAAATGCGTTTGGTGTGCGCTTTGGGGCTAAGTTCGTCCAAACTCAGCACTTCTCCCCCACGCAGTAATGCCACCGAGCACGCCTCTGTTGCGGTATCCAGTGCCAATAATGTTGTCATACGATTATCCCTAAAATGTCGTTTATGCGCTAAATTGAATGTTGTTATTTTAACATAAAAGTGCGCTTTTAAAATCCATCAGCGCAGGTTGTGAACCGCACTTTTATGCTCGCCAATGCTCACGGCGTGTCGGTTAAAAACGCGATTGCCTTGTTTAAATCACGGGTACGTTTGGCGTTAGGCAGGCTTTTCACAAAGGTTTGGCCATAAGCGCGCATCACCAAGCGGCTGTCACAGATGATGATCACACCACGATCGCTGACATCACGAATAAGCCGCCCCACGCCTTGTTTTAAGGTAATGACCGCACTGGGTAATTGAATGTCGTAAAACGGATCCCCCCCGCGCAAACGGCAATCTTCAATGCGCGCTTTCAGCAGTGGCTCATCGGGTGCCGTGAAAGGCAGCTTGTCGATAATCACCAAGCTCAACGCCGCCCCACGCACATCCACCCCTTCCCAAAAACTGGCTGTGGCCACCAATACACACTCTGGCTCGCGTGAAAATTTATCCAACAACGCCAGCTTGCTGCTGTCGCCCTGACAAAGCACATTAAGCGCCGAATTTTCACGCAGGAACTGAGCTAAATCCCGCATCATTTGATACGACGTACACAGCAAAAAGCAGCGCCCATGATTAGCTTCAATCACGCTTTGCAACATCTCGCCGAGTTTGGCAGCGGTGTGGCGTTGGTTGCTGGCAGGTAAAAAGCGCGGCACGCACAACATTGCTTGCTGCTGATAATCAAATGGTGAGGCAAGCACAATCTCGCGCGCTTGAGTAATGCCCATACGTTGACAGAAAAACGCAAACGTTCCCCCCACCTCTAACGTGGCGGACGTAAACACCCACGCGGCGTCGTGCTCTTTAAGTTGCTGACCAAATTTTTCCGCCACTGTCAGTGGCGTGATGTGTAACGTAAACAAACGGTTGAAGGTTTCATACCAATAGCAATAGCCTGTCTGGCTGGTTTGGCAAATGCGCTCAAGGGTGGCGATGTGACTGTTGATGCGCTCAAAAATACTGTCGATCGTCGGGCTACGCCCAAGATGCCCTTTGACAACATCACGCAAAAAGGCCAAATTTTTCGCCAATGTGTCAACCGCACTTTGTGCCGCACTGGATTGCAGCAGCTCACGCAAATTGCCACGCTGATTGCCATCACCGAGCAGCAGGCGCACATCTTGTACAATTTTGTTGAGGTGATCAGCTGCTGTGTTGAGCTGCTTGGCATCTTTAAGTTCCGTGCGATAACACAATATCGCATCACGGCAAAGATCGAACAGTTGGCGAGCACTCAGCGAAATGCCAAAATAGTGGCTTGCCACATCTGGCAGCTGGTGCGCTTCGTCGAAAATCACAATATCCGCATTGGGAATCAGCTCGCCAAAACCGCCCTCTTTCACCGCCATATCCGCACAAAACAAGTGATGATTGACAACAACTAAATCCGCGTCCAGCGCTTTTTTGCGTGCTTTAAGCACATAACATTCCTTAAACTGCGGGCAATCTGAACCTAAACAATTTTCGTTGGTGCTGGTCAGCTGGCTCAACAGCGGGCTGTCTTCAGCAATGCTCTCACATTCGCTTAAATCCCCCGTGCTACTTTGCGCTTGCCATTGACGCACGCGGCTGAGATCGGCCAGCACACTGCGATCACCGAGCACGCCTTCGGCAATGAGTTTATCCAGTCGCTCAAGGCAGAGATAATTGCTACGCCCCTTGAGCAGCGCCAGCTTGCCACTGTATTGCAACGCTTTTTGAATGGTGGGCAAATCACGTTTGTAGAGCTGATCTTGTAAGTTTTTTGAACCCGTGGAGATGATCGTTTTTTTGCCCGACAGCATAGCGGGCACTAAATACGCAAATGTCTTGCCAGTGCCCGTGCCTGCTTCAATCACTAATTGCGATTTTGTCGCAATCGCCTCATCCACCGCACTCGCCATCGTCGTTTGCTCCGCACGGGGCTGAAAGCCCTGAATATGCTCTGCCAGCGTGCCTTTAGTCGCAAAGGCTTTTTTCACACGGGTACGATAGTTGTCTGCCATAGTGTTTAGAAGCCGTCTAGCACGTCAAGGGCATCGGTGAGTTTTTTCACGGTGAACACTTGCATATTCGCAATGGCGTGTTTCGGTTTGTTGGCAAAGGGTACGATAGCGCGGCGAAATCCGTGTTTGGCGGCCTCACTAATGCGCTCTTGCCCACTGGCCACAGGGCGAATCTCACCTGCCAGCCCAACCTCGCCAAACACCACTAAATCCTGCGGTAAAGGACGGTTGCGCAGGCTTGAAATCAGCGCCAGTAACAAGGCTAAATCCGCTCCCGTTTCAGTCACTTTCACGCCGCCAACCACGTTGACGAACACATCTTGATCCGACATTTGCAGCCCGCCGTGGCGATGCAACACCGCCAACAATAACGCCAAGCGATTGTGTTCCAATCCCACCGCAACACGGCGCGGATTAGCCAACATAGAATGGTCAACCAACGCTTGAATTTCAACCAATAATGGGCGAGTGCCCTCCCAAATGACCATCACCGAACTGCCTGGCGTTTGCTCCTCACCGCGGCTTAAGAAAATGGCAGAAGGATTTTTCACCTCCCGCAGACCTTGCTCGGTCATCGCAAACACGCCAAGCTCATTGACCGCGCCAAAACGGTTTTTCTGGCTGCGTAAAGTGCGGTAGCGCGAATCGGCTTCGCCTTCCAGCAAAATGGAACAGTCAATGCAGTGCTCAAGCACTTTGGGGCCTGCAAGCGTACCATCTTTCGTCACATGACCCACCATAATAATCGCCACATGGTGAGTTTTAGCATAGCGCGTAAGGAATGTTGCACACTCACGCACCTGTGCCACACTACCTGGTGAAGATTGAATATCGGCCAAGTGCATCACTTGAATGGAATCGATCACCATTATTTGTGGCTTTTCTAGATCAGCGGTGGCACAAATTTGCTCAACAGACGTTTCCGACAGCATACGCAATTGATCCGTTGGCAGGCTTAAACGATTAGCGCGCATGGCCACTTGTTGCAGCGATTCTTCCCCCGTGACGTAGAGGGTTTTCATCTTTTGCGACAAAGCACACATCACCTGTAACAGCAAAGTACTTTTACCCGCCCCTGGGTGACCGCCAATCAAAATCGCACTGCCAGGCACCACACCGCCGCCAAGCACACGGTCAAGCTCATGAAACTGGCTGGAAAAGCGCGGCAGCTCTTGCAGTGAAATTTCCGAAAGCGTTTGCACTTTGCTATTTTGCTCGCCCGCATAACCACTAAAGCGGCTGCCTTTGGTCACTGCTGGCGCAATGCGCACTTCAGTGATGGTGTTCCACGCTTTGCAGGTGTGACACTGGCCTTGCCAACGGGCATATTCCGCGCCACAATCGTTACATACAAACGCTTTTTTTGCTGCTTTTGCCATAACTACCCAATGCTAAGTTGAATTAAAAAAAGGTGCCGACGAGTACAAATATTGGAATAAAACACGTTATCCAGCGCCGCACGTTGCGCCTCTTCTTGCATATTCTCAATCGCTTCAAATTTACGCAATAGCCGCACATTGAGATCAAAAAAGTGCTCATTCAGATCCAGCAACCGCACTTTACTTTTTTTCTGTATGATAGCCGCCATTGCGCTTTGTTGCGCTTGCCAAAATTGATAAAGTGCGGTCAGCTCACGCAAATCACTATCGCCTCGCAAAATAAGCTCAATCAAACTCAACTCATGTGCTAACAGGCGATCTAGATGGGTTTCATCTAACACCTTTGGCAACTGCAAAGGAGGCAGCGGTTGGCTCGGCGCAATACCACTGAGCTGATAGCCACGCTCCGCTTTGCTTAGCTGGCCGAAGCGCGCGCCATCCATGGCGGTAATGTGTGAAACAAAGGTCAACAAATCGGTTACACTGCCCTGTTTAAGTTCAAATTCAATTTCGCTAATTGGCGCACGATGTTCTCCCGAAATGATTTCCCCTTGATCAAGGGCAACTTCAATCACTGAGCCAGTGCCGAGCTCCACCGTCCACGTTTGGCGCAAAAAATCGGTGCTAAAAATGGCTTTCAGGCTGGCTTGCAACACCGTGAGTGGCGTGTCAAATTGTAACTCAGGAAATTGCGCAAAACGGCTTAAGTCTGGCTTAGGACTGGCGAGCGGCACGTTATATTCTGGCCGCTGATGCAATCCGCCTGTCACATGGCCTGAAAGTTTTAATGTCAATTCAAAGGATTGATTGATTGTGCGCACGCGCAAACCCATTTTATGGCGCGAGAAAAAACGATCATCACTGTCATAATAACAATTTCCCAGCACCGCTTGAGTGTGAGACAACAGGCGATAATCACTCATCGCTTGACTTAAGAATGTTGCAACATTTTGTTTTACAAGGAGTTTAACTTCAACTTCAGGCAACATAACGATCCTTTTATTTATATTTAGGGCTTGATTATATCAGTGTTTTTATAATTTGTGATGTCAAAAAGGCAAAAGTGCGGTTGTAACAAGGGGCACGAAAGTGATTTTTCAATGTGCAATGACGCGATTTTAGGTATAATGACACCGTTGTCACCATCCATTTTTAAGGAGTCAAACAATGCCGATCAACAATATCTTAGGGCTTTTCGCTCACTCGCCTCTTAAACCCCTTGAAAAACACTCCAAAAAAGTCAGCGAATGTTGCGATTATTTAATCCCATTTTTTGAAGCCTCGTTTGCCAAAGATTGGGAGAAAGCCGAAGCGCTGCGCGAGCAGATTTCACTGGCCGAGCGCGAAGCGGATGTATTAAAACGTGAAATTCGTCTACGCTTGCCACGCGGTCTGTTTATGCCCGTTGATCGCACTGATTTATTAGAGTTAGTGACCCAACAAGATAAACTCGCTAACTATGCCAAAGACGTTTCAGGGCGTGTGATTGGTCGCCATTTGTATATTCCTGAATCACTACAAGCGGATTTTCTTGCCTATGTCAAACGTAGCTTAGATGCCTCCCACCAAGCTAATTTGGTGATCGAAGAAATGGAAAGTTTGCTTGAAACGGGTTTTAAAGGCCGTGAATTAAGCTTTGTCAATAAGATGATTAATTCTCTCGATAGTATTGAAGATGACACCGATCACCAACAAGTTGTGTTGCGCCGTGCATTGATGGCCATTGAAGACCAATTCAAACCAATTGACGTGATTTTCTTATACAAAATCATTGAATGGATTGGGGTGCTGGCGGATCAAGCACAACGTGTAGGCTCGCGCATTGAACTTATGCTTGCGCGCTCATAACGAGGCTTCAGGCAAGGATCTTTTATGGAATTTATTGCACAATATGGGCAGTTAATTGTCATCATCACTGCTATAGCGGGACTTTTGATGGCGTTTGGTATTGGCGCCAACGATGTTTCCAATGCTATGGGCACTTCTGTTGGCTCTGGAACCATCACGGCAAAACAAGCGGTGATAATTGCGATGATCTTTGAATTTGCTGGTGCTTATTTAGCAGGTGGTGAAGTAACACAAACCATCAAAAGTGGGATTGTTGACCCCGCTTTATTTGAAGGTGAGCCACAAACGCTGGTGTTGGGAATGATGTCCGCACTGTTCTCTGCTGGCGCTTGGCTTTTGATCGCTTCCTATATGGGCTGGCCAGTATCTACTACACACTCTATTGTGGGCGCACTAATTGGATTTGCTTGTGTGACTGTTGGCCCCCATACCGTCGAATGGAGTACAGTAAAAAGCATTGTTGGCAGTTGGTTTATCACGCCAGTGATTTCAGGCATTGTAGCCTACACCATTTTCATCAGCACACAAAAGCTCATTTTCGACACTGAGACTCCGCTTGATAATGCTAAAAAATACGGTCCCTACTACATGGGATTAACAAGCTTTATTTTAAGTATTGTCACCATGACCAAGGGGTTAAAACACGTAGGATTACACCTTTCAGGCCTTGAAACCTTTTTGATCTCACTGGTGATTAGTATCTCGTCAATCATCTTTTGTTATTTCTATTTCCGCAGTAAATCATTTGAAAATCGTGTGCAAGGCGGTACATTTGGTGGCGTGGAAAAAGTTTTTAGTATTCTAATGTTGCTTACTGCGTGTTCAATGGCGTTTGCCCATGGTTCAAATGACGTAGCCAACGCTATCGGGCCGCTTTCTGCCGTAGTAGCGATTATTCATGGTGGTGGCGTGATTGCCGCCAAAAGTGCCATTGCTTGGTGGATTTTGCCTCTCGGTGCTATCGGGATTGTGTTCGGCTTAGCCTTGATGGGCTACCGCGTGATGGGTACCATCGGTGGCGGGATCACCGATCTCACCCCAAGCCGTGGGTTTTCAGCTGAATTTGCCACAGCCATCACAGTGGTTGTGGCATCTGGCACGGGCTTGCCTATTTCAACTACACAAACCTTGGTAGGTGCTGTACTTGGCGTGGGCTTTGCCCGTGGGATTGCCGCGCTTAATCTCGGCGTGATCCGCAATATTTTCGCCTCTTGGGTGATTACTTTACCTGCTGGCGCATTATTTGCTATTATTTTCTATTATTTACTGCACGCTATCTTTCACTAAGTCAATTTAGGTCGGTCAGGAGTGGCCGACCACATAACTATAAACAGGATTTCTATGAAAAATAGACTGATAACACTCGTGCTCACCACACTTTCACTTTCGCTCACCGCCCCAGTGTTGGCCGACACGCGTTATGTGACCGATGATCTCAGCACGTATATGCGCAAAGGGGCTGGTGATGAATATCGCATTTCTGGCTCGATCAAAGCGGGCGAAAAAGTTAATGTGCTCAATCAAAAAGACAAATACAGTCTCATTCGTGATAGCCGCAACCGCGAAGGTTGGATTTTAAGCAATGAACTCTCAAGTGAACCGAGTGCAAAAATTCAGGTGCCTGCGCTGAAAAACCAAATTCAAGAGTTGAGTTTGAAACTCAATAAAATTGATGAGGAATGGCAACAACGGGTGAGTGAAATGCAACGCCGCACCCGCCAAGCTGAAACCCAAAGCAGCCAATTATTAGAGCAAAATAGTCAGCTCAAACGCCAACTGGTGACAGTGCAAAACAAAAATAAAGAATATGAGGCGTTACTGAGCGCAGAAAAACAAGAAATCATTATCCGCTGGTTTTTATACGGCGGCTCGGTGATGCTCGTCGGCTTGCTGTTGGGCTTGATTATCCCACGCTTGTTCCCGCGCCGTCGCCGTGATGGCTGGGCATAATATGCAAAGTGCGGTCGACGCATCCATTTATCTTGTCGGCGGCGCAGTTCGCGATGCCCTGCTCGGCCTTGAGGTGAAAGACCGCGACTATGTCGTGGTGGGTTCCACGCCTGAGTCCATGCTACGCCAAGGCTTTCGCCAAGTAGGTGCACAATTCCCAGTGTTTTTGCACCCCGAAAGCCATGAGGAATATGCACTAGCGCGCACCGAACGCAAGGATGGCCACGGCTATCAAGGCTTTGCTTTTGATTTCACGCCCAGCGTCACCCTTGAACAAGATTTAATTCGCCGCGATTTGACCATTAACGCCATTGCGCAATCCCCAGACGGCAAATTAATTGACCCCTACGGTGGCATAAAAGATATTGAAAACCGCACTTTGCGCCACATCTCCCCCGCATTTGCGGAAGACCCACTGCGCGTGCTGCGCGTAGCACGTTTTTATGCCCGCTTTGCCCACTTAGGTTTCACCATTGCGCCCGAAACCATGGCGCTGATGCGTTGCATCACCGATAGCGGCGAACTGGCTTTTCTTACCCCCGAGCGGGTGTGGCTTGAATGCGAAAAAGCCTTAACGAGCCAAAGCCCACAATGCTTTTTCAGCGCACTGCATGCGTGTGGCGCACTGACGGTTTTAATGCCAGAAATTGAAGGGCTTTTTGGCGTGCCTAATCCCGCCAAACATCACCCCGAGATTGACAGTGGCATTCACACCCTTATGGTGCTTGAGCAAAGCGCGCGCTTGAGTGTTGATGATGACACCGCGCACAAAGTCAAAGTGCGGTTCGCCGCCCTCACCCATGATTTAGGCAAAGCACTAACTAAGCCTGAGATTTTGCCGCATCACTACGGCCATGAAGAGCGCGGCGTAAAAAGCGTTAAAGCGCTGTGCCAACGGCTGAAGGTGCCCAACACCGTGGCGCACTTTGCACAACTCAGTTGCCGCTTTCACACCCATGTTCACCGCATTATGGAGATGAAACCAAGCACCATTGTGCGCTTTTTTGATCAGATTGACGCTTGGCGTAAGCCCGATAATTTGATGGATTTAGCATTGGTGTGCCGCGCAGACTTACACGGTCGATTGGGCTTTGAAAATGCAACATACCCGCAAGCGGACATTGCACTCGCGCTATTCACCGCCGCCAACCACGTCGACGTGCAAGCCATCATCGCACAAGGCTTTCAAGGCGTACAAATCCGCGAACAGCTGACCAAAGCGCGTATAGAGCGCGTGCAGCAGGCAAAAGTGCGGTTCACTCAAGGCTAAAATCCATCACCAATGGATTGTGATCTGACGCGTCAGTCTGCTCTGTCCATGCGTTGATCACCTTGATGTCGCGCACAAAAATATGATCCAGCACGTTGTGCATAAAATGCTTGCGAAAATCAGGATTAAACTTCACTGCCTGCATGCCGTATTGTGCTACTAACCGCTGCAGCAAGCGCATCCGCCGCGCCCGCCAACTGTTGAAATCCCCCGCGAGAATAATCGGACCGTCATGCTGATTTATGATGTCAAACATGGCTTTCAGCTGCTGCTCGTAATTTTTGGGATTCCACTCAAAATTCACCAAATGCACGTTGATCACCAGCAAAGTGCGGTTATCAGGCAAGGGAAAATGTGCTGCTTGCGCAATTTTAGGAATGCGAATCCATGGCTCTTGCTCAGAGGCAATACAATAGCGCTGAGGCAAATAGGTTGCCAGCAACATCACACCAGACATATCATTATGATAAGAAAATGTGCCTGCATGAATGCCGTGCCACGACTTCTCGCGCGGCAAAAGTTGCTCGAGGTGATTATTTTGTGTAGCCTCTTGTAACAGCAAAAAATCAGCATGTTTCGCATAGTGACTCAACTTTTGCTGCCAACCCGCGTCTTCGCCTTTGTGTATGTTCCAATCCACCAAGCGAAAGCGCGTTTTGTCACGAATGGGTGCGAGGGCCGCATGTTCAAAACAGCGCAAATTATGAGTACTTTGCGCCATCAGCTCGCTATGTGCAGGAGCAGGCAGATTGATGGTGTCAATCTCTGGCTGAGAGAAAATTTTCAACGGTTTTATGTAATGATAAGCCACTGCCACTCCCAAAACGGCCACCAACAGCCACCCAATTTTACGTTTTTGTCTCATTTTCTTGCCATGCTTACATGCGTTAAAGGTAATATAACAATTTATTGCTTTACATACGAGGGGGGAATTGGTTTAATTTGCCCAATTAAATTGAAAAAAAGGACGGTTTATGGGTATTTATACCTATATTTGTTTTTTATCCGCGTTGTCCATTCTTATTGGGTTTATCACCAGCAAAATCAGTGACCGCATTCAATCAACCATTGCCATCAGTGCCGCCGCCATGGTCGGCTCTTTAGCGCTGCTGATCAGTGGTTCGCTAGGCTGGTTTAGTGTTGAAAATCTCGCCACTAATGTAATGCAACAAATTGACTTCAAAAGTTTTTTGCTTAATGGGATTTTAGGTTTTTTATTATTTGCAGGCGCTTTGGGCATTAAAATTCCGATTTTGCGCGATCAAAAATGGGAAATCACAGTCTTTGCGTTATTTTCTACCTTGGCTTCCACATTTTTTATCGGAGGGTTGATTTATCTTGCTGCACTACTTATCGCTTTACCGATACCGTTTATCTATTGTGTACTCTTTGGCGCGCTAATCTCCCCCACTGACCCGATTGCCGTGTTGGCGATCATCAAAAATTTACGCGCACCTAAGCGCCTTTCTATGCAAGTGGAAGGGGAATCTTTATTCAATGATGGCGTGGGCTTAGTGATTTTTGTCACTATTTTCACCGTGGCATTCAGTGGTCAAGAACCCACTTTAGGCGGCATTTTTAGTCTCTTTTTGCATGAAGCGATTGGCGGCATTGCCTTTGGTTTTGCCCTTGGCATTGTAGCGCATTACTTAATTTCCGCCACTGACGACGGCAGCATGGAGATTTTGCTCACGCTAACCATTCCAACCGCAGGTTTTATTTTAGCCAACCACCTGCATGTTTCGGGCGCTTTGGCAATGGTGGTCTCTGGCATTATGGTGGGCAACTGGACGCGCACCAAAGGCTTTTCAGAGCAAAGTCAACGCTATTTGGATCACTTCTGGGAAATGATCGATCACTTCCTCAATTCCCTGCTATTCTTGCTTATCGGGCTGGCGTTGTTGTTAATCACAGTATCATGGCAGAGCCTCATTTTACTGGTGCTCGCCATTCCTATTTGCCTACTGTCTCGCTATGTCAGCTTGTGGATTCCTTATAAAGTGTTTAGCTTATACCGCACTTATAACCCTTACACCTTAAAAATTATGACATGGGGCGGGTTGCGTGGCGGGCTGGCACTAGCCATGGCATTGTCTATTCCAGGTGGGGTGGCGATGCTTGGCGAAAGTGGGCTAGATGTGCGCGATGTGATTTTGGTGATGACCTACGCCGTGGTGATGTTTTCTATTTTAGTGCAAGGTGTTACCATTGAAAAAATGATTCAAGAGGCTAAAAAGGTTGACCCAAACAAAGAGGATTATCTCCGCCCAGCTAGCCGCCTTGTGAAACACAAACAAAATGATGACCTCAACGCCTATTTATCAAAATAATATGACGGATACTCAGCCTCAAGACCGCGCTCGTTTTGTGCATTTGCAAGTGCACAGCGATTTTTCAATGATTGATGGCCTCGCCAAAGTCAAGCCGCTGGTTGCGCAATGCGCCGAACACAACATGGTGGCGATGGCGCTGACCGATTTTAGTAACTTTTGTGGTTTAGTGCGCTTTTATGGTGACACATTAGGCAAAGGGATCAAGCCGATTATCGGCGTTGATGTTTTGGTGAAAAGCGAGTTGGCAGGGCAAGAGCCTTTCGCGCTCACACTGCTGGCAAAAAATAACGAAGGTTACAAGAATATCACGTTGTTGATCTCCAAAGCCTACCAGCGAGGCTATTTCAACAAGCCTTGGATCGACCAAGATTGGCTGATTGAACATAAAGCAGGGGTGATTATTCTCTCTGGTGGGCGCAACGGTGATGTGGGGCGCTTTTTAGTCAATGGTCAACAAGACGCGGCTCTGACCGCACTTTCATTTTATCAAACTCATTTCCCTGATCACTATTATCTCACGCTAGTGCGCACAGGGCGTGAAAATGAAGAGTTGTATATTCAGCACGCCATCACTTTGGCGCAAACACAGCAAATCCCCGTGGTGGCGACCAATGAAGTCTGTTTTTTAAAGCAAGATGATTTTGACGCTCACGAAATTCGCGTCGCCATTCACGACGGTTATACGCTGGATGATCCCAAACGACCACAGCTTTACAGTCCACAGCAATATCTCAAAAGTGAACAAGAGATGTGTGAGCTGTTTGCCGACATTCCACAGGCGCTGGAAAATAGCTTGCGCATTGCCGAGCGCTGCAACGTGACCATTCGCTTAGGGCAGTATTTCCTGCCGCAATTTCCAACTGGTGAACTCAGCACCGAAGACTACCTCGTCAAACGCGCACGAGAGGGCTTAGAAGAACGCCTAACCGCACTTTTCCCTGACCCTAAAGTGCGGTCGGAAAAGCGCCCCGCCTATGATGAGCGCCTGCAAGTTGAGCTAGAGGTGATTAACCAAATGGGCTTCCCTGGGTACTTTTTGATCGTGATGGAATTTATCCAATGGTCAAAAGATAACGACATTCCTGTCGGGCCAGGGCGCGGCTCAGGTGCTGGCTCACTGGTGGCTTATTCACTGAAAATCACCGACCTTGATCCACTGGCATTTGACTTACTATTCGAGCGTTTTTTGAATCCAGAGCGGGTTTCAATGCCAGACTTTGACGTTGATTTTTGTATGGACGGGCGTGACCGCGTGATTGAACACGTCGCCGATATGTACGGACGTGACGCGGTGTCACAAATTATCACCTTTGGAACCATGGCCGCTAAAGCGGTCATTCGTGATGTTGGAAGAGTGCTCGGTCACCCGTATGGCTTTGTTGATCGCATTGCCAAACTTATCCCGCCGACCCCTGGCATGACATTGGCGAAAGCCTTTGAAGAAGAGCCACAATTAGGACAAATGTATGAAAGCGATGAAGAGGTCAAAGCACTGATCGACATGGCGCGCAAGCTCGAAGGTGTGACCCGTAACGCGGGAAAACACGCCGGTGGTGTGGTGATTTCCCCGACCACTATCACTGATTTTGCCGCCCTTTATTGCGACCCAGAGGGGCTACATCCTGTCACGCATTTTGACAAAAATGACGTGGAGTATGCTGGATTAGTCAAATTTGACTTTTTAGGCCTGCGTACGCTGACCATTATTAAATGGGCAGTGGATATGATCAACGCACGCATGGCACGCGAGGGCAAAGACCCTATTGCTATTGAGCGCATCCCACTCGATGATGAGGCCTCATTCAAACTACTGCTCGATGCCCAAACCACCGCGGTGTTCCAGCTGGAATCCCGCGGTATGAAAGATTTGATCTCTCGCCTGAAACCCGACTGCTTTGAAGACATCATCGCGCTGGTGGCACTGTTCCGCCCAGGCCCGCTGCAATCAGGCATGGTGGACAATTTTATCCGCCGTAAACACGGCGAGGAAGAGATCTCATATCCTGACGCACAATACCAACACGAGTCACTTAAACCAATTTTAGAGCCGACTTATGGCATCATTCTCTACCAAGAGCAAGTAATGCAAATTGCCCAAGTGCTCGCAGGTTATACGCTTGGTGGTGCAGATTTGCTACGCCGTGCAATGGGTAAGAAAAAACCTGAAGAAATGGCTAAACAACGCAGTGTGTTTGAGCAAGGTGCAATCAAAAACAACATCGACGGTGATTTGTCGATGAAGATTTTCGACTTGGTGGAAAAATTCGCTGGCTACGGCTTTAACAAATCTCACTCTGCGGCTTATGCGCTGGTGTCTTACCAAACGCTATGGCTTAAAGCACACTTCCCTGCGGAATTTATGGCAGCAGTGATGACCTCCGAGATGGACAACACTGATAAGATCGTCGGTTTTTATGACGAATGTTTGCGCATGGGGCTGACGGTGCTGCCGCCAGATATCAACAACGGACAATACCGTTTTAGCGTGAATGAAAAAGGCGAAATTGTCTATGGCTTAGGCGCGATAAAAGGCGTGGGTGAAGCGCCTATTCGCACCATTATTGAAGCACGCGAGCAAGACGGGCGCTTTAAAGATCTCTTCGATCTCTGCGCGCGGGTCGATTTGAAAAAAATCAACCGCCGCACGTTTGACAGCCTGATTATCTCAGGCGCGTTTGACAAACTCGGCCCGCACCGCGCGGCGCTAGCGAAAAACTTACAAGATGCGCTTAAAGCCTCCGACCAACACGCTAAAGATGAAGCCATGGGGCAAGCGGATATGTTCGGGGTGCTCACTCAAGCACCTGAAGAAGTAGAAATTGCCTACGCCAACACGCCAAAATGGTCAGAAAAAACCATTCTTGAAGGCGAGCGCGACACATTGGGGCTTTATCTCAGCTCCCACCCGATCAGCCCGTATTTAAAGGAGCTGTCGCACTATTGCAAAAACCGCATCAGTGACCTACAACCAACCCGTCGTGGCCAGCTTGACAGTGCCTGCGGGCTGATTGTTAACTCGCGTATCGCCGTGACGAAAAAAGGCAACCGCATTGGCATCATCACTCTCGATGACCGCTCTGGACGACTTGATGCCACACTCTTTGGCGAAACTTTAGAGCAATACGGGCAATTTTTAAGCAAAGATAACATCGTAATTCTCACTGGTCAAATTAGCTATGACGACTATTCTCAAGGCAATCGCATGAATGTACGCGAGCTGCAAACACTCGATCAAGCGCGCACGCGCTATGCCAAAAGTTTAGCCCTCAGTGTCAGTGAAAGCGTTTTAACACCGCACTTTGTCAGTGAGCTTAAAAACACGCTCAGCCCACACAGCGAAGGCGTGCTGCCCGTGCATATCTATTATCACAGCCGCCATGGGCGAGCGCGTCTCCACTTAGGCACTCAGTGGCGGATCACACCAAACGACACTCTGCTTGATCACTTATATGCCATGCTCGGTGAACAACAAGTGGAGCTGGAATTTGATTAATCTGTGCTATACTGCGAAAATACACCAAAACACCTTGATTTAAGGATATATGATGAGCCAAGAATTTTTAGATTTTGAATTACCGATCGCCGAATTAGAGGCCAAAATTGAGTCGTTGCGCGCGGTCACTCACGAAGATGACAAAATCAATCTTGATGATGAAATCAAACGCTTACGCAAGAAAAGCGAAGAACTGACCAAAAAAACCTTTGCCAATCTTGACCCATGGCAAGTGTCTAAAATGGCGCGCCACCCACAGCGCCCTCACACGCTCGATTACATCAGTGAAATTTTCACCGAATTTGAAGAGCTTGCAGGAGATCGCGCTTTTGCAGACGATAAAGCCATTGTTGGGGGCATTGCTCGCCTTGATGGCAAGCCTGTGATGGTGATTGGTCATCAAAAAGGACGCAGCGTGAAGGAAAAAGTTTATCGTAATTTTGGTATGCCTGCACCTGAAGGTTACCGCAAGGCGCTGCGCTTGATGCAATTGGCTGAGCGTTTTAACATGCCGATCATCACCTTTATCGACACCCCAGGTGCCTACCCTGGTGTGGGCGCAGAAGAGCGCGGCCAATCTGAGGCTATTGCACGCAATTTACGTGAGATGTCAACCTTAAAAGTCCCCGTGGTGTGTACAGTAATTGGCGAAGGCGGCTCAGGTGGTGCGCTGGCCATTGGTGTGGGAGATAAAGTCAATATGCTGCAATACAGCACCTATTCCGTCATCTCGCCTGAAGGCTGTGCATCTATTTTATGGAAAAGTGCGGAAAAAGCGCCACTGGCCGCTGAAGCAATGGGCATTACAGCTAAACGCTTAAAAGAGCTTAAACTCATTGACAATATTATTAAAGAGCCACTAGGTGGCGCCCATCGTGATGTGCCAGCGATGGCGCAACAGCTGAAAGCCCGCATTGTTGCTGATCTCAATGAATTAAGCACCCTAGACAGCGATGCGCTGCTCACTCGACGCTATGAGCGGTTGATGAGCTATGGCTACTGCTAAGGTACATCCATGAAAAATGTGTTATCGATTCAATCCCATGTGGTTTATGGCTATGCGGGCAACAAAGCCGCCGCGCTGCCAATGCAGTTATTAGGCGTGGATGTGTGGCCGTTAAATACCGTGCAATTTTCCAACCATACCCAATACCAAAAATGGAAAGGCATGGTGATCCCCAAAGAACAGATCGCGGAGATCACACAAGGCATCGCAGAAATTGACGCCCTACACGAGTGCGACGCGGTGCTTTCAGGCTACATTGGCGCAGCAGAACAAGGCCAAGAAATATTAAACACCGTGCAGCGTGTTAAAGCGCTGAATCCCAATGCGCTCTATTTTTGTGACCCCGTGATGGGGCACCCAGACAAAGGCTGCATTGTCGCCCCAGGGGTTGCCGAATTTTTAATTCATGACGCCGTAGCGCAGGCGGATATTCTTGCGCCAAATTTAATTGAATTGCGTGAGCTAACTGGCTTAACCGTTGAAAATTTCAGCGGTGCGCTCAACGCCATTGAGCACTTGATCAACCGTGGGGTGAAAAAAGTGCTGGTGAAGCACTTAAGCAAAGTCGGCAAAGACAGTTCCAAATTTGAGATGATCCTCGCAACACACGCGGGTATTTGGCACATCAGCCGCCCGTTGCATGAGTTTGTCGCGCGTGAGCCTGTCGGCGTGGGGGATTTGACCAGTGGCGTGTTTTTGGCCAACTTGCTTAACGGCATGGATGATGTCAGTGCCTTTGAACACACCGCCAATGCCGTCAATGATGTGATGAGCGCCACCCAGCGTGCGGGCAAATATGAATTGCAAATTGTCGCAGCACGGCGTGAAATTATGCAGCCGCAAAGCAACTACCGCGCTGAGAAAATCGCCTAAGGTCTAGCTGTGGCGCTGTATTCCAACTTTTGTGCCACACTCGCACGCTATGCTCCACGGCAAATGCGTTTCCTGCTCGCTTTCAGTGGCGGGCTGGATTCAACCGCACTTTTGCTGTTGTTCGCCCAATTTAAACGCCAACACCCTCACATTCAGCTGCGCGCAGTGCATATCCACCATGGTTTAAGCCCACAGGCCGACGCATGGGCTGAACACTGCCAAAGCGTATGTAAACAACTCAGCGTACCGCTGATTCTTGAGCGAGTGCACGTCAACTCACAAAATATTGAAGCACACGCCAGAGTGGCGCGTTACGCCACGTTTCGTCGGTTATGCCTCCCTAATGAATATCTTGTCACCGCGCATCACGCCCAAGATCAAAGCGAAACCTTTTTGCTCGCGCTTAAGCGTGGCAGCGGCCTGCAAGGCTTAAGCGCCATGCCCGTGCTGAAACTCTGTGACGAGATGGTGCATTTTCGCCCACTGCTGACGCAAACGCGCGATAGCCTGCTTGCCTTTGTGCAAGCGCACAACGTGGCGTGGGTGGAGGATGAAAGCAACACTGACACACGTTTTGATCGCAACTTTCTTAGGCATACGGTTTTGCCGCCACTACGTCAGCGCTGGAGGCAGATTGACCGCATGATCGCCCAAAGTGCCGAGCTGTGCGCGCAGCAGCATACGTTGTTGTGTGAACTGTTGCAACCGCACTTTACACCGCATTTTAATCCTGATGATGGCAGTTTTGCTACTGCGCCATTGAGCACACTCTCCCCTGCGTTACAACAGGCGTTGCTGCGTCACTGGCTTGCATATTTTCTGCCCACACCGCCGAGCCAAAAACAGCTGGCTGCGGTGCTTGAAAGTGTGGTTGGTGCGAAATGCGACGCGTGCCCGCAGGTGAGCATCGGTGAAATGGTGGTGCGGCGTTTTCAAGGTCGGCTGTATCTGACACCGCACTTTGCCCCCACTCGACACTGGCAAGGCTGGCTGCAAGACAGGCAAAGCCTCACGCTGCCTGACGGGCTTGGGCAATTGATGTTAATTCAAGGAACGCTTCGCTGGAATGACCGCACTTTTTCCCTGCCTGTTGTGACTGATCGTGTGCAAGTGCGGTTTGATTACAGTGGCAAAGTGCGGTTGCGCCCGAATACTTGCAATACAGACATCAAAAAACTGTGGCAAAAATGGGCCATTCCACCTTGGCAACGCACACGCACGCCGTTGATTTTTATTGACGACAAACTGATTGCCGCCCTTGGGGTGTTCAACGTACAGATATAAAAAATCCGCCACAAGGGCGGATTTTCAACGTCAAAGTGCGGTTAAATCGCCCAGTGCCCAGCATAAAATGCAACCAACGCGATGGCGATGATCACGGTGCCGACATTGAGCTTTTTAAATTCGCCCGACACAATGCGCCCAATCACGAGGCTAGCAAAGCCGAGCATAATGCCAGTGACGATGTTGGCAGTCAACACGATAAAGACGGCGCAAATTAAGCCGCTCATCGCACCAACAAAATCATTAAAATCCAATTTTGACACGTTGCTTAACATCAACAGACCAACGTACATCAACGCAGGCGCGGTAGCATAAGCAGGCACAATAAATGCCAGTGGTTGGAAAAAGATCATTAACAGGAATAGCACGCCCACCACAATCGCCGTGATGCCTGTTTTGCCCCCTGCTGCGGTGCCTGCGGCGGATTCAATATACACAGCTGCAGGTGCAGTGCCTAAGAAACCTGAAAGCACACTGCTTACGGAGTCTGAAGTCAGCGCTTTGCCGCCGTTAATGATTTGCCCTTGTTTGTCAAGCAAATTACCTTGACCAGCCACCGCGCGGATAGTACCTGTGGCATCAAATACAGCGGTCATCACCAGCGCAAACACCACGGGTAAAATGGCGGGTTGCAGCGCGCCTAAAATATCCAACTCCATCACTAACGAATGTTCACCAAATGAGGGCTGTTTAAAGATTTCACCGTTAAAGGTGACGGCAGGGTCGGCTACTAAGCCGATGATGGTAATAGCGATAATTACCAATAAAATACCGCCTTTTACTTTTAGCTTTTCAAGCCCAATAGTGACCGCTAAACCAAGCAACGCCATCATTACAGGAAACGAGGTAAAATCCCCCATTTTAACTGGCAGGCCTGCATCATTTTTAATCACTAAGCCCACACCATTGGCAGCGATCAACAACAAAAATAGCCCGATACCTATGCCTGCACCGTTAGCAATCGCACTTGGCAGGTTGCGCAAAATCCAACTGCGAATACCTGTCACACTAATCAAGGTGAACACCACCCCCATTAAAAATACCGCACCAAGCGCAACAGGAATACTCACCTGCTGGCCGAGCACTAAACTAAATGCGGTAAACGCCGTAAGCGAAATGGCACAGCCAATCGCCATCGGTGCATTGGCCCAAAAACCTATTAAAATCGAACCTAGGCCTGCAACCAAGCAGGTTGCGATAAAAACGGATTCGGGTGGAAAACCTGCGGCGCTAAGCATATTGGGCACCACGATCACAGAATAAACCATTGCCAAAAAGGTGGTTAAACCCGCAATCACCTCTTGGCGGACATTGCTGCCGCGAGATGACAAAGAGAAATGTTTGTCGAGCCAACCGCGCTCGCTCGATGGAGTTTGAGCATTCATAAAAGTTCCTTTGGTTAGAAAAAGTGCGGTGCTATTTTACTCAATGCTGGATTAATAATCCATCAGCTTATTCAAAATTTTTGCAACAGTGTTTTTTGTTTTAATTGATGCTTTTTTTGTGACGTTGAGCAATGCAATTTACAGCAAAACGCTATAAACTAAAGCGAATTATTTTCAGAGGATTAAATTATGGCAATTTTAGTTACAGGTGGCGCAGGCTACATTGGTTCTCATACAGTGCTAGAGTTATTAAACGCAGGTCAAGAGGTTGTCGTGCTTGATAATCTTTCCAATTCTAGCGCTAAATCCATTGAACGTGTTGCGCAACTCAGCGGCAAAACCATTCCATTTTGTGTCGCCGACATCAATGATAGCGACGCCTTGCAAAATATTTTCAAGCAATATGCAATCTCGGCGGTTATTCATTTTGCAGGGCTTAAAGCGGTGGGAGAAAGCGTACAAAAACCGATCGAATACTATCGCAATAATGTTGAAGGCACGCTGAATTTGATCGATGAAATGCGCAATGCAGGCGTGTTCACTCTTGTGTTTAGCTCATCTGCCACCGTGTATGGCGATCCGCAAACCGTGCCGATTACCGAAAATTGCCCTGTGGGAGGCACCACTAACCCGTACGGCACATCAAAATTTATGGTTGAGCGCATTTTAACCGACGTAGTCGCCTCCGATCCACGCTGGAGCGTGACCTTATTGCGTTATTTTAACCCAGTGGGGGCGCACCCAAGTGGCCAAATCGGGGAAGATCCAAACGGCATTCCAAACAACTTGCTGCCGTATATCAGCCAAGTAGCGATTGGCAAACTCAAAGAGCTGTCGATTTTCGGCAATGATTACAACACGCCAGACGGCACAGGGGTGCGCGACTACATCCACGTGGTTGATCTTGCGCTCGGGCACTTGAAAGCGCTGGATCGCCACCAAGATGACAGCGGTTTGCATATTTATAATTTGGGCACAGGGCAAGGCTACTCCGTACTGGATATGGTGCATGCCTTTGAAAATGCTAATCAGATCAAAATTCCATACTGCATTGTGCCACGCCGCCCAGGCGACATCGCCACATGCTATTCCGACCCAAGCCGCGCCGCGCGTGAACTGGGCTGGAAAACACAGTTTAGCCTTGAGCAGATGATGCAAGACACGTGGAATTGGCAAAAAAATAACCCGAACGGCTACAACGACTAACCCTAAACCGCACTTTTGATACAAATACAAAGTGCGGTTTGTTTGAGGACTTTTCATGAGCGCGCAAACGCCAACCTTAATGCAACAGATTTTCACCCGCCGAATGCTGATCTGCCTTTTTGTGGGATTCAGCTCTGGCCTGCCACTGTATATCATTATCTCGCTGATTCCGCTGTGGTTGCGCACCCAAGAAGTGGATTTGAAAACCATCGGTTTTTTTGCTCTCACTGGATTGCCGTATATTTGGAAATTTCTCTGGTCGCCGATACTCGACCGCTATGTCCCTCCCTTTCTTGGTCGTCGGCGCGGCTGGATGCTGATTTCACAAGTGTTGTTAATCGTCTCACTTGGTCTTTTTGGCTTTCTTGACCCGAAAGAACACAGCCAGCTTTCACTGATTGCCGCTCTTGCCACACTGGTGGCGTTTTTTTCCGCAACGCAAGATATTGTCATTGATGCTTATCGGCGTGAAATCCTGCCTGATGCAGAGCTGGGCTTGGGCAACTCTTTGAGTGTGAATGCTTATCGCATTGCAGGCTTTGTTCCTGGTTCATTATCCTTGATCTTAGCCGACATTCTGCCGTGGCGCAGCGTGTTTATGATCACCGCACTTTTCATGTTGCCTGGCATTTTAATGACCTTATTTTTAGCGTTTGAGCCAAAAATTGAGCTTGGGCGCAACCGTACTTTGCGCGCGATGGTGCTTGAGCCTTTCAACGAATTTTTCACCCGCAAAGGCGTCCTCTCAGCGCTGGGCATTTTGCTGTTTATCTTTTTGTATAAAATTGGCGACACGATGGCCACCGCACTGATCACGCCGTTTTATTATGATATGGGCTTTAGTAAAACCCAAATTGGACTGGTGGTGAAAAATGCTTCCGTTTGGCCGATGTTGCTCGCGGGCATTGCTGGCGGCGTGATTATGCTCAAAATTGGCATTAACCGTGCGCTGTGGCTGTTTGGGCTGGTGCAAATTGTCACTATTTTAGGCTTTGCGTGGCTGGCATCTTTCGGGCATTTTGACGTGGTGGACACGAAAGCGTTGGTCGCTTTAACCATTGTGGTAGCGGCCGAATACATTGGCATTGGGCTCGGTACCGCCGCCTTTGTGGCGTTTATGGCGCGCGAAACCAATCCGCTTTACACCGCCACACAGCTTGCCTTGATGACCAGCCTAGCCGCCCTGCCGCGCACCATTTTCAACTCCTTTGCAGGCGCTTTAATTGAATTTTTTGGCTACTATCACTACTTTTGGTTCTGCTTCGCCATCGCCATTCCTGGCATGCTTTGCCTGATGTGGGCAGCACCTTGGAACGACAAAACGCGCGATCCAAATAAAAGTGCGGTTTAAAAATTATCTTTCGCTTGGCGCAGTTGCGTAAATTGCGCCACTGTTTGCGCTTGTAAAAATGGATTAATTTTACGCTCTTGCGCCAGTGTGCTCGGCAATGATGGCTTGCCTTGCGCGCGCAATTTTTCAACGCGTGCCATAGCCTCTGTGATTACCGCACTTGGCTTAACCGCCTGCGCGAAGCGTAAATTTGCCAACGTGTATTCATGGGCAGGGCAGATGATCGTCTCTGCTGGCAAGTCATTGAGCCGCTGCAAGCCTGCAAACATCGCCGCATAATCGCCTGTGAATACCCGCCCGCAACCTGCAGAGAACAAGCTGTCGCCACAAAACAAGTGCCCTTCTATAAAATAGCTGACATGGCCAGCCGTATGCCCAAACGTTGGGATTACCGCCACCGTATAACCACCTATGGTCAACGTGCTATCTGGTACAACACAATGAAAACCACCTTGCACCTCTTCGGGCGCATACACAGGCAATGTGGGGTATTGGCTTAAAATGCCATCAATGCCGCCCGTGTGATCGCCATGATTGTGCGTAATCAAAATGGCTACAGGTTCAATAGTGCGCGCGCTGAGATAATCCAACACAGGTTGTGTTTCAGCAGGATCAATAATCAACACGCCACGCTGATGGCTTTGATAAAGCCAAATATAGTTGTCATTTAACGCATTTAATGGTATCAACATAATATATGTCCTTCACTATTGGGAGAATGCTATGCGGCGCGCTAAATCCAGCATGCCACTTCGTCAGCCATACAGCTGGCAACAACTCAAACAAGGCGAACGCTATTGTCAGGCATTGAGCGCATTTTTCATGCCGTGGGCGAATAAGCGCAAAGGGTTGTCTCACGCATTTCTCGGCAATCTCAGTGGTGAAATTATCGCGCCTGATACACAAAACATTCATTTACAACTCAGCCCCGATCCTGCGCACTTCACTCACAACCCAGCTCGTGTGCTCCTACAAGCAGATCTCCATCACCTGCCGTTAGTGGAAAACTGTGTGGATAACTGCTGGCTTATCAACACCTTAAATTTCAGCCCTGACCCGCACCAAGTGCTGCGTGAGGTCAACCGTGTGCTCTGCGATGACGGCTATCTTTTTCTGTCGCTTTTCAACCCATGCAGCACTCTTGTATGCAAACGCCATTTTCAAGATCAACACAGGCACGACCGCACTTTGCCTTTTCGCCAGTTTATTCTTTGGCGTGTGATCGACTGGCTGGATTTGTTAGGCTTTGAAATCATCGAACAAGCCTCTCTCGCACGCCTATCCCTACTTTCAGGCAATCACTTGCGCGTCATTGTTGCGCGCAAAACGGTGCTATCGCCAACCTTGAATACCGAAAAAGTGCGGTTTCGCCAGCCCCTGTTGCAACCAAGTGCCGCGCTGACCTCCCGTCAAAGTGCTTCTTCGCACACCTCAACGTAACCTTCATCACGCTGTGTTGGGTTTTCAGCACCTTGCCGAGCCAACGCGTCCACCCGTTCATTTTCGGTGTGCCCCGCGTGCCCTTTCACCCACTGCCATTCAATTTGATGGCGCGCAATAGCGATATCTAATCGCTGCCATAAATCCTTATTTTTCACTGGCTGCTTCGCGCTCGTGCGCCAATTATTACGTTTCCAGTTGTGAATCCACTGATTAATGCCATTTTTCATGTATTGGCTGTCACTGTAAAGCACCACATGACACGCCCGCTTAAGCGATTCGAGTGCCACAATCACCGCCAAAAGCTCCATGCGATTATTAGTAGAACACATAAACCCTTGCGAAATCGTTTTTTCGTGCTGTTTATAACGTAACAACACGCCTATGCCGCCAGGACCAGGGTTACCCAAACAGGATCCATCGGTGAATATTTCAATCTTATCTGTCACTGTGATAAACTCCTTAACCACGCAAGAATACCTTAAAATTGTCAAAATCCCTAGCGGATAAGGAACATTATGACTGCCATAACCCCAACACGGCAAGTGGTGCTGGATACGGAAACCACAGGAATGAACACCGAAGCAGGTAAACCGCACTTTGAGGGGCATCGTGTAATTGAAATTGGTGCGGTGGAAATGATCAACCGCCGCCTAACGGGGCGCACCTTTCATGTGTATATCAAGCCTGATCGCAGTGTTGACCCAGAGGCGGTCGCCGTGCACGGCATCACCGATGAAATGCTCGCCGACAAGCCTGATTTTGACCAAATCGCACAAGACTTTATTGAATTTATCCGCGACAGCGAACTCATTATTCACAATGCGCCGTTTGACGTCGGCTTTTTAGACTATGAATTCAGTAAAAGTGCGGTCAAGCCAATTCAAGCACAAAAAATTGCCGATCTTTGCGTGGTCACCGACAGCCTAACAATGGCGAAGAAAAAATACCCTAGCAAGCGCAATAATTTGGATGCCTTGTGCGATCGCCTAAACATCGACAACAGCAACCGCACGTTGCACGGCGCGTTACTCGATGCCGAGATTCTCGCCGATGTCTATTTGAAAATGACTGGCGGGCAATTTACTTTGTTTGAAGACGAGCAATCCGCCCAACGAGGTGGCGCGGGGCAAAGTGCGGTCAAGCTATCGAAGCAGGTGGTGGCCAATTTGCGGGTGCTAGAGCCAAGCCATGAGGAACGTGCTGCCCACGAGGAATATATGAAGCTGATTAACAAAAAAAGTGGCGACAACTGCCTGTGGCAAAAACGCGTGCACTAATTCGGCTATGGATTAAGCAAATAAAAAAGAATTGTCAAAAAAGGGTTGACTGAATCGCTCAACCCTTATATTATGCCCCCACTTTAGCGCGGAGTGGTAGTTCAGCTGGTTAGAATACCTGCCTGTCACGCAGGGGGTCGCGGGTTCGAGTCCCGTCCATTCCGCCAACTTTTTCACTCAACGTGAGTAGTCATCTAATTTAGGAGTGGTAGTTCAGCTGGTTAGAATACCTGCCTGTCACGCAGGGGGTCGCGGGTTCGAGTCCCGTCCATTCCGCCATTTAACACGCACAGTCAATCGCTGTGCGTTTTTTTATGCCTACATTAGGCGGGGAAGAATTTGCCCCGCAGCAGCTGCACCAAGGTGCCGAGCACTAAAAGCGCGATGCACGCCGAGCCAAACACAAAGAACACATAACCTAAGGTGTCCATGCCCCATTCAGGCGAGCCCATGAGATACACCCCCGCCGTGGCCATGGAGGCCAAGCCGAATGAAAAGCCCCAAAACGAAATTTTAAAGCTATTTTGCACAATCCACGGCAACAAGCGCAGCAAAAAGAGCAATTGCAATAGCCCATATCCGATGAGCGCAAGCGCAAAATAATCCAGTTTGCCATCAACGATGTGCAAATAAGTATTCACCGCCACAAACGCAGGGGCGAGTTGAATGCTTAAAATCGGGCGCGTGGCTTCTGCGATAGGCGTTGCATTGCGCAGGCGTTGCAAAATAGCAGGCTCGAGAGTGAGCCAAGAGATCATTCCCATACCAAAAAATAACATCGCATAATTAGGCAAATCCAGTGATTTCAATGCGATAGCACTCACGAAATTAGCCGCTACGGTAGGCAAATACAAAATCGGCGTGGTGGCCTCAACTGGGTGCCCACCACGCCAAAGGCCAGCTGAACGGTAAGCAGAAAACACAAGTTGCGCCAGTGTGCCAACGCCAATCAGTACACCTGCCAGTGCTTGAAAGTGCGGTTTAATGCTGAGGCTGAACAGCATCAGTGTTATCGGAATCAGGCTGAAAAAACAGCACTGCACTTGATTTAAAAATTCCGTTTTCACCTGAGCAAAGTTGAACATAAATTTGGCCACATAAAACAGCACAAACAGCAGCCAAATGCTGTTGGAGGCCATCAATATCGCACTTGAAACCGCACTTTCAAGTCCTTGCATCGCCTCATATTGTCGCCAGCCAAGGCCGATGGCAAATAATCCTAAAGTAATGCTGAAATAGCTAATCGGCAAAGTTAAGAGTTTTTTTTGCATTATTTTTATCCTTCGTGCATTTGTTACATTATGAGAGCCTAGTATAGCAACGCTATCAACCATAATGATTGACTAAATCGCTTAATTTTTTGTGCTTTAGTCTAAGCTTAATAAAGTGCGGTAGGGTATAAAAAACCCAGCTTGCGCTGGGTTAAAATCATTTTTGTTCTGTTTTCAGCAAGCCTGAAGAGCCTTTAGAATAGTCTTTCGGTGGCTCGCTAGTAGTAATCTCTGCTATTTTTTCAGCCTCACCTTCCAGCGTTGTTACTGTTTTCGCTTCAACGGGCGCTAAAAGTGCGGTCTGATTAAATAACGCTTTTGATTTGTCTTCTGCCAACATAGTCACAGAAGAACTGGCTAAATGTTTGTAGAGCTTTTGATAATCCTGCGCAAGGGTTTTCATCAAATCTGCACTTTCAGCAAAGTGAGTCTCCAGTTTGGCTTTTTGCTCGTCCACCTCGTGGCGCATTTGTTTGAGTTCAGATTGCGTTTGCAATTGTTTGCGCACATTGCCGCTGCTAATGCGAATGACAAAAAATGCAATCACAAAACCAATAATTAACCCGCCAACACCCATAAGCCATAACTGTTGTGTGGATGTAAGTTGCTCCATAATCCCTCCTAGCAATAAAATCAAACAGTAACAGATGAATTATAATCGGAATTTGCCCGATGTCTAACCCTAAAACGCATTTTTGCCACGCAAGGCACGTTTTTTGCGAAAAAAATTCGCAATTTGATTTTAGATTCAGTATAATCTTGCGACCCTGTTATTACATTGGTTTTCCCAGCCGTGTAAAATTTTTGACTGTAACAAACACTCGAAGGGGTGGCTTGACAGTTTAAGGTGTGCTCTTTGAGCATAGGGTTTAAATTTTTATAAATGGTATTTTTAATGAAAACTTTTGTAGCAAAACCAGAAAGCGTAAAACGTGACTGGTATGTGGTTGATGCGACAGGTAAAACATTAGGTCGCCTCGCTACGGAAATCGCAAGTCGCTTACGTGGTAAACACAAAGCTGAATATACTCCACACGTCGATACAGGTGATTACATCATCGTAATCAACGCTGAGAAAGTTGCTGTTACTGGCAAAAAACACAGCGATAAAATGTATTACTGGCACACAGGCCACATCGGTGGAATCAAGCAAGCGACTTTTGCTGAGATGATCGAACGTCGTCCTGAGCGTGTGATTGAAATCGCAGTTAAGGGTATGTTGCCAAAGGGCCCATTGGGTCGTGCGATGTATCGTAAATTGAAAGTGTATGCTGGCGCTGAGCATAATCATGCCGCACAGCAACCACAAGTATTAGACATTTAATCACGGGGTCAAGACTATGGCAGAGAATCAAAACTACGGCACAGGCCGCCGCAAAAGCTCTTCAGCCCGCGTGTTTATCAAACCGGGCAGTGGTAAAATCACTATCAATCAACGTGAACTTGACGCTTATTTCGGTCGTGAAACTTCACGCATGATCGTACGTCAACCGTTGGAATTAGTGGAATTAACCGATAAGTTAGACCTCTACATCACTGTCAAAGGTGGTGGTATTTCTGGTCAAGCTGGTGCTATCCGTCACGGTATCACTCGCGCATTGATGGAATACGACGAAACCCTTCGCCCAGCACTACGTGCTGCAGGCTTCGTGACACGTGATGCTCGTCGCGTTGAACGTAAAAAAGTGGGTCTTCGCAAAGCACGTCGTCGTCCACAATTCTCAAAACGTTAATTTTTACGTTTACCCAAAAAAGCCGATGTTCCATCGGCTTTTTTATTGTTTTTTAATATCAAAAAGTGCGGTTCGCCTCAGCCAACCGCACTTTTATTCAAACCGCACTTTTATTCAAACCGCACTTGATGTTATTCGCCACTTAATGCCTCAAGCTGCTCAACCGATGGCGCGTAATAATACCCGCCACTGACCGCTTTGGTGAAACCTAAAATGCGGTCGGTTTTGCCATCAAGCTCACCGAACATACTCAGCAGCTGCTGCTCAATATTGTGCAACCGCGCGCAATAAGAAGCAAAATAGAGCCCATGGGCGCCGCTGACCTTGCCATAAGGCAGACTTTGACGCAGAATTTTTAAGCCTTCTCCATTTTCCTTCAAATCCACCCGTCCCACATGTGAAGTATCGGGCACATCATCTAACTCTATACTGTCAGGCTTAGTACGCCCAATCACTTTTTCTTGTTTGGCATCATTTAACTTTTGCCATTTATCAAGTTGATGCTCATAGCGCTGTACACAAAGATAGCTGCCGCCAGCGTCTTGCCCGTCAGCAATCACTGCCACACGCGGGCGATCGGCTGTCACAGGATTTTCAGTGCCGTCAATAAATCCAGTGAGATCGCGCTCGTCAACCCAACGAAAACCATGCGTTTCTTCTTCCACCGTGATACCCGCACCAAATACCGCCATCGCCATTAGCCCTGCTGAAAAACAGACATCTTGGCGCAACGCTTGAATGTGAATGATCATATCGCGCTGCGTGGCTGGTGCACGCAAATTACCCTTGCCTAATGGCGTGAATGCCTTGAGTTCAACTGCCGAGCCAGCCGGCCCAATTTGTTTCCAAATCGTGTCACCGAATGCCAACACGGCCCCCAAGCCTGCATCAGGATATTGGTGCTGCAATTCACTGATATTCGATAAAAAAGTACAACATTCGCGTTTAACCAACGCCAAATCCTGCACTTGCGCTTCAATAAAAATCCCCGCGCGACAGTGCTCTAACAAAATTCCGCTTTGTGCAGACATAATTTCTCCTTCGTTGTTATTATTGGGCTATTCTACCGCAAATTGCATCATTAAAAAATCAAAGCTTAGTCACAATTTTGTATATTTACCACTCACTCGCCGTTTTTTTATGCTAGAGTATGCACGAAAATTGATCACAAGGAGAAGCTGTATGAAACAATGGAAACTTGGCGTGCTGTCGTTGTCTGTATTGGTTGCATTAACAGGTTGCGCTGCACATTCTGACAACAGTGAAGCACAATTAGCTCAACAAAGCGTGCTGGGGGTCAACTGGATGCAACAATCAGGTGAATACCAAGCGCTGGCTTATCAGGCGTTTAACACCGCTAAAGTAGCATTTAACCAAGCCAAAACCCACAAAGGCAAGAAAAAAGCTGTTGTCGCTGATTTAGATGAAACATTAGTCGATAATAGCGCCTATGCTGCATGGCAGGCCAAAAATGGCAAAAGTTTTAGCGGAGAAACATGGACGCAGTGGGTCAATGCTCGCCAAGCGCTCGCTTTGCCAGGTGCGGTGGCTTTTGCTAACTATGTTAATAGCCACGGCGGCACCATGTTTTACGTTTCCAACCGCAAAGCCAAAGGTGAGCTTGATGGCACAGTGGACAATATGAAACAACTCGGTTTCACGGGGGTCAACGATAAAACTTTATTATTAAAAACCGATAAATCCGCTAAATCCGCACGTTTTGCTGAAATTGAAAAACAGGGCTATGAGATTGTGCTCTATGTCGGTGATAATCTCAATGACTTTGGTGATGCAACCTACCACAAAGCCAACAGCGAACGTCGTGATTTTGTCGCCAAAAACGCAGCCCTATTTGGCAAAAAATTCATCATGTTACCCAACCCGAATTATGGTGACTGGGAAGGCGGTTTAGCTGAAGGTTATTTCAAAAAAGACGGCCAAGGCAAGCTCAAAGTACGCAATGATGCGCTCAAAGCTTGGGACGGCAAATAATCTGTATGAAACAAAAGTGCGGTCTTAACCTGATCGCACTTTCCTTTTTAAACAACCTCAATTATCACATCGTTGTCAGACAATTCGCTCAGTTCACCAATGCCATAAAGTGCAACGCCGCTTTCTGCTGCCAACTGTTTCACCGCCTCCACGGCTTCATCGCTCACTGCAATTAGCAAACCACCTGACGTTTGTGGATCACACAAAATCGCGCGTTGTTTTTCTGTCATTGGCGCAATTAAATGCCCATAGCTATCAAAATTACGTTTGCTACCGCCAGGAATACAACCTTTTTCAAGATAATAATCTAAGTCAGGCAAGCACCGCACATCTGCAAACCGCACTTTTGCCTGTAAGTTCGAGCCTTGACAAATTTCGCTTAAATGCCCTAGCAACCCAAAGCCTGTAACGTCAGTCATTGCATGTACACCAGGCAAATGCGCAAATGCAGCACCAATTTTATTCATTTGACACATCAAATCAGCTGCCTTTCCTTTGTGTTCCGCCTTTAATTTGCCTTTTTTTTCTGCCGTGGTGTATATGCCAATCCCGAGGGGCTTAGTTAAAAACAGCTTATCCCCTGCTTTGGCTTGATTATTTTGCTTGACTTGATCGGTGGCAATGATGCCTGTTACGGCAAGCCCAAAAATCGGCTCTGGCGAGTCAATACTATGCCCACCAGCAAGCGAAATGCCCGCCTCTTTGCAAGCTGTTCGCCCACCATCAACAATGCGCCGAGCCACCTCTGGCGGCAATTTATCAATCGGGAAACCCAAAATCGCAATCGCCATTATCGGCTTGCCGCCCATGGCATAAATATCGCTAATAGCGTTGGTTGCAGCAATGCGACCAAAAGTAAATGGATCATCGACGATAGGCATAAAAAAATCGGTTGTAGAAATGATCCCTGTGCCATTACCAATGTCGTACACAGCAGCATCATCTCGACTATCATTACCTACCAGCAAATTTGGGTCACACCATTTACCTGCTTCTGAGTGTAAAATTTTATCCAACACTTTTGGGGCAATTTTGCAACCACACCCTGCGCCGTGGCTATATTGTGTCAAACGAATCACATCGCTCACCACATCATTAAACTGTTGTTCATCGTATTCTTCTGTCTTTTTCATAACACCTCTATTTTCACTGTAGATAGCATAGCATACAACCGCACTTTGTATTTTGATACTAGGATTTATACAAATTTGTGCAAAAAATAAACATTATTTTAAAAAATATATCACGTTATACCAATTTTTCTCTTTTTAAAAAATGTTTTATTTAAATTATGCTGATTTTATGAAAAAATACCCCTATTCGCACACAATATGTGTACCTATTTTTTACTGTCTTGAAGGAGATCGATTATGACATTACATTTATCACGCCTTAGCCTTGCTATGGCTCTAGGAGTCAGTGCACTGTGTGCCAATACTTTTGCCGCTCAAGTGCCTGCTGGAACAGAATTAGCTGAGAAACAAGAGGTCATCTTTAATAACTCAGCCGAGCCAGCGAGTTTGGACCCAGCAAAAATTCAAGGAGATGTCGAAGGTGGATTAGCGCACCAACTTTATGAAGGACTAGTTAATTCTGATGAAAAAGGCAATATTTTACCTGGTGTGGCAAAATCTTGGGAACACTCTGATGACTATAAAACGTGGACATTCCATTTACGTGATAATGCGAAATGGTCAAACGGCGAACCCGTAACAGCACATGATTTTGTTTATTCATGGCAACGCTTAACTGATCCTAAAACAGCTAGCCCTTATCAAACCTATCTTGAATTTCTTTCAATGAAAAATATTAAAGACGTTGCTGAAGGCAAAAAACCAGTTAGTGAACTCGGTGTTAAAGCTGTTGATGATTATACTCTGCAATTAGATCTTGATGCACCAATCCCATATGTGGATAAATTAGTTGAGCATTATGTATTACTCCCTGTTAACAAAAATACGGTTGAGAAATATGGTGATCAATGGACTAAAGCTGGCAATATCGTTGGCAATGGTGCATTTAAACTTGACGAACATCGAGTGAACGAGAAAATTGTTTTAACTCGTAATCCTCACTACTGGGATAATGAACACACAGTGTTAAACAAAGTCACCTTCTTACCAATTGTTGAAGGTAGCACAGATGTGAATCGCTATCGCGCTGGTGAAGTTGACATTACAGGAAAAACATTACCGCCTGAAATGTTTCCAAAATTAAAAAAAGAATTACCTAACGAACTAGTAGTTGGTCCTATCTTATGTACATATAACTACGAAATTAACAATAAAAAAGCACCATTTAATGATGCACGCGTTCGCAAAGCATTAGCATTATCACTTGATCGTAACATCATCACAGACAAAGTTTTGGCACAAGGTCAAACCCCTGCCTATGTATTTACACCACCATCAACAGCGGATTCTCAAAGCATTAAAAATCCAGAATGGGCAAATTGGAGTCAACAACAACGTAACGAAGAAGCGAAAAAACTGCTCTCTGAGGCTGGTTTTAATAAATCACATCCACTGAACTTCAATCTGCTCTATAATACCGATGAAAATCATAAAAAAGCGGCTATCGCTGCAAGCTCTATCTGGAAGAAAAATCTTGATGGTATTGTTAATGTAAAACTTGAAAACCAAGAGTGGAAAACTTACATTGATACCCGTCACAGTGGTAATTATGATATCGCCCGTGCAGGCTGGTGCGCAGATTACAATGAACCGACTACTTTCTTGAATTATTATCTGTCAAACTTCCCTGCAAATACAGCATTTTATAATAATCCAGAATATGACAAACTGTTAGCTGATGCTAAAGTTGCCCCAACAGATGAACAACGTCTTGCGGATTACGCAAAAGCGGAAGAGTTGCTAAATAAAGATATGCCTGCCATCAATGTATATCATTATGTACAACCACGTTTAGTAAAAAGCTATGTGAAAGGTTTTGCTGCGCTTAACCCAACGCAGTCTTACTATTTTAAAGACGTTTATATTGTTAAACATTAATATTTAATAATCGCAAAGTGCGGTCGAGATTATTCTTAACCGCACTTTTCCCTTTTTAACTAACTGATAAGACGATTATGCTAAAACTTATTTTTCGACGGTTGCTTCAAGCGATACCAACACTTTTTGTGTTGATCACACTGTCGTTTTTTATGATGCGGCTTGCACCTGGAAGCCCATTTACAAGTGATAAAGCCTATCCGCCCGAAGTGATGGCTAATATTGAGGCAAAATATCATCTCAATGAACCTATTTTAACCCAATATGGAAACTACCTTGTTGACCTTGCCCATGGTGATTTTGGACCATCATTTAAATATAAAGATTTCACTGTAAATCAACTTCTCGCCGAGTCTTTTCCAGTGTCATTAAAACTGGGTTTTTTTGCTTTCATTGTAGCCTTTGTGGTCGGTGTCAGTGCTGGTACGTTAGCCGCAGTAAAACAAAATAAATGGCTTGACTATCTCATCATGACTTTTGCGATGACAGGGGTCGTGATCCCGAGTTTCGTTGTTGCCCCCTTACTAGTATTATTTTTTGCTATTGTATTGCACTGGCTACCTGCTGGCGGCTGGAATAGCGGGCAATTCACCAATATTGTTTTACCGATGACCGCACTTTCATTGTCTTATATTGCCAGCATTGCACGCATTACCCGTGGGTCAATGATTGAAGTGCTGCACTCTAATTTTATCCGTACAGCTAAAGCAAAAGGGCTTCCTACACGCCGAATCATTTTAAAGCACGCTCTGCGTCCTGCTCTGCTGCCCGTAATCTCATACATGGGGCCTGCTTTTGTAGGGATCATCACAGGCTCAATGGTAATTGAAAGTATTTTTGGCTTACCTGGGATTGGGCAGCTTTTCGTTAATGGCGCACTTAACCGCGACTACTCATTGGTTTTGAGCTTAACCATTTTAGTCGGTGCGCTAACCATCACCTTTAATGCGGTGGTGGATATTTTGTACGCGATTTTAGATCCGAAGATTCGCTACTAATTTACTATTCAAGGAAAATATTATGTTAACAAAAAAAGATGATAGTGAATTATTACAAAAAGTGGCCGAACAAACGCTTGAAATTGAAGGACGCAGCCTATGGCAAGATGCTCGCCGTCGATTTTTTCACAATAAGGCTGCTTTAGTGAGCTTGTTTGTACTCGTGTGCATTGCCTTGTTTGTTATTTTCGCACCAATGCTCAGCCCTTTCCCATTTGATGACACCGACTGGGGTATGATGTCAAATCCGCCTGATTTTGACACCATGCACTATTTCGGCACCGACTCATCTGGTCGTGACTTATTGGTGCGCGTGGCTATTGGTGGGCGCATTTCACTTATGGTTGGCATTGCCGGTGCATTAATTGCCGTACTGTTTGGCACACTTTATGGTGCTACCTCAGGCTATGTAGGCGGCAAGGTGGATGCTGTGATGATGCGGATTTTAGAAATCCTCAACTCATTTCCATTTATGTTTTTCGTGATCTTGCTAGTCACCTTTTTTGGACAAAATATCTTTTTAATATTCCTTGCTATCGGCATGGTGTCATGGTTGGATATGGCACGGATTGTACGTGGGCAGACATTAAGTTTAAAACGCAAAGAATTTGTCGAAGCAGCTATCGTGTGCGGCTCGTCGTCTCGTAAAATCATTTGGAAGCACATTGTGCCTAACGTGTTGGGCGTGGTGGTGGTGTATGCGTCACTTTTAGTACCAAGTATGATTTTATTTGAATCTTTTTTAAGCTTCCTCGGATTAGGTACGCAAGAGCCACTGAGCAGCTGGGGCGGATTATTAAACGACGGCGCACGCTCAATGGAATTTATGCCATGGCTGCTAGTGTTCCCAGCTCTGTTCTTGGTTATCACGCTATTTTGCTTTAATTTCATCGGCGATGGCCTGCGTGATGCGCTTGATCCCAAAGATCGCTAAGGATAATAATAATGCAAAATACACAATCAGATTTACTATTAGATGTTAACAATTTGCGTGTTATTTTCAGCACGCACGACGGTGATGTCACCGCGGTCAACAATCTGACATTTTCACTCAAAGCGGGGCAAACGCTCGGCATTGTGGGAGAATCAGGCTCAGGCAAATCACAAACAGCTTTTGCTATTATGGGCTTACTGGCCGATAACGGTCGAATTGAAGGCTCTGCCAAATTTAATGGCAAAGAAATACTAAACTTGCCAAAGCGTGAATTAAATCGCTTTCGCGCTGAACAAATTTCCATGATCTTTCAAGACCCCATGACATCGCTGAACCCTTATATGAAAATCAAAGATCAGCTGATGGAAGTTTTAATGCTGCACAAAGGCATGGATAAAAAAACGGCCTACAATGAATCACTCGCCATGCTTGATGCCGTGAAAATGCCCGAGGCGAAAAAGCGCATGGAGATGTATCCACACGAATTTTCAGGCGGCATGCGCCAGCGTGTTATGATTGCCATGGCTTTGCTCTGTCGGCCGAAATTACTGATTGCTGATGAGCCAACAACCGCACTTGATGTGACGGTGCAAGCACAAATCATGACATTGCTTAACGAGCTAAAGCGGGAATTTAATACGGCGATCATCATGATCACCCATGACTTAGGGGTTGTGGCGGGTATTTGTGATAACGTGCTGGTGATGTATGCAGGGCGCACGATGGAATATGGCAATGCGGAACAGATTTTCTACAATCCAACACATCCGTACTCCATTGGGCTGATTGAAGCAGTGCCCAAGCTCAATGAAGAGAGTCACCATCTCACCACCATTCCAGGCAACCCACCAAATTTGCTTAATTTGCCAGGTGGCTGTCCATTCCAACCACGTTGCCGACGCGCCAGTGCGCAATGTATGCAAACACCAGAGCTAACCCGATTTGACGGTAATCGCCTACGTGCATGCTTTATTCCTGTGGGAGAAATATAATGTCTGAAATCGATAAAAAATTACTGCTGGAAGTGGACAACCTCAGCGTTCATTTCCATATTAAAAATGAAAAAAAAGGCTTTTTTACCAAAACACAAACGCTCAAAGCGGTTAATCATGTGTCGTTCAAACTTTACCAAGGTGAAACACTGGGTATCGTAGGTGAATCAGGTTGTGGTAAATCTACGCTAGCGCGCGCCATTATTGGGCTTGTTCCATCGGCAGGTGGAAAAATGGTGTGGCTTGGGCAAGATTTAAGCAAGCAAAGTCAAAAGCAATGGCATGCCATTCGCAACGACATTCAAATGATATTCCAAGACCCACTCGCATCGCTCGATCCGCGCATGACGATTGGTGATATTATCTCTGAGCCATTAAAAAACTATCAGCCCAAACTGAGCCGCAAAGAGGTTAAAGCCAAAGTACAAGCGATGATGGAAAAAGTTGGATTATTGCCCAACTTAGTCAACCGCTATCCGCATGAATTTTCTGGTGGACAATGCCAACGCATTGGGATTGCACGCGCACTAATCATTGAACCGAAACTGATTATTTGTGATGAACCTGTCTCCGCACTGGATGTGTCTATTCAAGCGCAGGTGGTCAACCTCTTAAAATCATTACAAAAAGAAATGGGGCTATCGTTAATTTTTATCGCCCACGATTTAGCCGTGGTCAAGCATATTTCTGATCGCGTATTGGTAATGTATCTAGGCAATGCCGTCGAATTAGGCGATTATGTGTCAGTGTACACCGACACCAAGCACCCTTACACCAAAGCACTGATGTCAGCTGTGCCCATTCCTGATCCTAACCTTGAGCGCAACAAACATATTCAATTGCTTGAAGGGGATCTGCCGTCACCAATTAACCCACCCACTGGCTGCGTATTTCGCACCCGCTGCCCACTGGCTGACAGCGCCTGCGCCCTGAATAAACCTGAACTCAAAGGCTCAGAACACCATCAAGTGGCATGCGACAAAGTGGCAATATAAAACATAAAGTGCGGTTTGACCGCACTTTTAAATCATAGTAAGGAAAAAGAATGTCTACTAGAAATACAATCATACTCTCAAACACCTCCCCCTTCACGCTCTTCGGTGGCATTAATGTGCTGGAAGATTTGGATTCTACGCTGCGCGCCTGTGAGCAATATGTCAAGGTGACGAATAAACTAGGCATTCCGTATGTTTTCAAGGCTTCATTTGACAAGGCGAACCGCTCTTCAATCCACTCTTATCGCGGGGTGGGGCTTGATGAGGGGATGAAAATCTTTCAAGCAGTGAAACGTGAGTTTAATGTGCCTGTGATCACGGATGTGCATGAACCGTGGCAGTGTGAACCAGTTGCGGAAACATGCGATGTGCTGCAGTTGCCAGCATTTTTGGCGCGCCAAACCGATTTGGTGGTGGCGATGGCGAAAACGGGGCGCACTATCAATATTAAAAAGCCACAATTTTTAAGCCCGCACCAGATGAAAAACATTGTGGAAAAATTCAATGAAGCGGGTAACGATGATTTGATTTTGTGCGAGCGTGGCGCCAATTTTGGTTACGACAATTTGGTGGTAGATATGCTCGGCTTTGGGGTGATGAAAAAGGTGTGTGACAATTTGCCGATTATTTTTGATGTCACTCACTCATTGCAACAACGTGAAGCAGGTGCGGCGGCCTCTGGCGGGCGTCGTGACCAAGTGCTTGATTTAGCGCTGGCAGGCATGGCTACAGGCTTAGCTGGGTTATTTTTAGAATCTCACGCTAATCCAGACAAAGCGAAATGTGATGGGCCAAGTGCACTGCCATTGAACCTGTTGGAAGACTTTTTAACCCGCGTAAAAGCTGTGGATGATGTGGTGAAATCATTTGATACGCTTGAAATAAGATAAGATAAAATAGAGAGCATTATCATGAACCTCAAGCAGCGCTTGTATTTAAAGCAATTTAATTTTTTGATGCCATTATTGGCGCTATTATTTTTATGCTATTTCACCTTTATATCGCCTTCGCAAGCATTACCACGCTGGGTGCTAATCATTGGGTTGGTGATTTTGGGGCTTTATACGGCGTTTAAGGTATTTCTCAGCTTGCTTTTTGTCAAAAGAGCCAATCAGCCGTTGGGGCGGTGCTTTTTTGGCACGTTGAAAACTGCCAAACCGCACTTTGCCTTGCAAAATAAAGCGGAAGAATTTGCCGCGCTGGCAGAAAGTTTTTATGAAGTGACGTTAATTTGCTCAAATCAAAATAGTGCTTTAATTGAGCTTGAGCGCAATCCGCATTACGCTTTAACAGGCACAGATGCGATGTATCTCAACGCCCTTGAAGGCATGAAACCCAATGATGCAGGTTTAACTGAGCTGAAAGCGATGTTACAAACTTCATGGAAAGTCACCGATAACGACAGTGCGATGACTGCTATGCAAGCGCTTTGGCAATCTGTGCTGCATCAAGAAGAACAGATGATCAGCAGCATACCGCACTTTAAACAATATGATCAATGCCTACGTGATTTTGGCTATCTGATTGCTGAGCAAGATAGGAATGTCAATAGCGCTGGCTCTGAATTAGTGCGCTTTATCTGGCTGACTCGCGCATGTTTCACGCTCGGCTTTATCCAAGAACCACAGGCGCGTAATATGCTGCGCGCTGCGGCAGTGTATTTAGCAGGCAATTATCAAACATGGCAGCAGTTGGGCTATTCGTATTTAATCACATTTATCGACTGGGCGGCGCGTGCAAAATTAGATGTGTTGGCATATTCATTGGTTAAACAACGTGTTTTTGCGGTATCTTGCCTGTTAAATGAGCCGACAAGTCCGCTGCGTGAAGCTAACTTGGATGAACTGCGAGCCTTCATTTTGGCTCAAGGGGAAAAATAAAACAGAAAAAACCGCACTTTGCAAAGTGCGGTTTTATTTTAAATCAAAAATTATTTTTGCTCTTCAAAAGCTTCCAATGCGCGCAATGAATAGGTGTAAGCAGCACCTGCATTCAATGCGATTGCTGTGGCTAAAGCCGCAGCCACTTCTTCTTCAGTGGCACCCGCGTTAACAGCTTCTTGCGCGTGAACAGAAATGCAGCTTTCACAGCGAGTGGTTACGGCCACAGCGAGTGCGATCAGCTCACGGGTTTTGGCATCCAGCACATCGCCTTCAGCGGCAGCTTTGCTTAATGCGCCGTAGGCTTGAAGCATTTTAGGGTGTTTTTGGCCCAATTTGCCAAACGCTTTTTTCACCAATGCGGTGTGGTTTTTCCAATCTGTAAACATAATTTCTCCTTAACTTAACTAAAGTGTTTCACTTCGTGATTGACTGAGGGTATTATTGATACTTTAGGACATAAATTCTTGCTAAATAGTATCAATTTTTGGTTTTTTAATATAAAGGGCGATTTTGATGGACTATCTCGATAATTTGATTCAGCTCGCCGATGTGCGTGGGGAAATCAATGTGCTCTGCCGCTTTTGTGGTGAGTGGCAGCTTCGCCATGAAACACAGCCACGTGGTGTATTTCACATCATTACACTTGGGCAATGTCGCGTACAAATTGGCAAGCAAACCCACCAGTTGCAAAAAGGTGACATTCTCTTTTTTCCAAATGGCTTGTGTCATTTGCTCGGCACATCAACACAAAGTGCGGTCAACAACGCCCTTAAACCCCGTTCACACGGGGTGTTTGAGCTGCATCAAAGCAGTGAAGAATACGATTTTGAGATGTTTTGTGGCTATTTTGACTACACGCAAAGCGCGCTGTTGCCTAAAGTGATGCCCGATTATTGGATTCTCTCTGGTCAAGAGACAGTGACGATGCCGATTGTGATGATTTTACAGCAAGAGGCTAAAGCGCAACTCGGTTCCCATGCAATTATCAACGGCTTGTGTCATGTGCTGTTGACCTATTTAATTCGCGATTATATTCACCGTGGCGATGCGCTCGGGCACAGCATTTTTGCCGCACTACAAGACAAACGGCTGTTTCACGCTGTGGATGCCATGCTGAAACACCCTGAAAAACCATGGAATATGGTGACACTTGCCGAGCTGTGCGCGATGTCGCGTGCTAATTTTATTCGCCTGTTCAAGCAAAAAACCAACACGCTGCCGGGTAAATTTTTACTGGATTTAAGAATGCAAAAAGCGCAAATGCTGCTGAAAAACTCCAATAAATCAGTGCTCAACATCGCACTTGAAGCAGGCTATCAGTCGGAGTCCCATTTCTCTAAAGTGTTCAAAACCCACGCAGGTGTGTCACCTAGCCGCTATCGTGCACAGACTAAAGATAGCTGAGATAGTCATCAATAGCATATTCACGGCAGGCATCGCTTTTATTTTCTGCCGTGCCAACCATTACCAGCGCCACCACTTTGTCGTGCTCCTTGCAATCCAGTGCTGCACGCAGTGCACTTCCCTCCACCCATGGGCCAGTTACCCACACATTATCAAAACCTTGCGCATTAGCCGCTAATTGCAAGCCATAGGTGGCGCACCCCGCACACAGCATTTGCTCCCAACCTGGCACTTTTTCGAGATCAGGGTTAATTTTAGCCACCACCGCAATCATCATCGGCGCGCGATGGCTCACACTATGCGCTTTGGCTTTGCGCTCCTCTCCAAGATTTAGCTCCTCAACCGCATCAACGAGTAAAGATTCCAGTTTATCTTGTGCTGCTTCATTAATCACCACAAAACGGTAAGGTTTGAGTTTGCCATGATCAGGTGCGTGCATTGCCGCTTGGATCATTTTTTCCAGCTGCTCGGCATTCGGCGCAGGGGCAATGAGTTTTTTGTTTGAACGGCGTTGTAGCAAGAGATCCAAAGCGTGCATTTTTTACTCCTTAAGGCTATGTTTTCACAAAATTATTGATACAATATACCCCATTTTTAATCAATCACTAAGGAATTTTATGCAAGCGATCCTTTCATTGCTGCGTTTCGTGTGGCGCGCGCTGTGCTTTGTGCGCGATTTGGTGTTGAATGTCTTTTTCGTGCTGTTTGTGCTGCTGTGTTTTGGCGTAACCGCACTTTTTATCCGCAGTAGCAGCGACATTCCCGAGCCTGCTGGCGCACTGGTGCTCAACTTAGATGGCTTTTTAGCTGACAATCGCCCAACACGCGATGTTTTGGGCTTATTGCAAGAATTTGATGAGCGCAATATGCCACGCCAAATTTCAACCTTTGATGTGGTGAATGCGATTACAACAGCGCAGCGGGATGATCGTATTAAAGGCATTGTGTTGGATCTCAACTATTTTATCGGCGGAGATGTGCCCTCTTTGCAGTTTATCGGTGATGCGTTAAAAGACTTTAAGGCCAGCGGCAAGCCTGTGTATGCGCTAGGGCATAATTATTCGCAAAAACAATATCTGCTGGCAAGCTACGCTGATAAAATTTTTCTTAACCCTGTTGGTGAAGTGGAGTTACAAGGCGTGGCAACGAACACGCTCTTTTTCAAATCTTTGTTAGATAAGCTCGATGTCACCCCGCATATCTTCCGCGTGGGCACCTATAAAGCCGCTGTCGAGCCATTTATGCGTGATGATATGTCAGTCGAAGCCAAAGCCAATACCGCACTTTGGCTAAACCAACTGTGGCAAAACTACGAGCGCACCATCGCACAAAACCGCAACATTGAACAAAGTGCGATTTTACCTGAGCCCGCACAGCTGATCGCTCAGCTCAAAGCCAATGATGGCGACAGCGCGCAATATGCCTTGAATCATCATTTTGTCAGCGCGCTGGCAGATGATCACACCATTAACAATGAATTGGCTGGCGTATTCGGCAAAGATGAGGATGGCCACTATCAACACATCACGCTCAGCGATTATGTTGCCCTGCTGCCAAGTCGTTTTGATATTGACGCTGAAAATAAAATTGCTGTCGTCAATGTGGAAGGTGAAATCATTGATGGTTACAGCACAGCGCAAGCGGTGGGTGGCGACAGCGTGGTTGAACAACTTGAGCGCGTTGGCCGTGATGACAGCGTGAAAGGGCTGATTTTGCGGGTTAACTCCCCTGGCGGCAGCGCCTTTGCTAGCGAGTTAATTCGTCAATCTCTACAAGCCCTTAGAGCCAAAGGTTTGCCTGTGGTGGTATCAATGGGCGGCATGGCAGCCTCTGGAGGCTATTGGATTTCAGCCAATGCCGATAAAATCATCGCAAGCCCTAACACGCTGACAGGCTCCATTGGGATTTTCTCCGCCTTTTTCACCGTGGAAAAAAGTTTGGCTAAACTTGGCATTCACAGCGACGGTGTCGCCACCAGCCCGCTGAGCCAAGTGGCGCTAACCAATCCACTGCCAAAAGCGGTGGAAGAATATTTACAGCTGAGTATTGAGCATGGTTATCAACAATTTTTAACCCTTGTGGCACAAGGGCGGCATATGAGCCGTGAGCAAGTTGATAGCGTGGCGCAAGGGCAAGTTTGGCTTGGGCAAACCGCACTTGATAAAAAATTGGTCGATCAACTGGGCGATTTCAACACCGCAGTGGATGAAACCATCACGCTGATCAATGCAAAACGCACCCAAGCAGGGCTAGCCAACGCCGAGCATGTGAAAGTGCAATGGTTCGTTGAACAAGACGACAGCCTGCTGGGCAAACTGCTTAGTGATGGGCAAGCCAAAGCCAAGCAGATCGTGCTTAATGCGTTTGGCATCACACCGCAATCTCCACTGGGCATGGCAGCGCAGCAATTGGGCACGCTGAGCCACTTCAACGACCCTAACGGGCAATATCTGTACTGCTTAGACTGCGGGTTACAATAAAACAAAACCGCACTTTGATACAAAAGTGCGGTCAGTCTACACAAAAAAGCCTCTCATTTCGAGAGACTTTTGCATGAGTTCGACATTACGCAATTGATTTTTCAATTAATGCAGTCAATTGTGTTTTCGGCAAGGCACCCACTTGTGTGTTTACCGCTTTACCTTCTTTGAAAATCACCAAGGTCGGGATGCTACGCACACCAAATTTAGCGGCAACCAGTTGGTTTTCATCAACATTAATTTTAGCAATTTTCACTTTGCCACCTAATTCTGCTGCAATTTCATCTAAAATTGGCGCAATCATTTTGCAAGGGCCACACCACGGTGCCCAAAAATCCAATACCACAGGGATGTCGGATTGCAAAACGTCTTTTTCAAAACTGGCATCTGTTACATGTAATACTTCACTCATTTTTCCATCCTTTACTGTTTAGTGATGCTATCAGGATAAGGGCTAATGCACGATTTTTCAAGTCTTGCAGTACAAATAAGACTAAACCGCACTTTTATGCAACTGCCTTAGGGCTTCACCTCATTGGCACAAGGGATATTCAGCACGACATCAGCAATATTGCGCAATGTTACCTCCGCAATGTTAGTGATGGCATCTTCGGTTAAAAAAGCCTGATGGCCTGTCATCAACACATTATGCGAGGCCGCCAGCAATGAGAAGGTGTCGTCTTGAATCACATCATTGGATTTGTCTTCAAAAAACAAACCCTGTTCATTTTCATACACATCAATGCCAAGGCCACGAATTTTACGCGATTTCAACGCCTGCAACGCATCTTTAGTGTTAATCAACGAACCACGCGAGGTGTTAACAATCAGCACGCCGTCGCGCATTTTGTCAAACGCCGCTTTATTGAGCATGTGGTAGTTTTCAGGGGTGGCAGGGCAATGCAGCGTGATCACATGGGATTGATGGTAAAGCGTATCTAAATCTACATATCTTGCACCCAATTCTATCGCCAGAGGGTTCTCGTAGGGATCATAGGTCAGCAAGTTCATGCCTAACCCTTTGAGAATACGCATTACGGCAATCCCAATTTTACCACTGCCGATAACCCCCGCAGTACGCCCATACATATTAAACCCCATCAATCCTTCAAGGGAAAAATTAGCATCGCGCGTGCGGTTATAGGCGCGGTGGATACGGCGATTAAGCGTGAGCATTAAGCCTACCGTATGCTCTGCGACTGCCTCAGGCGAATAAGCCGGCACGCGCACCACTTTGATGCCAAGCTCGGCGGCAGCCTCAATGTCAACATTATTAAATCCTGCACAACGCAGCGCCACAATGCCAATGCCTAAGGATTTCAGCCGCTCAAGCACACGACGATCCGCCACATCATTGACGAAAATACACACCGCATCTGCCCCTTCTGCCATTTTGGCGGTGCGTTCAGTGAGCATAAAATCATAAAATTCCAACTCAAATCCATATTTTACATTCACTAGTTCAAGATAATTTTTATCGTATTTTTTTGTGCTGTACACCACAACTTTCATCGCTAACTCCTAACCTTGTAATTTAATTTTTTCTACCACGCCTGAGGTGGAATAACCATTTTCAAAATTCAACACCTGCACATCGCCACCATTCGCCCAAACTTCTTGGCTGCCAGCAATCTCTTCGGGCTTATAATCGCCCCCCTTGACCAGCAAATCTGGCAGAATATCGGCGATCAGATCACGTGGGGTGTCTTGTTCAAACGGTACAACCCAATCGACCGACGCCAAGCCTGCCAACACTGCCATACGCGCCTGTAAATCATTAATTGGGCGCGTTTCGCCTTTCAGGCGACGCACAGAGTCATCGCTGTTTACCGCTACAATCAAGCGATCGCCCAGTTTGCGGGCATTTTCAAGATATGACACATGGCCTGGATGGAGAATATCAAAGCAGCCATTGGTCATGACAATTTTCTCACCGCGCGCTTTGGCATCACGCACCAATTGCTGCAACTGCATTTTATCCACCACGCCAAAGCCTGATTCCGTGCGTTGATGCACCGCATTTTCCAGTTCAACAGGGCTGATGGTCGAGGTGCCCACTTTCCCGACCACGACACCCGCCGCAACGTTTGCGAGATAACAGCCTTCTTCCAGACTGCGACCGTCGGCTATCGCCGTTGCCAGCACACTGATCACGGTATCACCTGCGCCAGTGACATCAAACACTTCTTTGGCTTGGGTTGGCAAATGCAAAGGAGGGTGATTGAGTTGCAGCAAGGTCATACCTTTTTCTGAGCGGGTGATCAAAAGCGCTTTAAGATTAAGCTCTTCAATCAATGCAAGCCCTTTGGCACACAATGTTTCATCATCGTGACACACGCCCACCACAGCCTCAAATTCCGATAAATTCGGCGTCAACAAGGTTGCATTTTGATAACGGGCAAAATCAGTGCCTTTGGGGTCAATCAATACGGGCAAATTATGCGCATTGGCAATGGCAATCATCTCTTGTACGCTGTGCAGCGTGCCTTTGCCATAATCAGAAAGCACCAGCGCACCAAAGTGCGGTGCGGCAGCTTTTAATTTATCCAATAAAACCGCACTTTGCCCTTGTTCAAAAGGCGTTTCAAAGTCAAGGCGCAGCAATTGTTGATGGCGCGACAGAATACGCAATTTGGTGATGGTTGGATGCGAGGCAACATGGGCAAAATCACATTCAATATTCGCCTCACTTAGCATGGTGGATAAAGTCTGCGCAGGCTCATCATTGCCCACCAGCCCCAGCAACTTCACCGCCACATTCAGCCCAGCAACGTTCATCGCCACATTCGCGGCGCCACCTGCTCGCTCTTCATTACGATTGACCTGCACCACAGGCACTGGCGCCTCTGGCGAAATGCGTTGCGTTGCGCCAAACCAATAGCGATCCAACATCACATCGCCGAGCACCAGCACACTGGCATGATTAAACTGTGTGATATATTGCGTCATACCTGCTCCAAATTTTTTGCTGATTTTAACATATTTCCCCCGCGCTGACAGAAAAATCACGCCCTGATGCGCAATTTGCCTGCATTGGTTTATCTTTTTTGTCATCTTCGGTAAAATAGCGTTTTCAAACAAGGATACCCTATGAGTGATAAACACCACCTTCCGCCATTTAAACTGGCTTTTTTACATCCACGCTATTGGCTTTTGTGGCTTGGCGTTGGGCTGTTTCGCCTGATTTTATGGCTACCCTACCCTGTGCTGCTCAAACTGGGACACGGTTTAAGTTGGCTGTTTATTCGCCTTAAAATCGGTAAACGCCGCGCGCGCATCGCACGACGTAATCTTGAATTAGCCTTCCCGCAAAAATCAGCTCAAGAGCGTGAAGAAATCTTGGCGCAAAACCTGCGTGCGGTGGGTATGGCGATCATTGAAACAGGCATGGCGTGGTTTTGGCCTGATTGGCGTATTAAAAAATGGTCAACCATCTCGGGACTTGAACATTTAAAAGCCCACAGTCAAGGCGGCATTGTGTTAGTGGGCATACATTTTTTAACCCTTGAATTGGGGGCTCGGATTATCGGTATGCAGCACCCTGGTGTGGGCGTTTATCGCCCAAACGACAACCCTGTTTTTGACTGGATTCAATACCGTGGCCGCATTCGTTCTAACAAATTGTTGCTTGATCGTAAAGACCTGCGTGGCGTGTTAAATGCCTTAAAAAATAACGAAACTGTATGGTATGCGCCCGATCACGATTATGGGCGGAAAAACGCAGTCTTTGTGCCTTTTTTTGGCGTGAGTGATGCCGCCACCACCACAGGCACCTATTTCTTACTCAAAGCAAATGCCAATGCAACCATCGTGCCATTCGCCCCATTGCGCCAGCACGACGGCAGTGGCTACCATGTATCCATCTCACCACCTGTTTTATTTACCCGTGGCGAAAGCAAGATACAAGTCGCCACCCAAATGAACAAAGTGGTTGAACATGAAATTGAAAAAGATGTCACGCAATATATGTGGCTACACCGCCGTTTCAAAACGCGCCCTGAGGAGGGTATGCCGCCATACTACGATGATTAAAACTCAAAGTGCGGTCAGGATTAATCTAACGTGCGATGTGAATTAGTAAAGTGCGGAAAAAACAAAAGTGCGGTCACAAACCGCACTTTTTTATTGTACAAACGGGTTGAGCTTGCGCTCTCGCCCAATATTGGTCGCTGGCCCATGACCAGGGATAATGATCAGATCGTCATTAAATGCGAACAATTTGGTTTTGATGGCGTGAATTAAATCAGCATGATTGCTGCGTGGGAAGTCTGTGCGCCCAACGCTACCGTGAAATAGCACATCCCCTGTGAATCCCACGTTTTTACTTTTTTCAATAAAGCCAATATGTCCGGGGGTATGCCCTGGCAGGTGCAACACATCGAATGTCATATCACCGAAGGTGATTTGTTCGCCCTCCGTGAGCCAGCAATCAGGCAAAAATGGACTGATTTCAGGCAAACCAAAACGAGCAGACTGCTCAGGTAAGGAGTCAAACAAAAATTGATCGTCAACGTGCGGCCCAATTATTTCGACATTGAAATGATCTTGCAAGGCTTTCGCCGCCCCCACATGGTCAAGGTGCCCATGAGTGAGTAAAATCTTCTCCAGCTTCAGACCATGCTCTTCGATAAATTGAATTAAACGCGCGCTTTCACCACCTGGGTCAATGATAACCGCACTTTTATCATCATTCCAAATGAGGCTACAATTTTGTTGAAACGCCGAAACAGGAATCAGTTCCACATGCATATCAACCTCGCCAAGTGCGCACAGGACCTGTGTCAATGTGTACAAAATTACTGCGTGGATAATAACCTACGCCACCATTATTCAGCCCCATAGCCGCTTTTCTCACCTGAGCAAGCGAAACGGCATCAATGCGAAAATCAATCGCCTGACCACGCGTATGGTAGCTATTTTTGGCAACGCCACGGCTACGACGACGCATTGCAGCATTGGTTGCTGGCGCACGATACCCACACACAATTTGAATTTCAGTATTACGCAGCCCTAATTGGCTCTGAATATGGTAAAGTTTGAAAAATAGCTTAGGATCCATCCGTGTGACTTGCTGAGAACGACGATCACGCATAAAATAATTCAGCTGTTGTAACACCGCGGCACTGGTGATTTTGCCATTAACCAGCTGCGACGTTAAACGTTCGCCATTGTTAATATTACGAAAACTTAAAATACGGGGCTTTGGCGTTGAGACGGCAGCTAACAGTTCCGTCGGCATTAGCGCACTGCCAAGCACAATGCCACCTAATGCAAGCCATTTACGACGTTGTTGGTTCGTTTCTGTCATCATTCATTAAAAAGTAGTTTCGGTGAAAATAAGACAATAAAAATAAGAATTAGTTTTAATCATCCCTCAAAATTTTGACTAGAAAAACATAAAAAAAGCTATTTTTCAATAGCTTTTTTAATTTTTGCGATTTCTATCACGTTTAAATTAAGCTTTTTTTGATATTTGCCCAATTAATATTGGTTTTGCCTAATTTTCTGTCGTGATTATAAATGTCTGGAGCTGTGTGAATTTGGCCATCACTGCCCACCCACATTGTAACGTAATACAAATAGACGTCGTCACGTTTGCTCAAATTAGTTGAGGTGGTTTTTTTGCTCGCCAACACTTGCTGTTTGCGCGCTGTTGTCCAGCCGTTTTCATTAAGTAACAAGGTGGCCAATTCATCGGCTTTATGCACACGCACACAACCAGAGCTTAATGCGCGATCTGAACGAGAAAAGAGACCACGTGATGGCGTGTCGTGCAAATAAATGGCATCAGAACTTGGCATATTAAATTTAAAGCTGCCCAATGCACTGTCGCCACCTGGTGCTTGACGCAAGCGGTATGGGAATTTTTTCGCGGTCATATTTTCCCAGTCGATGGTGTAAGGGTCAATAGTGCGCCCTTTACCGTCAACAATGGTGTAGCCGTTGCGATAGATATAACTTGGATCGCGGCGCACTTTCGGGATCAAGTCTTCATTGATCAAACGGGTTGGCGCATTCCAAGGTGGATTTACCACCACATTGCTCAAACGACTTGTCAACACAGGCGTTGGGCGTGCTTTTTTACCCACAATGACTTTAGAATTTAAGACCAACTGACCATTACGATAATAGTTCAATTGATAAGTTGGAATGTTAACAAAGATACCGTTTACCTCATTTGGCAACACACGCAAGCGTTGTGCGTTGATTGCCAATTTGTATAGATTTCCGCCAGCCGACACTGTGGCTGGGTTCAAGCGGCTGCGTGTGTTCGCCCCCACCACACCATCAGCACTTAAGCCATTGCGTACTTGAAAGGCTTTCACCGCATCAACAAGTGCGCCAGTGTAAACCTCTTCATTGATACTGCCTGAATAAAAACCTTTATTTTTCAACAAAGTGGCAAGATCTTTCACTTCACTGGAACGATCACCTGGTTTGAGTGTTTCGCTCACGCTCACCACGCTTGCAATGCCACCTGATGGCAACGAGGCCAAAATACGATTTACCGTTGCTTTATATTTTTTATTACTTGGCTCAAAACCTTGCACAAAGTTTTTAGTATTATTGCCATTAATGGCTTGACTCCATGCGTTAATACTTGACTGATTAGGCAACGCGGCTTTATAACCACTATTACCATAAAGCCAAGCACGTTGTGCGCCGCGCACATTTTGTGTGTAATACAGATAATTTAAAAAAGCGTCACTGAGTAAAATATCGCGTTGCATTTTGTCGCTGCTGCGACTAATTGCACCGAGCTGCTGCGCCGCTTGACTAGACACACCACTGAGCACCCACGGCACCAATTGACGCATAAAACTTTGAGTGGCTTGCGCATTGCTCCACAGAGGTTGAAAATCGTGCTCGCCGTAGAGTTTAGCAAGCTCGGTTGCAAACACCACATTTTGTCCTGCTAATAATTTCTGTAATTGCGCTTTATATTGCGTAAGCAGTTGCGCTTGCTGGGCTTTAACTGCTTCATTTTGCTCAAGTGTGGCTGATGACTCTTGGCCATTAACTGTTGTACCTGCTTGTTCATCTAGCTGCCCTTTAGCATCTTGCAGAATTTTTTCTGTTACGGCTGGAACCGCACTTTCGTGGGGTTCCAGCTGCTCGTTAGCAGGCGACTGTGTTGCATTTTCAGGTTGAGGCGCCACTTCCACTGGTGTCAGTGGGTTGCTTTGTCCTTTTTCGTTATCAGATGGTGTATCAATCACCGATTGCACCGCTTGCATTGTTTCAGCCGTTTTATTCACAACTTGCTGCCCTAGTGTGCCGTCGCTTTCTGCAAAAGCGGTACTAGCCAGCGCCAGCCCGCTGACAGACACACACAATGCTTTAGCGAGTTTTGTTTTGGTAAACATGATTTGGTCCTTGGGTTAAAGTAAAATCGTCTCATTTTAACAAAAATTAACCAATTGAGAAAATAGAATTTACATACAATCTGCAACACGGAAAAGGACAGACACTCCAACACAATTCTGCTAAACTAGCGAGCTAACAGATTGTAAGGAAATAGCATGAAATTTATCTCTTTTAATATAAATGGGTTGCGTGCGCGCCCAGCCCAACTTGAAGCTATTATTGCTAAACACACCCCTGATGTGATTGGGCTGCAAGAAATTAAAGTCGCTGATGAAGATTTTCCTCATCATTTAGTCGAACATTTGGGCTATCATGTGTTTCACCATGGGCAAAAAGGACACTATGGAGTGGCACTGTTATGCAAGCAAAAACCACTGGCAGTACGCAAAGGCTTTGCCAGTGATGATGAAAATGCGCAACGCCGACTGATTATGGCGGATCTTGATACCCCTTATGGTATCGTTACCGTCATCAATGGCTATTTCCCACAAGGGGAAAACCGTGCTCACGAAACCAAATTCCCTGCTAAGCAAAAGTTTTATGCTGATCTCAATCACTATGTCAGCACTGTTCACCCTAAGGGGCAATCGATCGTGATTATGGGTGATATGAATATTAGCCCAACGGATTTAGACATTGGCATTGGTGAGGAAAACCGTAAACGTTGGCTACGCACAGGCAAATGTTCCTTCTTGCCAGAAGAGCGTCAATGGCTCAACGCGCTGCTTGATTTAGGCTTGGTTGACACCTTCCGCGCGCAACATCCTGATGTTTGCGATCGTTTTTCATGGTTTGATTACCGCTCCAAAGGCTTTGATGATAATCGCGGGCTGCGGATCGATTTGATTTTAGCCGATCACGTGCTGGCACAAAAATGTGTGGCAACGGGTATTGATCTTGACATTCGCGCTATGGAAAAACCGTCAGACCACGCACCGATTTTTACCGAATTTGCATAAGGACACGAGTATGGACGCACAATATCAATGGGACAGCTACCGCACTTTGATCAATGAACAAGAAGCCTTTGTGATGGTGAATATCGGCGTGGTGCAACACCTTGATGAAATGCGCTTGCAATATGCGCTGTCTTTCTCACTGCCGTTTGATGCCACCATGGATGGGCAAAACGTATTTGAATCGCAATGGCAGTGTGAAGCGCACTTAGACAATCTCTCTCAAACCTTGCTGCCATTAATTGCGTTAAGCAATACCATTTTGGTCGGCTTTATCATTATTGGGCATAAAACCACCGTGTATTTCTACAGTGATGATCCTGAACAATTCAAGACCTGCCTTGACAGTCAGCATTGCCAAGATTTTAGTGTGCAGCACGACCCCCATTGTGATATTTACTTTGATTTTCTCCTGCCTTCTCCTTTGGAAATGAAGATTAACGCCACCGCACAAACGCTAGAAAGCCTAAGCCAAGAGGGCGCTAATTTAGATTTACCACATCCTATTACGCATAAATTTCAATTTGACAACGCGGACAAGATGCAAGAGTTTATTGATTACTGCATGAAAGAGTTTGGCGCACTAGACATTCATTACACCCAAGAGCCTGTGCAAGAAAACGACGAGACATACTACCTTGTTATCTTGCAACACGATCTCGTCTTGCGTGATGATGCGATCTTCGAGTTTGTTAAAACTTTCGATAATAGCGCCAATCAATTTGAAGGGGAGTACAACGGCTGGGAATGCCAAATTCAAAAGCAAGAAAAGCCGTTGCATTAAAGTCAAAAAAGTGCGGTCGAAATCTCATCTGACCGCACTTTGCCTTCCTAGGCATTATCTCGAATAACAGGGCGTGACTCTTTAGCCTCTTCCATCAAATCACACAACTGCTCGCGTAGTTGTGCTTTGATGTCTTGATAAGTAGGATCAGCCACCACATTAGTCAGCTCATATGGATCTTTTTCTAGATCATAGAGAAAATCATCACAATAGACATCACTGCCGCCCTGAGCACCGCCATGCACGCGCGGTGCATACACGCTATACAGATATTTATCCGTGCGGATACAGCGTCCAATGCGGCTTTCACTGATTTGTGCAAAAATTGCATTTCTACGCGCAGGGTCACGGTGTTCAACCACATCATGCAAGTTTTCTCCGATCATCTTATCACCCACATCAATGCCCGCCATGGCTAAAAATGTTTTCGGCAAGCTGGCGGTGCTGACCAAGTCTTTAATCCGCAGCCCGCCTTTGTAGCCAGGACCTGCAATGATCAGCGGCACATGTAATGCGCTGGAATGGCAACTGCGTTTGTAGTCATCATAACCATTTAAATGCGCATCTTTGTTACGGGTCATAAAATGTGATCCGTGATCGGATGCGTAGATAATGATCGTATTATCAAACAGCCCCTTTTCTTTGAGTTTATCGATTACTCGACCAAGATTATCATCAAGACTACGGCAACAACCAAGATAATCAGGATACATTTCATCGGCGTTACCACGCAGCACTTTGAGATCGTGCGGAAGTTGATAGTGCTCAAAGCGTGTTTTTGAGCCTTCTGGACCTTCATAGGTGTGGTGGTCGTTTTGATGATGAGGCTCAATGTGTGAAATGGTCATGAAAAACGGTTTTTCGTTATCATATTGATCCAAAAACTCGAGCGCAAAGTCAGTAATGCAATCCACCCGATAGCCTTTGAATTCGCATTTATTCATATTTTCATCAAATACATAACCGTCGTAGCCATGGGAGGTGAACTCCAGCACATCGGCTGCGCGCCAAAAGCCCTTATAACCACCACGCCGTTCAGGTGGCACCGCCGTGATGGTGTAATCAATGGTTGGCGTGGATTCTAACTCGCCGTCGCTAGCCAGATGCCATTTGCCGACATAAGCGGTTTCATAACCATTTTCAGTGAAATAATCTGCCAGCGTTTTCGTGTCTAATGGCAAAGCGATATTGTTACGAAAACAGCCTGTTTGAGTTGGCCAAAGCCCACTTTGAAACACCGAGCGGCAAGGCCCACACACCGGCTGCGGTGAGTAAGCCTCTTCAAACAATACACCTTGACGCGCAAGGGCATCTAAGTGCGGTGTCACATCCAAAGGCTGCCCATAGGCACCGATGGTGTCCCAGCGTTGCTGGTCGGAAAAATAAAATAAAATATTTGGTCGAGCCATAACTCCCCCTTATTGGCGTGCTTTTTTAGCCTTTTTATAATTGTTATAAATCAGCATACAAAGTACAGAAACTAACAAAATGAAAAATGCCAGTGCATATGGTCGAGTAACGAAAATATCCCAATTACCATCAGAAATCATTAATGAACGACGGAAATTTTTCTCGGTTAAAGAACCAAGCACCAAGCCGAGCAAGACAGGAATCGCTGAAAAGCCGAGCTTACTCATCACATAAGAGACCACCCCAAAGGTAATGGCTGTACCAAGATCAAACATCGAATTTTTGATCGAATAAGCACCTGCAAAGCAAAACACTGCAATGATCGGCACCAAAATTTGACTGGGTACTTTCACCACTTTGGCAAACAGTCGAGTCAAATACTTGCCTTGCAATAACATAAACAAGTTCACAAAAATTAGTCCGATCATAATGGCATAAACAGTGGTGCCATGATTTTGAAATAGATTTGGCCCTGGCGTTAGCCCGTTGATCATCAACGCCCCCAGCATAATGGCCACAGCACCATCGCCTGGAATGCCAAGCGTTAATAATGGGATCAAGGTTGCCCCTGTTACAGCATTATTCGCCGATTCCGCTGCGGCAATGCCTTCAATCGAGCCTTTGCCAAATTCATCAGGTTTTTTAGAGATTTTATGCGCCACATCGTAGCTTAAAAAAGACGCCATCGACGCACCTGTGCCAGGAATAATCCCGATAATAGAGCCAATGATGGAAGAAAACGTCAACGGCTTCGACATTCTGCCCCACTCTTTTTTGGTTAAACGTTCATTCTCAAATTCGATTTTCTCATTCTTTTTAACATATCCCGTTTTGGCTAACAAATGCCCTTTGTTAATAATTTCAACAAGGGCAAACAGCCCAATTAAAACAATCACAAGGTCAAATCCACCATAGAGATAAATATTGTCAAATGTAAAGCGCATCACACCGCCGCCGACAATATCTTGCCCTACGCTGGCTAAAAATAACCCCAAGCAACCTGAAATAATCCCTTTTAACAGGCTATCACCACTCACCCCAGCAATAATCGTTAACCCAAAAGCACAGATAAGAAAATACTCAGGTGATCCCATTTTTAACGCTACTTTGGCCACTTCAGGGGCGAGGAATAACAACACCAAAGCACTGAATGTTCCCCCGATAAACGACGCGTACAACGCAATATTTAATGCTTTTTGTGAATGTCCTTGTTGAGAGAGCGGATTACCATCCATCATAGTGGCAGTGGCGTGAGGCGTACCTGGCGTGCGAATCAAAATGGCAGAAATAGAACCACCATAGCTGCCCGCACAATAGATGCCAAGCAAGAACATAAACGAATCAATCGCGCCCAAATTGTAGGTAATCGGCAATAACAGCACCAAGCACAACATCACCGTCAAGCCTGGCACAGCACCAAAAATAATGCCTAAAAACAGACCAAGATTGATGTACAAAAAGCTACTTAACGAGAAAAAGGCACTAAATCCATTAACAAAATGATCCCACATACTCACTCCTTACGGCAATTTGACGTGCAAAATATGCTCGAAAACGACACTCACCAAAATCACCGTGGTGCACACAATGGCATAATATTTCCAGTTGCGACAGCGCGAGAGCGCAAGAAAGGCAATCACAAAAAGCAGTGAAGCCGCCAAAAAAGGCAACACTTTTAACATTCCCCAATAGGCGATTAAAAGCGCAATCAAAATCAGTGAACGAAACTCCTCTACAAGATCAAACACCACAACTTTAACTGGCTTTTTTTGCACCAAAAGGACAACCTCTTTGGCAACCAAAATCACACTGCAAAGCCACATTAACCCAACAATAATGCGTGGAAAGGTTTGCGAGTTAATCGCCTCTGCAGTGTCTTTTATGACAATTTGAGCAGGGATAAGCCACCACAAAAGTGATGAAAAAATCAAAAAAACAAGTCCACCCACTAAATTTTGTTTAATCTGAATTTTCATGGTTACCCCCACTCATCTATTGAATCTTATTTCACTAACTCAGCGTATTTTTTCGCTTTGGTCATGCTGGATTCAATATAGTTTTTCACCCAAGCACCATCTTGAATATCGATGCGAACACCGATATTTTTTGCAATGCCTTGGAATTTTTCATTTTGCATAATGTTTTTCAGCGCATTGTAGGCTTTTTGCACATTGGCTTCATCTGTTCCTGCACGCATAAACACTGCACAAATGTTAGTCATCCAAGTGTCATAGCCATGCTCGGTCACGCTGGAAAGATCATACACATCGTCTTTGAGTGGTTTATCATCAAAGGCCACCACAGGGTTCACACTGCCCGCTTTAACAAACTCTTTCGCCAATGAAGCGTGGGTGGTTGCGAAATCCACTTCACCTGACACAACGGCAGTGAGAGCTTCATTAGCCCCTTCATAAGGAATGATTTTGAATTTACCGCCCATCGCATCAATTAACGCTGCAGATTGCAAGGCTTCAGAAGAGTTAGTGCCATTAGCAGCAATTTTCACCACTTTGCCCTCTTTGACAAATTTTTCCAAATCTGCAAAGTTTTTGATATTCAATTTTGGATTAGAAATGAATACAAATGTTGAAGAATAAACATTGATCACTGGCACAAATTGATCAAATTTATAACTAATTTTCATAGTCAATGGCGCAATCGCAAAGCTGCCTTCACCGCCAAAAATCATCTTGTCTGAATTTGGTTTTTCTTTCACATATTCTGTCAACGCCACTGCACCACCAGAACCGAGGATATTGGTTGCGAGCAATGGTTGCCCAAATTCTGCTTTACCAAATTCGGTCATTGCGCGGGCCACTTGGTCAGCTAATCCACCCACAGCCCACGGGGTAATAATGGTAACGGGGCCTGTTGGCCAGTTTTCTGTTTTCGCATTCGCTTGTGCAGAAAATAAAGACACACCAAGTACACTGGCAAGGCTCAAACTTAACAATTTTTTCCATGGTTTCATAGGGTTCTCCTTCAATAATGACATATAGGATTGCAGATAACGAAAATCTCATCATTAGGGTATAAGAGATTTGCCCATTACTCTATGATGATTGTCATATTGTGTAAGTGAGACCGATCACACTTTCAGGAAAAAATCACAATTTTGTTACAAAAAGTAAAGTGCGGTCACAAAACCGCACTTTAGTTAACGATAAGAGATATTCTCAGGTGCAGAGAGGAAAAGGGTACTTTGCGCAGGCTGGGTTTGAGCAATAATCTTGCCGTGGCGAATGGAATAGCGTGTTGGCACTTGCCGACGCAGTGCATCAAAGCCATTTTCCGCAGGCAAAAGTATGCAGTTAGCACTATTCCCCTCAATGATACCATAATCCTTTAAATACAGTGCCTTAGCACTATTCTCTGTTACCAGCGTAAGGCTATCGTTGAGTTGTTGGTATCCCATTAATTGGCACACATGCAACCCCATATGCAACACTTGCAGCATATTGGCAGTCCCTAGTGGATACCATGGATCAAATACATCATCATGCCCAAAACAAACATTAATACCCGCTTTGAGCATCTCTTTCACTCGTGTAACCCCGCGGCGTTTAGGATAACTATCAAAGCGCCCTTGCAAGTGAATATTCACCAGTGGATTAGCTACAAAATGAATTTTGGATAATTTCAACAAGCGAAATAAGCGTGAGGCATAGGCATTATTATAAGAGTGCATTGCTGTGGTATGGCTGGCTGTGACTTTTTCGCCCATCTCATATTTCAATGCCAGGGCGGCGACCGTTTCCACAAAGCGAGATTGTTCGTCATCAATTTCATCGCAATGAATATCAACCAGCGCATTAAAACGTCGAGCAATATCAAAGGCAATGTGCATGGATTCCACGCCATATTCACGCGTAAATTCAAAGTGCGGTATGCCACCAACCACATCGGCGCCCAATTCCATCGCTTTTTCCAACAATTGTGCACCGTTAGGGTAGGATAAAATGCCCTCTTGTGGAAATGCTACAATTTGCAAATCTACCCACGGCGCAATCTCTTTTTTTACCTCAAGCATCGCCTTAAGTGCGGTCAAGGTTGGATCAGATACGTCAACGTGCGTGCGCACGTGCTGAATGCCGTTGGCGATTTGCCACTTTAACGTTTTCCAAGCACGGGCTTTCACATCATCAATGCTCAGTAACGCCTTGCGTTCCGCCCAACGCTCGATGCCCTCAAACAAGGTACCCGATTGATTCCATTTTGGCTGCCCTGCAGTTTGGGTTGCATCTAAATGAATGTGCGGCTCAACAAAAGGCGGATATGCAATCAGCTCACTGCCATCAATAATGTCTTGTGTCGTGTGAAATGGCTTATCTGCCACTTGAATGTGGGAAAAACGTCCCTCTTCAATTTGAATATTCCAACGCGCTTCACGCCCTGCTATACGCACATTTTGAATTAACATATTCCCTCCTTAGGCAAACTGCTTGCGCAAAATAGGATTTAACACCAAATAAGCCACCGCCCCACTGATCACCGCATTTAGTGGCACAATGCCTGGCAAAAAGTTACCACACATCACCCCCACCCCAACGGCAATGATCGCCGCCCAGTTTATGTTGACAAAATGTGCGCTTGAAAAATCGGCATAGGCTTTACGACGAGTGAGATAATCCGCAATCAAAATGCCGCCAATGGGTGGAATGGCAGCTGACAAAAACGTCAGCCAGCCCACAAAATTATTATACAACCACAACGCACACAGCGTGCCAACAATCCCATTGAGCACAGACAAAATACGGCTGCTCACCCCCGTGATATTGGCAAAGCCCAAGCCTGAGGCATAAAGTGCATTATCATTCGTGGTCCAAATATTCAGCCCCAACACAATAATGGCTGGCAACAATAGCCCTTGCGCCACCATCACATCGGAAATGTCCGCCACACCTTTCACCGCCGCCCCCGCTGCACCAAAAATAAACATTAACGAGTTACCCAAGAAAAAGGCAATCATCGTAATTAACACTGCATATTTCGCACGCTTGCCAAAGCGTACAAAATCAGCAGTCAAAGTGCCTGCGCTGATAAACGAGCCAACCACCAAGGTAATCGCCATTGGTAAACTCATGGTATTTTGTGGCAAAATGCCTCCTAACACACTCAAGCCACCCACATCACTAATCGCAAGATAAACCGAATAGCTCCCGAGAATGGCGATAGCAGGCACTGCCACCACGGAAAGTGCGGTCAGCGCCGAGATGCCGAAAAACACCGTAATCGTCATCAAACCACCAGAGAGCAAAATCAAGGTATTGACATCTATCCCTGTGAATTTATTGACAGGAATAGCAAACATCGCCACCCCCACACCAAACCAGCCCACCTGCGTGCCGCCGAGCAAAGCAGAAGGCAACCACGAGCCTCGCACCCCAAACGAATAACGGGCTAACATATGTGTTGTTAAGCCCGTTTTCGCACCAATATAACCAAGAAAAGAGGTATAAATCCCCAACATCAAATTCCCCAGCAACACCGCTATAAAAAAATCATCAAATGATAGCGATGTGCCTAGCGTCCCCCCCGTCCACATACTCGCAGAAAAGAACGTTAATCCCAGCATCACAAACGTTAATGCCACCATACCCTTACGTTCAGACTGTGGAACAACTTGTAAACTATAATTTTCACTTGCCATAACTCACCTCATAAAAAACCGCGTAAATTATAGGCTCAATTTGCACAAGAATAAACCACTTAAAATCAAAATTTTGTTTTAAAAAAATAAAGTGCGGTCACAACCGCACTTTGTGTTAGGCAGGGATAACAAGATCGCTTGGGTAGCAGCCGAGCACTTTGAGGTATTGGCTGACGCGCGCAAGCTCTTGCAGGGCGCATTGGGTAGTATCATCGTGAATATTAGCGATGATTTCGAGATAAAACATCTCTTCCCACGGTTTGCCGTAAATCGGGCGAGATTCCAGCTTAGTCATTTGAATGCCGTAATGTTTGAACACCAACAATGCGTCCACCAGCGCACCAGCTTTTTGAGTGGTGCTCATCAGCAACAGGGTTTTGCTTTGCACTTGTGGCGAAACATTGACCGTACTTTTGCTAATGATGATAAAGCGCGTAATGTTGTTCGGCTGGTTGGCGATGTGATCGTGCAATACGCTAAGGCCATAAAGTGCCCCCCCTTCGGCGTTGCCAAGCGCGGCAATGTTCGGTTTGTTCAGTTGTGAAACCAACTGCATGGCGTGTGAGCTGCTTTCGCAATAGTGCGTTTTCACCTTTTCCAGCCCTTGAATAAAATGACTGCATTGCGCAATCACCTGCGGGTGGCTGTAAAGCGTGTCAATCGCTGAAAGTGCGGTTGGCTGGCTAACAAGCACACAATGCTTAATTGGGTATGTTAGTTCTCCGACAATGGCCAGCTCGGTGTGTTGTAGCAAGTCGTAGACCTCATTAATCGCGCCTGAGGTGGTGTTTTCCAGCGGCAGCACACCCACATCCGCCGTGCCATTTTCCACCGCAGTAAAAATCTCAGCAAATGAATTGCAGCTGACTTCGCCAAGCTGTTTTTGCACTCGTTTGGCATAACGCCGTGCCGCGAGATTGGAGTACGAGCCACGCACACCTAAAAATGCCACCTTGACCGCACTTTTCGCAGCCGCATTAAGCTTATTTTGTAAATAGGCTTGCTGGGTGAGCACAGAGTCTTCAATTATGCGTTGAAACATCGCGATAATGTAATCACTATCCAACCCCAAATTGTGCTCGTTGGCATAGTCTACCAAATCTTTGAGCAGCTGCTGCTCGCGGTTGATGTCGCGCAACGGTTTTTGGGTTTCTTCTTTGCTTTTCACCACATCAAACGCCAGCTGGTGGCGCTGGCTGAGAATATCGAGTAATTGGCGATCCAGCGCGGTGATTTGCTGGCGAATTTCTGATAATGGCTTTGTCATAACACTCCTCACTTTCACGCCATTGTAGCAAGGATTTCAACCTTTGTGATATGAAATTTATGCTTATAACCGCACTTTGGCAATCTTCAAGCATTAAAAAAGCCAGCATAAGCTGGCTTTTTGTTGTGCATGATGCGCGATTAGAAGAATACGCGTAAACCTGCACCGTATTTGTTTTCGTGGTCTTTTTTCCAACCATCTTTAGTTGCTGCGGCAACTTGTGCACGAGCAAATTCAACGTAAGTTACTACGTTTTTGTGAAGTTTGTAGTCAACACCTGCAACGTATGAGTTCAAACGTGGCGCATCAGTTAATTTTGTACGCAACCACTCACCGTAGATAGTTGAAGTGTCAGCGATAGTGTATTTACCACTTACCAATAAAGCAGTAAGTTTTTTGTCGCCACCTTTGAATTTGCTTTGACCATAGTTAGCCGCTAAAGCTGCTGGTCCAAATTCAACTTCAGCAGCTGTACGCCAGTTGATTTTTGTACGATCAGTTTTTACAGATGCAAATGAGTAAGAAGCAATACCTGACTCAATTTTATTAAGTGATGCTTCACCATTAGTGTTATCCTGACCGTAACCAGCAGCCAAGTTCAAGTTAACATCTTGTGCCAATGGAGCTGTGTAGAATACTGCAGCACCGTAGCCATTTTTCTCATCAGTTGCTTTAGCGGTTGTACCTTCTTTATATTTGGTCGCGTTACCGAAGATGTAATCTAAACCAAAACTGAAGCCGTTGAAGTCAGCTGAACGGAATTTGATAGATTTTTTAGCAGAATCTTTTAGGTTGTTGTTGCCACCCCAAGTATAAGCGTAGTCACCTAATTGAACATCGTCACCATTGGTTGCTTGACGACCGAAGCTCAACGCACCCACGCCGTCTTGAGCAAGACCTGCAAACAATTTGTTAGTTACAGGATTGCCGAAAGTTTGATCGTCATCTGTTTGATCAAAACGAATTTGCGCTTGACCGAATGCGCTCAAGCCGTTGCCGATTTGTTGTTGTGCATTGATGATTAAACGTGAACCATCATTTTTCAGATCACCACGTTGGTCGCCATTACGAGCGAGAAGAAGACGAAGTGAACCTTTAACTTCTACTTTAGAACCATCGTTGTCATAAACAACGGCTGCGTTTGCAGAGGTTGCAGCAACTGCTGCGACTGCTAAAGCTACTAATGTTTTTTTCATAATAGTCTGCCTTTTTACTTAAGTTAAGGTTTTGTTTATTTACGATGCTAGTGCATAAATAAACTATTAATTTGAACTTTTTGCCAAGCAAAATGTCCAACGGTTATAAATTCGAGTTCATACTGACAGAAAGACCTTACACTGTCAAGCTTCATGCTGATTTTCACCTATTTTTAATTTGATATAAATCAATTAATTACAGAAAATAGCCATTCACCTGCACACTTTTTAGCTTATTTTTCTTTCATTTTGTGAACTAAATCGCTTTTTTACAACACATTGAAACCGCACTTGGGGATAAAAAAGGCTGGTTGCCCAGCCTTTTAGCACAGCTTAATTATATTAGAAAATATAACGGAAACCTGTGAAGTATTTGTTTTGGTATGGTTGAGCAACTGTATATTCTCCTCTTCCATTATTTGCTTTAGGATTCCATCCCAAAGTGGTTGAGCGATCACGAGCAAACTCAATGTAAGTACCAAATTGTTTAGTCAACCAGTGGTCAACACCCACAACATAACCATGTGATTTAATATCGCGTTTCTCCAATTTCAATTGGGCAAACACGCTGGTCATGTCAGTGATGTTATATTTAGCCGCAATAAAATGACGTTTGTCTTTTTTACGACTCATAGTTGCTTCATTCTCTCTACGTGTCAGATTCTTATCAAACAGGTTTGTACGACTTTCGCCGTAGTTATAAGCCAATGCGAATGGACCTTGTGCCAATTCGATTGCTGCACGCCACGCTTTTTTATAGCCAGTATTTTCAAAACGGTCGTGAGTTAAGCCTGCACGCACGCGCAATTTTGTATTTTCAGCCAGTTTACCATCATAATAAGCTGCCACACCGTAGCCATTTTTCAAACGCTTACCATAACTTTCATCTTGTCTAATGGCAAAAACACCTTCGCTTTCACTGGCATTGCGAGTAAGTGCTGGTGCGTGTTTTTCTGCTGTTCCAAACAAATAATCGGCACCTACACGGAAGCCAGAAAAATCAGCCGACTTGAAATGGATCGCTTTTTTCGCACTGGAGGTCAATGGGTTGCTACCACCAGAATTACTTAACTGATAATCACCTAACATAATGGCATCACCATTAGTTGGCAGGCGACCAAAATATAAGCGGCCGATGTCTTTTTGTTCAAAACCTGCATAAAGTTGGTCAGTGGTTGGGTTGCCAAATGTTGAACCGCTGGTATCTTTGTCGTCTTTACCATTGAAGGTTAAACGGTATTTACCCACAGCAGAAAAACCATTGCCTAAATCTTGGTTGGCCATCACTTCTAAACGGTTACCACGATCATGGAGATCAATACGAGAATTGCCAATGCGTTGTAATTGCATACGGAATTGACCATTGACTTGAACTTTTGTGCCATCTTGATTATAAACTACAGCAGCATTAGCGCTGGTAGCAGCCATGGCAGCAACAGCTAGAGCAACGAGTGTTTTTTTCATGATGTCTGTCCTTTTACGTTAGGTTAATACTTAAATTGAAATGAAACACCTTGTGTGCGAATACACAATAAATTAGAAAAGCAAACTGAAAATGTCAGCTCATGTTCTTCTTGTAAGAAAATATGACAGTTTGAATGAATACTGTCAAGATTACGCAAGGTAACTATTTAGATGTTTCATCAATGTTAAATCCTTTAATTTCAATATATTATTGAAATCATTCATTCATTTTTGCGTAAAGCGGACTAGATGAGGTCAATTTACGTCAATAACAATTCTTCCAACCGCACTTTCGTTTTTTATTATCTTATTGAAATATATACAAATAAAAACACCGTCTTAACTTTCATTTTATGTTCTAAAATCTTGTTTTATTTTTATGTGACGTAGATCGAATTTTGAGAAAAAACTTTTCACCCACCGCACTTTTTTGTTTTTTGCTTGTCGTTTTAATTGTGCTACACTGCGCCTCAAGGGGGGGAGATGCGCAAACAAAAAACAACACAGTTGGCACAATTGGCACAGGCGATTGCACATTTTGATCCACATCACGCTAAAGTGCTGCCAGCGTTTTTCAGCCCTGTACTCTTTCCAGAAGACCCGCATACCGTCGGCGAAGCTCAGAAAATAATGCAACACACGTTGCACTTACTTGAGCAAACCCACGATGGGCTTATCGCACAATTTTACGCCGACAAATTCACGGGGCAATATCACGCGTTGAATGCTATTCTCAACGCACCTCGAACTACTCCGTTGCGCCCTTCGACACAACACTCGCAAGATATTCAGCAGCTGCCGCCACGGGCGCGGCTGGAGCTGTATTATGGCTTTCTCGCACGATTAAAAAATCAACTTGAAACGCAACAAAATGCCAAATTAGAGGCACAAAGTGCGGTCAGCGAAGCACAAATCAACCACACGTTGGCACGCATTGGCCGCTGTCAGGCAGCTATTGAACAGTTGGAAGAGTATTTAGCGTTTGTGAAACGCAAAGAAGAGGGGAAAAGTGCGGTGTGACCGCACTTTACTCGAATTAGGCTTTTTTTGCTTTCTCTTTTTGCTCTTGGGTTTTGTCTTTCACAACAGTGCTGGCGGCGTTACGCATCACGGAGGCGATGCCTTTTTTGGCCACAGCTTGGCTGCTGTAATATTGGCTGCGCCCAATTTCTTGGTGATTTTTGGCTTTCAACACAAAATACGGCTTGTTGTTTTTCGCCATTCGCACTTCATAAAGTGATTCCGTTGCGCCATTTTTTTGCACGGAAGCGATGCCATTTTCCGCTGCAGCGCGTGTTTTGTACATTTCACTGGTTAAAATCACTTGGCTATTGGCCGCCTTCAAATTAAAGACAAATTGGCCATTTTTCGCCAGTTTGAGTTCATACCACCCTTGTGCCATAAAAGTCTCCTTGGTTGTGCTGCCCTTGCTGGGCGTGATCACTGTCAAGAATAGTTTCTTTTGGAAATTTTTCAATCAATTTTACGTATTTTGTGTAAAAAATGTGCTGCTCGCCACAAAATTGAGTTGCCTGTTTGCTGTTTCTTGCCTATTATGCGCCTTTTTCAGATGCAGGAACACGTTATGACACAAACCCACATTCTCGGCAAAGATGCCAGCCTTGAGCAAAGCATTGCCTATTTCACGCAAAAATTAGCCGACTTGGGCATTGAGTTAGACTATTTGAATGCCCTTAACCCTGTGCCGAACGTGTATTCTATCCACATTCGCGACAAGCACTGCCCGCTGTGCTTCACCAATGGCAAAGGCGCAAGCGAAAAAGCCGCCCTTGCCTCCGCACTCGGAGAATATTTCGAACGCTTGTCCACGAACTATTTTTTTGCTGATTTTTATCTCGGGAAAACGATTAGCAATAGTGAATTTGTGCATTACCCTTGTGAAAAATGGTTTGCTTTTGAGGGCGACACGATGCCGTCAGGCCTGATGAGTAAAGCGCTGTGGCACTATTTTGACCCTGACGGTGAACTCACACCTGCTGATTTGGTGGATCTGCAATCGGGCAATGCCACGCGTGGGATTGTGGCGCTGCCTTATCAGCGCGTACGCGATGGGCAAACGGTGTATATTCCGCAAAGCATTATCGCCAATCTGTATGTTTCCAATGGTATGTCAGCAGGCAACAGTGAAAACGAAGCGCGCGTGCAGGCACTGTCTGAAGTGTTTGAGCGGTTTGTGAAAAATAAAATTATCAGCGAATGTATCTCTTTGCCTGAAATCCCAAGTGCGGTGCTCGCGCGCTATGAACATATTCAACAAGCCATTCGCACCTTAGAAAATGAAGGTTTCCCGATTTATGCCTTTGATGCCTCCCTCGGTGGGCAATTTCCTGTGATTTGTGTGGTGCTACTCAACCCTACCAATGGCACCTGTTTTGCCTCATTTGGGGCACACCCGAATTTTGCGGTGGCCCTTGAGCGCACCGTGACAGAGCTGTTACAAGGGCGCAGCCTGAAAGATTTAGATGTGTTCTCCCCGCCTTCATTTGCCGATGACGACGTGGCAGAACACGCCAATTTAGAAACGCATTTTATTGACTCCAGCGGTTTGATTTCGTGGGATTTGTTCAAGCAAGAAAGCGATTTTGACTTTGTGGATTGGGATTTTTCTGGCTCCACAGCGCAGGAGTTTGACAATTTAATGGCGATTTTCAATGCGCTTGAGCAAGATGTGTATATTATGGACTACACCCATCTCGGCGTTTATGCTTGCCGTATTATTGTGCCTGGGATGTCGGATATTTACCCTGTTGATGACTTGATTTATGCCAATAATAATATGGGCATGAACTGGCGCGCACCGATCTTAGCACTGCCCCATTTTGATCAACAACCGCACTTTTATCAAAAAATGCTGCACGATCTCGACCAACAAGGCATTGATGACTTCACCCGTGTGCGTGAGTTTTTGGGCATCGCGGTGGACAAAGCCAGCGCGTGGCAGACCTTGCGCATCGGTGAACTGAAATCAATGCTCGCACTGGCAGCTGGCGATTTAGACACCGCACTTGACTGGGCGCAATGGACGCTGGAGAGCAGCGAATCGGTATTCAGTGCCGAGCGTATTTGTTATTATCGCTGCTTGATGCAGTCATTGGAATTATTCTTAGATGATACGCGCGAAAGCAGCCAATATCACGCCGTTTTCACCGCACTTTATGGCGCGGATGCAGTTGACGCGTGCTGGCAGGCCATTCAAGGCGGCAATCCGTTTTATGGCTTAGAACCGAGTGATGAAAACTTGCAAGCATTTGCGCCACACCAAGCACTGCTGGCAGTCTATGAAAAACTTCAGCGCGCGAAAAGACAAAGTGCGGTTGAAGGCGAGCCACGTTAAATTCAGATCACACAAAGCGCCATCATCAGCGCTTTTTATTTAACTTATTACAAAGTGCGGTCAGAATACGTTTTCAACGGCGATGATGTAATCTGTCCAGTCGCGGACTTTGCGAGCGTGTACGCCGTTTTGAATGACGATGCCAGCTTTTTTGACGCTGTCAAAGGTGCCTGAAATCAGTGGGTGCCACGTGTACAACGGTTTGCCTTCGGCACGCAGGCGATAAGCGCAGGTTTCAGGCAGCCACGCAAATTCACTTAAGTTTTCGCGCGTGAGTTTGGTGCAATCACTTTCAAGCGCAAAACGATCGGCATAATGGCTGCATTGGCAGGTGGCAAGGTCGAGCTGATCGCAGGCGATGCGAGTGAAATACAGTTTTTCATGAATGCCATAGCCGTCGATCATTTTATGAAAGCAGCACAGCCCGCAGCCGTCACATAGCTGCTCCCACTCTTGCTCGCTGAGTTGCGCAAGCGTTTTATCTTCCCAAAATGGCATAAGCAAAACAAAAGTGCGGTCAAGCCGCACTTTGATTAGAATCCCGCGCTTTCTTTTAAGCTAACGGTTAAGTTAAACACTAAGCGATCCGCGCGTGAGTCTTTGCTGTCGGCGCAAAAATAGCCTTCACGCTCAAATTGATAGGCCTGTTCAGGCTGCGCGTTAATCAGGCTTTGCTCTACCACGCCGTGAGCGATGCGCAAAGAGTCTGGGTTGAGCACCGATTCAATATCCTCTGCCGCCCCTGGATTTGGCACGTTGAACAGACGATCGTAGAGGCGGAACTCAGCGCGCTGATGCGTATTAGCATCCACCCAGTGGATCACGCCTTTCACTTTGCGCCCGTCACTTGGGTTTTTGCCCAACGTGTCAGGATCATAGGTGCAAAAAATAGTGGTGATATTGCCTTCTGCATCTTTTTCGACACGCTCAGCTTTGATCACATAGGCGTTGCGCAAGCGCACTTCTTTGCCGAGCACAAGGCGTTTATATTTTTTGTTGGCTTCTTCGCGGAAATCGGCACGATCGATATAAATTTCACGGCTAAATGGCAATTGGCGCTCACCGAGCTCGGGACGATTTGGGTGATTCGGCGCGGTAAGAGTTTCGCCTTCGCCGTTGAAGTTTTCAATCACCACTTTCACAGGGTCAATCACTGCCATCGCGCGTGGGGCGTTGATGTTGAGATCATCACGAATGCACGATTCCAACGCAGAATATTCCACCACGTTGTCTTGCTTGGTCACGCCAATGCGTTTGCAAAACTCGCGTAAAGATGCGGGGGTGTAGCCACGGCGGCGCAAGCCTGAAATGGTTGGCATGCGAGGATCATTCCAGCCATCAACAATGCCATTTTGCACCAAATAAAGCAGCTTGCGCTTGGAGGTGAGCGTGCCTTCCAAATTTAAGCGTGAAAATTCATATTGATGCGGCAATGGGTGCTCAATGGAGATATTGTCCAGCACCCAGTCGTATAGACGGCGATTATCTTGAAACTCCAGCGTACACAATGAATGCGAGATACGCTCGATGGCGTCAGAAATACAGTGGGTGAAGTCATACATCGGGTAGATGCACCATTTGTCCCCCGTTTGGTGGTGGCTGGCGAATTTGATGCGATAAAGCACTGGGTCACGCATCACCATAAACGGGCTTGCCATATCAATTTTGGCGCGCAGACAGGCTTTGCCTTCGGCAAACTCACCATTGCGCATTTTTTCAAACAACGCAAGGTTCTCTGCCACACTGCGGTCACGATAAGGGCTGTTTTTACCAGGCTCTGTCAGCGTGCCACGATATTCGCGAATTTCATCGGGTGAAAGTTCATCTACATAGGCAAGACCTTTTTCAATCAATTCAATGGCATAGCCGTGCAGTTGATCGAAATAATCGGAGGCATAGCGCACTTCACCTGCCCAATCAAAGCCAAGCCACTGAACATCTTGCTTGATGGAATCAACATACTCCACATCTTCTTTGACGGGGTTTGTATCGTCAAAGCGCAAATTACATAAGCCTTGATAATCCTGCGCAATGCCAAAATTCAGGCAAATTGATTTCGCATGCCCAATGTGCAGATAGCCATTTGGCTCAGGCGGAAAACGGGTGTGAATAGTGTTAACTTTACCTTCGGCTAAATCTTCATCAATGATATGACGGATAAAATTGCTCGGGCGGGCTGATTCCGCCGTATTCTCGTGATGTTCGCTCATAGCAGTCCTTGAAACAAAAATAAGGTTAAGGATCGCATTTTACACAGTTTTAAGCAAGAACAAAACCCGCTTTTAGGGATTTGAGGGGCAAGAGTGAAGCAGGCACAAAGCTGCACCTGCTGATTACAAAGAACTATTCTTGAATTGGGACAATTTTGGTGGCGTGTGAGCCTTTATCACCATGAATGGCTTCAAACTCCACTTTTTGCCCTGCTTTTAATGAGCGATACCCTTCCATTTCAATCACAGAATAATGCACAAAAATATCCTCGTCGTGGCCTTCCTCTGCAATAAAGCCGAAGCCTTTTGCATTATTAAACCATTTCACTGTTCCGATTGGCATAATCGACCTCTCTCTATAAATAAATACATGCCCCTATGGGCTTTTATATAAGGATTGTCCTAAGCTAGGCTACTGATGACTTTACCTTTGTCTCTATTTTTGATTAAAAAGTGTAAATCTACAATTACAAGATGAGCAAAATAAGAAGCGGATCACAAAATAAATACATTTTTGTGACATTTGCAGATGAGTTGTGACATTGAATAGGCTGTGTGCTCATTTCTGATTAAAGTAAAAAAGTGCGGTTGAAAGACAAACCGCACTTTGAGCTTAACATTTCGATAACCTACTTACGTGCCACCCATTTGCCGTTAACATAATCGGCGATCCATTTGGTGGCTTTGCCGTCTTTTTCAGAGGTGACATATTGACGTTTTTCCTTGCGCGAGTATCGCACCAACGTTTTATTGCCGTCGGGGTCTTTTTCAGGCGCGCTGGCAAGATATTTGAATTTCTCTGGCAGGCGATCTTGAAAACGCACAAGCTCTTCAATATACGGTGCTCGCGTTTCACGCGATTTCGGGAAGTTATGAGCGGATAAAAAGACACCACTGGCACCATCACGCAACACGAAATAAGCATCCGATTTTTCGCATTTTAACTCTGGGAAAGGGACTGGGTCTTCTTTTGGTGGCGCCACTTCACCATTTTTCAAAATCTTACGCGTGTTTGAGCACTGGGTACAGCCCATGTATTTGCCAAAACGGCCAAGTTTAAGGTGCATTTCGCCACCGCACTTATCACATTCTACTACTGGCCCGTCGTAGCCTTTAATCTTATATTCACCCTCTTCAATGATGAAACCATCGCAATTCGGATTATTACCACAAATGTGCAATTTGCGGTGGGCGTCGATCAAATAGCTGTCCATCGCCGTGTGGCATTTCGGGCAGCGTTTGCGTTTGCGCAATGCGTCGGTTTCAGAATTATCATCCAAAACATTGAGCAGTTCCGCCTCTGGAATGAGGTTAATGGTGGTTTTGCAGCGCTCTTTCGGTGGCAGTGCATAGCCTGTGCAGCCTAAAAATACACCCGTGCTGGCGGTGCGGATCGCCATATTGCGCCCACAAGTTGGGCATTTAATGTCCGTTTCCACCAAATTATTCGGGCGCATGCCACCTTCAAGTTCATCCAGCTCGGCGGTGGTCAATTGTTGCGAAAAATCAGTGAAAAATTGATTAAGTTGCGCCTTCCAGTTGGCGTTGCCATTGGCGATTTGGTCTAATGTGTCTTCCATATTGGCGGTGAAATCATAATTCATTAAATCGCCAAAAGATTGATTAAGGCGATCGGTGACAATTTCACCCATTTTTTCAGCATAAAAGCGGCGATTTTCCACCCGCACATAGCCCCGATCTTGGATTGTTGAAATGATCGAAGCGTAGGTTGATGGACGCCCGATGCCCCGTTTTTCCAATTCTTTCACCAATGCAGCTTCCGTGTAACGTGCAGGTGGCTTGGTGAAGTGTTGCTCTGGGTGCAAGTCATTGAGTATCAACGTTTCGCCTTCGCTCACTTCTGGCAGCACTTGATCTTCCGCACTTTTGCCCAGTGGCAACACTTTTGTCCAACCGTCAAAGCGCATGATCCGCCCTTTGGTTTTCAGCGTATAATCCCCTGCTTTAACGGCGAGCGTCGTTGAATCGTATTGTGCTGCGGGCATTTGGCAGGCTAAAAATTGTCGCCAAATAAGATCATACAAACGCACCGCATCTTTATCTACGCCACTCACCGCTGCCGCCGTTACATTCACATCCGACGGGCGAATCGCTTCGTGCGCTTCTTGTGCATTCTCTTTGCTTGAATAAAAATTCGGTTTCGCGGGCAAATAATCTGCGCCAAACTCACTGCTGATATAACTGCGCGCCATGTTCAATGCGTCTTGGCTGAGATTGGTGGAGTCGGTACGCATATAGGTGATATAGCCCGATTCATACAAGCGCTGGGCAAGCATCATGGTTTTTTTCACGCCAAAGCCCAAACGCGTGCTTGCCGCTTGCTGTAATGTTGAGGTAATGAAAGGCGGCTTAGCCGTGGATTTTGTCGGCTTCGTTTCAATACTTTCAACCTGAAAAACCGCACTTTCAAGTGCCTTGACCGCACTTTGCGCTTGTTTTTCATTTTCAGGCGAGAATTTTTTGCCTTTAACGTGGGTGACATCTAATGTGATCGTTTTTTTCTGAGTGGTGGTCGTGTCGGCTTGAATTGTCCAAAACTCTTGTGGATCGAACGATTTAATTTCACGCTCGCGCTCAACTAACAATTTCACTGCCACCGATTGCACGCGCCCAGCAGAAAGCCCCCGCGCCACCTTTTTCCATAATAAAGGCGACACCATATAGCCCACCACACGGTCTAAAAAGCGGCGCGTTTGTTGCGCATTAACCCGATCCATATTGAGCTTTTCAGGCTGGGCAAACGCGTTTTTGATCGCATTTTTGGTGATTTCATTAAACACCACGCGGCTAAAACGGCTGTCGTCACCGCCGATCAGCTCTTTTAAATGCCACGCAATGGCTTCTCCTTCTCTATCCAAGTCGGTTGCCAGATAAATGTGATCAGCCTTTTTGGCTGCGGATTTAAGCTCAGACACCACCTTTTCTTTGCCTGGCAATACTTGGTAATTCGCCTGCCAGTCGTGATAAGGGTCAATGCCCATGCGTTTGACCAACGCTTCTTGCTCACGCTCGTGCTTAATTTTTGCTTTTTCACCAGCACTCATGCCTTTGGTGGAAACAGCTTTACGCTTTTCGCCCGTGCTTGAGCCGACGGTTGGGAGATCTCGCACATGCCCGACGCTCGATTTAACAACATAGTCTTTGCCTAAATATTTATTGATGGTTTTGGCCTTGGCAGGAGACTCGACGATCACTAATGATTTGCTCATTTTTATTCCATTTATCTATTCAACCTAAAGGTTAGGCGCTAAAAATTGCACAGACAATATCAACTATTATTTCGTTTGACAATAGTTAGCCTGACAATTTATAACATTGGTTACGGCTTTCTAACCGTTGATTGGCAAATTTTGTGCCAAATAACGTTCGACTGTATCAATAATCGCCTGCGTTTGGCTGTCAATTTCAATGTTAACCTGCTCGCCCTCCCTTTTCTGAGCAATGATTGTACGCTCAAGCGTTTCGGGAATAAAACTAACAGAGAACGTGTTATCAGTGCGATCAACATCAACAATGGTTAAACTAGCACCATCAATGGCGATAAACCCTTTGGCAAGCACATATTTCATCGCGTGCGATGGCAAATGAAACCGCACTTTATAGTTGTTTGTCGTGCGTTCAATCTGCGCAATGGTTGCCGTACAGAAAATATGCCCTGAAAGCAAATGCCCGCCAATTTCCGTCCCCATTTTCATCGCGCGCTCAATATTGACCTCATCGCCCTCTTGTACTTGGCGCAAATTGGTAATCGCCAAAGTTTGCGCCATCAAATCAAAGCTGACCAACGCACCGTTGATCTCGGTTACCGTCAAACACACGCCGTTATGCGCCACCGATGCCCCAACGCTTAAGCCCTCTAAAAGTGCGGTCGGCATGGCAATAATATGCGTTTGAAAACCAACCTTGCGGATAATTTTTTCAATGCGGGCTTTGCCCTGCACAATACCCGTGAACATCGCTTCCTCGTTATCACACGTTAAATGTTGCTAAACTCAGTCGTCGCATTATGCGTTATTGTTTTGGCTTTGATACCAATCACGATACTGCTCATATTGCTCGCGCAGCATATCTATCCACTCTTCTAGTGTTAGATTTTGAAACGTGGCATTAGGATGCTCATTAAAAAATTTAAACCGAGCTTCGGCTTCTTTGCGAATCAAATTTTTAAATTCTTCATCATCCATTGGACCAAGGGCGGCAGACATGCTGGCTTCATAGCGAGTTTGTTGTTCTTTGCTCATCGTGTACTCCACAATATGAAATAATACGTCAGGTTCTGGGGCGTATTTTATCATATTCCAGAAAAAATATCTGATTTTGTAAACTCAGCACGAAAATGCCACCTCCAAACCAAAATAAATTGGTAAAAAGCGGTTATGAACACGCACTGCCCTTGATTAATAAAATATAACTGTGTACATTGATTGAAAAAAATCAACAATCGTTTCAATTTTCTTCACTGGAGCTATGACGCTTTCTATGCGCCATAAAAGTTATGCTAAAAAGACGCTTATCAAATGCCAATATTCGCCATGAAAGCAAGCAACTGTTTCGTATTGCTGGGCCAATTTGGGTCGCGCAGCTTTCACAAAGCACCATGGGCATGGTCGATACCATCATGGCAGGGCGCGTGAGTGCAAATGATATGGCGGCAATCTCCATTGGTGCTTCTATTTGGCTGCCATTACTGCTGTTTGGACAAGGCTTGCTGCTTTCTTTGCCTCCCGTGATTGCTTATTTAAACGGATCTGGGCAACGGGCGCGGATTGGGCATCAAGTACGTCAAGGCTTGTGGATTGCATTGATTGTGAGTATTCCGCTGACGTGGTTGATTTTCAATAACCATTTACTGCTCAATTTACGCGAAATGGATGAAAGTCTACGTAGCATAGCCGAGAACTATCTCAAAGCCATTTCTATTGGCGTGGTTGCATATTTGATAATGATCAACTTCCGTGGACTAAATGATGGTATGGCCAAAACCAAGCCTGCCATGGTGATCGGTTTTATTGGGCTGTTGCTTAATATCATTTTAAATTACACGTTAATTTACGGTAAATTTGGGCTACCTGCCTTTGGTGCGGTAGGTTGTGGCATTGCCTCCGCTTGTGTTAATTGGCTGATGATGTTAATGCTGATCGGCTATTGTATTAAGGCCAGCCATTTACGCAAAATTAACCTCTTCCCTCGCATTTTTGAACTGCCCAATCTTGCCACTCTACGCAAATTGCTCAATCTTGGGGTGCCTATTGCATTAACGCTGTGCGCTGAAGTGAGTCTGTTTGCTGTTGTTGGCTTATTACTCGCACCGCTGGGCGCCAATGTTGTGGCTAGCCACCAGATCACGCTAAACACCAGCTCCTTTTTTTACATGATGCCACTATCAATTTCTATGGCCACCACCATTTTAGTTGGGCAACGCTTAGGTGAAAAAAATCTTGATGGCGCTAAATTGGTCAGTTATCTCGCCATCGCGCTAGGTTTGCTGGTTGCTACGGCAACTGCGATTATCACGCTGGTATTTCGTACTCAAATTGCACACATTTTTGTGCATAATCCACACGTTATTGAAATGGCATCATTCTTATTGCTGTTTGCCGCCGCTTATCAGTTGCCTGACTCAGTGCAGGCTATCGCTGGTGGCGCCTTGCGTGCTTATAAAGACACCAAAGCGGTATTAATTATCTCGCTGTTTAGTTACTGGGTGGTGGGCATGCCAGTGGGTTACATCACCGCGCTAACAGAGTGGGGATTCCCACCACTAGGGGCTGAAGGCTTTTGGATTGGATTTGTATTATGCTTAACCCTCGCCGCCGTACTCTTATTGTTGCGTCTGCGTAATATTCAGCGAATCCCATCAGCACAACTGCTTGCTCATTTAGAGAAAATTAAATAATAAAAAAGTGCGGTTACCTTAGCTGACCGCACTTTTAACCGCCCCACTTTCGTATCACATTAATGCTCTTCGCGAGCGTGGTTGACTGTGTAACGTGGAATATCAATCACAAGATCTTCATCGCCAACAATGGCTTGGCAACTTAAGCGGCTATCCATTTCTAATCCCCACGCTTTATCCAGCATATCTTCTTCTACATCAGATGTTTCGTTGAGAGAGTCAAATCCTTCACGCACCACCACATGACAAGTGGTGCAGGCACACGATTTTTCACAGGCGTGTTCGATCTCGATCCCCGCATTTAAGGCCGCGTCTAAAATGCTTTCCCCTTTTTGCGCTTCCACCACCATGCCTTCAGGGCAAAGAGTCTCATTTGGGAGAAAAATTAATTTTGGCATATTGTATCCTATTCTATATTACTGACTTTCTGCCCTTGTAACACTTTGCGTACAGAGCTATCCATACGCCGTGCGGCAAAATCTTGTGTTAATTTATCTAATTGATTAATATGAACTTTAATCTCTTGAGCCTCATCACCGCGGCAGGCTTGCTCAAGCTGCTCAGTGGCTTGCATTATCGCTGCATATTCATCATCATTAAGCAAAGTGCGGTCTTGTTTGAGTGCTTCGCGCACACTTTCAATCACGCGCGCCCCTTCAACACGTTGCTCATTTAAGCGACGTGCATCGCGATCATCGGCGGCGTGTTCAATGGAATCGTGAATCATATGGCGGATTTGCTCTTCATCCAGCCCATAGGAAGGTTTCACTTGCACGGTGGCTTGAACTTGGGTTGATTTTTCCATCGCCGTCACATTCAAAAGCCCGTCTGCATCAATTTGAAATGTAACACGAATATGCGCCGCACCCGCCACCATCGGCGGAATACCCCGCAGGGTAAAGCGTGCCAGAGAGCGGCAGTCTTGCACCATTTCACGCTCACCTTGCAGCACATGGATAGACATCGCTGTTTGCCCATCTTTAAACGTGGTGAATTCTTGTGCTCGCGCCGTTGGAATAGTGGTGTTGCGTGGCACGATTTTTTCTACCATGCCGCCCATGATTTCAATGCCAAGTGAAAGTGGCGTAACATCAAGCAGCAACATATCGCTGTCGGCTTTATTGCCGACCAAAATATCCGCCTGAATGGCAGCCCCTAGCGCGACCACTTTATCTGGGTCAATGCTCACCAGTGGCTCACGTTTGAAAAACGCGCCCACTTCAGTTCGCACAAGCGGCACGCGGGTGGAGCCGCCCACCATCACCACTTGTAGCACTTCATCAGTGCTCACGTGCGCATCTTTCAATGCACGGCGACACGCCATAATGGCGCGCTTCACCAAAGGCTGAATCAATTCATCAAACTGCGTACGGGTAAGTTCGCCCACCCAATCCATAAACCGCACTTGGGTCGTTTCTTGCTCACTTAGGGCGATTTTAGCGCGAATCGCCGTTTCAATAAGCTCGCGCCGCTGGGCACTCGTTTGCGGTGTGTGTTGTGATTGTGCGATGATCCAGTCTGCAACGAGATGATCAAAATCATCTCCACCCAGTGCGGTATCACCACCAGTGGCTAACACTTCAAAAACCCCTTTTGACAGGCGTAGAATCGAAATATCAAAGGTTCCGCCGCCTAAATCAAACACCGCGATCACACCTTCTTGCCCTGAATCTAAGCCGTAGGCAATGGCGGCCGCAGTTGGCTCATTAAGCAATCGCAATACGTTAAGCCCAGCTATGCGAGCCGCATCTTTCGTTGCTTGGCGTTGCGCGTCATCAAAATACGCGGGCACGGTAATCACCGCCCCTTCTAACTCGCCACCAAGGCGCGCACTCGCCAGCGCATTAACGCGCTTTAAAATATCAGCGGAAATTTGCACAGGGCTTAACGGCCCAAGTGCGGTTTGAATCAACGGCAAGCCGTTATCACTTTGTGTGAAAGTGTAAGGTAAATTAGGATAGCGGGTATGGATATCATCAAGGCTTCGCCCGATCAGGCGTTTAACTGAAATCACAGTGTGGCTTGCATCGTCAATGGCTTGCGCGAGTGCCGCGCGACCAACTTGCACTTGACTATTTTGGCCGTAATGCACCACAGAAGGAATTAATGCGACATCATCTTCATCATTTAAAATTTCACTTTGTCCATTTCGCACGGTCGCAACTAACGTATTCGTCGTGCCAAGATCAATGCCAACCGCTAAGCGATGTTGATGGGGGGCTACACTTTGCCCAGGTTCTGCGATTTGCAATAACGCCATGTTTATCACTCAAATAAGAAAACCTGCAACGCAGGCAAATTAATCATAAAACTGCTCTTCCACTGCGTCCACATCACGCTGAAATTTTTCAATGAATTTCAAGCGGTTGATAAAGCGTTTAGCCTCACTCCAGTGGCGTTGATCAACCGCACTTTCAAGCTCACGCAAAGCCTCGACATAGATTTTGTCGTTTTCATCACGCAACGCGCAAAGTGCGGTTTCATCGCGGCTTTGCTCAACCTCCATAAGTTGCTCACGCAGGCTCAATTGAGAAAGCAAAAAGTCACTGTCATGCACCGTTTGCTCACCGTCCCACGTATCGCCACCCGCCCATTGCAACAGCGCTTGCGCGCGCAGTAGCGGGCTTTTCAAGGTGTGATATGCCTCGTTGATGTCTGCCGTGCGTTGCACAGCGTTGAGTTGATCAGTTTTGCTGGCGGTGGCAAAATTATCAGGGTGATGTGCTTTTTGAAGTGCCAAATAGCGCGCATTTAACGCATTGAGATCCAGCTTAAACGTGAGTGGCAGTTCAAATAACTCAAATGGATTTTGCATCATTTACACCGTAAAACTTTCACCGCAGCCACATTCATCTTTCACATTTGGATTGTGAAATTTAAAGCCTTCGTTCAAGCCTTCTTTCACAAAATCTAACTGTGTGCCATCAAGATAAACCAAACTTTTGCGATCGATAATAATCTTCACACCGTGTTGTTCAAACACTTCATCGTCATCATTTAGCGCATCAACAAATTCTAACACATAAGCCAAGCCCGAGCAGCCTGACGTTTTTACCCCCAGACGCAAGCCGATGCCTTTACCACGATTGGTCAAAAAAGTGCGTACACGATTTGCCGCACTTTCAGAAAGCGTCACACTCATCAATCATCCTTATGCGTGAACCGCACTTTTATTATTTGTTATTTTTTGATTTGTAGTCCGCAATGGCGGCTTTAATGGCATCTTCTGCCAAAATCGAGCAGTGCACCTTCACTGGTGGCAATTCTAACTCTTCCGCAATTTGGCTGTTTTTAATTGCCCCCGCTTCATCAAGAGACTTGCCTTTTACCCATTCTGTAATGAGAGAACTTGAGGCAATCGCTGAGCCACAACCGTAGGTTTTAAAACGCGCATCTTCAATAATGCCTTCATCACTGACTTTAATTTGCAACTGCATCACGTCACCACACGCTGGTGCTCCAACCATACCAGAGCCGACGTTTTGTTCTTTTTTATCAAATGACCCAACATTGCGTGGGTTTTCGTAGTGATCAATCACTTTTTCGCTATACGCCATAATAATCTCCCGTTAATTAGTGCGCTGTCCATTGCACCGTGCTTAAATCGATCCCTTCTTTAAACATATCCCAAAGGGGGGATAGATCGCGTAATTTCTGTACCGCTCTTTTAACCAAGTCAATGGTGTAATCAATATCTTCTTCTGTGGTGTAGCGCCCGAGTGAAAAACGAATAGAGCTGTGTGCCAGTTCATCATTCAGCCCCAATGCGCGCAACACATAAGATGGCTCAAGGCTGGCTGACGTACACGCTGAGCCAGATGAGACAGCAATGTCGCTTAACGCCATCATCAACGATTCACCTTCCACATAATTAAAGCTAATGTTTAAATTGTTCGCCACGCGGTGCGCCATTGAGCCATTAACGTGGGTTTCTTCAATATCTTTTAAGCCATTATAGAGGCGATCACGCAATGCTTTAATGCGTGGGATTTCGGTTGCCATTTCTTCTTTGCAGATGCGATACGCCTCGCCCATACCCACAATTTGGTGCACTGGCAAGGTACCTGAGCGCATACCACGCTCATGCCCACCACCGTGAATAATCGCCTCAAGTCGCACGCGTGGTTTACGGCGCACAAACAAGCCACCAATGCCTTTTGGCCCATAGAGTTTGTGAGCAGAAAACGACATCAAATCAACGGGCAATTGGGCTAAATCAATTGCAATTTTGCCCACACTTTGGGTGGCATCCACATGGAAAATAATTTTTTTCGAACGGCACAATTGGCCAATTTTTTCAATATCTTGCACCACGCCGATTTCATTGTTGACGTGCATAATAGATACCAAAATGGTGTCCTCACGCATAGCGGCTTTAAGTTTGTTTAAATCAATCAAGCCATCACTTTCAGGCTCAAGATAAGTTACTTCAAAGCCTTCTCGCTCAAGCTGACGACAAGTGTCCAACACCGCTTTATGCTCGGTTTTGCAAGTGATAATATGCTTGCCTTTGGTTTGATAAAAGTGCGCGGCGCCTTTGATTGCGAGATTATCAGATTCTGTTGCGCCTGAGGTAAACACAATCTCGCGCGAGTCTGCGCCGATTAAATCCGCCACGTGATTACGTGCGATATCAACCGCTTCTTCAGCCTGCCAGCCAAAGCGGTGCGAGCGCGATGCAGGGTTGCCAAAAATACCATCAAAGGTCATATATTCCATCATTTTTTTTGCCACACGTTCATCCATTGGACACGTGGCTGCATAATCAAGATAAATGGGTAATTTCATTGTCACTCCTCAAATAAGTTGACCGCACTTTTTACAGGCGCGTTTCAACTTCAAAACTGTGTTGGTGCTTATGTTGTTTTAATGCGTTGCGTTGATTTTCTTTGTTGACCAAGTCCCCAATGGTGATGCCATTTAAAAAGGTTTCAATTTCATCACTGAGTTGCTCCCAGAGTGAATGCGTCAAACAGCGCACGCCACCTTGACAGTTGCTTTTGCCTTGGCATTTCGTTGCGGTGATGTTTTCATTTACCGCGGCGATGATCATGCCAATAGAGATGTGATCAACCGACAACCCGAGTAAATAGCCGCCACCTGGCCCACGTACGCTTTTTACCAAGCCACGTCGACGCAATTTGGCAAACAGTTGTTCAAGGTATGAAAGCGAAATCTGCTGGCGCTCTGAAATGTCTGCGAGCGTGATGGGTGTTTCATTCTCATCAGCTTGAGAATTGAGCGCAATGTCCAACATTGCGGTCACCGCATAGCGCCCTTTTGAGGTTAATTTCATAGTTCACTCCAGGTTGAATCAATGGAGTAAATTTTTTCATACCTTACTAATTTAGTCAACTTTAAACTTGACTATTTTTGTAAGTTTTCAGCGATTATGTTGATAGTGATTACTTTATGCGCTTATCCACCGCACTTAAGATCCCTTGCAAGATGTTGACTTCATTTTTTTCAAGCCGCGCGCGGTTATAAAGCCGACGCAACTTTTCCATCACCGCCTCATTTTGGATAAACCCTAAAGTGCGGTATGTTCTCTCGCTGTGGGCAAGCAAATGTTCAACTTCCGACACGCTAGCATAGCCCGCACTCGACAGCCGTGTTTTCAATGCCTTGTGCGTTGCGCTGAGATACGCCATGCGCACCTCATAACACACCAACTGCACCGCCATCGCCAAATTGAGAGAAGCATAATCAGGGTTGGCGGGAATATTGACATGATAGTGGCATTTGAGCAATTCCTCATTGGTCAAACCCACACGCTCACGCCCAAACACCAGCGCAACCGCACTTTGCTCATACTTAGACAGCTCATTAATGGTTAACTGTGCACCCTCGCGCGGGGTCACCAATGTGCTTTGCAAATGGCGCAATCTCGCACTCGATCCCATCACCAGTGAACAATCGCCAATGGCCTCATCAAAGCTAGCTACAATCTTGACCTGCTCAAGCACATCTTTCGCACCTGCGGCCAGCGCAAATGCTTGCTCATCTAGCGTGCAACTGGGGTTAACCAGCACCAACTGCGCTAGCCCCATCGTTTTCATCGCGCGCGCCACCGAACCGACATTGCCACTGTGAGAAGGCGCCACCAATACAATGCGAATATTGTTTAACATAACTGTATTCATTTAAATAAGAGGTCTGAATTGTACCCTCTGCGGATGGCAAGGGCAATCTTTCTTGGATTTTTTACACCGCGGGCGTTAATGGATTGTTTTGTGTAGAACACAGTGATAATCTAGCGTTATCAAAAACTTCAAGGAGATGTTATGAAAAAATGGATGATGCTCTGCCTGTGTTTATTCGCTTTGCCTGCTTGGGCAAGCAAATGGCATTACATTGCAGACACAGTGACAGGAGATAAAATTTATATCAATATGCAGCGCAGCAACGTATTGACTGACCGCGTGTGGGTGAAGGTGAATTTCAAAAAACCACGTAATGATCTCGGCGATCAAAAAGGCATCACCCATTTATTGATGGAATATCAATACTCTTGCGAAAAGTGGACCATCGCCAACCGCCAAACCTTAATTTATGGCAAACATAACAAAAAAATTGGCCAAGAAACCAACAAAAAACCACAAACTCAGCCAATGCCCGACACAGCGAAAGACGGCATTTTAAAAACGATTTGTCGCAAATAAAAGTGCGGTCAATACCCGAGCCGAGGCTCGGGTTTTTTATTACGGTTTAAAACGTAACAAGCGGTTGGCATTGGTGACCACCGTGACCGACGAGAGTGCCATCGCGGCAGCGGCAAACACAGGGCTGAGCATAATCCCCCAAATGGGATACAAAACTCCCATCGCAATCGGGATGCCTAAGCTGTTATAAATAAACGCCCCACAGAGATTTTGCTTGATGTTGCGCATGGTGGCGTTGGACAACTGCAATACATCACTGACCGCACTTATGCTTGGGTGCATGAGCGTTAAGCCTGCGGTTTCAATGGCAATGTCGCTGCCTTGTGCAATGGCAATGCTGACATCAGCGCGCGCCAGCGCTGGCGCGTCATTAATTCCATCACCCACCATCGCCACTTTATGCCCATGCTGCTGCAATTGGGCAATCTCATTGGCTTTCCCCTCTGGCAGCACATCGGCAATCACCTCATCAATGCCCAGCTCACGCGCCATTGCAGTGGCAGTGGAATGGCTGTCGCCAGTTAACATGACTGTTTTGATCCCCATCGAATGTAAGCGCGCAATTGCGCTCACGCTGTCTGTACGCAGAGAATCTTTGAGCACAAAAAAGCCTTGCAACGCACTATCGAGAGCCAAAAAGACAACGGTTCCCCCTTGCTCACGCACCTGTTGTGCGCGCGCTGCAAAATCCGTCAGCGCCACATTGTGTTGTGCCATCAATGCTGCATTACCAAGCAACACGGATTTACCCTTCACCACGCCAGATATTCCCATGCCTTTGTGCGTGTGAAATGCTTGCACATCTGGAAATGTGCTATGCGCTAAGCGCGCATCATTTAAAAACGCATAGGCTAAAGGGTGATTAGCAGCCTGCTCCAGCACCGCCGCAAGGGTGAAAAGTGCGGTCTTATCCTGCGTGTGCGTGACAATATCGGTAATCATCGGCTTGCCCTGCGTGAGCGTGCCTGTTTTGTCAAACACGACGGTATCCACATTAGCGGCATTTTGCAATGCTTGCGCATCTCGCACTAATATGCCAAGCTGTGCCGCGCGAGCCACAGCGGCGATGACCGACATGGGCGTAGCCAGCCCTAATGCGCACGGGCAGGCGATAATTAACACGCTGGTAAACACCACTAGCGCCTGTGCTAGATTGGGTGATTGCGGTAACACCAGCCACAACACCAACGCGAGCAATGCCAGTAAAAACACGGTAGGCACAAATACAGCGGCCACTTTATCTGCTAACTGTGCAATTTTCGGCTTACTGCTTTGCGCTTGTTTAACCAACCGAATGATATTGGCCAGCAGCGTGCCCTCGCCCACATCACGCGCAACAACATCAACGCCGCCGTTGTCAACTAAGGTGCCTGCACGCACCACATCACCTTGCGTTTTGTGTATCTGCAACGGCTCACCAGTGAGCATCGCTTCATCAAGCCACGCCTCGCCGCGCTCAACCACGCCGTCAACGGGCACTTTATCTCCCGTTTTCAGGCGCAGTTTCATGCCCGATTTCACTTGCGCTAAAGCAACCCACTGCTCGCCTTCCGGTGTGATTAACCGCACTTTGTCTGGTGTGAGATCCAATAATTTATTCAGCGCTTGTGAAGAATGCTGCTTGGCTTTGGCCTCAAATAATTTTCCTAAACTAACCAATCCAATAATCATCAAGCTGGCTTCAAAATAGAGATGCCGAGCGTGTGCGGGATAAAAATCAGGAAACATCACCACCGACATAGAAAACAGCCACGCTGTGCCTGTCCCGAGCGCAACTAACGTATCCATCGTGGCATTGCCATGGCGCAAATTATTCAGTGCATTGCGATAAAAATGCCCACCGCTGTAAACCATTACAGCCAAACACACTAATCCCACCGCGAACCAAATGCCACGCGAAGGCGTATCAACCTCCATTCCAGCCCAAAAGCCCCACAGCATTAAAGCCCCCCCCAAGCTTAACGCAAGCACGGCCTGACGTTTGCGCGATTGAATTTCTTCGGCATAGCGTTGCGCATTTTTAGTACGCAAAGCATCACCACTTTCCACCTGCTCAGCGTGATAGCCCGCCTGTTGCACAGCATTAATCAATGTCTGCACATCGGCTTCGCCTGCAACCTGTGCTGTGGCATCGGCAAGATTAACTTGCACAGCATCGACACCTTCAACCGCACTTAAGGCTTTTTCCACCTTAGCCACGCACGCAGCGCAGCTTAAGCCACCGAGTGCAAGAGCTGTATTATAGGCGATATTTTTCACAGGTTCAGGGCTATCAGGGCGTGCTAACACCCCTTCAGGCTTTGGGGGCCGCGCCCCCTCAGACTTTTTTGCGCCAAAACCTGCCTGTTCAATCACGCCGATCACCTCATCGGCATCATTCGGGGCAAACACCGACAGTGCAGTTTTGCTGATCGTGTAAATGAGGCTTGCATCATAAGCATGCAGTGCTTTTTCCACACTGGCAATGCAATGCCCGCAATTTAGCCCCGTGAGCGCCAATTCATAAGCAGGTGCATCAGCAATTTTCGCCTCATAGCCAGCATCGAACACTGCCCTAATCACCTTTTCACTGGGCACATCATCACGCAATTGTGCAAAAGTGAGGTTAACTTTGCACTCGCCGTCCAGCGCACTCAGCACTTTACACACATTGGCTACACAGTGCTGACACGACAATCCTGACAGGGCATAAATCATAGAAACTCCTTATTTTATCTTTTTGCTATTTTGTACTAGAATAAACCTTTCCCTTACTGGAAGGTCAAGTACAAATGCAAATTAACCATGTGGCAGCACTAACTGGCTTAAATGCCAAAACCATCCGCTTTTATGAACAAAAAGGGTTGATTGACGCCCCCGTGCGCAGCGCTAATGGCTATAGACAATACAGCAACGCACACATCGCGCAATTACAGTTTTTAAAACGTACCCGTGAGGCGGGCTTCAACTTGCACGAAGCAAAAGAATTATTACTATTATGGCTTGATCCACAGCGCAAAAGCTGCGAGGTGAAAGCCAAAACACAAGAAAAAATTGAACTAATTGATGCTCAGATTGCCAAATTGCAAGAAGTGAAGTATCAACTCCAGCAGCTGGTGGACATCTGCCCAGATGATGAGCACAGCAACTGCCCGATTATTGATTCGTTCTCAAAAAAAACCGCACTTTAAACGTGCGGTAATTTTATTTGATGATTTTCAAATGCCCAGCATCCTTGCGCTTGGCTTTTTTCGGCGGATCAACCGCCTCAGTGAAATCATTGGGTTGATCTGTGGTGATGGTGGATGCCGATTGATAAGCTTCTTCGTCTTCAAACAACACGCCATCGCCATTTTCACGGGCATAAATCGCCATTGCCGCACCCAATGGCACCACAATCTCTTGCGGCACGCCACGAAAGCGAGCAGAAAATTGGATGCGCTCATTACCGAGCAACAAATTGCCACAAGCAGAAGGCGCAATGTTCAGCACAATCTGCCCATCGCGCACAAAATCCTGTGGCACTTTCGTATTTGGATAAAGCGCATTGACCACCAAATAAGGCGTGAGATCGTTATCTAAAAACCAATCATAATAGGCTCTTAGTAAGTAAGGACGTTTCGCACTACTCATGATTATTTCTCAACAATTTTAACGGGGCCTGATTTGATCGAGGCAATAAAACTTGGACGCGTGAAAACGCGTTCCATATAACCTTTAATCGCTTTACTGCCTGCGCCTGTGAATTTAATGCCTTGCTCTTGCAAATAATATAAAATCGGTGCGATATAACAATCCACCAAGCTAAATACATCACTCAAAAAAAATGGCTTTTGAGAAAAGATTGGGCCAAAAGAGAGAATCTCATCACGCAGTTGGGTTAAAATGACTTTTTTCTCCGCGTCCTCTTCGCATTTATCCGCACTTTCAATCATACTAAACCAATCTTGTTCGATCCGGTGCATCATCAAACGGGATTTTGCGCGATCAACAGGATAAACAGGCATCAACGGTGGGTGAGGAAAACGCTCATCGAGGTATTCCAAGATAATGCGCGGTTTATATAAAACCAAATCGCGATCAACTAAGGTTGGCAACTCACCATTGGTTCCCAATTCAAGAAAATCTTCATTCAAACTATTTGGCGCGATCAACTCTTTCTCATGAGGAACTTCCTTTTCAGCTAATACCATTTTCACTTGGTGCGAACCAAGATCCGTCTCACCAAAAAAAAGGGTAATAATTGAACGTTTATTTGCTGCTATCATTCTTATACTCCGCACCAATGTGCTACTTAGATGTTTAAACTCTTCATATAGAAAGGAAATCAGTTACAGTGCGTTATTATATCACATTTTCTCAGACGTTTTGTAAAAATAATAATAAGCAACTTCAGTGCATTGATTTAAAAAGAAAAAAAACCTTTATCCCAAAGGATAAAGGTTTTCAATAACCAACAGATTTTAATTATTTATTACTTTCTGTTGCGCCATCCAGCATTTTTTTCGCTTCATCCGCTTTTTGTGAAACGGCATCCGCAACGCCTTTAGCACTTTCTTTGATTTCTTGTGCTGCAGCATCTGCTTGTGCTTTTACTTCAGCGCCTTTACCCGCTGCTTCTTGTTGCACTTCAGCCGCTTTAGTTGCCGCTTCTGCTTTCACATCAGCCGCTGCTTCTTTAGCTTCCGCTACTTTGTCTGCTACAGCTTCTTTGGCATCTGCCACTTTTTCAGCTGACGCATTTTTCACATCACTCACTTTATCTAATGCTTCTTGTTTAGCGTCAGAGGCAGCTTCTTTAGCATCAACGGCTTTATCCGCCACAGCTTCTTTCGCATCTGCCACTTTATCTGCAACAGCAGATTTTGCTTCTTCTAATTTTGCAACCGCGCTATCTTTTGCTTGCTCTGCTGCTTCTTTTGCTTCAACAGCTTTATCCGCTGCCGCGTCTTTAGCATCAATGGCTGCTTGTTTCACTTCTTCAACTTTGTGGGCGACCGCATCTTTAGTTTCTTCCACTTTGTTATTCACAGCATCTTTTACTTCCGCTGCTTTTTCAGCTACTGCATCTTTCGCTTCAGCCGCTTTTTCTGCCACAGCGTCTTTTGCTTCAGTTGCTTTTTCAACAACGGTATCTTTTGCTTGGGCAACGCTATCTTTCACATCCTGTACTTGTTTGTCATCACAGCCTGTTACAGCCAATGCGGTTGCGCCAAGTAATACGGTTGTTAATAGTAACTTTTTCATTCTAAACTCCTAGATTATTTATCGTCAATTTGTGTAATAAAAAAAGATTTTTTTACACTAGCAAGTAGATTCTAACGTGTCTACTCGCTACTTCAACTATTATTTGTCGTTTTTGCTCAAAATGCAATCAAAAGAATGTAAATAATTCCTATTGTTTGCTAAATTTGAATGAAAATTAATCAATTGTCCGTAACAATTCGTTAATGCCAACTTTACCACGAGTTTTGGCGTCCACCTTTTTCACGATAACGGCAGCATACAAGCTATATTGACCGCACTTTGATGGCAAACTGCCTGAAACAACAACAGAACCTGCTGGTACGCGACCATAATGAATTTCACCCGTTTCGCGATCATAAATCTTGGTGCTTTGACCAATAAATACACCCATAGAAATGACTGAGCCCTCTTCAACGATCACACCTTCCACAATCTCAGAACGTGCACCGATAAAGCAGTTATCTTCAATGATGGTTGGATTCGCTTGCAATGGCTCTAACACGCCACCGATGCCCACGCCACCGGATAAATGCACGTTTTTACCAATTTGCGCACATGAGCCAACGGTTGCCCATGTGTCCACCATCGTGCCTTCATCCACATATGCGCCGATGTTGACATAAGATGGCATTAAAACAGTATTACGCGCAATAAATGCACCTTGACGCACAGCTGCAGGTGGCACAACACGGAAACCTTCTCGTTCAAAACGTGCTTGATCGTAGTTGGCAAATTTCATTGGCACTTTGTCGAAATAGCGCGTTTCATTTCCCTCGACCAACACATTGTCATTGATACGAAAAGAGAGCAATACCGCTTTTTTAAGCCATTGGTTAACCACCCATTCACCGTTAATTTTTTCTGCCACGCGGCGTTTTCCTGAATCTAAATCCGCAAGCACTTGCGCAACCGCATCACGCAGTTGAGTATCCGCTGTTTTAGGTGAAATTTCCGCACGACGCTCAAAAGCAGATTCAATGAGGGTTTGTAAATCAGACATAAGGATTCCTTTTATTGTTATGTATTAAAATAAAATTACAGGTTATTTAAGCGCAATTGAATCAAATCTTTATCCAGTTGATCCAAATTTGGCGTTTTCAGCGCTGCTTCAAACGCTGCCTTCGCTTTTTCTTTATCGCCTAAGCCAAGATAAGCCTCCCCGAGCAGGCGCTGTTTGACACCATAATAAGCCGCCTCACCCACACCATTGAGGGGACCAATCGCCGCTTCAAATTGTTTGGCTTGCAGCTGCACACTGGCTAAGCGAATAGCTGCGGTCGCTTTTAGTTCACTATCTTTACTGATTTGCTGCGCTTGTGTTAAGTAGGCTTGTGCTTGCTCAAGTTGATTATGCTCAACCGCACTTTTTGCTTGTTCAAATAAGGCAAACACCGCGTAGCTTGAACCTTCATGCTCTTTCACAAACTGTGACAGCAACCCTGCATTATTTTTAGGGTCTTTTTGATAGGCACTGAGCACTTGTTCATAGTCGTTAGATGCTTCAAGGCGACTATTGAGCTGATAATTTTGCCAATATCGCCAACCTAATACGCTGGCAAACACCAAAATCAAGGTCGTGATAATCACTTTGCTGTTTTCTTTCCACCAGCTTTTTAGCTCTTCAACTTGTTGTTCTTCAGTAATATACGACACGCGTTACTCCTTATTTAGGTTTTCAGCGAAATACGCACTCACCTGCGCCACAGGCAAAGTGAATTGTTCAATCTCTTGTTTTAATGGTTTAATCGCCACAATTTGTTGCTGTGCTTCATCCTCTCCGATCACGACGGCAAACTGCGCATTGCTTTTATCTGCACGCTTAAATTGCTTTTTAAACGCGCCTGAGCTGCAGTGCAACATCACTTTTACGGCGGGCAAATCACTGCGCAGCTGTTCGCTCAAACGAAACGCAACCTTACGCGCCGCCTCACCACTGTGGATCACATACACATCAACCGCACTTTTAATGGCAAGTGCTGGGTTAACTTCTTGCACCAACAATACTAAGCGCTCAACGCCCATAGCAAAGCCAATACCACAGGTGGTATGCCCACCAAGCTGCTCAACAAGAGTATCATAACGCCCACCGCCACACACCGTGCCTTGCGCACCCAGTGCCGTTGTCACCCACTCAAATACCGTTTTGTTATAATAATCTAAACCGCGCACCAATTTTGGATTAATTTCATAAGCAATGCCCATTTCATCTAAAATCTGGCAGAGTTGAGCAAAGTGCGCTTTATCTTCTTCGCTTAAATAATCTTGCAAGTTTGGCGCGTTATCCAGCACCGCTTGCACACGCTCATTTTTACTGTCTAAAATCCGCAATGGGTTCGTTGTCAAACGGCGCTTGCAATCATCATCCAGCACATCCAAATGCTGTTGTAAATAATCCACCAACGCTTGGCGATACACCGCACGCGACTGCGCTGAGCCAATGGAATTGAGCTGTAAGCTCACATGCTCAAAAATACCCAATTCACGCCACAGCCGTGCTGTGAGCAGAATTAATTCTGCATCAATTTCAGGGTTGGCAATGCCAAACACCTCCACGCCGATTTGGTGAAACTGGCGATAACGCCCCTTTTGCGGGCGCTCGTAACGAAACATCGGCCCCATATACCACAAACGCTGTTCTTGATTATATAGCAACCCATTTTCAATGCCTGCCCGCACACACCCCGCAGTTCCTTCTGGGCGCAGCGTCAAACTTTCACCATCGCGATCATCGAAAGTGAACATCTCTTTTTCCACCACATCGGTCACTTCACCGATGGCGCGTTTAAAAAGCGGTGTGGACTCCACAATCGGCATACGGATTTCACTGTAACCGTATTGTGCCAACACGCCACGTACCGTTTTTTCCAACCACTGCCAAACAGGTGTTTGGCTTGGCAAGCAATCGTTCATGCCACGAATGGCTTTAATGATATTCGCCACAACTCTTCCTTATTATTTTTCAACTACATCAATACGTTGGCTAGGGTCTTTGACCGCCACCTGAGCACGAATTCGCGCCTCAAGTTGATCAATTAAATCATCATTATCAAAACGCTCTTTTTGGCGCACGCCGTCAAGATAAAAACCGCTCTTTTTGTTGCCTCCCGTCACGCCAAGATCAGACACCAACGCCTCACCTGGTCCATTCACCACGCAACCGATAATCGACACATCCATCGCGGTGGTGATGTCTTCTAACCGCTGCTCAAGCGCGTTAACCGTACCAATCACATCAAATTCTTGGCGTGAACAGGTTGGGCACGCGATGAAATTGATCCCCCGCGAGCGAATGCGTAACGATTTTAAAATATCAAAGCCCACTTTAATCTCTTCAACGGGGTTGGCCGCCAATGACACCCGCAGCGTGTCACCAATGCCTTCTGCCAGCAGCATCCCTAGCCCGACCGCACTTTTCACCGCACCAGCACGGGCACCGCCTGCCTCAGTGATGCCCAAGTGCAATGGCTGTTCAATTTGTGCGGCCAATAAACGATAAGCTTCAACGGCTAAAAAAACATCTGAGGCTTTTACACTGACTTTAAATTGATCAAAATTGAATTTATCTAAAATATCCACATGACGCAATGCGGATTCCAGCAACGCTTGGGGTGTGGGTTCACCGTATTTTTCTTGCAGGTCACGCTCAAGCGAGCCAGCGTTAACACCAATGCGGATCGGGATATTTTTATCTTTGGCGCAGTCCACCACCGCGCGAATGCGATCTTCCCGCCCGATGTTACCTGGGTTAATGCGCAGGCAATCCACACCATACTCCGCTACTTTCAACGCGATGCGATAATCAAAGTGAATATCCGCCACCAATGGCACGCTGACTTGCTGCTTGATGAGTTTAAAAGCCTCGGCGGCGTCCATTGTTGGCACCGACACCCGCACAATATCAGCTCCCACTTTTTCCAACTGATGAATTTGTGCAACCGTCGCTGCGACATCCGTTGTCCGAGTGTTGGTCATAGATTGCACCGAAATGGGCGCATCACCACCCACAGGCACATTACCAACGTGAATTTTTTTCGAGGCTCTGCGTTTAATTGGAGATTGAGCTTGCATAAGTTCCTAATCAGTTTTTCGGTAATTTAAAGCGCGCAACACGCCCATCAATTTTCAGTGGCACGGCCTCACCACGGAAGGTGATTTTCACATTTTGTGGCGCACCAATTACAAGGGAATAGGCTTCACTGTTATCAAAATTCAGCACTTCGCCGCGTTTATATTCTTTTTGCGCCAGTACTTTACGATTAGCATCTTTCACGCTAAGCCAGCAGCTTGCGCCCGTAATTTCAATACTCAAGCCATTTTCACTTACCGCACTCGTCGCATCTGTCACTTGCACATTGTCATCCGTTGACTCAACCGCACTTTGTGCTGTGTTATTCAGTTTCTCCATGGCATTGCTGAGCACTTCGCCTGAAGTTTGTGCTTGGTTCACGTCGTTGGCAACCGCACTTTCATTTTGTGGCGCAGCATTGCTTGGCGCTTCCTGTGCTTTTCGTTCAAGCCCCGCAGGTTCAACGCTCGGTTCATTCACCACTGGTGGGTTATCAACTGTGCTTGGCTGCACAGGTGCATTTTCGCTGGTTTCAAGCGTCTCTTTTTCCAACGCAGGCTCTGAAGCATTCTCACTGCTGACAGGCGTTTCGATTAGTTCATTTTTGTTTAAAAAGTTTTCAACGAGGCTTTCACGCTCATTTTGCGATTGTTGATAATAGTTTTGCCACCACCAGTAACCTGTCATACCAATCATAATCAGCACGATAATCCATGTCAGGCGTCCCACCCAACCAGAGTAAGATGAATAATGATTAACTTTATGGTTATTGCGCAGGTTCTTTTGTAAGTCATTTTCAACTGGTGCACCAAATGAGATGTGGGCGTTTTGCCACTGCTCTTTTGGGATTTTTAAGAATTTAGCGTAGTTTTGCACATAGCCACGCATGAATGTTGGCGGATAATTCGGCACGATAAATTCATCATTTTCAAGATGATGGATCACCGCCGTCTTCAAATGGGTTTGCTGCACGACATCTTCAATGGTTAAGCCCAACGCCTCGCGACGCTGACGAAATTGTTGCCCAAGCGTTAAGCTTGATGGGGATTGTGGTTGCTCGTTGTCCATACGCTTATCCAGTAATTAATATCAAACGGAGAGTTTAAATTTACAGGATACGATTTGCAACAATTAATCCAAAATATTGTGCGATTTCTCCGCTTTTTACATTACAGCTGCTGACGCAACTGTGCGGCTCGCTCAGGATTGAGTTTCTGCAACTTTTGCAATGCCTGTTGTTGACGGGTCATATCATGTGCCAAATTCGCACAAAGTGCGGTGTTTTCTAACGTTTGCGCTACTTTATAATACTCTTTTTGCGCTAGCGCTTTATCAAACATTGCAAATGCTTGACTAAAGCGTGCCTGCTGGCATAAAAAAGCACCGTAATTATTATACACATCTCCCTGAGTGGGGTCTTTTTCCATCGCCAATTGGTAATACTGCTCGGCTTGCGTTAAATTGCCTATTTGTTGATAGTAGTGCGCGAGCAGCAAATAAGGCAGATAGTACTCTGGTGCAAATTCTAAGGCCTTATCAATATTCTGCTTGGCACTGTCGTATTGATGTTGTTGCATATAACCCAGTGCAACCTGCGCACGCGCATAGGCCTTGCCTTGATCTGTTGTGTGGTCAAGCTGTGTGGCACACCCTGTCAGCAGCCAAGCCAAACAAAATAATCCAAACCGTAATAACCGCACTTTTACTCCTTAATTACTGTGTTGAAGCCACATCAATGGCTTGTCCAAATGCTTTTTTATTCAGGGTGCGTTTGGTTCTATCAATCACATCACCCGCCAACTGGCCGCAGGCAGCATCAATATCATCACCACGTGTTTTACGCACAATCACTGTTAAACCATATTCCATCAGCACTTTTTGAAAGCGGTCAATACGGGTGTTTGAGCTTTTCGTATAAGGTGCTTGGGGAAACGGATTCCACGGGATAAGGTTGATTTTACACGGCGTGTTGGCAAGCAATTTCGCCAGCTGGTGCGCGTGCTCGGTGCTGTCGTTAACTTGGTTAAGCATCACATATTCTATCGTCACTTTACCATGATTCGCTTTGGATTGCGCGAGATAACGGTGCACAGAATCCATCAACATCGCAATATTGTATTTTTTATTGAGCGGCACAATTTCATCACGCAGTTGATCATTCGGTGCATGCAATGAGATCGCCAGCGCCACATCAATCATCTCAGGCAAGCGATCAAGGGCAGGCACGACACCCGATGTTGAAAGCGTAACTCGTCGCTTAGACAGCCCATAGCCAAAATCATCCAGCATAATTTCCATCGCCGGCACCACATTAGCCACATTCAGCAGTGGCTCGCCCATGCCCATCATCACCACATTCGTGATAGGGCGCACGCCCGTTTTGCCATGATTGCCAATAATTTGCGAAGCACGCCACACTTGACCAATAATTTCTGACACAGTCAAGTTGCGATTAAAGCCTTGCTGGGCGGTGGAACAAAAAGTACATTCCAATGCACACCCCACCTGTGATGACACACACAATGTCGCGCGATCGTCTTCAGGAATGTAAACCGTTTCCACCTGCTGACTGCCCACTTGCATCGCCCATTTGATTGTGCCGTCACTTGAACGTTGCTCTTGAGCTACCGTCGGCGCAACAATCTCTGCCACCGCTTTGAGCTTTTCTCGTAGCGCTTTGTTAATATTGGTCATATTATCAAAATTGTCTTCACCAAAATGGTAAATCCATTTCATTAATTGATCCGCTCGAAAAGGTTTCTCGCCTAATCCTTGCAAAAATTGGCGCAGCTGCTGGCGATTTAAATTCAATAAATTGGTGCGTGTTGTCATTGTTGCCTCGTTGTCACACATTACGGCCAAACCGTTGAATGAAATAAACGCGCAATTCTACTCATTCAATGGGAATTAATCTAGTCTTTTTCCCCTAAAAAAGCGACCGCACTTTGCTTTTTTTGGAATGCTGATCGCAAAATACATAACTATAGCAAACAAAAAACCCAACGCGCGGTTGGGTTTTGTTTGCAACGATGATTGCGATTATGGCTGTTTACCGATATAAGCCAAGATACCGCCGTCCACGTAGAGGATGTGACCGTTAATGAAGTTGGACGCATCAGATGACAAGAACACGGCGGCACCAGCCAAATCTTCAGGGGTACCCCAACGTGCAGCGGGTGTTTTGGCGATAATGAATTGGTCAAATGGGTGACGTGAGCCATCAGCTTGTTTTTCACGTAATGGCGCAGTTTGCGGTGTTGCGATATAGCCTGGGCCAATACCATTACATTGAATGTTAGCTTCACCAAATTCTGAACAAATATTTTTGGTCAGCATTTTCAAGCCACCTTTAGCAGAGGCATAACCTACAACGGTTTCGCGGCCTAATTCACTCATCATTGAACAAATGTTGATGATTTTACCGTGGCCTTTTTTGATCATTGAAGGCAATACGGCTTTAGACATAATAAACGGGCCAGTCAAATCAATATCGATGATTTTACGATAATCAGATGCGCTGGTTTCCAACATTGGAATACGTTGAATGATGCCTGCATTGTTGACCAAAATATCAATCACGCCGACTTCTTTTTCAATCTTTTCAATGTACTCTTTGACCGCACTTTCATTGGTTACATCGAATAAATAGCCATGTGCATCAATGCCTGCTTCTTTGTAAGCGGCAAGGCCTTTTTTCAGGTTTTCTTCGTTGACATCGTTGAATACGATTTTCGCGCCTGCTTGGCTTAGTGCTGTGGCAATGGCAAAGCCGATGCCGTATGACGCACCAGTAACTAAGGCAATTTTACCTTTCAATGAGAATTGTTCTAAAATGTTTGACATAGTTGCTCCTTTAACTCCTTAATGCAAGGTTATCTTTTGAACACGCAATTCAGCTAAACTGAATTTTACCATTATTAAACCACAATTTTATTTTTAATCCTAGCCTATAATGAAAATAGAACGTGATAGATTTCACATTTCTTAATCATTCTGTGTTATTTTATCACTATGTGCAGTTTTAACACGCTGCAATGATTAAAAATAACGTAAATTTAGGCTAGAATAGCGCACATATTTTTGCCATTATGAGACATTATGCCCAACTCAACATTTGAAGATCATTTAATTCAGATTGTACGCGACGATGTTGTGCCAGCTCTCGGCTGCACCGAGCCGATTTCACTAGCACTAGCCTGCGCCATTGCACGCAAGCATCTCAATGCCCTGCCGCAACGCATTATTGCCAAAGTATCGCCCAACTTAATGAAAAATGGCTTAGGGGTCGCCGTACCTGGCACGGGGATGGTGGGTTTGCCGATTGCCGCGGCCATCGGTGCCATCGGAGGGGATCCTGAGGCGGGATTAGAAGTGCTGACCCATATTCGTCCTGAGCAAGTAGCACAAGCTAAAGCCATGTTAAACGCCTCGCAGGTTGAGGTGGGTATTTTTGAAACCGAGCATATCCTCTATTCTGAAGCTACGCTGTTTGCTGATAACGACTCTGTGCGGGTGTGTATTCAAGACCACCACACTAACGTGATTTTAATTGAAAAAAACGGCAACATTCTATTTGAAGATCGCATACCCAAAGGCTGCACCACAGATAATCAATATCAGCAGCTCACCCAGTGTACAGCAAAAATGCTCTACGATGTGGCTATGACCGTGCCACTGGATAAAATTGCTTTTATCTTACAAGCCGCCAAGCTCAATACCGCACTTTCAGATGAAGGATTGCGAGAAAATTATGGGTTACATATCGGGCGCACGTTGCAAAAACACGTGGGCAGCGGATTGATGTCAGACGACTTATTAAGCCGCATTATTATTCGCACTACCGCCGCCTCCGATGCGCGCATGGGTGGCGCCAGCCTGCCTGCAATGAGCAACTCGGGTTCAGGCAATCAAGGCATCGCTGCCACCATGCCCGTTGTCGTGGTTGCCCAATATTTAGCGGCAGATGATGAAAAATTAACTCGCGCGTTGTTTTTATCCCATTTAATGGCCATTTTCATCCACAGCAAATTACCCAAACTCTCTGCCTTATGTGCTGTTACCACCGCCTCAATGGGCAGTTGCGCAGGCATTGCTTGGCTACTAACGGGCAAGTTTGAAACGGTGAGTATGGGCATTTGTTCGATGATTGGCGATATTAGTGGCATTATCTGCGACGGCGCGGCGAATAGCTGTGCGATGAAAGTTTCAACCAGCGTATCAAGTGGCTACAAAGCCGTGCTGATGGCAATGGATAATACCCATGTTACTGGCAATGAAGGGATTGTAGAATTTGATATTGATGCCTCAATCAACAATCTCTGCGCTATTGCCTCTCGCAGTATGCTACATACTGATAAACAGGTCATTGAAATCATGAGCAATAAGCCAAAACAGAAATAAAGTGCGGTTAAAAAAGCCAGCTTTCGCTGGCTTTGATATTATTCAAAAGAGTCTTTCAACCGCTCGGCATTGCGCCGCGCTTCATCTTTGTGTTGCAGTTTATTCAGCTGGCGTTCAAGTTTTTCTTCTAATTGATTGATACATTTATACATATCGTCATTTTCCGCACAGGCGAACAAATCACCATACGGCGTGCCAATATTCGCTTCTGCACTAAAACCTTTTGGTACTTTATTCAGAATAAAATGCGGATTGATCAACTGAGTTTGCCATTTTTCTAGCTTGGCCACACGTTCTTCAATATGGGTACGAATTGCGGGGGTGATGTCCATTTGTTTACTGGTAATTTTCACGATCATAGTACCTACCTCTCGACTTGTGTGATAAAAACCCCTTGGGGTTGGTATTAACATAGTATTCCCAAGATAAAATTTCAAGGGCAATTATTCATTCTGCCAACCCAGATCACAAAATGATAAAATTGTGCCAAAAGTGCCGTGTTTTTATTGGTTAACGTGCGGTAAATTGCTATTATACTAGATTGTGAGTGGTATTAAACCGCACTTTTACGCTTTCTCCCGCGCCAATTTTGCCGCCACATAAGAACAGCTCGCCTCAGCATGATACCCTTGTTGAGCAACGTATTCTTTAAATGCTTGATACAACTGATCTGCCACCCCTTGACCACGCAGTTGTGGTGATACAAAAGTATGATTTGCATTCACACTGTGCTCGTTGATTTTTTGGTAGGTTAATTCCGCAATGAGTTTACCCGCTTGCGCAATAAAAAATTTGCCCCCTGATTCATCGTGTTCTTGCTGAATATCCATACTCACTCCCTAATGTGTCCAATCACTACCATACTCATTGACAGCACCATCCTCAGCAAAATCGGCGCTACCTGCACTGATGGCTTTCTCCTCATTCGCCCACTCACCCAAATCAATTAGCTGGCAACGCTTAGAGCAGAAAGGACGATAAGGGCTTTGCTCACTCCACGCCACTTGCTTTTTACAAATCGGGCATGAGACACTGTCAACGTTCGTTTTTTTCATACTTTTTCTTCGCTTGATCTAAATAAAATTGATGTAACTTAGCCACTCGAGCTGTAATCTCGGCTTGGCTTTCTTGCCACGGCTCATCATTGTTAATCACATCGTCGGCTGTTGTCAAACGGCGATCACGGTCAATTTGCGCCGCAATAATTTTCTCAATTTGTTCACGTTTATTGCTGTCACGCCGCGTAGCTCGCTCAATTTGTGTTTCACGACTGACATCCACAACCAAAGTGCGGTCACAAAATGCCTCAAGGTGATTTTCAAACAACAACGGCACCACCCACAGCGCATAAGGCGCGCGTACCGCATTGAGTTCAGCCAGCATTTTTTTACGAATCAACGGGTGCAACAAATCATTAAGCCACTGCGTTTGCGTACAGTCATTAAACACTCGCGCGCGCAACGCCGCACGATTTAGCGAACCATCTGCATTCAACACCTCGTCACCAAAATGCTCAGCAATGTGCAAAAGTGCGGTCGAACCCTTCGCCACTACCTCACGCGCCACCACATCCGCATCAACCACTGGCACCCCAAGCGCTGCAAATAAATCCGCAATCGTACTCTTACCACTGCCAATGCCACCAGTGAGACCGACTATATATGTCATTTTTCTATTAAACCTTGACTAAGAGTTTTATATCTCATAATTATAGTGATTTTTTTACACTATAAAACATCCCCTTTTTACAAAAAACCGTGACCGATATCACAATATTAAGTAAAAGTTAAAATTGTTATTGAAATGTGAAATATTGTTGTTACAATGAACACATACCCTAAAAAGTATGACTCCAAATACTTTGCCCTTCTGCTGAAGGGCTTTTTTTTGGCTTGCATTTGCGCTTAGAGTTGTTGGTAGACTTTCAGTGCGTAGGAGTCTGACATGCCAGCGATGTAGTCGCAGATAACGCGCTGTTTGTCGCTGTCTTGTGCTGTGCACCAGCGATTGGCGGTGTTAGTTGGCAGCAGGCGTTCAGGATCGGCGGCAAATATTTGAAACAGTTCAGTTAGAATGCGCTGCCCTTTGTATTCAATGCGTTGTGTGTTGACATGACGAATGACGTAATCGCGCACGAAAATTTTGAAAATTTGCAACACTTCGATTACCTCGTCAGGCAGTTCGGCGTTGAAGCGTAAAAGTGCGGTTTGAAAAGGGGGTTGCACTTTCCAACGCACAGCAGTGATGAAAAAATTGACTAGCGCCCCAATCGCATTTTTGCGCTCAAAGTGCCGTGTGGAAAAAAGATTTTCCGTTAAACTGTCAATATGCACTCGTATCCACTGAGAATGGCACTGTTTAAGCTGCGCGAGTGCCTGTTGCCAATGTTGGAGGTTAACCATCCCGACCACAATAGCATCTTCAAGATCGTGCACGGCATAGGCGATGTCGTCTGCCAGCTCCATAATTGAGCAATCTAGGGATTTGTAATAAGTTTTCACATGTTGATCGGTACTCGTACGTGGCTGTGTGCGACAAAATTCTTGCCGTTCTTCTTCTCCCAGCGGGCTGAGCACCCAATCAAAAATCGCTTGATCATCACGAAAAATCCCTTTGCCTGGCCGCCATTGGCGCATATTGATATAACGTGGGTCGCGCGCATTTTGGGCGGGCAGCTGGGCGTATTGTGGTGAGGTTTCATCTAATATGGCGGGATATTTCACCACACCAAGCAGCGTACGGCGAGTGAGGTTCATACCCGCGTGTTGTGTGTAAGGCTCAAGTTTAGTGAGAATGCGAAATGTCTGTGCATTGCCTTCAAAACCGCCGTGTTGCCACATCATATAATTAAGCGCAACCTCGCCACCATGCCCAAATGGCGGATGGCCAATGTCGTGGGCAAAACACAACGATTCCACCAGTGAGATTGCAGGCAAGGCCGCTTTAGCTTGTGTAGCTAACTCGACATCACCCAGTTGCGCGAGCACGTCGCCTTGCTTAAGCTGCATGCGCAAGCTGCTGCCAATTTGAGCTACTTCTAACGAATGCGTCAAGCGTGTGCGATAAAAGTCATTTTCACCCACCGCGTGAATTTGTGTTTTGGCTTGCAAACAACGAAATGCCGCAGAGTGCAAAAGCCGCCCGCGGTCTCGCTGAAATGGCGAGCGATAGTCATTATCGCGCGCGTTGTCTGCTTGAATTCTTGCTGCCCATTCCCGTTGCATAGCTCGCCTTATCTCGCTGAAATAAATTGAAATTATAACCCGAATTGGCTCAAATTCAATCAGATTACTTGCAAGGCCAAGCGCAAAAGACTAAAATTGCCGCCCCTATACCGCACTTTGGTATAGCCTGACCTGACATCAGAAGAGACAATTTATGACCACACACAAACCCGAGCTGCTTTCTCCTGCAGGCTCGCTGAAAAATATGCGCTATGCGTTTGCTTACGGCGCAGATGCCGTTTATGCGGGGCAACCGCGTTATAGTTTGCGCGTACGCAATAATGAATTCAACCATGCCAATCTCAAAATCGGGATTGACGAAGCCCACGCGCTGGGCAAGAAATTTTATGTGGTGGTAAATATCGCCCCGCACAATTCAAAGTTAAAAACCTTTATTCGTGACTTAACCCCTGTGGTGGAAATGCAGCCTGATGCCTTGATTATGTCCGACCCAGGCCTGATTATGCTAGTGCGTGAGCATTTCCCAGATATGCCGATTCATCTTTCTGTGCAAGCCAATGCGGTGAACTGGGCAAGCGTGAAATTTTGGCAACAAATGGGGCTAACGCGTGTGATTTTATCGCGCGAACTTTCCCTTGATGAAATCGCCGAAATTCGCACGCAAGTGCCTGAAATGGAGCTAGAAGTGTTTGTTCATGGCGCACTTTGCATGGCCTATTCAGGGCGCTGTTTGCTCTCAGGTTATATCAATAAGCGTGACCCTAACCAAGGTACCTGCACCAACGCCTGCCGCTGGGAATATAACGTTAAAGAAGGACAGGAAAATGAATTAGGTGAAATTGTGGACGCGAGTGAGCGGATTGACGTAAAAAATATTACGCCAACGTTAGGCGAAGGCCCGAGCACTGACAAAGTGTTTTTGCTCACTGAAGCCCAACGACCTGATGAAGAAATGACCGCATTTGAAGATGAGCACGGCACTTACATCATGAACTCCAAAGACCTGCGCGCCGTGCAGCACGTGGAGCGCCTGACCGCACTTGGTGTACACTCGCTGAAAATTGAAGGGCGCACCAAATCTTTTTATTACTGCGCGCGCACAGCCCAAGTTTACCGCAAGGCAATTGATGATGCCGCAGCTGGCAAGCCGTTTGATGAAAGTTTGATGTCCACGCTTGAATCCCTTGCACATCGTGGCTATACGGAAGGCTTTTTGCGCCGCCACACCCATGATGAATATCAAAATTATGATTACGGCTATTCCATTTCCGACAAGCAACAGTTTGTGGGCGAATTTACTGGCGTGCGGAAAGACAATCTCGCTGAAGTGGCTGTGAAAAACAAGTTTTTGCTCGGTGATGAAGTCGAAATGATGACGCCACAGGGAAATATCGTATTTAAGATCGAAAAGATGTTTAACCGCAAAGGTGAATGCGTTGACGCGGCTCTTGGTGACGGGCATTTTGTCTTTTTAGCGGTGCCAGCGGATTTGGATCTCAATTATGCTTTATTGATGCGTAATTTGGTGAATACGAACACCCGCAATCCGCATAATAAATAATACAAAGTGCGGTTTGACCGCACTTTTACTTCAAAATAAAATGTAACCTAGCTCACACATCTGAGAAAAGGGCTTTCCCATCTTGTTGCAAATATGTTAAAAATAGTCAATATCACACTCAGGACGCTGTTATGACAACATCTCTTTGGCAACAACTGAAACCTTATCGCAGCGGCATTATCTTTTTGCTTGATGTCGTGCTGTTATTTATTTTAATCAATATATTGCCGTTCTCCCCGACAGAAAACCGCGGGCTGGCATTACTGTGTTTTATCGGCATTTTATGGCTCACCGAGGCGTTTAATATTACTGTCACCTCGTTAATGGTGCCTGTCATGGCCATTTTACTTGGGCTTATCAACACCAAAGCCGCGCTGGCGCCTTTTGCCACGCCGATTATTTTTATGTTCTTCGGTGGCTTTGTGCTGGCGGCGGTACTACGTTTACAAGAATTGGATAAGTTGATCGCGCACTATATTATCCGCCTTGCTGGCGGCAATTTAGCTCTCACGGTGGTTTATCTATTCACCGTTACCGCCTTTTTATCTATGTGGATCAACAATACCGCCGTTGCAGCCATGATGCTGCCACTCACGCTTGGCTTACTGCGCGATATTGACTACAAACAAAACCGCTCTTTGTATATTTTTATTCTGCTCGGTATGGCATTTAGTTCCAGCATCGGTGGCATCGGAACATTAATTGGCAGTGCGCCGAATGCCATTCTCGCCTCACAGTTAGACATCACATTTGCCGAGTGGCTGAAATACGGTTTTCCAGTGATGATGCTATTGATGCCGTCGATGATCATCGCCCTGTGGCTTATTCTGCGCCCTAATTTTAAAATCCATTTTTCCTTTAATATGGAAAAAGTGGTTTTGGATCGGCAAAAATGGCTGACCTTGATCATCTTTGGCATCACCGCACTTATCCTTGTGTTCAGCTCACTACTCAACCCCGTGCTGACGCAAGTGCTCAACCTCAGCGAAAAAATTCAAAGTTTCGATAGCATCATCGCATTAAGTGCGGTTGTTGCGCTCACCGCCAGTGGGGTTGCCCGCTGGAGTGAAGTGCAAAAGCATGTGGAATGGGGGGTGCTGCTGCTCTTCGGCGGCGGGCTGACGTTAAGTGTAGTGCTGAAAAGCTCAGGCGCTAGCCATATTTTGGCCGACAGCATCGTGCAGTTTATCGGTAATAAACATTGGCTGATGATCACCATCGTGCTGACCTGTTTTATTATCTTTTTAACGGAGTTTACCTCCAACACCGCCAGCGCCGCGCTGCTGATGCCTATTTTTATTTCCGTGGCTGACAGCCTGAATGCGCCGCCCATTGCGCTTGCGGCCATTATCGCCTGTGGTGCCAGCTGTGCCTTTATGCTCCCAATAGCCACACCACCTAACGCTATTGTCTATTCGACGGGCTATATCAAGCAATCCGATATGGCTAAAGTGGGGATTGTACTTAATGTATTCTGTGTGCTGGTGATAGGGCTTTTGGCCTACTACTTCTGGCTATAATACAAAGTGCGGTTAACCGCACTTTGATCACAGGGCGAATTCATCTATCGCTTTGCCAAAGCTCGGAACAAAGACATCAAGAAAATAGGCCATTTCTTCGCTTTGCCATTGGGCCAAAAGCCTCTCTAAGCGCACTAGGGCAGGTTTGAACTCTTGGTTGCCATGCGCAAGCTCCGCTTTGGCTTTAATAAACGCGCAAATCACATCAGCTTGCTTAACCAAATGATGCGTTTGCGCATCAATATGCTCACTGCATAAAATTGGCATAAAATCCGCCTGCAGTTCCGCAGGCAGCAACGAAAGCAAATGCCGCTCAGCCTGCACTTCAATTTCTTTATAGGCACTGGTGATTTCTGGGTTGAAATACTTCACAGGCGTTGGCAAATCGCCCGTAAAAATTTCACTCGTATCGTGATAAAGTGCGACAAGGGCAATTTTTTCGGGATTCACGTCGCCATTGAAAAAGCGATTTTTAATGACCGCCAGCGCATGCGCCACCAGTGCAACTTGTAAGCTATGCTCTGCTAGATTTTCATTCTCAATTTTGCGCATTAACGACCAACGTTGAATCAACTTTAAACGGTCAAGGCAGGCAAAAAAATGACTAACAGGTGGACCGCACTTTGTTTTTTCACTATTCACTTCTTGGGTACTCCGCAATCGTTACAGGCACATCAATCACCTTGCCTAAGCGCTCAATTTGTACATTCACTTGGCTGTCGGGTTTCATTTCTGCAATTTTTTGCATCAGCTGTGTTGGAGAATTGACTTTTTGGTGGTCAAAAAGCGTGATCAAATCCCCTGGTAAAATGCCCGCACGCGCCGCAGGGCCGTTGGGCGTAACGGCCGTAACCAGCACCCCTTGTTTGTTCAACCCGAGTTGCTCATCGTTATTATAAAAAATCTGGCTCTCCACCCCAAAAAAGCCGCGAATGACACGCCCATCTTTGATGATTTTATCCAAAATCGTATCCGCAATGCTCACAGGAATAGCAAAGCTCAAGCCTTCAGCAATTTCGTTTTGATCTTTGCCCAGTGTTAAGGTGTTGATTCCAACCAGTTCGCCTGCGGTGTTGATCAGCGCCCCCCCTGAATTGCCGCGGTTAATCGACGCATCGGTTTGGATAAAATTCTGCCGCCCAATTTCACCCAATGCGCTGCGACCAAGTGCACTGATAATCCCTTGGCTCACGCTTTGCCCTAGATTATAAGGATTGCCAATGGCAAGCGCTACATCGCCCACATGCGGCTGACGTTTATCGTTTTGCGGAATAGTGGGCAGATTATCCGCCTCAATTTTTAACACCGCCAAATCCGTCAGGGAATCCGAGCCGATTAAATGGGCTTCAAAAATTTGCCCGTTTTGCAACGCCACGACAATTTGATCGGCATTTTCGATCACATGACGGTTAGTAAGAATATAGCCATTTTTGCGCATAATTACCCCTGATCCGAGGTTATTAACCCGCAGTTGATCGCCTTGATCTTGATCTAAAGTGCGGTTTTGTAGCGATTGGTTATACACGTTCACCACCGCGGGAGCCGCGATACGCACGGCATCAGAATAACTGACAATCTCGCCACTTTTATGCCAAAAGGCGCTATCACGTTTTTCAATTAACGGCAATGCCAGCAGCACAATCGCCGCCGCACACAGCCCAACCACCACCGCTTGTATGATTTTTTTTAGCATGGTGTATCCTCACTTTTCGCGCGGTAAGTCAACTTAATGTCGTCCCCAAATATTTCACTACTGCATAATGTAAAGTGCGGTGCGCCTGCAAGGGTATGCACATCAGGCAAATGACACAAGCCTTGAGCTTGATCGCCCAATAATTTCGGCGCGATATAAACGATCAATTCGTCCACAACGCCTGCGGAAATTAGCGAGCCTGCCAAATTAGCGCCCGCTTCAACCCACAATAAATTAATCTCTTTTTCACCGAGCACTCGCATAAGTTCTAGCAACTGTGGCTTATTTGAAGGCAGTTGTAACGCGCTGCAAAATGCGGGGAAAGCACTCAGATCTCGCTCTAGGCTATCCGATCCCACCAACCAAACCGCACTTTGTGCGTCAAAGAGTTGCAAATTTGGACGAATGCGGTGTTTAGAATCCATAATAATCCGAATGGGCTGGCGCAACATCCCTTCAGCGTAACGCGCCTGCGTTGCATTGGGCAGCTCAGCCCAGCGCACCGTCAAACTTGGATTATCCACCAGCACTGTGCCACTCGCCGACAAAATGGCACACGCGCTCGCACGATGGGTTTGCACGTCTTGACGCGATTGGGCATTGGTGATCCATTTGCTCTCACCACTGGCAGTGGCAGTTTTGCCGTCAATGGTCATTGCCATTTTCAGTTGCACATAAGGCCGCCCTGTGCGCATGCGTTTGAGAAAACCTTTATTTTGCACCTCCGCTTGCTCCGCAAGCAGCCCGACATCCACTTGAATGCCCGCATCACGCAAACGTTGAATACTTTTGCCAGCCACTTTTGGATTTGGATCTTCAAGCGCAATAACCACGCGCGCCACATTCGCAGCCAAAATGCGATCAACACACGGCGGCGTGCGCCCAGTGTGCGCGCAAGGCTCAAGGGTGACATAAATCGTGGCTCCACGCGGATTGATACAGCGCCGCGCGCAATCTTGCAACGCCACCACTTCAGCATGCGCCTCGCCTGCTTTTTGGTGGTAGCCTTCGCCGATAATCTCGCCATTTTTGACAATCACGCAGCCCACCATCGGGTTTGGGCTGGTGGTAAATTGCCCCAGCCACGCAAGATCAATAGCGCGCTGCATCGCTTTGCGATCAAATTCTGCCGCTGTCATATTAATCCTTGTCACTTTCTTCTGTTAGCTTGGCAATTTCATCGCCAAATTGTTGAATATCATCAAAACTCAAATACACTGAAGCAAAGCGAATATAGGCCACTTTATCAAGTTTTTTCAGCTCATTCATCACCAGCGTGCCCACAAATTGGCTGGGCACTTCACGCTCGCCGGTAGCTTGCAGTTCATGGATAATGTGATTGACCGCTTTTTGTACATCTTCTTCGCTTACAGGGCGTTTTTCCAGCGCACGGGACAGGCCCGCGCGTAATTTATCTTCATCGAAAGGCTCGCGATTACCGTTATTTTTAATCACTTTGGGAATAATCAACTCCGCCGATTCAAAGGTGGTAAAGCGCTCACGGCATTGCAAGCATTCCCGCCGACGGCGCACTTGATAGCCATCAGAAACAAGGCGTGAGTCAATGACTTTGGTATCAATTGCAGAACAAAATGGACAGTGCATAGGCTCTCCTGATAATTTTACGTTCAACATACCACAGATTGACCGCACTTTTAAGGAGAAAAATAGTAAGTGCGGTCAATCTCAAAGCGGTTAGCTTTGGGCGTGAATGGCGTTGAGCACGCGTTTATCGGAAATGGGATACGGCGTGCCTAATTGCTGAGCAAACAAGCTCACGCGCAGCTCTTCAATCATATAGCGAATTTCCGCCACTTCATCGCTCACAGGCTTAGATTTCGGCAATTTTGCCAGCAGCTGCTGATAGGCTTGTGCCACCTTTTCCACTCGCAGCATATTGGCGCGATCGCGATTAACATCCACCGTCAATTTATCAAGGCGTTTTTCGACCGCTTTTAAATAGCGTAGTAAATCCTTCAAACGCTCCACACCAGTTTGCTGCACAAAGTGCGGGTAGATCAGCCCTGCAAGCTGTGTTTTAATATCCGACAGAGCGAACGCCATGGTGAAATCCAGTTTACCTTTCAGCCGCTTACTGAGTTGGAAATTAAGGTTTAAAATTTGCTCGACCTGTTCAGCAATCGCTACCGTCGTCTCGTTGAGGTGCTCACGCACATAATCACGCAATCGCTCAAATTCCAATTCCTGCCACACCACGCCACCAAAATCAGCAATCAATTTATCCACTGCTGCGGCGATACAATCGTCAATCAACGCTAACACGTGCCCAAATGGCGTGAAATACAGGCCGAGTTTTGCTTTATTGGGTAGTTTTTCGTGTAAATATTTAATAGGCGATGGCACATTGAGCAATAATAAGCGACGCAAGCCTGCCTGCATAGCGCGCTGTTGCTCAAACTCGGTTTCAAACAGTTTAATCCCCACCGCATCGCGTTCGTCCACCAGCGCAGGGTAAGCCTTGACGCTGTAGCCGCGTTTTTTCTGTTCATAAAAGTGCGGTAGCGTGTCGAAATTCCAAATATGAATGCCACTTTGCTCAATACCATCATCTGCCACCTCAGAAAGCGTAGCCTGCACTTTGTCTTTCAAGGCAAATTTCAGTGCGTCTAAATCCGTGCTCTCATCAATTTTACGCCCTTTATCGTCCACAATGCGAAACGTCATTCGCAAATGTGCGGGCAGTTGCTCAACATGCCATTCATCACTCTCAACCAAAACACCTGTCATGCGTCGCAACGCTTGACTCAGGCTTTCAATCAGCGGCTGACTTATCGGTTCAACACGCGCAAGAAAGGCCTCAGCATAATTTGGCGCGGGGACAAAATTACGACGCAGTGATTTTGGTAGCCCTTTGATTAACGCCACCACTAATTCACGCCGAAGCCCTGGAATTTGCCAATCAAAGCCTCGCACATCAATTTGGTTGAGCAATGCCAGCGGAATGTGCACCGTCACGCCGTCGGCGTCACTGCCGGGTTCAAATTGATAGCTGAGTTTAAGTTTAATGTCGCCTTGATACCAAAAATTCGGAAAATCAAGCTGACTGACCGTTTGCGCATCATCACGGGTTAAAAAGGATTTTTCAAAATTAAGCAGCTCAGGCTGTGTTTTTGATACGCTTTGCCACCAGCGATCAAAATGCTTTTGCGACACCACTTCTTGCCCGATGCGCTGATCATAAAACGCAAATAGCTCTCGCTCGTCGACCAAAATATCCCGCCGACGGGATTTGTGCTCGAGATCTTCAATCTCACGGATCAGTTTTAAATTCTGGGCAAAAAACTTGTGTTTCGTGAGCCAGTTACCTTCCACTAATGCGGACTGAATAAAGATCTCACGGCTTTCAACAGGATCAATACGGCCATAATTCACAGGGCGGCTGACGACAATCGGCAGACCATAAAGAACTACCTTTTCTTGCGCAATAACCGCGCCTTTGTTTTTCTCCCAGTGTGGCTCACTGAAGCTGGATTTCACTAAGTGCGGTGCGAGCGGCTCAATCCATTCAGGCTCAATTTTGGCCACAGTGCGCCCCCAGAGCTTGCTGGTTTCTACAAGCTCCGCCACCATCACCCATTTCGGATTTTTCTTAAACAATGTCGAGTTGGGGAATATCGCAAAATGCGTATTGCGCGCACCGAGATATTGCTGCTTTTCCGCCTCTTTCATACCAATATGGGACAAAAGCCCCGTGAGCAGCGCTTGATGAATGGCGGCATAATCAGCGGCCACACTGTTGATGTGCAGCCCCATTTCCCGCACGCTTAAGCGCAGCTGGTGATAAATATCCTGCCACTCGCGAATGCGCAAATAGTTTAAAAACTCCGCGCGGCACAGCTTACGAAATTGGTTGGCACTCAATGCCTTTTGCTGGGCTTGCAAATAATCCCACAAATTGAGATACGCAATAAAATCCGAACGCTCATCTAAAAAGCGACGATGTTTTTCATCACTGGCTTGTTGTTTATCTTGCGGGCGTTCGCGCACATCTTGAATGGACAGAGCGGAGACGATGATCATCACCTCCCGTAGGCTGGCAAACTTGACCGCACTTAGCACCATTTTGCCAAGGCGCGGATCAACAGGCAATCCAGCCAAGCGTTTGCCATCGTCAGTCAGCACGCGCTTTTCACCCATGCGCGTTTTGATCGTTTTGAACGCCCGTAACTCTTCTAACAACTTGATCCCATCTTGGATATAACGCCTGTCGGGGGCGTCTACAAACGGAAAACGCTCAATATCATCCAGCCCAAGTGCGGTCATCTGCAAAATGACCGATGCCAAATTAGTGCGCAAAATTTCAGGGTCAGTAAACTCAGGGCGCGCATTAAAATCTTCTTCAGAATAAAGGCGGATACAGATGCCCTCACTCACCCGCCCGCAGCGGCCTTTGCGCTGGTTGGCGCTGGCTTGTGAAATCGCCTCAATCGGCAAACGCTGCACCTTAGTGCGATAGCTATAACGAGAAATGCGCGCAAGCCCTGTATCAATCACATATTTAATGCCAGGCACCGTGAGCGAAGTTTCCGCCACGTTGGTCGCCAACACAATGCGGCTCGTGGACGTTGGGTGGAAAATTTTGTTTTGCTCTTGCGCGGAAAGGCGTGCATAAAGAGGCAAAATGTCGGTATTTTTGAGCTGATGTTTGGTGAGCGCATCGGCAGTATCACGAATTTCGCGCTCGCCGCTTAAAAATACCAAAATATCGCCACGCCCTTCACGCCTTAGCTCATCCACCGCGTCTAAAATGCCTTGAATTTGATCGCCGTCGTCATTGTCCAGCAAGGGGCGATAACGCACTTCCACAGGATAGGTGCGGCCTGAAACTTCAATGATCGGGGCATGATTGAAATGCTTAGAAAAGCGCTCCACATCAATGGTGGCAGAGGTGATAATCACTTTGAGATCAGGGCGTTTTGGCAGCAATTGCTTGAGATAACCCAAAATAAAATCATTATTTAAGCTGCGCTCGTGCGCCTCATCAATGATCAGTGTGTCATACGCATTCAAAAATCGATCTTGTTGAATTTCAGCGAGCAAAATCCCATCTGTCATCAGCTTGATGCGTGAGTTTTCACTGACATGATCGCTAAACCGCACTTTAAAGCCCACCAACTCACCCAGTGGCGAGTGTAGCTCCTCAGCAATTCGCGTTGCCACCGAGCGCGCGGCAATCCGTCGCGGCTGGGTATGGCCGATCATCCCCTTAGTGCCCAGGCCAAGTTCAAGGCACATTTTCGGCAACTGCGTGGTTTTGCCCGAGCCAGTTTCACCCGCGATAATCACCACTTGGTTATCGCGGATAGTGTTTAAAATCTCCTCACGCCGCTCGCTCACTGGCAAATCAGGGTACTCAATTGAAAGTGCTGTTTGCCGCTGCGCTAGGCGCAACTGCGCGCGCTCAATATCCCGCGCAATTTCCGCCGCGACCGCACTTTGCCCTTCTTGCGCCACCTTCGCCATGCCCATCACACGGCGCTTTAAACGCTGCTTATCAACAAACATCACCTCATCAAGCTGTGAGAGCAATGTTTTTTGTATAGGTGAAAGTGGCATACGCGGTTTTATTTTTTTGTTCATAAATTATGTTATCTAATAATTTTGATTATATTGGATAGACTTTTTCAAAGTATTCTAAAACGATTTCAGACCGTTTAGAAAATGTAGTTCCAATACGGCTTGCATATTGACTAAAAAAGCCAATATGCGCTTTTTTCCACCATTCATAGCTGCCATCTCCCTCACCTTCTAGGACTGCAAATTCTGGCGTAATATTATCAAAGGAACAAATATGAATTTCTGTTAACTTGATTATACATACAGGTTCTTGTTGCCAATTCAAAACAACTGTTATTCTGCCAACCTTAGGTAAAGGCTCATTCGCCATATCATAAGCGATTTTCAAACTACACGTTGCCCTTTTAATGCCCTGATTAACTAACATTGCACATTCATTAGCCGTAATGTCATCTAAGCCAAAGTATTCTGCCGAATATTCAGGAATAGCTAAACGTTCTTCAACACTTAATGTTTTAAGATAACCATGTAAAAAATCTTGCTGTATTTTATTCATGAAATTGACCTATAAACCATCAACTCACTATATTTTAACAAACTGTTCGCGCAGTTGATGGAGTTGGTCGCGCACGGCGGCGGCTTGTTCAAACTCCAAGTTTTGAGCATGCTGATACATTTGTTGTTCAAGTTTTTTGATCTGTTGTTCAAATTCTTTGGCATTTTTCGGCAGATCAATGCTGTTCGCCACCAAGTCGGCAAGTTTTTGTTTACTTTGCGCTTTTTGTTTGCTTTTGCGCGAGCCGCCTTGCCCGATGTCGAGCAGCTCGCCGACTTTTTTATTCAATGCCTGTGGTTTCAACCCATGTTCGGCATTAAACGCCATCTGCTTTTCGCGCCGACGTTCGGTTTCGTCAATGGCTTTGCGCATGGAGTTGGTGATGGTGTCAGCATATAAAATAGCCTTGCCGTTAAGGTTCCGCGCTGCCCGCCCGATGGTTTGAATAAGCGAGCGCTCGGAGCGCAAAAAGCCTTCTTTGTCGGCGTCTAAAATCGCCACCAGAGACACTTCAGGAATGTCCAACCCTTCACGCAGCAAGTTAATGCCCACCAACACATCAAACTCGCCAAGGCGCAAATCGCGGATAATCTCCACCCGCTCGACAGTATCAATGTCGGAATGCAAGTAACGCACGCGCACGCCGTGCTCTTCAAGGTAATCGGTGAGATCTTCCGCCATGCGTTTGGTCAATGTCGTCACCAGCACGCGTTCATTGTTATCTGACCGCACTTTGATTTCTGACAGCAAATCATCGACCTGTGTAGCCACAGGACGCACCTCTAACACAGGATCAAGCAGCCCCGTTGGGCGCACCACTTGGTCAATTACCTCACCACCCGATTTTTCCAATTCATAAGGCCCTGGTGTGGCGGAAATGTAAATCGTTTGCGGCGCAAGGCGTTCAAATTCTTCAAATTTTAGCGGGCGGTTATCCAACGCCGATGGCAAACGGAAGCCGTATTCCACCAGCGTTTCTTTGCGCGAGCGGTCGCCACGATACATCCCACCGATTTGCGGAATGGTCACATGGGATTCATCAATAAAGAGCAAGCCATCCGCGGGCAAGTAATCAAACAGTGTAGGTGGCGGTTCGCCCGCATTGCGCCCTGACAGGTAGCGCGAGTAGTTTTCAATCCCCGAGCAGTAGCCGAGTTCGTTCATCATTTCAATGTCAAACTGGGTGCGCTGGGTGATACGCTGCTCTTCTAGCAATTTGTTTTCTTTCAGTAAATATTCTCGCCGCTCGGCAAGCTCAAGCTTGATTTGCTCAATAGCCTGCAAAATGCGCTCACGCGGTGTGACGTAGTGCGTTTTGGGATAAATCGTATAACGCGGAATGGCGCCAAAATTATGACCAGTGAGTGGGTCAAATAAGCTCAGGCGCTCAATTTCATCGTCAAACAACTCCACTCGCAGCGCTTCGTCTTCTGATTCAGCGGGGAAAATGTCGATCACTTCACCGCGCACACGAAATGTCCCGCGTTGAAAGGCTTGATCGTTACGAGTATATTGCAACTCTGCCAAGCGGGTTAAAATATCGCGCTGATTGATGATTTCCCCCATTTGTAGATGCAGCATCATTTTTAAATAGGAGTCAGGATCGCCCAAGCCATAAATCGCCGACACCGATGCCACCACGATGGTGTCACGTCGCTCTAAGAAAGATTTTGTGGCAGAAAGGCGCATTTGTTCAATTTGATCATTGACTGAGGCATCTTTCTCGATAAACGTGTCACTCGCAGGAACATAAGCCTCAGGCTGATAATAATCATAGTAGGACACAAAATATTCCACCGCATTTTCAGGAAAAAAGGCTTTCATTTCAGCATAAAGCTGCGCGGCCAGCGTTTTATTCGGCGCAAACACCATCGCAGGGCGGTTAAGACGGGCAATCACATTGGCCATGGTAAACGTTTTGCCCGAGCCAGTTACCCCCAACAACGTTTGGTGTGCCAGCCCATTTTCCAACCCTTCTATGATCTTTTCGATCGCCTGAGGCTGATCGCCTGAAGGCGCAAAGTCGCTATGCAATTTAAATGGTTTGGCTTTTTGATGCGATTTAGACATGGGTTTCTCGGTTGTAACAAATTAAAATGATTCTAGCATAAAATTTTTAGAAATTCTTATTGCAGTTATTGGTGAAATCTCTACCTAAAGTGCGGTATAAAAGGTGCTGAAACGATTAAAAAAAGAAAGTCTTTTTTCGCGTTTTACACAGACAAAAAGCTGTCAAGTGGTGAGCTTCAAATTTTTGAAAAAAATTCTCAAAAAAAGACTAGATTTTTTTTAACTTATTGATAATTAGTTAAAAGTTATTTTATAGTCAAATTTGCACGCAAGTCAGATAAACCGTGTTATTTCTATAATTTATGACATTCTCCCAAAACTAGTCCACAAAGTTATCCACAGCAGATGTGGATATAAAATTGATCTATTTTATCTGCGTAAATTTTATACAATACAACTTGACAACACAAAATGAACTCACTAAGATAAGCACCCTTAATCGCAGTAGCGATAACGAGTTTATTCCTCCTTAGTTCAGTCGGTAGAACGGCGGACTGTTAATCCGTATGTCGCTGGTTCAAGTCCAGCAGGAGGAGCCACTTTTCTCTATTGGTTGGCTTTTTATTTGTCTCCTTTTGTAAAACGCTTTTCATAGCCAATAGAGCTTAGCCCTTAATTGTTATGCAATTATGGGCTTTATTTTTATCTAAAACCGCACTTTGCCTTGAGGACGCCATGACATTAACGTATGCCATTCTTTCCATCATCATCGGTCTTGCTGCGCTAGTGTGGAGTGCTGATCGCTTTGTGCAAGGTGCTGTCGCATTAGCTAACCATTTTGGCATGCCAAAAATTTTGATCGGTATGCTAATTGTCGGTTTTGGTACCTCTGCCCCTGAAATTGTTGTATCTGCCACCTCTGCCCTGGAAGGCAATCCTGGCATCGCTTTGGGTAATGCTTATGGCTCAAATATCGCAAATCTCGCCTTGATTCTTGGCGTTACAGCAGTTATCAGCCCAATCTTGGTTGCCCCCAGTACGCTGCGCAAAGAACTGCCTCAGCTCCTAGCCGTCACTCTCATTTCGATTGCATTGCTGCTCGATGGCGAAGTATCCCGACTCGACGGCATTATTTTACTGCTGCTTTTCGCAACCTTTATGTTTTGGAGCGTTTATCAAGCACTGCGCGCTAAATATCGCCCACAAGAAACCCTCGAAATTGACACCAGCATCCGTTTACCGAAAGCGTTACTGCTGCTCATCGTCGGCATCGTGTTGTTAGTGGCAAGCTCCCAGCTATTGGTCTCAGGAGCGGTGTTTATCGCTCAGGCTTTTGGCGTGAGCGATTTAGTGATTGGCCTCACGGTGATCGCCATCGGCACATCACTGCCAGAACTGGCCTCCTCCATTTCCGCCGCCCGACAGCACCAACATGAGCTGGCACTGGGGAATGTGATCGGCTCAAATATGTTTAATACATTAGCCGTTGTGGGGCTGGCAGGCACAATCAAGCCAATGCACGCAGGCTTTGAAGTCGTCTATCGTGATATGCCTGTTATGCTGGCGCTCACCTTGCTATTATTTATCATTGGTTATCGCTACCGCGCGCCAAGTGGACATATCTACCGCTGGGCTGGGGCTTTACTCCTGCTTTGCTATATCGCTTACAACGCATTCATCTTCCTAAGCCTGCGCAGCTAGCAGGGCCCGCCTGGCTAGCTTAAACCGCACTTTTACGCTAAAATGGCGTTCATTTACACCACAATATGGAATCATTATGTCAACCCAATTTGTTTATACTATGCACCGCGTGGGCAAGGTTGTCCCACCGAAACGACACATTCTAAAAAATATTTCCTTGAGTTTCTTCCCTGGCGCAAAAATTGGCGTGTTAGGCTTAAATGGCGCGGGGAAATCCACCTTGCTGCGGATTATGGCTGGCATCGATACAGATATTGAAGGTGAAGCGCGCCCTCAACCTGGCATCAAAATTGGTTACCTGCCGCAAGAGCCAAAACTTGAACCACAACAAACCGTTAAAGAAGCCGTTGAAGAGGCGGTCAGTGAAGTTAAAACCGCACTTTCACGCCTTGATCAAGTCTATGCTGCTTACGCCGAACCCGATGCAGACTTTGATGCCCTCGCAGCCGAGCAAGCCGAGCTTGAAGCCATTATTCAAGCTCACGATGGACATAATCTTGATAATCAACTTGAACGTGCTGCCGATGCCCTACGCTTGCCCGAATGGGATGCCAAAATTAAAAATCTATCAGGGGGGGAACGCCGTCGCGTTGCCCTGTGTCGCTTGCTACTCGAAAAGCCCGATATGCTGCTGCTTGATGAGCCAACCAACCATTTAGATGCTGAATCTGTCGCATGGCTTGAGCGCTTCTTGCATGACTATGAAGGCACTGTGGTGGCCATTACCCATGACCGTTATTTCCTCGACAACGTTGCAGGCTGGATTTTAGAGCTTGACCGTGGTGAAGGCATTCCATGGGAAGGAAACTATTCCTCATGGCTAGAGCAAAAAGAAAAACGCCTTGCCCAAGAGGCAGCCAGTGAAAGTGCTCGTCAAAAATCCATTGAAAAAGAGCTCGAATGGGTGCGTCAAAATCCAAAAGGCCGCCAAGCCAAAAGCAAGGCTCGCATGGCGCGCTTTGAAGAACTCAACTCCAGCGAATATCAAAAACGCAATGAAACGAACGAATTGTTCATTCCACCAGGTGAGCGACTAGGCGACAAAGTCATTGAAGTGAAAAATCTCAGCAAAAGCTATGGCAACCGCACTTTGATTGACGATCTCTCCTTTACGATTCCAAAAGGCGCGATTGTGGGCATCATTGGTGCCAACGGCGCAGGGAAATCCACCCTATTTAGAATGTTGTCAGGTCAAGAAAAACCTGACAGCGGTGAAATCACTTTAGGTGAAACTGTCAAACTGGCCTGTGTGGATCAATTCCGTGACGCCATGGACAACAAAAAAACTGTATGGGAAGAAGTATCAAACGGTTTAGATATTATGAAAATTGGCAACTTCGAGATCCCAAGCCGAGCATATGTTGGGCGCTTTAATTTCAAAGGTGTAGATCAGCAAAAACGCGTCGGCGAACTCTCTGGCGGTGAACGTGGACGACTGCATTTAGCCAAACTGCTACAAGCTGGCGGCAACGTATTATTACTCGATGAACCAACCAACGATCTTGATGTTGAAACCCTACGCGCACTGGAAAATGCACTGTTAGAATTCCCAGGCTGCGCACTCGTCATCTCGCACGACCGCTGGTTCTTAGACCGCATCGCCACCCATATTCTTGACTACGGCGACGAAGGAAAAGTCACCTTCTACGAAGGTAACTTCTCCGATTACGAAGAATGGAAAAAGAAAACCTATGGCGCCGACGCACTAGAACCCAAACGAATGAAATACAAACGCATTGCAAAATAAAACAGAAAGTGCGGTTTGGCCGCACTTTTTTATTTCATAATCTCCAGTTTTAATACCCAATAACCAAGCCACTCTTTGAGGGCTTGTTGGCTGCTCATTAGGGCACCTGCCTGTGGGATGTAGTTAATCACGCCGCTGTCCAATTCCATTTGGGTGTTGACCATGCCAGGGAGAACGGTAAGACCTTGACGTTCAAATAAAAATTTCGCGCGTTGCATGTGCCAGTCGTTAGTGACCAGTATGATAGTTGGGTTTTTGATGCCGTCTTTTTCCAATACTTCACGGCTCAATCGGGCATTTTCTGTGGTGGTGTGGGATTTATTCTCAATCCACTTTGGTTGAATATTGAAATAATAATTGAATTCACGCGCCATGGCATCCGCTTCGGCTTCGCAATCAAATAAGCTGCCCCCCGTAACCAGTAATGGCAATCCTGTTTTTTTGTGCAGCTGTGCGCCAAAGCGCATGCGTTCAAGTGGCATGCCACCGATAGTACATTCATGAATGCCTAGATCACTTTCACGCACCCCACCACCCAGCACCACGATTAAATCCCCTTGCTTGAATTGATCAAGCGTTGGCAAGGTTAAATGCGCGGTCAGCGATTTTTGTAAATGGTGTGCCACAAACGGCGTGCTGAGCAAAAAAAGCAAACCGATAGCGAATGCGCCACTTATGCGCCCGAGCAGTTTCCAGTTGAGATAATAACAAAGTGCGGTAAACAGTAATAATAAAATGATGTTAAAAGGGGGCAATAACGCATTGAGCAGCACTTTGCGCAAAATAATATCCACAGGCAACTCCAATAAAAAAGGGCTCATCGGCCCTTAGTATAACAAAAAATTTCGCTTGCTTAAGCAATATCTGGCCGAACACCGAGCGTGTGGCAAATCGCATAAGTTAATTCTGATCGATTTAGTGTATAAAAATGGAAATCTTTCACACCTTCGCGAGAAAGAATTTTCACCATATCCATCGCAATGCTTGCCCCAACAAGGTTACGAGTGGTTTGGTCGTCTTCCAAGCCTTGGTACATTTTGCTCATCCAACTTGGGATGTTAACGTTCGTGATTTTCGCCATGCGCTGGAGCTGTTTGAAGTTCGACACCGGCAAAATGCCTGGCACGATTTCTACGTCGATCCCCACTGTCGCACAGCGGTCACGAAAACGTAGGTAACTATCGATATCAAAGAAAAACTGTGTGATCGCACGATTGGCACCAGCATCAATTTTGCGTTTGAGGTTGAGCAAATCTGCTTGGGCCGATTTCGCCTCAGGATGTACTTCAGGATAGGCGGCAACGGAAATGTCAAAGTCCGCCACGCTGCGCAAAAGCTCAACTAAATCATTCGCATAAAACGGCTTTTTGTCATAGCCTGCAGGTTCATCGCCGCGCAAGGCGACGATATGACGAATGCCACTTTGCCAATAATCTTTAGCGATTTGGCGCAATTCATCAGGGGTGGCGTCAATGCCTGTTAAGTGCGGTGCGGCTTCAATGCCCGTTTTTTGGTTGATGGCCTTCACAATGCTATGGGTGCGTTCACGTTCACCAGAATTCGCACCGTAGGTTACCGATACAAATTTAGGTTTGAGGGTTTTTAAGCGATCAATAGAATCCCACAATAATGTTTCCATTTTTTCATTCTTAGGTGGAAAAAATTCAAAGGAAACATTGATTTTGCCATCTAAATCGGCCACGCTTTGGTTGAGCGCATTAATCTCTCTTGCATAACTCATAAAAAACCCCAATCTGTTATTTTTAGATGTTTAGACGTCTAAAATAAACAGCATTGAGGCATAAGTCAACGTGGATATTTTCACATTAAACGTGAATAAATTTCATAATTCCTATTTTTCACCATTACCTAAAATATAGGCTAATTTTTCTGTTGCAGGGTTCGCTTCCAGTGCAATTTTGGTCGCCATCGTTAATGGCACTGAGAGAAACATGCCCACAATGCCCAGCAACCAGCCCCAGAATATTAAGGAAATAAATACAATTAGGGTAGAAAGCCCAAGCCGTGAGCCCATCATTTTAGGCTCGACCACACTACCAACCACGATATTAATGGCGGTGTAAGTGGCAATCAGCACCACGCCTTCGAGCACACCGTTGAGGATAAAGGCTTGTATCACTGCTGGAATAGCTGCAATAATCGAGCCAATGTTTGGCACATAGTTAAGCAAGAATGCCAACGTGCCCCACAAAATCGCATATTGCACCCCAAGCAATTTGAGTACAATGTAGATAACAATCCCTGTCATGATGCTGGTGATGGTTTTGATCGATAAATACTGAATCACGCCATCGACCACTCGATACACATCACTTTTCACTTGGCGTTGCTCACCCACAGTTTGTCCGCTAACTAGATAATTGAGTTTACGCTTAGCCAGTGGAATTTCAGAAAGCATAAATACTACAATTAAAAACAGTACAAACACATCACTCACCATACCAGACACTTGCCCTAGCGCATTGCTGACAAAATTCATTACGGTATTAGGATCAAAACTTTCTGCTAGCTTTTGCTGTGGAACTAGGGCATTCAGGTTATAGTGCTGCGCCCATTTAAGAAGCCACTGCATTTTTTCGGATAATAATGTTTTATATTGCGGTAATGAGGCTGTAAATTCATTAATTGAAGCGCCAATCATCGAGGCAAAAATGCTAAAACCGATGAAAATCACCAACAACAAAATACCAATTGCCAGCCATTGTGGGATCTTATAACGCATCATTTTTTTAATCAGCGGGGAACATACAATCGCAATAAACAGCGCCAGCAATAATGGCGTAAGCAAATCGGCCGCCGCTTTAACGCCAGCTAAAATAACAATGGCGCATGCTATTGTTACCACAACAGGCACAAAATGTGTGTGATAATGTTCGGGATGAAGTTGAATATTCGGATCCTGCTTTTTTTCCATAATCTGACTTCCAATTAAAATAGGCGTGGGTATTATACCTGTTTTTAAACTAGACCGCACTTTTGATTACATATTAAAAAACCCAGCCGAAGCTGGGTCTTGTTTAAAACATCAGTAATCAGTGATTACATTTTGAAAGTTTTAGCACCTTGTACGGCAACTTCAACACGACGGTCTGGGGCTAAACAAGCGATAAGTGCTTTGCGGCCTTTAACAGCGTCACAGTTGCTGCCAGTTACAGGGTTAGCTTCACCGTAACCTACTGCAGAAACGTTAGTTTGTGGAACACCTTTAGAAACTAAGTAGTTAGCTACAGTTTCAGCACGTTTTTGAGAAAGTTTCAAGTTGTAAGCGTCTGAACCTAAACGGTCAGTGTAACCTGCAACGTTGAAGTTAGGGTTGCCAAGACCTGATTGAGCAACTTCAGCAGTCATAGTGTCGATTGCTTGTGCAGCAGCTGGTTTTAAGTCTGCTTTGTTGAATGCAAACAATACGTCAGAGCTGAATGCGAATTTTTTAGTTACGATTTCAGGTGCTTGTGCAGTTTGACCGAAACGGTAAGTCAAGCCTGCATATACAGTACCGATATCTGGACGGTAGTCAACAGTTTGGTTATCAACTTTTAATTTACCAACGTTGTTCAGCCATTGGTATTCAACGCTTGCAGTCAAGCTTGGAGTGATTGCATATTCTAAACCACCAGCGAAAAGTGCTGAAACACGGTTAGAGTGTTTTTTCTCTGCCTTTTTACCAGTAACTTTATAGTTAGAATGAACTAATGCAGCACCTGCTTTCGCATAGAAATCCAAATCTGTTACGATTGGATAGCTTGCTTTTAAGCTCAAATTGGCACCGTGAGCAGTGTGTTTAAATTTATCTGCACCTGGCGCTTTCAATTCATAACTGCCGTAGTAGTCATAACCTAATTCAGCAGCAAAGTTTGGAGTAATTTGGTAACCACCCACAACACCATAAGCTACAGAGTTACGACGAGTCTTGTCAAATTTAACATCACTGTTAGCATTATTAATAACACTGCTGCCAACTTTAACGCCATCATGGAATTGTGACCAACCGGCTTTTAAACCAGCATAGAAAGTGTTTGCTTGTGGTGCTGCTTGAGCTACTGAAGCCAAAGCCAAACCAGAAATAGCTAATGCAATTGCTGTTTTTTTCATTTCAATGTCCTCTTTAATTGAGTTAAGTATTCGCCGATTTATAGATTTAATAAAGTGAATCGGCTAATCCGTTTATAGAGCAACTCTATACAGACTAACAAGCTCTGAAGATTGCTCTTCTGAGTGTGGGTTTATTATCAGCGACTCAACGCTGAAAATCAACCAAATTGACCGATAATTTCGCCTTTTTGGTTGAAATTTAATCAAAAAGATGTTTTTTAACCCTTTTTTAGCTTAAAAGATGAACTTTTTCAGCACATTTTTATCCTAATGTATTTAGGGATTTAAACGTGCAGGTGGCTTTTATCTCGCGCCAAATATGCTAGAATTCGCCATCATTCTACCTTATTTTTATGTTGCACGCTATTTGGAATTTATTATGTTGCCTCGCTTAAACGCTATCCCAGCTATCAGCCCACAGGCTCGGGATTATCTCACCGCACTTGCTTTACAACAATTTGAAGGCGACATTGTTACCAGTTATGCTGCACGGCTTAGCATGGCAACCGATAACAGTGTCTATCAGCAATTGCCACAGGCGATTTTATTTCCGAAAACGCTCGCCGATGTGGTGCGTTTAACCAAACTGGCACAGCAACCGCACTTTCAATCGCTAACCTTCACGCCTCGTGGCGGCGGCACGGGCACCAACGGGCAAGCGCTAAATAATAACATCATCGTTGATCTCTCACGGCATATGAACCAGATTTTGGAGCTAAATGTGCAAGAGCGCTGGGTGCGCGTGCAAGCTGGCGTGGTCAAAGATCAACTAAACGCGTTTTTGAAACCACACGGGCTGTTTTTTGCGCCAGAACTTTCCACCAGCAACCGTGCGACGATCGGCGGCATGATTAACACCGACGCCTCTGGGCAAGGCTCGTTACAATATGGCAAAACATCCGACCATGTTATTGCGCTGAAATCCGTGTTAATCAATGGTGAGATTTTAACCACCGCGCCACAAAATGCCACGCAGTTTGATCAAGCCGCGACCGCACTTTCCCCTTTTGCTGCGCAATTGGAGCGAAATGTGGCGCAGCTATGTAAAGACAACCGCCAAATCATCATGAATGATCTCCCGCAGCTTAACCGCTTTTTAACGGGATATGATCTCAAAAATGTGTTCAATGATGACATGAGCGCATTCAACCTCAGCCGCATTATTACCGGCTCCGAGGGCTCGCTGGCGTTTGTGTGTGAGGCCAAGCTCAACTTGCTGCCGATCCCCAAATACCGCACTTTGCTCAACATTAAATACGATGCTTTTGACTCCGCCCTGCGCGCTGCGCCGCTACTGGTGAAAGCCAATGCGCTTTCTGTTGAAACGGTGGACGCAAAAGTGCTTAATCTCGCCAAGCAAGACATTATTTGGCATTCAGTGAAGGATCTCCTCACGGAATCCCCCGATAAACCGATTGTCGGCATTAATATCGTGGAATTTGCTGGCAATAATCCGCAAGTGATCGAAAAACGAGTGGCCGAATTATGCGCCCAGCTTGATGCGGATCTGGCTGCCAAACGTGGCGGGCTGATTGGTTATCAACGCTGCGATGATCTTGATTCTATCTTGAAAATTTACGCTATGCGTAAAAAAGCCGTTGGCCTGTTAGGCAACGCGAAAGGGCGTGCTAAGCCCATTCCATTTGTGGAAGACACCTGCGTGCCGCCTGAGAACTTGGCCGATTACATCAGCGAATTTCGAGCCTTACTTGACCGCCACCAGCTGCAATATGGCATGTTTGGGCATGTGGATGCTGGCGTGCTGCACGTGCGCCCTGCGCTTGATTTGTGTGATGAGGCACAAGTGCGGTTGCTGAAAACCATTTCAGACAGCGTGGTAGAACTCACCGCAAAATACGGTGGCTTGATTTGGGGTGAGCACGGCAAAGGGCTGCGTTCGAGCTATGCGCCACGCTTTTTTGGCGACACGCTATGGCAGTTATTGCGGCAAATCAAAACGTGGTTTGACCCACACAATCGTCTCAATCCAGGTAAAATTTGCACACCGCTGGACAACGACACCGCACTTTTACCTGTGCTTTCGCCAATGCGCGCTGATTTCGATCGCCAAATTCCCGTGCAAACCCGTGACTCGTTTCCAGGCGCAATGAACTGCAACGGCAATGGCTTGTGTTTCAACTATGATGTACACAGCCCGATGTGCCCGTCTTACAAAGTCAGCCGTGACCGCACTTTTTCACCGAAAGGGCGCGCGGCCATGGTGCGTGAATGGCTGCGATTGTTAACGGAGCAAGGCGTTCGCCCAGAGGAGCTGGATTTCAATGCGCAAAGTGCGGTCAGCCTGCGGGATTTAGCGCAGAAATTGACCTCTAGCTGGCGCAAATGGCGTGGCGAGTATGACTTTTCCCACGAGGTGAAAGCCAGCATGGACACCTGTTTGGCATGCAAGGCTTGCGCCAGCCAATGCCCGATTAAAATTGATGTACCGCGCTTTCGGGCTAAATTTAACCATTTTTATCACCAGCGTTACCTGCGCCCGATAAAAGATCATGTGGTCGCCAACGTGGAGCTTTATGCGCCGTTGATGGCAAAAGCGCCCAAGCTCGCCAATGCGCTAACCAATAACACACTCACCGCCGCGCTGGCGCAAAAAACCATTGGTATGGTGGATTTACCCACATTGAGCACGCCAACGTTGGCTGAGCAATTACAAAAGTGCGGTTGCCCTGCGTTTTCACTTGAAACACTTGAAAAACTCAGCCCGCAACAAAAAGCACAATCGGTGCTGGTGGTGCAAGATCCGTTTACCTCGTTCTATGATGCCAATGTAGTGGGCGATTTTGTCCGCCTTGCACAAAAACTTGGGTTCACGGCGTATGTGCTGCCGTTCAAACCTAACGGCAAGGCGCAGCATATTAAAGGCTTTTTAACCCGCTTTGCCAAAACGGCGCGCAACCAGGGCGAATTTCTCCACCGCATCAGCCAACTCGGCATCGCGATGGTGGGCGTGGACCCTGCTATTGTGTTGTCATACCGCGATGAATACCGTGAAATTTTAGGGGAAAGCCTGCCATTTGACGTGCTGATGACCAACGAATGGCTCAGCCAACAACTCGACAGCCTGCCAACGCCAGCGAACTTAGACGCGCAAACATGGTATCTCTACCCACACTGCACAGAAATCACCGCTGTGCCAAACAGCGGGCAACTGTGGCAACGTATTTTTACCCATTTTGGGCAGCAACTTGAATGTGAAGGTGTTGGCTGCTGCGGCATGGCAGGCACCTTTGGGCACGAGAGCCAACATATCGCAATGTCGAAAGCCATTTATCAACTCTCATGGGCAAAAAAAATACAAGCTCGCCCTGCCGATCACTGCCTCGCCACGGGCTACTCCTGTCGCTCACAGGTTAAACGCATGGCGCATTTCACAGCTAAACACCCAATTCAAGCCTTATTATCACTGTGGAGTGCTGAATAATGTGGAAGCGAAATTTGAGTGTGGACGCTCTTAATGCTTTATGCGCACAAAGTGCGGTCAGTCATCTCGGCATTGAATTTAGCGAAAAAGGCGCTGATTATCTTGAAGCGCGCCTGCTGGTGTGTGAAAAATCAAGCCAGCCAATGGGATTTTTGCACGGCGGAGCATCGGTGCTGCTAGCAGAAACCGTCGGCTCGCTCGCTGGCTTATGTTGTGTTGAGCAAGGCATGGCCGTGGTCGGCAGCGAAATCAACGCCAGCCACCTGCGCCCAGTCAAATTAGGTGACACTGTCCGCGCACGCGCCACTGCTCTGCGCTTAGGTAAAACGCAACATGTGTGGCAAATTGCCATTATTGACAGCGCCGATCGGTTAGTTTGTCAAAGCCGATTGACCTTGCAAGTGGTGAAAGCACAACCCAAATAATCAGGATAATGATCACATGAAAACAGGCATTTTATTGGTCAACCTCGGCACCCCTTCTGCACCAACAGCCAGTGCGGTACGCACTTATTTGCGTCAGTTTCTCTCGGATCGACGGGTCATCGACGTGCCACGTTGGCTTTGGGCGTTGATTCTAAATGGTGCGATTTTACCCTTTCGCTCCCCACGCGTGGCGAAACTTTATCAATCTATTTGGACAGCGCAAGGCTCACCTCTGCTTGCCATCAGTCGAGAACAACAACAAAAACTACAACAGCGCTTCACTGATGGTAACATCATCGTTGAATTGGGCATGACCTATGGCGAGCCATCAATACAAAGTGCGGTCGATAACTTAATTGCCCAAGCGGTGGGCAAAATCATCGTGTTGCCACTCTATCCGCAATACTCCTCCACCACAACCGCCAGCGTATTCGACGCCTTTGCCGCGAGCTTAAAGCAACACCGCTACATGCCTGAAATTGCATTTATTCATCACTATCATAACCACCCAAACTACATCACCGCCCTCGCTAATAGCATCGGAAAACTCAATGATGATGAATTGCTACTCTTTTCTTTCCACGGCATCCCGCAGCGTTATGCCGATGAAGGCGACATCTACCCACAACACTGCCAACAAACCGCGCAGGCGGTTGCAACCGCACTTGGACTTTCAGACACACAATGGCGCATGACATTTCAATCTCGCTTTGGCAAAGAGCCTTGGCTACAACCCTACACCGACGTCACCCTAGAACAGCTCGCCAAAGCGGGCAAGCACAAACGTATCGCCGTCATCTGCCCAGGTTTTTCGGTTGACTGTTTGGAAACATTGGAAGAAATCGCTGAAGAAAACCGTGACATTTTTATCGCCAACGGCGGCGAGCACTACCGCTACATCCCCACACTCAACGCCCGAGACGATCATATCAGCATGATGGAAACGTTGGTTGATGGGTTGCTATCCCAGTCGCACCACACACCCTGTAGTAAATTTTAGCAATACATTTTTAGGGGTAGTATAACGTGTTACTTAATAAATGACTAAAACCGCCATATTCCGTTATGCTGCATTAGATAAACAAAAAGCCCTAAAGCGTTGATTCTCTAGGGCTTATTAAACATATTGGAGTGTATTTTATTTGAAGTTGGTGCCTGAGCGTGACCTGAATTTAACACGTAACATATTGAATTTTAATAAGGTCATCATTCAACCTATCGTTTCGTGGTTCTTCTCGTGGTTCTATTTGTCAACGCTAGGCAAAAAATGAACAATTTTTTTTGCTTTATTTTCTGCAAGAGATTAACAGATTTTTGGCCACATAAAAACATCGCCCAGATGGCACCAGTAAAAAATGCAAAATAAAAAAATTTTAAAAAACTAAAAACTTTTCACTTTTTATCCCCTTATCCCCTTATTGAGTATAAGTCATTGTTATTAAATATAAAAAATAAGTGGGTGGCATTTTTAAAGCCACTTATTTACCCCCTTTTTCAGCCACTTTAGCCCCTTTTTGATGTTTTTGTGTGTGATTTTGTGTGCAGTGAGCAATAAAAAAGCCACTCGTTAAAGTGGCTTTACGTGGTGCTTATCCTTCCCATTCTCGGAAGATTTCAGCATGGTGCCGTCGCCAGTAGATATTAGTTATCTGTGAACCGTCTTTTATCCGTGTTTTGATTTCGGCTGATTGCCCTGTGTTTTTGAGTGCGTCAGGTAACGCTGCTTTAAACGCCTGCACGGATAGCACGCCTTTGATGTTTTGACAGTCACAATAATGCGTATATGCGCCGTAAAGTGTATCGTGCTTAGGCCGCTTTGATAGCTGGCTACCATAGTAAAGACCATTAATGATTTTCGCCTGCTCGCGTGGCGCGTCGGTTTCATTGACTGGCTGCACAGTAAGATAGCTGGCAAAGTCTATCAAGTGGTTACTTTGCTGTTTAATATCAATCGCTGATTGCTCGTCTTTTTGCTGTTCAAGAATGAATTTAGCCTCTAATGGGTCAGCATTAAACCTTGCTAGCAATAAATGCACTATGCCATATAACTCACCTTTGATTTTATCTAGAAAATGAATATCACGCTTTGTTGCGGGAATTTGTTTGTTAAATGGAATAATTACACGCCGACGTGCTACGCCGCCATTACGGTCGGTGAATAGTAAAGGGTAGTTAGTCACCAGTAAAAACACTGGCGTTAACCGCGCCTTAATTTCGTCTTTGTACAAAATCTTTATGCTTACCTCGTCACCGCCAGTAATGGCTTTCAGTGCGTCTGCGCTACCTGTGTAATTAGCTTGGTCAGGTGAGTAAGCCAACGATTTATTCAGCATACATGCACGCCCTTTGGGGTCTTCTATGCTTTTTAGTGAAATAATCGCTGTGTTCTTTGTGCCATTGAGTATTTGTGCTACTTCGCCAAAGACTGATTTGCCTGCACCCGCTACGCCAGTAATCTCAAGAAATAACGTCCATTTGTGTTGATTGGTGAGCACCATATAAAGGCCAGCTAAAAGCACGTCGATTTTCTTTTTATCACCGTTGGTTAAAAAAACCATCCATTGGTTAAAAATCGGCGTTTCTAGGCTGTCAGTATTCAAAGTGAAGTTATCTATCTCACGCAAGCCTAACGCTTCACTATGCGCTAGAAATTCGCCTGTAAGCTTATTCAGTGCGCCATTATTAAAACCTATGTATTCACCTTGCGTGACAGGCATTTCAGCCAGTGACAAAATAACAACGTCCGCCAGTTTATTTACTCGGTTAGTCGTAAAATCAGCGTCATTTTCACGGTAAAAAGCCAGCACTTTACGCCGCAATATTTCGTCGTTAATCTCTGCCCAGTGCGTGCCAGTGTAGGTGTAGGTTTTGCCTAGGGTGGTGTCACGCCGCAACGGCTCTTTATGCCAACTTAAAAAAGCCTCTAGTGCTTGGCGAGTGCTGCAATGACTTAGATCGACTTTAGGGGCTTCAACAAGGGCATTATTTACCATATCTTCGCCTGCACGCACTCGCGCTAGCTTGTCGCTCCAGTTCTCTCGGTCGCCGCCACTTGTCCAGTCAAAGAAATAAAGCCTGTCCAGTTCGCTATGATTAGCTAGGCTGTAAATAATCCGCTCTATCTCGTCTTCGCTTAAATCGCCTGCTTTGTTAATGCTGGCTATCTTTTGCTTTTTATGCACAATCTGCAAGTCTTGTGCCCGTTCTAGCTGCTCTTCAGCAAGCGTGACCATATTTTTATTATACGCAAGCCCTCGCGCCGTGATAATCATCTCACGTTGCACAGTGCTAAAAGCCTGCGTGCCTGCAATGATAATCGCCTCGTCTTGGTAGGCTCTCGGCTGAGTTGTCAAATACGGGGCTTTAGTTAATCGTGTCATTACCGCCCCCTGCGTTGTGCTCCAGTTCATTAAGACGCATTAATGCGGCGTCGCCGACTAAGTTAAGCATTCGCACAAATTCATTGACTATTGCTGTTTGTAAGCATTTCATTTCTAGCACTTGCCGTGAAAAATCATTTTTCCACTTTTCCACATCATCACTAGGCGGTTGCGGTGATATAGCTAACAAGTGCTTTGAAGCAATATTTATTTCTGCACTAAGCTCTTTTAATTCATCAAGGGATTGCGCTTCAAACTTGCCAGTTTCGCTTGCAATAAACCCCATTAATAAATCAAAAATAGGGAATAAGGGTATCTGCTCATCATTTGTAAGATTAGAAAAGCTAACTTCTAGCATTATTTTTTCAAGGTAGGATAGCTCATTCATCCGCTCCCCCTTTTTTCATCTGCTCAATCTGTGAAATATTTTCTACAACGTCATCAAGGTGCTTAATAAAAAACTTCGCCGCACGTTTAAAGGCTTTGTTTTTCGCCCTCTGCTCGTCGGCAAGTGCCCCGCCATCGCCTATCAGCTCAACGACTAAATCGCGCCCTTGCTTTAATCCTGCGCTTAAGCGTGCACTTTCTTCACGCATTTTGAGCTTATGGTGAAAGTCATCAGGGTAAACATCAGCGCACTTTTGATTAGCCTGTTTGATTAACTCAAATTGGCGCACCCATTGGGCATTGTTGGTTAATTTAGTCATTGCTTGCCCCTTTGCCCTTGTCTTTGATAGCTTGTTGTAAGTCGCTTTGCAGTGCTTCAAGCTCTAGCGCAAAATAATTAATTGCTTTGCTCGGTGAGCCGTCTAAGCCAAAAGCTACACAATCAAGCCCCGCAATAATGCCCTCTAGCTTGTTGATCAAGTTATCCATAGCGTCAAAGTCTAAATAGTTCATTTCTTAATCTCCTTTAATGCTTTGGCTAGGTTGTCTATATCACTGTCTAACGATTTGATAGTGTCGAATAGCAAGTTGTGCACTGCTTCAATACCGCCTTTTAGGCCTCTGCTATCTAAATCCGCTTGAAAATCCTCGTCGCAATGGCCTATTTTTTCTAACATCAAATAAATCACACTGTATGCCATATCAAGTGAATTAGCCGTGTGTTTTAGGCTCGTTAAGCAACCTTCAACGTTACGCATAAGCACCCCCTAAGCCAAAAATAGGCGCAAGTGTGGCGGTGTTTGTAGGGTTAAAGTGCGGTCTTGCCGTGTGGGATTGTTGAGAAATACCGCTTGAATGTCGGCTGCGGTTGCCGTGTAAGGTTTTAGTAGTCATGGTGTGATTGCTCGCAATAATGTTAATCAACTTATCGCTTGAGTGGTGCGATAAGGGTTCAACTACTGCCTTACAACAGCCCGCATTATTCGTACGGTTTCCCGTCTTATTTCTGCGTGTCGCCCTTATCGCAAATTCTGAATAGCCTGCGGTGTGAATTGCTCCGCAATCTTGATGAACTTGAGATAAAAAAATGCCGCTTGAGTAACGCCTGCGGTCTGCGCGTAAGGTTGTAGTGGGCGCAATACTAACCGCACTTTGGGATTTTGTAAAGCGTGATGTTGTCATAGCGCCCCCCCCTGCCACTAAAGTGCGGTTGGTCTTTGCGCTGTCAGGCAATTGGCCAACAAGGGTGAGAACGTAATCACGCGCCAAAAGTGCGCGGGCTTGGGTTTCGGATTGAGCTTGTACGCGAAATTGCTCAAGCAAAGTGCGGTTGTAGTGCTGGCGTGATACGCCGACGAATTGATAAATCATAGCGATTGCTCCAGTTGTTAAAATTGGGCTATCGCTTGGCTTTCCACGGCTTAGGCGATAGCGTGCAACGGGGTGGAAAACCGCTCCAACTGGTAAACGGCCAACCCCTAAGGGTTGCCCGCTACACGCTACCATTGAGAGAATAACCGCACTTTGACGGCTTTCTTTAGGTGTGTGTGCGCTACGCATAAAAAAACACGCGTTAATTGGCGTGCATTTATACGCCAGTTGGGTGTTCAGCTTTCCACGGCTGGCACCAGAATTTGCTAGTGCATTGGTAAAATACAACAAAATAGGTTTTGCTGTAAAGCAGTTTAGACTACTTTTTTGCGAGAAGAGAAAATTAGGGCGTGGTATGTGATAAATCATAGCGATTGCTCCACAAGTAATAAATTTTAGTGAAGTTACCGCTAAAGTTTCGAGGCTTGGGCGGTAACGTGTAACGGGCTCGAAAACTGCGACTTGTGGAACACAGCAAAGGGCAAAACCTTTCCCGCCACACGCTACCATTGAATGAACAACCGCACGGTTAAACCGTGGGCTTTCTTTGGATGTGCGCATGCTACGCATAAAAAAACACGCTAGTTTTGGCGTGTCATTATACGCCACAAGTTTAGTGTTCGAGTTTCGAGGCTCGGCGGTTGATTTTGCAACCGCACGGATAAAATACGATAAAGTAATCGTGTCTGTAAAGTGATTTAGATCAAATTTTGCTGATTGTGTGCATATTTCCACAATACGCACTAAAAGTGTGCTAATATTCATAACGTATCAATTGCCTTTTTGTTGAAAAGTGTGTTGTAAATCAGACAATACCCCGTTTAGCGGGGTTTTTTATTGCCTGTGCTTTTTGTTCAGTAACTCAAGTGCGCGCAATCTCCGCCGTGCAAGGGCTAATACGTTGCGATTTTCATTCGTAGGTGATAACTCATATCTACGCTGCAATCGCTCGATATATTCGCCCTGTAAGGTGATAACGTCCGCCAGTGGGTAAGGTTCATCATCACAATCTAGCGTCACTATTTTCAACAGTGGCTTGCCGCTCAAGTAATGGCTAATTGCTTCGCCTAGTAGGTTCAATTTCGCTAACTTGTTTTTTATCTGCGCGCCGTCCTTGGCATATTGCGCAAGCCGTGGAATATCTTTCACTTTTGCGCTTGCGTTGATGGTGGTGGACCTACCATTAAAGCGCGGTAATGCCTGCACGCGGTTATCACTCATCGTCGCTTTTCTCCAGTGTGTAACCTGCGAAGTACTTTCCGTTTTCGGTAATACTGTGGGTTTTAATTCGGTATCCCTCTTGGCGTAAGTCGTAAATCACTGCGCCTAGTCGAAAGCACCCAAAACGGCGTAAAGCGTCTAGTGGTGTCATCATTTCGCCTGCTTTAAGTGCGGTGAGTACTTGCTGTTTGTGTGTCAATTTGCCTTTCATTGGTTGTCTCCTTAACGTTCCAGTGTGCGCGCTGCCAGTTCGCTCAACCGCCCTTTGCGCTCGTGATAGTTCATATCAAGGTTGATTAATGCAGTGTTGGTGGTTTGCAGTAGGTTCAAAGCCTCAAGCTGTGGCTGGGTAAAGTAATCACGCACATTGCCTTTAATGCTGTGCTCTGATTTCCATTGCCGCACGTTTTGACCTAGCACAAGGCTATCTAGCATTTCGCTTTCGTTGCTGTAATGATGGGCTTTAATCGCTTTATTTTGGCGGGTGTAATAGTGCTTCAATGCGTCCGTCATTGCGTGTTGGTGGGTAACGCTTGCCAGTCGCGCGCTTGTTTTCTTGGCGAGTTCTTTATGCGCCTGTGGCACCAGTTCACGCAATGTGCTTTCAGCGTCAATGAAGTGCTGGCGAACAATACGCCCCATTGGTGTTTTTTCCAAAAGGCATAAATGCTTGGCCATATCAGGGGTGATAATGTATTCAATACCTCGTAAATTACCGCCTTTTTGATTCGCCCGTTTTGGCGTATCAATGGCGGTTTTTTGCACAGTGATATAATCTTGCTCTTTTAAAAAGCCAACTTCATCAATTCGCCCCTTAATCCAGTTAGAATAATCACGTCCAACTTGTAATGCTTTATGCAAATTGCGCGCATTCACGCCTTGAACAAGCTTATCTTTCACTGGGTAAGACTGCATAGCTAGCATAGAAACTAAATCAACGCTGGGCGCTGGTGCCGTCGTTAATTTTTCCATGATTACGCTCCTTGGTTTGCTAATTTCTCAAGGTAAGCGTCAACCTCGTGCAGCCAAAAGCCTACACTGTTTTCACCTAGGCGGATTTTTTTAGGAAAGTCTGCGCGGTAATGTTTGCTGTTTGGGTTAGTCCAGTTGTGAACAGTGGTTTTACTCACACCACATTTTTGTGCAGTACGAGCTAAACGAATGATTGATTTATCTGTGGTTGGTTCTACCATACATACCTCTCTTTATTGGTTAAAGGATATTTAGCGCAATTACTGCTTTGCGCTTGGTTGTATGGTATGGAGTGGAATTTAGAAAAAGGGGAATATTCCCCTAAATGGTAGAATATTCCCCTAAATAATCATCTATGCCTACAAGGCTTTACACTGCCTCGATTTTTAGGTCTGATATATCTATGTCTTTGATCCATGCGTCAAGTGTGCGGCCTGTTGTAGGTATTCTATATCCTGCCACATCAAAAGCCTTTTGAATTTCCCCGTTGGAATATTTTATGCCCTGTTTTGGGTCAAACTCACTAATATTGCTTCTAGGGTTTTCTGCTACGTCCTCGCTAAATGATACGGCTAATAATGCCTTGATAAACCTTGCCTGCGCATTAACTGTTTTTGTTGACGCCGTATTATTTCTAGCTTTTAGCGTCTCTATTTCTGCTTTTAATTTTTCAATTTCAGCCTTTGAGATCCTGTAATATTCTCTTGCTTTTTCTAGGCGTTCTTCAGCGTCATTTTTTGCTGATATAGCTTGGTCTGCGTGTGTGCGTAATTGCTGAGCCAGTAGTTCGCCATCTCTTGCTGCGCTCTTGGCTTCGTTTAGTTCATTTTGTAATTGGATAACTTTTAAATTTGCGTCGCTTAATTCAGAATTTAATTTTTTATAGCTTTGTGCGGTTAATCCCTGCTTTAACTCTTCAGCGTGAAAAATGGTTGTTGGTCTATCTGTGGGATAGTTTTTCGAGATAAACGCTTTTAAATCCTTAAGCCAAAAATGACGGCGTTTGTGCGCAACAAGGTCACCGTCTTCACCGCCTCCGCCATGTTCTCTAACTGCTCTTAGCTCTCGATTATTAACCGCTGCATTAAGTACTTTTGTTTTTTTCTCAAAGCAAGGGATATAGGGGTGTTTATAAATGCTTTGTGATACGTGAGTTATATTCCTCACTTCCTCCGCTAAATCTTCATATTTTACGCCACACCATAACAAAGCCGCTTCAGGTAAGGGGATTATCTCATAATCAATAACAGAACATTCAGGCAAGCTGTCATAGTAGTTGTTAGTTTTTGTCACTAAACGCCCCTTTCACGTTGCCCTTTAAGTAGGTGGCGCACCAATAGCATAAAGGGTTTACTACGTTCGCAACGGTTAATTACGCCGTTGCTAGGTGCGCCATATTCGGTTAATGCTTGATTGCATTGTTTACTATTTAACTTATTGTACAAATAAACAGTATTCAGCACAAGCTAAAACGCTTATTTTCTCATCTATAATAACGGCTATTCGTTTTATTAATTATCTTAGTAACAAATAGATGTTTCATTTAATTTCCAGCGGCGACCCTGTTTATCTCGCCCATTATTATAATAACCTACCATTCCAATATCTAACTTGATAATTGATGCTTCACCTGGACCCCAAAAAATAACGCCATATTTACTGAGTGGGCTATAACAAAAACTACAATTTGTTTTTTCTCCTAATTCATCGCCATCAATAAAAGTTGTTTCAACATCATATCCATGCGACCAGCCCTCATTAGTTTCATAGCTTACGCACATCCTTTTAACTTCATAACAATAGGAATTTAATGAAACCATAAGTAAACATAAGCAAGATAATAATAAACGATACATACTGTTATTCCTGTTCACTAGACTACAATGTGAACAATGCTATCAAACTATGTAATAAAAATTTTAGATCTTGATCACAAATTCTTGCTTTCTCGGCGTTATAGGCCTGCCTGTATGCCTCACTAGCGTTGCCTGTTTCTAGGTAAGCATTGCAGAAATTAATCCGTTTCTGCGTGAGTGCCATCTGTTCGGTTTCCTGTTCGGTTTAATTGTAAATTGGCGTTATTTCGGGCTTTAGGCGCGTTTTGCTGTTCGGTTTGGTGGTTGCCTATCTGCCGTGCTTTGCGCCTGTCTGTGGCGTTATTTTAGCGCAAATATT
>NZ_JABMII010000006.1 GCF_014884995.1 Spirabiliibacterium pneumoniae
TGATATTTTGTTAAAGAACAAAAAACGACACCTTGCCACCGCACTTTAACTCTCCACGATAGCGTGTCGTTGTGGAGGCGTATTATAGGCAATTTTTTCTCCCTTGCAAGGCTTTTTTGCAAAAAAATGTCGTTTTGATTTTTAAATGATTATTAAACCACCAAATTGGTGTTGTTTCGCAAAAAATCCCAAGTGCGATCACTTGGGATTCATTTGATAGATTGATTATTCCACCGTGACCGCTTTGGCAAGGTTGCGAGGCTGATCCACGTCGGTGCCTTTAATAAGCGCAACGTGATAGCTCAGCAACTGCATCGGAATAGTATAATAAATCGGAGCCACCACTTCATCGACGGTTGGCATGGCAATAATTTTCATATCCGAGGTGGATTCAAAACCTGCTTTTTCATCGGCGAACACATAAAGTTGCCCACCACGGGCGCGCACTTCCTCAATGTTAGATTTGAGTTTTTCTAACAAATCATTGTTTGGCGCCACCACGACAACTGGCATATCCGCATCAATCAATGCCAATGGCCCATGTTTAAGTTCACCTGCCGCATAGGCCTCTGCGTGAATATAGGAAATTTCTTTGAGTTTTAGCGCACTTTCCAACGCAATTGGGTAATATTCGCCACGGCCTAAGAAAAGGGTGTGGTGTTTTTCAGCGAAATCTTCTGAAAGCTGCTCAATGGTGCTGTCGAATGTCAGCGCTTGTTCAATTTTTGCTGGCAAACTTTGTAGTGCTTTGACAATGCGTTGCTCTTGTGCCTCATTCAAGTTGCCTTTTAATTTACCCACCGCGGCCACCAACAATAGTAGCGTGACAAGTTGAGTAGTGAAGGCTTTGGTCGATGCAACCCCAATCTCAACACCTGCGCGCGTCATAAACGCCAAGTCGCTTTCGCGCACTAACGAAGAGCCTGGTACGTTACAAATCGTCATCGCGCTCATGTAGCCTTTTTCTTTCGCCAAGCGCAAGGCGGCCAAAGTGTCGGCGGTTTCCCCTGATTGTGAAAGGGTAATCAGTAAGCTATTTGGGCGCGTGACAAAAGTGCGGTAGCGGAATTCTGAGGCGATCTCCACATCGCAGCCAACACCTGCTAAAGACTCAAACCAATAGCGTGCCACCATGCCTGCGTTATAACTGGTGCCACAGGCAACAATTTGAATATGTTCGACTTTTTCTAAAATGTTGCGTGCGCCGTTACCGATGGCATCAATCACCACTGAGTTGCCTGAAATGCGCCCTTCTAGGGTGTTAATGATAGCGGATGGCTGTTCATAAATCTCTTTTTGCATATAGTGGCGGAATTTACCTTTGTCGGCTGCGTCATTTTCAAGGTTAGAATCATGCACAGCGCGTTCCACTTTTTCACCATCGGTATTGTAGATATCGATAGTGCGACGGGTGATTTCTGCAATATCGCCTTCTTCTAAGAACATAAAGCGACGCGTGACACTCAGCAGCGCCAGTTGATCTGAGGCTAAAAAGTTTTCACCCAACCCAAGTCCGATCACCAGAGGGCTGCCTGAACGCGCCGCAATCAGATGCTCTGGCTCATTTTTGTCCATCACCACCATGCCGTAAGCACCTTCCAGCTGCTTGACCGCACTTTGTACTGCACTTAAGAGAGTATCAGCACTGCGGTATTCCCATTCCACGAGGTGGGCAATAACTTCTGTATCGGTTTGAGATTGAAATTCATAACCGCGTTCTTGTAACGCTTTGCGCAACACATCATGATTTTCTATAATGCCGTTGTGTACCACCACAATATCACCTGACACATGCGGGTGCGCATTGCGTTCGCTCGGCTCGCCATGGGTGGCCCAACGGGTGTGTGCGATGCCCGTGCCCCCAATCAAAGGATTTTTCGCCACCGCTTCATCAAGCGCTTTTACTTTGCCTAAGCAGCGTACGCGCTGGAGATTGTGTTGAAGGTCAACCACTGCCACCCCTGCGGAGTCATAACCGCGGTATTCTAGGCGGTGAAGCCCTTCGATTAAAATTTCTGCCACATCACGCTGTGCCACAGCGCCTACAATTCCACACATAAAATGTCCTTTGGTTGTTAATTTGCAATAATCAGTTGTACTGAATGTTGTTCGATAGCTGACCGCACTTTCGCAGGCACATCACTATCGGTGATCACAATATCGATCTGCTGCCAATTGAGTTCAAGATTAGGCATTTTGCGCCCGAATTTTTGTGCTTGCACCAGCACCACCACTTTTTGTGCCGCACTGGCCATCACTTGAGTCAACCCCACAACTTCATTAAACGTTGTCGTGCCGCGCTCATCAATGCCATCTGCACCCGTAAACAGCCAATCAAAGTCATAAGAGCGAATGGCCTGTTCAGCGATCACGCCTTGAAAAGAATCCGAACGTACATCCCATGTACCGCCTGTCATTAACAGTGTTGGCTCATTCGACAGTGTTCGAATTTGATTGGCCACATCTAAAGAATTTGTCATCACTACCAAGCCTTTTTTAGGCTCCAGTGCGGAGATCAATGCTGCGGTGGTGGAACCAGAGTCAATAATCACCCGCTGATTGGTGCCAACTAATGCGGCTGCCGCTTTCGCAATGCGCTGCTGACTCGGTGAAAAGTGCGGTGCGTTCTCCGTTTCAGGCAACAATTTTGCACCACCATAACAGCGCACTAACTGTCCACGCTGTTCAAGTGCGGTCAAGTCCTTACGGATAGTCACCTCAGAGACGCCAAAACGCGTGACAAGCTGTTCTACTTGCACCTGTCCTTGTTGCATTGCCAGCTGAAGAATGCTTTCACGTCTCTCTTGTGTTGCCATGTTGAACCTATCGTTTTTAAATTTCGGTTCGAAACTATATTCGAAACACAATCAAAAGTCAACCGCACTTTTGCGTCCATAAAAAAACCCCCGCATCGCGAGGGCTTTTTACAACTAACAAAAATTATTTTTTGACAGCGTCTTTCAGTGCTTTACCTGATACGAAAGAAGGCACTTTGGCTGCAGGGATTTTAATCTCTTTACCAGTTTGTGGATTGCGACCAGTGCGAGCTTTACGTTCATTCACTTTGAATGTACCAAAGCCGATCAATTGTACTGGCTCACCTTTTTTCAGGCTTTTGGTTACCGCTTCTAAAGTGGCTTCCAAAGCAGCTTTTGCTTGTTTTTTGTTCAAGTCAGCAGCTGCTGCAATCGCATCAATTAATTCTGCTTTATTCATAATTAATAACCCTCATTTATTAGTGTTTAAAATAACTTTTGTATCAATTGAATAATCAATTTCGTTGGTTCAAGATCTGTTGAAAAACAGTCCATATAAGATTAATCCAAAGCACTGGATATGAAAAGCATTAAATGCGCAAAATATGCGAGAAGTCACATTTAACGGTCAATTTTTATACCAATATTACTCACACCACTCGTTCTTAGCTCATTTTTTAAGCTATTGAGTAGTTCCAAATCCCGTTCTTCGGCGTCATTCAAGGCGCGATAGATAGACCATTGAACATCTAATTCCTGTTCAATTTCCTCACAGGCTTTCAATTCTTGTTCATTTAATGTGCGATCTTGCTCTGCTTCTAACAGTTCAGACACCGTTTTCAATGAAAGCTGGCTCACCAAAATTGATTGGGATAACATTTCGCCTGAAATCAAGGCATGCAACAGCTCAGATAACGCTTGAGCCGCATCCACAGCAGGAAATACGCCGTATTCATCAAATTCATTTACATTCGGAATCAGATCTTCAAATTTTTCAAGCTGGCTTTCAAAATTGATCTTTGCGCCCTTAACGGTCAAATATTCCCACACGAGATTGAGAATATTGTGATAAATACGCCCATAATCCTGCTCATGCAGCTGCCAAAAAAGGGCAAAATTAGGCTGCATGCGCTCGCAAAGTGCGGTCATAAAGGCAAGATGTTGCCAACTTTCAAAGCGCTCTAGGCGTTTGTGAATCGGGTTTCGCATAAATTATCCTTGATGATACGGTTTTGACAGCTGATGCACGGCATCAACCAAAATTTTCGGGCTTTCCACCGGCACATCTTGATGAATGCCGTGCCCAAGATTAAACACATGCCCTGAGCCTGTGCCATAATCGTGCAAAATATCTGCGACCGCACTTTCAATTCTGGCTTTTGAGCCGTAAAGCACACTCGGGTCTAAATTGCCTTGCAACGCCACTTTGTCGCCCACGCGTGCGCGCGCTTGCGCAATATCCACCGTCCAATCCAGCCCAATTGCATCGCAGCCTGTATCTGCAATCGCCTCCAGCCACAAGCCGCCACCTTTGGTAAACAGCGTAATCGGCACGCGACGATTGCGCGCCATGCGTGTGAGGCCGTCGACAATTTGGTGCATATAGTGCAACGAAAATTCACGATACTCACGGTGCGCCAACACGCCGCCCCAAGTGTCGAATACCATCACCGCCTGCGCACCTGCGGCAATTTGTGCATTGAGATAAAGCGTCACGCTCTTGGCGAGCTTGTCGAGCAATTGATGCAATAACTGCGGTTCGCTGTATAGCATTTTTTTGATTTTGGTAAACGCCTTGCTCGTGCCCCCTTCAACCATATAGGTGGCCAGCGTCCACGGGCTGCCAGAAAAGCCAATTAATGGCACTTGTCCGTCCAACGCTTTATGAATGGTACGCACAGCATTCATCACATATTGCAACTCCCCTTCAGGATCTGGGATTGGCAAATTTTGCACATCACGACTTAATGCAATTGGGTGGGCAAATTTCGGCCCTTCGCCCGCGCCAAAGCTCAGCCCCAGCCCCATCGCATCAGGAATGGTGAGAATATCAGAAAACAAAATCGCCGCATCTAAATCATAGCGGCGCAACGGCTGCAACGTCACTTCACAAGCCATCTCAGCGTTGCGGCACAGCGACATAAAATCGCCCGCCTGCGCGCGGGTTTGTTTGTATTCTGGCAAATAACGCCCCGCTTGACGCATCATCCAAATCGGCGTGGCATCCACAGGCTCACGCAACAGCGCGCGCAAATAGCGGTCGTTTTTTAATTCTGACATTGTTCGTCCTTATATAGTTGTTCTGTCATGGCAATCAGTTTGCGCGCAATCGTGCCCGCCGGCGGCAATTGTGGCAAAGTGCGGTCAAGGTCAAACCACTGCGCATCGGCAAGCTCATTTTCTTGAATGCCAATCTCGCCACTTTCATAATCTGCCAAAAAGCCGATCATCAACGAGTTGGGAAATGCCCACGGTTGGCTGCCCACATAGTGGATATTTTTAACTCGGATCGCCGTTTCTTCCAACACTTCCCGCGCCACGGTTTGCTCAAGGCTTTCGCCTGGCTCAACGAAGCCGGCGAGCACGGTGTACATTTTTTCGTTTTTATGGCGCAGGTGGTTGGCGAGCAAAATCTGCTTGCCGCGGCGCACCGCCACAATAATACTTGGGCACAAAATCGGGTAGGTATGATGACCGCACTTTGTGCATTCCACCGCACTTTCCTGCGGTTGCATAATGCGCGTTGGCGCACCGCACTTAGCGCAAAAACGGTGTGTTTGGTAAAAATGGTGCAAACTCACACCACGATTAAGCACATTAAACAGCGCCTCATCCCAGCCAAGGCAGGCGCGCAACGAGGTAAACTCAAAAGTGCGGTCAGCACAATCCAGCACCAGCGTAAGCGGCTTATCGTGATGCTGACCGATCACCAACCCTGTTAGCCCCGCCAGCCCCAACTCGCTCGCCTGCCCAAAGGGCAATTCATCATGTGGCAAATAGAGGCTTGAGCCTTGCACAATCAGGTAATAGCTGCGTTGTTCAGGTGCGATCGTGTGCATGGTGCTTCCCCCATAAAAAAGCCGCTTTATTTTGCAATAAAACGGCTTATCTCCCGTGCCGTTATTGCAACAGCGAAATGTCTGCAATGTGCAAGAACAGCTCACGCAAATTGAACAAAATTGCTAAACGGTTGTTGCGCAGTTTCTCGTCGTCGCAGTTGACCATCACGTTTTCAAAGAAAGCGTCCACACTTTCTTGCAGGCCACTGAGTTGCTCCAGCGCGCGTTGATATTCGCCTGCAGCAAACAACGGCTGCAATTCGGTATTTAAGCGCAACACATCATCTGCCAGCGCTTTTTCCGCCGCTTCCACACATAAAGTGCGGTCGATATGACTTGGCACTTCGCCGTCAACTTTTGCCAAAATATTCGACACCCGCTTGTTCGCCGCTGCCAACGCCTCGGCCTGTGGCAGGCGGCGGAAGTGGGAAACGGCTTTCACGCGCGCATCAAAATCGGCTGGCCGTGTTGGGCGGCGCGCTAGCACCGCTTGAATCACATCAATGCCAAAGCCTTCGTCTTGATACCAGGCGCGGAAACGCCCAAGCATGAAGTCAACCACATCGGAGACCACATTTTTATTGCTGAGTTTATCGCCATATAGCGCGACCGCACGTTCAACCAAAGTTTGTAAATCCAGTGGTAGCTTTTTCTCTACAATAATGCGTAACACACCTAGCGCAGCGCGACGTAGCGCAAATGGGTCTTTATCCCCTTTCGGGTGTTGACCGATGCCGAAAATGCCCGTGAGGGTGTCGATTTTATCCGCCAACGCCACACAGCACGCCACCGCACTTTTCGGCAGCTCGTCGCCTGCAAAGCGTGGCATATATTGCTCATTCAATGCAACAGCCACGCCTTCGTCTTCACCGTCGTGGCGGGCGTAGTGCATGCCCATCACACCTTGGGTATCGGTAAATTCAAACACCATGTTGGTCATCAAATCACATTTTGAGAGCAAGCCTGCGCGCTCGGCTTTGGTTTTATCCGCGCCAATCTGTTCGGCGATGATACCGCTAAGCTTTTCAATGCGTGCGGTTTTTTCACGCAACGTGCCAAGCTCTTTTTGGAATAATACGGTTTCAAGGCGTGGCAAGTTATCTACCAATTTTTGTTTCAAATCGGTTTTGAAGAAAAATTCGGCGTCGGATAAACGCGGGCGCACCACTTTTTCATTGCCTTCAATAATCTTGCTTGGATCGTCTGGATTGATGTTGGAAACAAAGATAAAGTGCGGTAGCAATTTGCCGTTTTCATCGTAAATAGGAAAGTATTTTTGGTCACCTTTCATGGTGTAAACCAATGCTTCTGCTGGCACGGCCAAAAAGCGCTCTTCAAATTTGGCGGTCAGCACCACGGGGTATTCCACTAAAGAGGCGACTTCATCGAGCAAATCTTCTTCAATGTCTGCCACGCCACCGAGCTTAGCTGCGGCTTTTTCTGCGTCTTGGCGAATTTTGTTTTTGCGGGTTTCAAAATCAGCGACGACCATGCCTTTTTCTAGCAAAATATCAGGATATTGATCTGCGTTGTCAATGTGCAATTCGCGCTCGCCCATAAAGCGATGGCCGCGTAAAGTGCGGTCGGATTTCACACCTAAAATCTCGCCTGCAATCAGCTCATCGCCAAAGAGCATCGTCACAGTGTGCACAGGGCGGATAAATTGCACCGTTTTATCGCCCCAACGCATCGGTTTCGGAATCGGCAATTTAGAGAGCGCATTGGCTACCATGTCGGCCAGCAGTGCTTTGGTTTGCTTGCCTGCTTCCACGCTGCGATAAAACAGCCACTCGCCTTTGTCGGTTTTCAGGCGCTCGGCTTGGTCAATCTCAATACCACAACCACGCGCCCAGCCCAGTGCCGCTTTGGTCGGTTTTCCATCAGCATCAAACGCCGATGCAATCGCAGGGCCGCGTTTTTCAATTTCTTTGCTCGGCTGCTCGGTTAAAAGTGCGTTCACTTTCACCGCCAAACGCCGCGGTGCAGCAAACCATTCTACATTCTCAAAGCTCAAACCCGCTTGCTCAAGCTCCGTCTTAACATTATCCGCAAACGCCAATCCTAACGATTTCAACGCCTTCGGTGGCAACTCTTCCGTGCCGATTTCAACTAAAAAATTTTGTGTTGTCATTTTTTTCTCTCAAATTCACTCATCAACTTTGAAGCCAAATCACCTTGTCTATGATAATTCAGTATTCTTATTATATCTCTAAGTCTATTACGATAATCTTCCTGTGTTTGATTATCTTTATCTAAATTACTTAAATAAGAATATATTGTTGATATCACACCCATAATACTCAAAATCATAGTAAGTTTTGCCATATCTACAAACATAGATAAGACACTACAAAAAAACCAAGAGACAAAAAACAAAAACACAAATAAAATTAAAGTATTGCCACACTTTTTTATGAGTTTATTCTTCTTATCTTTTTGCTCTTCCTTAAAGTTTTTTATAATTTCCTTACCTTCTAAAAAAAGACTATCTATTGTTATCGTGATATTTGTTTGATTATCATCACCGATAACAATAGTAGAATTAGTAACATTAGAAATATTCCCAACATTATTTTTATTCATAATGCCTCCAGATATTAAAATCTTATGTCTACCGAGGATTTCATCTGCCAGATCAGTAATATTTTTCTTATTTAGTCTTTTCGTTACTAACTAGCAAGTATCTTCTCGAAAGTTATCCAAATCCAACATTATGCTCTAATTATTTATATTTCCCACACATCGGGAAGCCAAGCGCTTCGCGGCTGGCGTAGTAGGCTTCGGCGACACCTTTTGTCAGCGCGCGGATGCGTAGGATGTAGCGTTGACGTTCGGTCACGGAGATGGCTTTGCGGGCGTCAAGCAAGTTAAAACTGTGCGCCGCTTTCAAAATGCGTTCATAAGCGGGTAGTGGCAGCGGTTTTTCCAGATCCAATAGCGCTTTGGCTTCTTTTTCATATTGTTCAAAACAGTGGAAGAGGAAATCGGTGTCGGCGTATTCAAAGTTGTAGGTGGACTGCTCCACTTCATTTTGGTGGAACACATCGCCGTAGGTGGTTTTGCCCAGCACGCCGTCGGACCACACGAGGTCATAGACGCTGTCCACGCCTTGAATGTACATCGCTAAGCGCTCAAGCCCATAGGTGATTTCGCCCGTCACAGGCTTGCACTCCAAGCCGCCGACTTGTTGGAAGTAGGTAAATTGGGTCACTTCCATGCCGTTGAGCCACACTTCCCAGCCTAAGCCCCACGCGCCCAGTGTTGGGTTTTCCCAGTTGTCTTCCACAAAGCGGATGTCGTGTTGAGTTGGGTCAAAGCCGAGCATTTTCAGTGAGCCGAGATAGAGTTCTTGAATGTTGTCTGGTGAGGGTTTGAGCACCACTTGGAATTGGTAATAATGCTGCAAACGGTTTGGGTTTTCGCCATAGCGGCCATCAGTTGGGCGGCGTGATGGCTGCACATAGGCGCTTGCCATCGGTTCAGGCCCCAAGGCGCGCAGGCAAGTCATCGGATGCGAGGTGCCCGCGCCCACTTCCATATCCAGCGGCTGCACGATGGTGCATCCCAACTCGCCCCAATAGTCTTGTAGGGCCAAAATCATACCTTGAAAGGTTTTTACATTAAATTTGCTGTTCATTGCCAGTTCTCGTTTGCATTCGATGAAATAAAATGGGGTTATTATACTGTGAAATGGCGGGAAATAATACGTTTTATCATAAAAAAACAGCCCCAATGGGGCTGCTGTTAAGATTAGGCATCATAGGTGCCAACAAGGTAGGCTTGGGCGAGAATATGCCCTTGCATAGCAAAATGTAGCTCATTGAAATGAAAGCCAGACTCAAGCTCTAACTCGCAATCAAGCGCATAGACATAAAGCTCATAGCGGTGGGCTTGATCAGGCGGAGCCATGCCACCATAACAGGCGCAATGCAGACGATCTTGGCTGGCAATTTTGCCCGACCAACTGTTGGTGCCTTGAACATAATCGGTCGCTGAAGTGCTGTCGTTTTCTTCTAATACTTCACGTTTCACATTGGCTGCCAGCCAGTGAATCCACGTGTAGCCACACACAGGCACCGCGTCTTTGTCTTCCAATACGATAGCAAATGATTTGGTGCCTGCTGGTGCGTCACTGATTTCCAATGGCAGCGAACAGGTTGGCATGCCAAACTCACTAACAAGCGCACCACGCTTGCCGTATTTGTCATCAATCACGCCGTTTGTAATGCCTGAACTTGTAATTTTCATACACGCCTCCTTTGTGATAGCTTCGCCTTTATTATAACTTATTGAGATCAAAAAATAAAAGTGCGGTTGAATAACCTACACATGCGATGTAACGCCCACTACTTGTGATAATCGCCCTATGGGGGTGTATGAAATGGCCTTGTCGAAAATAAAAAAACCGCACTTTAAAGTCAAAGTGCGGTTTTGTTTATGTTTTGATGTGGAAGGGGTTACATCATACCGCCCATTCCACCCATGCCGCCCATGCCAGCAGCGCCCATGTCTGGTGCGTCAGCTTTTGGCAGCTCAGTTACCATACATTCAGTGGTGATCATTAAGCCAGCAATAGAAGCAGCAAATTGCAGTGCTGAACGGGTTACTTTGGTTGGATCGAGGATACCCATTTCAACCATGTCGCCGTATTCTTCAGTGGCTGCATTGTAGCCGTAATTGCCTTTGCCATCTTTCACGTTGCGAGCAACAACAGAGGCTTCTTCACCTGCGTTGGTAACGATTTGACGAAGTGGCGCTTCCATCGCGCGCAATGCCAATTTAATGCCAACATTTTGCTCTTCATTATCGCCTGTGAGGTTCGCCAATTCGCTAGCAACACGGATAAGTGCGACACCACCACCAGCAACCACGCCTTCTTCAACCGCAGCGCGAGTTGCGTGCAGAGCGTCTTCAACGCGGGCTTTTTTCTCTTTCATTTCCACTTCGGTCGCAGCACCCACTTTGATCACGGCAACACCGCCTGCCAGTTTGGCAACGCGTTCTTGCAGTTTTTCGCGATCGTAATCGGAAGTTGACTCTTCGATTTGTTGGCGAATTTGGGTCACACGCGCACTAATTTGTTCTTGTTCCCCAATACCATCAATGATGGTAGTGTTGTCTTTCGTGATCACAACACGTTTCGCTTGACCAAGCTCAGCCAGAGTTGCTTTGTCGAGTTCCATGCCGATTTCTTCTGAAATCACAGTACCTGCGGTTAAGATCGCAATATCTTGCAACATCGCTTTACGACGATCACCAAAGCCTGGAGCTTTAACAGCTGCTACTTTCACGATGCCACGCATAGTATTAACGACTAATGTTGCAAGAGCTTCGCCTTCAACATCTTCTGCCACGATAAAGAGCGGTTTGCCTGCTTTTGCCACAGCTTCCAATACAGGCAACAATTCACGGATATTCGAGATTTTTTTATCCACCAACAAAATGTATGGGTTGTCGAGCTCCACGCTGCCTGTTTCTGGCTTGTTGATGAAATAAGGAGAAAGATAGCCACGGTCAAATTGCATACCTTCTACAACACTTAATTCATCTTCTAAGCCACTGCCGTCTTCAACGGTGATCACACCTTCTTTGCCCACTTTATCCATGGCTTGAGCAATCAATTTACCTACGGTGTTGTCAGAGTTGGCCGAAATGGTGCCCACTTGCTCAATTGCTTTGGAGTCCGCACATGGCACAGACAGTTTTTTCAACTCTTCAACGCCAGCACTCACCGCTTTGTCGATGCCGCGTTTGAGATCCATTGGGTTCATGCCTGCAGCCACCGCTTTTAAGCCTTCGGTTACAATCGCTTGCGCTAACACTGTTGCGGTGGTGGTGCCATCACCTGCTGCGTCGTTAGCTTTAGAGGCCACTTCTTTCACCATTTGTGCGCCCATATTTTCGAATTTATCTTCTAATTCGATTTCACGTGCAACGGAAACGCCGTCTTTGGTGATGGTTGGTGCTCCAAATGATTTATCTAACACTACGTTGCGACCTTTTGGTCCAAGGGTGACTTTTACCGCGTTGGCTAATACATTCACGCCGTCTAACATTTTAATACGTGCGTCGTTGCCGAATTTTACGTCTTTTGCTGCCATAATCGTTATTCCTTCTTTTTCGTTTTCGCTACATTATTCTACAATTGCAAGGACATCATTTTCAGATAAAATTAACACTTCTTCACCGTCAATTTTTTCTGCTTTCACGCCATAACCTTCATTAAAAATCACTGTGTCGCCAACTTTTACATCGAGAGGTTGAACTTGACCATTTTCTAAAATGCGACCTTTTCCTACAGCCAGCACTTTGCCACGGGTCGATTTGGTTGCCGCAGAGCCTGTCAGCACAATGCCGCCAGCCGATTTTGTTTCAACTTCTTCACGTTTGATAATCACGCGATCGTGTAATGGACGAATATTCATGTAAAAACTCCTTCATAGGTTAAAAACACAAAACGCCAAGCGTTTAATTTGATACACCCATTAATATGGGCGCGTTGCTGGCGTTTCAAGGGGTAAATTAAAAATTATTTTAAAGTGCGGCCATCATCGGCTTTTTTCGCATATTCCGCCTCAAACACGGTGTTATCATCTTGGCGTTGAGCCTGTTGAAATTGTCCAAAACGCTGGAAAACGCGAAAGCCTTTCACACGTTTAATCAGCCAGCGCTCAAGCAGTAAACTGGTACTAGGTAAGAGCAGTAAAATGGCAACAATATCACTTAAAAAACCAGGTATAAAAAATAACACGCCAGCAGTGATCCAAATCGCGCCTTGAAACAAACTGCGAGAAGGAATTTCGCCTGCGCGCAACTGTTGTTGCAGTTTCATCATGGTGTACCAGCCACGCATACGAATCAAAAATAAGCCCACCAATGAAGACAACACCAGCAAAAGTAACAGTGGGAACACACCAATGGCACTGCCGATACTCACCAACAACGTCAATTCAAGATAAACATAAAGCGCGATAATCGCGAAAAAAATCAAAAATGGCATGCTTTGCTCCTTTAGAGAACGATATAAGTAAAGTGGGGGGTAAAAGTGCGGTTTTCAAGACTAGAATACATTACAAAAAGTAATGTATAAAATAAATTAATGTCGAATGATCTCGGCGCGATTTTGCGTAAAATGGTAACCACAACGAGTTACAAACCAATGAAAGGAGATGTTATGACAGCGTTTAGAAAAGAAAAAGATTTGTTAGGTGAACGTGATGTGCCAGCCGATGTCTATTGGGGCATTCACACCTTGCGTGCAGTAGAAAATTTCAATATTTCGAGTGCTAAAATTTCTGATATTCCAGCTTTTGTGCGTGGCATGGTGATGGTGAAAAAAGCTGCCGCCAAGGCTAATATGGAGTTGAAAGTCATCCCGAAAGCCGTCGGCGAGGCAATTGTTAAAGCCTGTGATCAAGTGCTTGAAGAAGGTAAATGCCTTGATCAATTCCCCTCTGATGTGTATCAAGGTGGTGCGGGCACATCTGTGAATATGAACACCAACGAAGTGGTGGCTAACTTGGCGTTAGAAATTTTAGGTCATAAAAAAGGCGAGTATCAATATCTCGACCCAATGGATCACGTCAATGCCAGCCAATCCACCAATGATGCCTACCCAACAGGGTTCCGCATTGCGGTGTACACCTCATTAATAGAATTAGTGGAAAAAATTCGCTACCTGCAAGAAGGTTTTGAACACAAAGCGAAAGAATTTGCCCATGTAATGAAAATGGGACGCACCCAATTGCAAGATGCCGTGCCAATGAGCGTGGGACAAGAATTTGAGGCCTTCTCCGTGTTGTTAGAAGAAGAAATTGCCAACCTTGAGCGCACTGCGCAATTACTACTTGAAGTGAATTTAGGCGCAACCGCTATCGGAACAGGTGTTAACACGCCAAAAGGTTATCCAGCACTTGCCACTCGCTATTTGGCAGAAGTGACAGGCCTGCCTTGCACTTCATCTAAAAACTTAATTGAAGCCACCTCCGACTGTGGTGCTTATGTGATGATGCACGGCGCGCTGAAACGTACCGCAGTGAAAATGTCGAAAGTCTGCAACGACTTACGTTTACTCTCCTCTGGCCCACGTGCAGGCTTGAATGAAATCAATCTGCCAGAATTGCAAGCAGGCTCATCTATCATGCCAGCCAAAGTGAACCCAGTGGTGCCAGAGGTGGTCAACCAAGTGTGTTTTAAAGTCTTTGGCAATGATTTAACCGTCACTTTCGCTGCTGAAGCAGGGCAATTACAGCTCAACGTAATGGAACCTGTGATCGGGCAAGCCATGTTTGAAACCATTTCATTATTGGCGAATGCCTGCGTGAATTTGCGCGATAAATGCGTAGATGGCATCACCGTTAACAAAGCAGTGTGCGAAAACTATGTACTCAACTCCATTGGCATCATCACCTATCTCAACCCATTCATTGGCCACCACAATGGCGATGTAATTGGTAAAATCTGCGCCCAAACAGGCCGCAGCGTGCGTGAAGTGGTGTTAGAAAAAGGCTTATTAAGTGAAGAACAACTTGATGATATTCTATCACCAGAAAACTTAATGAACCCAACCTACAAAGCGAAAGATGTTGAATAGTCTCAACGCCTAAGCCAAAGTGCGGTTTGCACCGCCAAACATTGAGTACATTCAAGGGCTAAATCCAGTAATATTGGATTTAGCCCGTCTTATTCGCACTGAAGCATTTTACTGACACAAACCGCACTTTTATTTATGCTGCTTTACCTTTGGGGGGCCTGCATGACTGAACGGGGGCTTGGCCAGCCAGATGACGATAAATAAAGACAAGAAGATGAGTGCCGAGAGCCAAAATACTTCGTTAGCACCGAGAATAAAACCTTGACCTGTGATCAGGCGGGCGAGATACATCCCAATTTGAGTGTCGTTCATGCCAAGCTGGTGCATTTGGTCATAAAATAGCTGCGAGTTGATGTTATACGGTGAGATAAACTCGGTAAGCTGCGCATGATGCAGTGCTTCACGGCGATACCACAAAAAGGTAGTCAGCGATGTACCTACTGAGCCGGCTAACGTCCGCAAAAAGTTGAATAAACTCGACGCTGAGGCCATTTTTTCTGGCGGGATTTCAGACAGGGTTATCGTCGTTAGTGGCATAAAGAAACACGCCACCGCCAATCCTTGCACAAATTGCGGTAGTGCCACGTCCATAAAAGTCATGTTCGGTTCGAAAGTTATGGCGCGCCAATAGAACGTCGCGGCATAGACAAAAAAGCTCAAAGTGACCAACAGCCGCATATCAATTTTAGCACCGTATTTGCCGATAATTGGCGAGAGCAAAATCGGCAAAATGCCAACTGGTGCTGCGGCCAATCCTGCCCAGGTTGCGGTGTAACCAAACACATTTTGCAGCAGCAATGGAATAAGCACCACCGAGCCAATATAAACTAAAAACGCCAAGCTGGTGCTCAAACAACCAATGGTGAAATTGCGTGATTTAAACAGTGAAATGTCCACCACGGGATTGTCGTCGGTCAGCTCCCAGATGATAAGTGCGGTCAAACCAATCACAGAAATAATGGTCAGCACCACAATTTCAGTGGAGTTAAACCAATCTTGCTCACGGCCTTGGTCAAGCATCAGCTGCAAGCAGCCCACACCCAAGATCAACAACACCAGCCCAACGCCATCAACAGGTTGCTGCACAATCTCGCTTTCGCGCTTGCCAATGGTTTTCCACGACATCACCACCACCGCAAGACCAATAGGTACATTGATAAAGAAAATCCAACCCCAGTGGAGGTTGTCACTGATCCAGCCGCCTAAAATTGGGCCAAAAATGGGTGCAACAACCACCGTCATTGACCAAAACGCCAATGCCATACCGCGGCGCTCTGGCGGATAGTTATTTAGCAGCAAACTTTGCGACAGCGGAATGATGGGACCAGCTGCTAGACCTTGCATAATGCGGCAAAAAATTAGCATGCCAAGGCTGTGGGAAATGCCACACAGCCAAGAGAACAGCACAAAAAGTGCGGTCGCAAATAAAAATAACCGCACTTCACCGATGCGTTTAGCCAGCCAACCCGTGATCGGAATTGCCACCGCATTCGCCACCCCAAACGAGGTGATCACCCAAGTGCCTTGACTAATGGAGGCACCAAGATCCCCTGCGATAGTTGGAATTGCCACGTTCGCAATAGTAGAGTCAAGCACCTGCATAAACGTGGCTAAAGCTAGTGCTAAAGTTAGCACCACCAATGCACCACCTTTAAGCGGCGGGTAGGTCTTTTGCATACCGTGTCCTATTGCTGTGCGTTGTCACGAATGATGCGTTGAATTAACGCGTCCGCCTCTTGCTGATTGTAATTGAGTGTGTCAGTGGCAAAGAGCGGTTCGCCTGAGCTGACGGCAGCTAAATTGTCACCTTCGCGCTCAGCGGTGTGCACCTCCACTTTGGCAGAAAGGCCAATTCGCAGCGGGTGTTTTTCAATCTGCTCTGGCTCGAGCGCAATACGCACGGGCACCCGTTGCACCACTTTGATCCAGTTCCCCGTCGCATTTTGCGCTGGCAATAAGGAAAATGCGCTGCCGGTACCTGGCTCAATGCCGACTACGCGGCCATCAAACTCAATATCGCCATACATATCGAAATAGAGTTTGACACTCTGCCCCACGCGCATATCTTTCAGTTGCGTTTCTTTGAAGTTAGCATCCACCCACACTTCTTTGCTAGGAATAATGGCCAAAAGTGGCGTGCCCATGCCTGCCATGGCGCCCACTTGTGCGCTACGGCGCGCGATATGACCACTGACAGGGGCAATCACTTGAGTGCGTTGCAAATCCAACCACGCTTTGCGCAGCGCCACAGCCGCTTGTTGCACGCTCGGTTGAGAGGGCAAATCGCTCTCGCCTAAAAGGGCTTTTGTTGCCGCCAGTTGATCTTGCGCAGCTTTCAGCCCTGCGTGAGCGGCCGTGGCATTATCTTTCGCATGTTGCAATGCCTCTTTGGCAATCGCGCCCGTTTTGCCCAAAGCCACACGGCGGTCAAGATCAGCTTGCGCTTGGTTATAAGCAATTTGTTTGGCCTCAACCATCGATTTAAGTTGTGACACTTGATGGCGAAGCTGACCAATTTGGCGCACAGCGCCAGCCAAGTTTGCTTTGGCTTGTTCAAAGGCAAGTTTGGCATTGGTGTCGTCTAACGTAAGCAGAACATCACCTGCGGCCACATAATCGGTATTTTCATAGTTGATGCTGGCAATATTGCCTGGCACTTGGGCGGAAACCATCACTTGATTACCGTTAACATAGGCATCTTCAGTTTCTTCATAGCCTTTGAGGAAGAAAAACCAATAAGCAAAACTTGCAATGGCAATCACAATCAGCACCAACGCAAAAATGCTGAGTGCTTTTTTACGTTTACGGCTTTTACTCGCTTTGGTTTTGCCTAACTGTACCTGTTGTGCTGGCTCAGAGGCGGTATGAGTGTTTGACATAAGTGTACCTTTTATTATTGTTGTTATTATGCAACGCCAACGTTATTGGCTAACTTGTGCAAAATAGCATAGAGCTGCTCAATTTCCTGTGCACTAAGCCCATTAAAGGCAGCATTAATGTTCTCCCACTGCTTTGGCAGGCGCGCATTAATAAATTCGTGCCCCTCTTTGGTGAGCTTAAGCAAAAAGCAGCGACGATCGGTTGAGCTCATCACTCGTTCAATCCAACCGCGCTCCACTAAATCATCTGAAATGCGGGTGGCATTAGTGCGTGATGAACCTAAAATTTCACTTAATTTTGAGGGTTGAATGGTGTAGTCAGGCTGAGTAAACAGCACTGCAAGCGCCATAAATAAGGTGTCATTCAGCCCCCATTGTTTGAGCAATTTATTGCGGTGTTCTAAATAGCCATTAACCGTATGCATCATCAAGCGAATAGTTAAGACTTTTTCAATTGGCATATCCGTTTCTGATTGAGCACACTGTTTTATTGAATTCTCAATATCGGAAAAATTAATCATCGGTGTATCTCCTTCAATCAATACGCACTTAATTATAAACGCCATAATAATAACTAAAGTTACTATAAAAGTAAATAATCTTTCATATATCCCTAACCTACTCCACTAACACTGCTCAAAAATGTCGCAAATACCACAAAAGAGTGAAAAACTTGTTAAATTTTTGCGAACAAGATCAACTTTTCAAGAAAAGGTAATTTACTAAAATTTATCCATTGCTATTGTATAGGTGCAATAAAAGCAACTTTTAATCAAATCAACGTAAAGGATCGCCTTATGAAATTGAAGAAAAATCTACTTAGCGTACTCGTTTCGGCAACCGCACTTGGTGCTGTATTTTCCTCAAACGCCTTTGCCGCAGAACCTATTGTGATTAAATTTTCTCACGTAGTAGCAGATGAAACCCCAAAAGGTCAAGGCGCATTACTGTTTAAAAAGATGGCCGAAGAAAAATTCCCAGGTCAGGTTAAAGTTGAAGTGTATTCCAACTCCTCACTCTACGGCGACGGCAAAGAGATGGAAGCGTTATTGTTAAACAACGTGCAAATGCTCGCGCCATCGCTAGCTAAATTTGACAAATACACCCCTAAAATCCAATTATTCGATTTGCCATTCTTGTTTGATGACATTGAAGCGGTGCAACGCTTTGAAAAAAGCGACGCAGGCAAAAGCTTGCTGGAAAGTATGAAAGACAAAGGCATTACTGGTCTTGGCTATTGGAACAACGATCTCAAACAACTTTCTGCTAACAAAAAATTGATCGTACCAAAAGATGCACGCGGCTTGAAATTCCGTGTACAAAATTCAGATGTCCTTGATGCACAATTTAAACAATTACACGCTGTACCACGCAAAATGGCCTTTGGTGAAATGTATCAAGGCTTACAAACTGGTGTTGTAAACGGGGCGGAAAACCCGTATTCCAACATCTATTCGCAAAAAATCAACGAGGTACAAAAATACATTACCGAGTCTAACCACGGGCTGCTCTCTTACATGGTTATCGTCAATACCAAATTCTGGGACGGCTTGCCTGACGATGTGCGCAAGGGCTTGAGCGAAATCATGGAAACCGTCAGCGACAGTGTGAACCAAAAATCCCACGAATTTAACCTCGCGGATAAAAAACGTATCCAAGAAGCGGGTACCAGTGAAATTATCATACTCACCCCAGAGCAACGTAAAGAATGGCGTGAAGCCATGCGCCCAGTTTGGAAAAAATTTGAAGGTGCCATTGGTGCTGATTTGATCCAAGCCGCGGAAGCATCAAACAATAAATAATCCAACTATAAAAGTGCGGTTCAACCGCACTTTATCCTACCTTGAGAAGGCATAGTTATGCAGTGGTTTAATTACTTTTGGGGAAAATTAGAAGAATTCATGATCGCAACCTCACTGGCGGCCATGACGCTGGTGACGTTCAGCTATGTGATGTTCAACAATCTCTACACACCATTTTATGATCTTGCTGACGCATTCCCGTCGCTGGAAAATGTTTTTTTACCCATAGGGGATTTTTGTATCACCGTGGCACAAGAAATGACATGGAGTGTAGCACTAACTAAATTATTATTTGCCATGTTGATCTTTTTCGGCGCGTCTTATGGTGTTCGCACTGCAGGGCACATCGGCGTGGATGCCATCGTGAAAAAATTCTCAACACCCATACAACGCATAATCAGCATTATCGCTTGTGCCGCGTGTTTGATCTATGCAGGTTTAATTACCTTCGCCAGCTATGAATGGGTCAAAGCGCTTTTGATTGCCAATGTCGGCGCCGATGATTTGCACGATTTCGGCATTCAACTATGGCACATTGGGCTTATCATTCCAATCGGCTATGGCATGATTTTTGCACGCTTTTTAGAAATTTTTGTTCGCATTTTGCAAGGTAAACAAAACGATCTTGGTCTCGCCGATGAAGCCAAAGACGCCGTGAAATTGCAAGAAGAACATCATTAAGGAGCGGTTATGACGATTTTATTTTTATTCGCTTGTCTATTTATTTTAATGCTCATCGGCGTACCTATTGCTGTCGCCTTGGGTTTATCAGGCTCCTTGACCATTATCTTTTTTAGTCAAGACACGCTAAGTTCTGTTGCGATCAAACTGTTTGAAACCTCCGAACACTACACCTTGCTTGCCATTCCATTCTTTTTGCTAGCAGGCGCATTTATGACCACAGGTGGCGTGGCGCGGCGATTAATTGACTTTGCCAATGCCACTGTCGGCCATATTCGTGGTGGGTTAGCCATCGCCTCCGTGCTCTCGTGTATGCTTTTTGCCGCACTGTCTGGCTCCAGCCCTGCCACTGTGGCGGCGGTAGGCTCCATTGCAATTGCTGGCATGGTGCGTTCAGGCTATCCAAAAGAATTTGGTACGGGAATTGTGTGTAACGCAGGTACACTCGGCATTTTGATTCCACCATCAGTAGTAATGGTGGTTTATGCCGCCGCAACAGAGTCTTCGGTTGGGCGCTTATTTATGGCAGGTGTGGTGCCAGGGCTTTTGCTTGGCGGCGCACTTATGATTGGGATCTACCTTGTCGCACGCATTAAAAAGCTGCCTGCGTTGCCACGCGCAAGCGTCCGCGAATGGTTCGCCGCAGCGCGTAAAGCGCTCTGGGGCTTAATCCTGATGGTGATTATCTTAGGTGGCATTTACAGTGGCGCCTTCACGCCAACAGAAGCTGCGGCGGTAGCGGCGGTGTATTCCTTCTTTGTCGCGGTGTTTGTTTACAAAGATATCAAACTGCGTGAGTGCCCAAAAGTATTGCTTGATGCGGGCAAGCTGAGCATTATGCTGATGTTTATCATCGCCAATGCTATGCTTTTTGCTCATGTACTTACCACCGAACAAATTCCACAGCAACTGACCAACCTTGTGGTGGAAATGGATTTGCAAGCGTGGCAGTTCTTGATTGTGGTCAACATCATCTTGCTAATGGCTGGGGCTTTTATGGAGCCGTCCGCGATTATTTTGATTTTGGTGCCTATCCTCTTCCCTATCGCCACTCAATTGGGCATTGACCCAATTCACTTGGGTGTGATTATGGTGGTAAATATGGAAATTGGTATGATCACCCCGCCTGTCGGCTTGAACTTGTTTGTGTCCTCTGCGATCACAGGTTTGACCTTGCCACAAGTAATCAAGGCGGCCATGCCGTGGTTACTGTTAATGCTAACCTTCTTGATTGCCATCACCTATATTCCAGCCATCTCACTGGCGCTGCCAAACTGGATTGGCGCAATGTAGCGTACTGAAAAAACCGCACTTTGAAAGTGCGGTTTTTTATTTTTGCTCTTGTTTTTCAAGCCAAGCTTTGGCTTTGTTTTTCAGCTCTTGGCTGAGTGCTTTATCTAACCGCACTTTGTATTGCAATGCGTTACACTGCCCAAACAGCGAAAGGGGTAAACTCAGCTGCGTTATATCTGAGCGTGTTGGATTGAGTTTCAATTCAAACAAACATTGATGGTTGTCTAAATTCACCTTGCCAGCGCCATTGAGCGCCAAAAGCGCATTCTGCCCTTGCATCTGGCGAAAATACAGTTGCTCCCCCGTCCAATCAAGGTTCACCCGCAAGGTGTCTAACGGCAACTGTTTTTCTTTGAGCTTGTCTGCGGCATAATATTTCACAGGCACATATTGACCTAAAATATCCAGTAAATTTAAACTGTTAGCCGTTGCATTATGTACGGTTAATTGCATTTCACCTTGCAAAGGCGCACGCTGTGCGCGCTCAATTTTACCGTTGACATCAGCGCGCCCCTGCACAATCACAGGGCGATCAAAAAACGTAAACCATGGCGCAAGGGCAAGGTTATCCCCCTCAATTTCACTGATAACACGCGCATTTTCGCTGCGCTCACGCAGTAACAGTTTCCCGCCTTGTTGATAAAGCGCCACTTCAAGACTCGGTGCACCTGCTTGATGAGAGAGCACATTGACTACCGCTTTATCAATGGTCATTTGGTTGAGTGCGCCTTGCTGTAAAAACAGCTGCAACCCTGACGGTTGATACGCCACACTGAGCTCACGCGCCTCAAGTGCAAATGACTTGAGCGTTTCACGATAGCTGGCGCGACTTAAGCGGAACACCCCTTGATGAATTTTTACGCCATTGTTAAAGCGCTGCACCCAGCCACTCATGGCAATTGGATTTTCGCCGTAATAGCCTTGCAATTGCACCTTGCCAAAGACATAGTTTTTCGGGTCAATATCCTCAATATGTACGCGAATTTGTTCCGCTTGCACATCGTCATGCTGCCACCATTGCCCATTATTGACCAACACCGCACTTATCGTTTCTTGTAATGTCAGCAGTCGCCACCAGTCAATACTCAGAGCCACTTCGCTCGCGCGCAGTTGGTGCTCATCAAATTGATAGCGAACATTATCTATGCGCAGTTGGGGTGATGGCCACACGCCCAAACTCAGCTCACCAAAGGTTAAGTTTGGCACTTGGTTCAACCGTTCAGCCAACCGCACTTTTGCCTGCTGCAGCTGAGTAAAACCTAAATACCCAACACCCACCAGCGCCAATACACCCAGCGCAGCATATAGCTTAGCACGGCTCACGCTTTGTCCTCATCTATGCGGCTGGCGACCGCACTTTGTTGATTTTTGTACTTCGCATTAGGACGATGGTTATAAGGCCGCGCGGCCTCGCCGCTTAAAATTTCAAAGCTGAGTGCGCCGATCACCATTTTCGGGCGCAGCGCCAGTGGCAATTTGCCTGAGTTATAAAACTCCAGCACAATTTTGCCCGACCAGCCTGGGTCAATCCGATGGGCAGTGACGTGCACCATCAAGCCTAAGCGTGCGAGCGATGAGCGCCCGTCCAACCAGCCGATCACATTGGCTGGCAAAGTGACTGATTCATAGGTGGTCGCCAATGCCAGTACGCCAGGGTGAAGGAAAAAGGCCTCGTCATCTTGCAGGATAATTTCATCGCTCATCACGCTGTCAAGCTGGCGAGAAACCGCCTCTTTTGGCCCACTTAAATCAATATAAGGCGCGCTATATTCGCGAAACACACGAAACGAATGCCCCAAGCGCACATCCACCGTAGCGCCGTTGATTTTATCGTTGTTTGGGCGCGGATCTAAACGAATAGTGCCGTTGTCTAAATAGGTCTCAATATCACGATCACATAATCTCATCGCCCACTCCTTTATTTTAAAATTTGCATAATTTGTGCCTTAAGCATATTAATCGCAATGCGGTTTTTGCCACCGCGGGGCACAATCACATCGGCAAACTGTTTTGACGGCTGGATAAATTGTAAAAACATCGGACGCACCGTTTTGCGGTATTGCGACACCACCGACTCCATCGAGCGCCCACGCTCTTGCATATCGCGCTGCAAGCGGCGAATAAAGCAAATATCCAGCGGCGCATCAACAAAAATTGAGGTGCTAATTTCATTGCGAATGCGCTCGTCGGTCAGCAGCAAAATGCCCTCTAGGATAATAATGCGTTTGGGTTTGAAGGTGTGCGTTTTGTGGGTACGGGTGTGCTCCACATAATCGTATTCTGGCACTTCAATGGCGTGGCCAGCTTTAAGCTGCTGCAAATGGTGTACTAGCAGGTCATGATCCATTGAGCTTGGGTGATCATAATTGGTTTGAATGCGCTGCTCAAAGGTGAGATGACTTTGATCTTTATAGTATGAATCTTCGCTGATAATGCCAATTTGGTCATCACCGCCAAATTCTTCACACAGCTCTTTATGAATGGTGGAAGCAATCAGGCTTTTGCCCGAAGCCGAAGCGCCAGCAATGGCAATAATAACAGGTTTGTTTGGCATAATTGAATCGGTCATAATGGTTTCCTGCAACACGTTTTGCAAATTATAGCAAGTTTCACCCTTAGGCAAAAGCGCGATAGACTTTGAACTTACTACTTTGCGCCAGCACTTCCACTCGCCCAAAGGCACGCGCGAGCATGTCGGGGTACGGCAAAAAGGCATTAGCCACCAGCCGCAACTCACCGCCTGAATACAAATGGGCTTTGCTTTGCGCAATCAACCGCTCGGTGGCAGCATACGCCGTGTCAACCCCATCATGAAACGGTGGGTTGGAGATGATTAAATTAAATTTGCCTTCAATATGCGAGAACACGTCACTGGCCACCACCTCGCCATGCAGGCCGTTTTCTACCAAGGTACGCTGGCTTGAGGCAATCGCCATGGCGTGAATATCACTTTGCACCAATTCAATGGCGGGGTTTTTCTGCTTAATATACGCGCCAATCACGCCCGCCCCGCAGCCCACGTCCAACACGCGCCCTTTGACCGCACTTTGCAAGGTGGAGAGCAAAAGTGCGGTGCCCGCGTCCAATTCACCAGCGCTGAACACCCCAGGCAAGCTAAATAGGCGCAACCCCGCAAGGTTTGCTGGCGTGTAACAACGCCAATAACCATCTAACGAAAACGTTGGCACGCGCTCAAGGGTGAAATGATAAAGCCCACAGCGGCGGGCGGAATCTATTTTTTGAACAGCGCCGAACGGGGCTAATAAACTTTCCACAGAGCGCACGCCCGCGCGATTTTCCCCCACAATCAGCACGCGCTGGCCAACATCAGCCAAGCTGAGCAAATGCGTCAATTCAAAGCGCACTTCTTGCTTATTTTTGCCCCAATAGTAAACCAACACCTCAGCCTGCCATTGCGCTGGCAATCCAAAATGCACATTGGGCAATGTGCTGGCTTGATGAACATAGTCAAAATACACACTGCTGAGTGAAACCGCACTTTGACTAATTTGCTGACAAGGAAAATCATCTCGCACAAAACCAGCAAAATGCAGCGATTTGCCCGCGAGCAAATCACGGTGACGGGTGAGCACTTGGCTTTCAACACTTAACACTACAAATCCTATTCGTTATACGCTAAAATGGCGCCATTATAGCGCATTCTTGCAAAAACTTACATTCAAGGGGCAATATGTCACGCCAGCAGCAACTTTTGGCTCAAATGGGCATCACCACTTGGCAAATCCGTCGTCCACAGGTCTTTCAAGGGGCGAGTTTGTTGCAGCTCGGTGCACAGGTGAAATTGCTGATTATTCAACCGAACCCTCAGCTGCCGCATCCGCTGTTTGCAGATATTTTGCGTGCGTTGCATCTGCGCGCAGAACATTGCCATGTTGCCACCCCTGAACAATTGCCGCGCATCGCCTGCCAGCATCCGCTCTCACTTTGGTTTGTCGGCACCCCTGCCGTTGCCCCCGCATTTAACGCACACTGTGTGGCAAGCCAGCTCACTTTGCCTGATTGGGCGCAGCTGAAAGCCAGCGCGCAGGCCAAGCGTGCGCTGTGGCACGACTTGCAAACCAGCTCGCTGCTAGAAGAGCAAACCAATGACCATTAGCCCTGTCACGCAAGCCGATTTCACCGCACTTTATGCCATTGAATGCGCCGCCCACGCCGTGCCGTGGTCGTTTGGCACGCTGTGCAACAATCAAGGCGAGCATTATTGCAATTTAAAAATCACCCACCAAGGCCACATCGCCGGCTTTGCCATCTGCCAAGTGGTGCTGGATGAGGCAACCCTGTTTAACCTTGCCATCGCACCAGAGTATCAACGCCAAGGCCTAGGCAAAGCATTGTTAAGCGCGTTGATGGAGAGCCTACGCGCGCAAGGGGTGGCCACACTTTGGCTTGAGGTGCGCCAGTCAAACCAACGCGCCCAGCACCTTTACGACAAGCTCGGCTTTAATGAAGTCAGCCTGCGCAAGAACTACTATCCCACCGCCGATGGCAAACGAGAAAATGCCGTGATTATGGCGGCGTATTTATAAAAAACCGCACTTTTAAAGTGCAGCCTAGTTGGCTTTTTTCAAAAATTCCGATTTCAACATCATACTCACGCTGTCGATTTTGCAATCCACATTGTGATCACCGTCCACCAAGCGGATGTTTTTCGCCTTGCTGCCCTTTTTCAGCACCATCGACGAGCCTTTGACTTTGAGATCTTTAACCAAAATCACGCTGTCGCCGTCACTGAGCAAATTGCCGTTGGCGTCTTTCACGATCAAGGCGTCGTCATCGGCTGGCGCGTCATCAGGGTGCCACTCAAAACCGCAGCTTGGGCAAACGAGATGTACGCCGTCACTGTAAACGTATTCGCCCTGACACTGCGGGCAGTTAGGTAAACTTTCCATATCACTCCTTAAAAAAAACGCACTGCCAACGCAGTGCGTTTCTAAACAAAAGTGCGGTTACGCCACCACACCAAATTTTTCTTTCACAAAGGCTTCAAAGTCAGTGCAGCCGCCGATGGGTTGCTCGTCAACAAAGATTTGTGGCACGGTTTCAACGGGTTTGCCAACGGATTTGGATAAATCCGCTTTGCTGATGCCTTCAGCAATGATGTCGATATAACGATAGCTAAAATCCTCTTGGCTTTTTTCCAATTTTTCCGCCAATTCTTTTGCGCGCACGCAATATGGACAACCTGGGCGACCAAAAATAACAACAAACATACTAGCTCCTTAAAAAGTGATTTAAACTCCTTTATTTTAACTGAAATTGGCTTAAAATCGAAAAGTTTTTTCCCATTGCCGTAATTGGTGTAACATATCAGCTAAACTAAACCGATGTAACAAAAAAGATGAAATTATTAATGCTCTGTCGTGAGCCTCGCCTTTATAGCTGTCAGCGCCTACTGGAGGCGGCTGAAAGTGGCGGCCATCAATTAGATATTTTAGACCCAAATCGCTTTGCGCTAAAAATCGAAGGCGAGCAAGTTCATTTTTATTATCAAGCCAAATACAAAGATCCCGCCTTGCCACTCGAAAACTACGATGCTGTAATCCCACGCTTTGGCGCTAGTAGTACTAAAATGGGCTGTGCGGTGCTCAACCATTTTCAAGCCCAAGGTGTGCCTTGCCTTAATAGCGCGCAGGCTTTTTTGAATGCGCGTGACAAATGGCACAGCCTACTGATGTTACAACAACACAACATCCCTGTACCCAACAGCTTGCTCGCAGGTAATGAGTTTGAAGGCAAATTGGCACTGGATTTCATCCAAAGCCCGACTATTTTAAAAACCCTTTCTGGCGCGCAAGGCATTGGCGTGATGTTGGCAGAAAAAAAGCAAAGTGCGGTCAGCATTTTAGAAACCCTCAATGGCGCAGGCATTCCCACATTGTTGCAAGATTTCATCAGTGAGGCACAAGGTGCGGATCTTCGCTGTTTTGTGATTGACAACCGCATTGTCGCGAGCATGAAGCGCAGCGGACAAGATGGCGAATTTCGTGCCAATGCCCACCGTGGTGGCCAAGCCTGCGAGATAGCACTCAGTGCCAAAGAGCGAGACATTGCCCTACGCGCGACCAATGTGCTCGGTCTTGATGTAGCTGGCGTCGATTTGATTCGCTCCGCCAACGGGCCATTGGTGCTAGAAGTCAATGCCAGCCCTGGGCTTGAAACTATCGAAAAAGTGAGCAAAATCGACATTGCACTGCAAATGATCGTTGCACTAGAAAAACGCGTAGCACAAAAAATAGATTAAGCCCACACTTTTGATCTGCGCGCATTGCAGCGCAGCTGAAAATTGAGTAAGGTTAAAATAAAAAGGATGACACTATGATTATTTATCTTCACGGATTTGACTCTAGCAGCCCAGGCAATCATGAAAAAATCATGCAATTGAAATTCATTGACCCTGACGTGCGTTTTGTCAATTACAGCACACTCCACCCGCGCCACGATATGCAATTTTTGCTTAACGAAGTGCATAAATTAGTCACTGAAAGCCAAGATGAATCTCCACTAATATGCGGCGTAGGCTTAGGTGGCTACTGGGCTGAACGCATCGGCTTTTTGTGCAACATCAAGCAAGCGCTGTTCAACCCCAACCTCTACCCGCAGGAAAATATGCAAGGCAAAATCGATCGCCCTGAAGAGTACGAAGACATCAAAACAAAATGCGTGAGCCAATTTCGCGAGAAAAACCGCCACAACTGTATCGTCTTTCTCTCTACTCACGACGGCGTGCTCGACTCCAACCGCACTTTTGAGGCCCTCTCGCCCTACTACCCTATCGTGTGGGACGAACACGAAACCCACAAATTCGCCAAAATCTCGCAACACCTACAACGCATCGCAAAATTTAAAAAAGGCGAAGAATAAAAAAAAAGTGCGGTTAAACCGCACTTTTTTTAATGTAATTCGCCCTTATTTTTTACATACTGTGCTATCGCTAACGTCGGATTATTGGCCATAATAATTTGCTGTTGAGTAAAACCTTTCCCTAACAAATTTGCTTCTCGCCATTCATTACCTTTAACCCCGATAAAGATCCATAACGCTATATTGACGATAAATATCACCAATAATAACGACTCATTTTCGGTTGATTGTAATATGATACTGATGATTATTGATGCCGTTAAAAATCCAGCACCTATTAGCCATAATTTTTTCACAAAAGCCCAAATCCAAGTAAAAATAAAGGCAGACCATGACCAACCCTGTTTCACTGCTTCAATTTCACCTGTAAGCGTATTCTCATAAATTTTAAATTGTTTCATAAAGATCCCTTTAGACGATAAAGAATAAAAAAGACTTGACATATTGACACTAAAGTCGGTTAATTTTACAGCACAAGCACTTCTTGTGCTTTTTTATAACTGATAAAGTTCTAATGGGAGATTGTCAGGATCTTTGAAAAAGGTGTAGGCACGGCCTGTGATGGGATCGATGCGAATAGGCTCGCAGGCAACACCTTGAGTGGTGAGGTAGCTGACCGCACTTTGGATATTGTCAACTTTGAAAGCAAGGTGGCGCAAGCCACAGGCTTCTGGTTGATCTGGTCGCTTGGGTGGATTTGGGAAAGAGAAAAGTTCGATTTGCACGCCGTCGGCCAAGGCTAGGTCAAGCTTGTAGCTGTCGCGCTCGGCGCGGTAGGTTTCATGAATAATGCGCGCGCCTAGGATCTCAGTGTAAAAGGCTTTGGATTTCGCGTAGTTGGAGGCGATGATAGCGATGTGGTGCACGCCACAGAGCAATGCCATTAATTCACCACACGACGGGCTTGAGAATAGTTTCTTGCCCAATAGCCACTTTCAATGGAGCTAGTGGTAACACCTTCGCTAGTGCTAGCATGAATAAAATCTCCGTTACCAATATAAATGCCAACGTGGCGGTTGCGACGGAAGAAGATCAGGTCACCAGGTTGCAAGTCCGCTTTGTTAATACGTTTACCGACATAGCGCTGCTCGGAGGTGGTGCGCGGCAAGGAAACGCCAAACACATTAGCAAACGCACGGGAAACAAACGCCGAACAGTCAATGCCTCGCTTGCTATTTCCGCCTAAACGATAACGAACACCGTCCCATTTGCGATAAAAGTTTTGCAACTGCAAAAACGCCATGAAATCGCCTTTGGCGGACATGTTCGCGGGGGTATTGGTGCGATATTGTACATTTTGCGTGCCCTGCTGTTGCACACTGGTACACGCACTTGCGAGCACGACAGTAAAAGCAAGCGTCAGCCATTTTTGCCACATGATTGCTTATCTCTTTGAATTGGATTACGGAATTTGGCTATTGTATAGTATTTCGTCCATGGTTGCCAGCCGACACTGCACTTTTATTGTTGCAAACTGCGCAGCCAATCAATTTCTGCCGCCCAATTGTCAGACTCAATGGTTTCTAAAATCAACGGCATATCATCAAAGTGCGGTTGGTTCATAATAAACTCAAACACCGCTGAGCCCAATAGTCCTTGTTGCAAGCAGTGATGGCGATCGACACGGCTGCCCAGCGTCGTTTTGCTGCCGTTAAGGTGCATCCCGCGCAGGTACTTAAAGCCGACAATGCGATCGAACTCATCAAACACCTGTTGGCAGCCTTGTGGCGTTGAAATGTCATAGCCGCTGGCGAACAAGTGGCAGGTGTCAAGACACACGCCCACACGAGATTGATCCTCGACCTGAGAAATAATCTCGGCCAAGTGTTCAAACTGGCAACCTACATTCGAACCTTGCCCTGCGGTATTTTCAATCACCGCCACCACATTCTCTACGCGTGCATGCGCCCAGTTGATCGAGTCGGCAACCTTGCGCAGACAGGCTTGTTCACTGATTTGACGCAAATGGCTGCCAGGGTGAAAGTTGAGCAGGCTTAAGCCCAATTGCTGGCAGCGCTGCATTTCATCTAAAAACGCCTGGCGGGATTTTTCCAGTGCCACATCATCTGGATGCCCTAAATTAATCAAATAACTATCGTGGGGCAGCACGTGCTGTGGGCTGATGTTGGCGTTGGCCAACCGCACTTTGAACGCGTTAATGCTTTGCTCACTTAACGGTTTTGCCACCCATTGACGCTGATTTTTGGTAAATAACGCAAACGCATTCGCACCAATCGTTTGTGCATTAGTCACGGCATTTTCCACACCGCCTGCCGCACTGACATGTGCGCCAATATATTTCATAGGATGTCCTTACCTGCCCATATAAAGTTGTGATACTATCAAAAACTAAGCCGCTGACCAACACAAGGAATTCTATTGCAATGAATGATTTTTCCATGCTAACTCGCCTATTTGGCAATTTGTTTTATCGCGCACCACAAGACGAAGTGCTCTCCGGGGTTATCGATTGGCTTAATCATGGGCAACTGACCGCACTTTGGGCATTAACACTTGATGCGCAAAGTGAGCAAGCGCTAACCTTATTAAGCCAAATAGACCGTGCAAAAATGCAACGTGCCTACGAACACTTATTTGGCGAAAATGGTGTTGTTTCTTGCAAGATCAGTGATTATAACGACACATTGCCTGAATTTATTCAATTCCGTCAAGTGCGTGGACTGCCCGATATCGCCGATCCTGATCACATCGCTCATTTACTGCTCAGCGCCTCGTGGCTGGAAGATCATGTGGATAGCCTGCAAGCGCAACAACAGCTTTTTTCAGATTTCCTACTGCCCACCATGAAACCATTTTTAGGTCAAGTGGAGGCGCACGATCAAGGCTATTACCAAGCCTTAGCGCGGCTGTGTCGTGATAGTTTATCGGCGATGTCAGACGAGCTAGAAGAAGAAAGTGAAAGTGCGGTTTAAACCGCACTTTCGAGTTTAGCTTGACACGCAATACTGCGTTTAAGCGGCACAATTAAGTTTGAGATCATCAGCAACTGTTGGCTGATCACTTTATCTTGTTGCACGGCTTTGTTAGTGTCTTCACTTTCTAGCGTGTGCGCTAAGCGTGCCTGAATGCCCTCTATTTTGGCTTGTAGCTGGGCTTCATTAAGCTGTTGAATTTGCTCAAGCAAGTCAATTAGCTGGCGTGATGCAGGGTAAAGATCAAGCAAAAAGTATTTATCATCTCCGCGTTGGCTCATGGTAAAACGCAGTGCTCCCAAAGAAGAAATATAGCCAAGCAGTCCATAGTTTTCTTTCAAAATTTGAAAGCCGTTTTGCAAATAAAGTTTATATTTTTGCGGCTCGCTGTTCATATCCGCAATCACGGTGCTCAACTCCGCCGCACTTTTGTTCGCTGCCAAGCGCACGCTGCGATAATTCACATGATTTTGCTCGCCAAAGAGCAATTGTGTCATCACATAGAGCAAATAGCGCGCGTTGTTTTTGATGCTCAAGCCAATCAAACGGCCAATTTTCATGTATTTCCAATCCGGCCATAAATACGACACCGCAATGCCAGCGATAATTGCACCGACCACAGTATCGATCATGCGCGGCCACATCGCAGCATAAATATCAAAGCCACTGATATCGAAACTGATCAGCACTTGAATGGTGATAAAACAGGTTGAGAAACTATAATTATTGTTTTTAAAGAAGAAAAACAGCGTGCTGCTGGCTACCAGCAGCCCCAATTTGGCGGCCAAGGTGGCGGTAAAAAACGGGATAAGTGAACCTATCAACACGCCTGCAAGAGTGCCGATAATGCGCTCGCGTAGACGTTTTTGGGTAGCGGAATAGTTTGGCTGGCAAACAAACACGGCTGTGAGCAAAATCCAGTATCCCCGCTCAAGATCGATATTCACCACAATTAGACTACACGCAAGCACCACGATGGAAAGCCTAACTGCATGACGAAAAAGCTGAGATTCAAACGTCAGATTATTTTTCAGCGCCACCCACATTTCACGCAGGCCGCGAATTTTATCCACATTGATGACATGGCTGTAACTATCTTGAATTTGCCCATCATTTCTGCCCAAAAAAAGAATTTGCCATTGAATGGAACTCAGATTATCCATGACGGTGGCTAGATTATTTAATTGGGCATTTTTCGGGTTTTGTTGTTCAAACAGCGTAAATGACTGTTTTAGCCCTACTTCAGCGCGCTCTAACCGCACTTTAGGGATATATTGTGATTGTCGCAAAATCGCATTGGCAATGTTACGACATGCGTCGGCTTGCAACTCAATCATGCGCTGAATACGGAATAATAACGCATTATTTTGCAAATCACTGACCAATTTAGCGTAATCAAAATGCGATGAACTGGCGCGCTCTAAAATGTCCTGTGCAGCATAATAATAACGGATAAGCTTGGCTGTTTTACTTTGCGTATGCTGACGCCCAAGACGCACAAATAATGATTGCTGGCAAAGGCTAAAGGCAACAATTACCTTGCCATTAAGGCGTGCAAGCTCAAGCTGCAATGTTTCAATATCATCTGGGTTATCGGGGTCAAAAAAGTTGGCTTTACCATCAAGGTAGTCGGCCAGTGCTAAAAACGCATTCGCCAAGCTTTCATCGACTTTATAACGAGGGAAAAACAAATAAACAATGATGCTCACCAAACTGTAAAGCAAAGTGCCTGTGATGATCATAAAAGGATTGAGATACCACGGCGTTTCAGGCAAATAGGTCAAGGCGGTATAAAGTGCCACAGCCAGCGTGCCAAAAGCAATCGTGCTATAGCGCTGACCAAATGCGCCCATCATCACCAACATAAAAGTAAATGGCGTGATCATCATAGAATACAGTAAAGGATCACTCAGTGCATACTGTGCGCCAAAGGTGCATAAAGTAAATGCAAGTAGTGTAATGATAATGTTTTGCAGTTTACCTGTGAGATTATGGTCTAAATCTACCAAAGCGGCAGCGATAATGCCGAGCACAAAAGGCATTGCACCAGTTGAAATATCAAACCAGTAGATAAAAATCGAGGCGATATTTAACGCAATGAATACTGGAATAACAGAGATAGTTTTGTTATTCAGCCAGCCCAATTTTCTCACACCACCTCCTACATTAGTTGCGATCACTGAATTGATCGCGCGCTTGTTGTAGCTTGATATTGTCAGCCACTTGGCTATCAACCACACGCATGCCCACAGGGAAGAGCGCTATGCTGGCCAATTTAAAGTGCGCGATGCCACTGGGAATACCAATAATAGTCAAACACTGCGCAATGCCCGTGAAAATGTGCATTAAGCACAACCACCAGCCAAACACGATAAACCAAACGATATTCAACACACCACCAATGCCGTTGCCAATCGTACTGGTAGGTTCTAAATATTTCACATGCACCACTTGATGCCCAAAGGGAACAAAAGCCATTTTGGTGATTTCCCAACAGCTGCGGGTGTAGGGTATCGTGATAACTAAACACACGCTCAACACGGTGGCAAACAGCCAACCGATCACCGTGCCGAAACCAAAAAAAACAAAATTAAAAATATTAAGCAACAAATTCATCGCACACTCCTTATGCTTTAGTGCGCTCGGCGATGTAGCCGGCGTAATCAGGAATATCAATTTCCAACGCTTGACTAAAGTGCGGTGAGGAAATAAGAAAATCTGCCGTTGCGGCATTAGTCGCGACAGGGATGTTCCATACAGTGGAAATACGCAATAGCGCTTTTACATCAGGATCATGTGGCACTGCGTTGAGTGGATCCCAAAAAAAGATCAATAAATCAATCTCCCCTTCAGCGATTTTGGCGCCCAGCTGCTGGTCCCCTCCCATCGGTCCACTTAAAAGTGCGGTCACCTCAAGGCCAGTTTTTTCTGTAATCAGCCGCCCTGTGGTGCCAGTGCCCCACAAGTTGTGGTGAGCCAGCGCACCTTTGTGCGTTAAACACCACTGCACCAACAAACTTTTGCAGTGATCATGCGCCACCAGTGCGATATTTTTGCGTGCTTGCAATGTGCGTTGAATGCGATTCATTTCCACCCCCATAAAAAAAGCGAGCGGGCGCTCACTTTTTTCAACGAATTGTTAAATTAGTGTTTTTTTGCCCAGTTCAAAAAACGTTTTTGGGTTTCTTTATCCGCTTGTTGGAACCAGTATTGCAACTGTTGTTCAGCCACGTTTTCGCCTTGTACTGTCACTTTGCCTTTCTGCGCTTTGCCAACGCCTGACATCCCCGCCATCACTGGCATATTGGCGGTTGCAAAACCTGCCACAGAGGCTTTTTTATTGCTGCTGTTGTAGGCGCTTAAATTTTCTTGCAAATTACGGCTTGGGAACAGGCCTTCTTGATCAAGTAGCTCTTGTTCACTTGCTAACGTTTGGCCAGATTGGCTCACCACATTGACTTTTGGATCACGATCAAAGCGGTTAGCCGCATCGTCTGTGCCCAAACTGTCAGCCTTGATCACGACATTTTCACCGCTGGTTTTGAATTTAACCACAATTGGAGAGGATTCATATAAACGGCGGTCTGAACCGACACGCACAATCTCTTCTACTTTCACTACCGCTTGGTGCACAGCGTTGTCAGACGCATTTACACTTTTATCTTTTTGGAAAAGACCTTTGCTGATTTTTTGCCCATCAAATGCCAGCAAGGTGACGTTAGATGATGTACTAATGTCTGCTGCAACCGCACTTACACCTGTAGCAAGGGCAACCACTGCTAACGCTAATCGGGTTAATTTCATAATGTTTCCTCAATGATTAACAAATTAAACGCCTTGAACGAAGAATTCAAGCCGATAAACCTTTGACTATCCTATGCTAAATCATTATAAAATTAAATAGAAATCAGCAAAAATTAGGAGAAAATATGATATTAACCACACAATTTACCGTTTTTGGGCGAGTGCAAGGGGTTGGATTTCGTTATTTTACTTGGCAAAAAGCCACTCAGTTAGGCTTGCTCGGCACGGTGCGCAATCTCCACGATGGCAGTGTGTTAATTATCGCTCGCGGTGAAAACGCGCAAATTGATGCGCTCAAAACGTGGCTTGAAGATGGCGGACCGCGTTCAGCCCGCGTGGATAAGGTGCTCGCACAGCCCTTTGAAGGCGCATTTTCTTACACCGAATTTAAGATAACTTAGCCTGCGCGCTTAATGTGCGCTGTTGTGTCTTGCTTTTCAGTGCGCGAATGCAAAGTGCGGTCACGAACAGTAGAGATTGCACTAACACGATAGTCGGCCCCGTTGCGGCATCAAGATGATAGCTAAGCAATGTCCCAATCAAGGTTGAGAATATCGATACACAAATGGCGATTATGAGCATATAATCAAAGCGTTTAGTCAGGCTAAAGGCCGTGATCCCAGGGGCAATCAGCAAGGCCACCACCAAAATCACCCCTACCACTTGCATGGCGGCAATAATGGTTAGCGCCAACAGTGTAAGCAGTGCATAATGCAGCAGCTTAACGGGCAAGCCCACAATTTTTGCTTGAATGGGGTCAAAACAATACAGCAAGAAGTCTTTCCGCTTACTCAAAATCACCGCACTGGTGAACAAGGAAATCACTAGAATTAAGATAAATTCTGCTTTCGGCACACCCAGCAAATTACCAAATAAGATGTGCAGCAAGTGTTGATCGGTTTCGACTTTCACAAACAAAATCAAGCCAAAAGCAAACATACCTGAAAATACAATGCCCATCACGGTATCTTCTTTCAAGCGTGAATTGTGCTTGAGGTAACCTGTGAACACGGCACACAAAATGCCAGAGACAAACGCACCGAGCGCCAATGGCAAGCCAAGCACGAACGCCAACACAATGCCAGGCAACACCGCGTGCGAGATAGCATCCCCCATCAGCGACCAGCCTTTCAGCACCAAATAGCACGACAACAGCGCGCAGACAAAGGCCACTAAAAGTGCGGTCACAAGCGCTTGCTGCATAAATGGAAAAGACAGCGGTTCATAAAACCAATTGACGATCGCATCAAACATGAGCTTTTACCTTTATTCTGCGTTGCGTAACCAGACCATATTTTGGTGAGAACAAAAACGCCAATAAGAATAGACACGTTTGTAAAAACACAATCAAGCCACCTGTAGCGCCGTTGAAAAAATAGCTGGCATACGCCCCGACCGCACTTGTGCTCACACCCAAGGTGATGGCAATGGCAATCAAGCGCGGAAAGCGGTCAGTCAATAAATAGGCGGTAGCACCTGGGGTGATGACCATCGCGATCACCAAAATGGCACCGACCGTTTGCAACGCCGCCACCACGCAGGCACTAAGCAGCGTGAAAAACAGCACTTTTAAACGAATCGGGGAAATCCCTACCGACACTGCATGGCTTTCATCAAAAAACACCAGTAGTAAGTCTTTCCAAAATAACACTAAAAACAGCAAACTTATGGCAATAATGATGCCTACTTGGATAATGTCGTTGTCATCAATGCCTAAAATATTGCCCAGCACAATCGATTGTACGTTCACAGATGTAGGATTAAGCGATACGATAAACAACCCAAGCGCAAAAAATGTGGAAAATATAAAGCCGATGATGGCGTCTTCACGCAATTTGGTAATGGCTTTAACCCATAAGATCGCCAGTGCCGCCAATAGCCCAGAGATAAATGCGCCAATCGCATAAGGTAGTGCAAGGGCATACGCAATCGCCACCCCTGGCACCACGGCATGGGAAAGTGCATCCCCAATTAGCGACCAGCCTTTGAGCATTAAATAGCACGACAAAAACGCGCACACGCCGCCCACGAGGCTACTGACCACAATGGCTTTGGTCATATATTCATAATGAAACGGCTCAAGCAGAAGATCGAACATAACTATTTGCCTTTTGACCGCACTTTAGGTGATTTTGGTGGCAGTTCTTTGCCATCTTCGCCGTAGAACACTAACGCGTGCTCGTCGTCGGTTAATACCGTCAAGGCCCGCTTATCTTCATCATCATGCAAATCAGCGCCTGCAAGTGTTAAGTGGCGCAACACCCCACCAAAGGCGCGTTCCAAATTGCGCTGAGTGAACGTACTTTCGGTGTCACCTTTGGCAATTAAAGTGCGGTTGATCATCACAACCTGATCACAAAAGTGCGGTACGCTGCCTAGATTATGTGTGGAAACCAAAATCAAATGCCCCTCATCACGCAGCGCACCAAGCAGATCAATGATCGCATTTTCTGTTTTCACATCTACGCCCGTAAAGGGTTCATCAAGCAAAATGATGCGGCTTTCTTGTGCCAGTGCGCGTGCCAAAAACACGCGCTTTTTCTGTCCGCCAGAGAGTTCACCGATTTGGCGATCTTTCAGGTGACTAATATCCACCCGCGCCATCGCTTGCTCAACTTTTTCTTTATCTCTGGCTTGAGGGCGACGCAAAAAGCCCATATAGCCATAGCGCCCCATCATCACCACGTCATAGACAGACACTGGAAATTGCCAGTCAACCTCTTCGGTTTGCGGCACGTAAGAGACGAAATTTTGCTTCAGCGCCGTTTTCACTGACATATCGCACAAGCGCACCGAGCCGGTCAACGGTTTGACCAGCCCCATAATGCTTTTAAAGAGTGTTGATTTTCCGCTGCCATTCACACCCACCAAGGCGCAGGTGGTGCCTGCGCCGAGGGTGAATGACACATCATAAAGTGCGGTATGCCCATTGTTGTAGCGAACCGATAAATTATCTACAACAATACTTGGCGTGACTTGCCCCATTTATTTTTCAAATCCTTTCACAATCGTTGACACGGTGGTGTTTAACAAGTCTAAATACGTTGGCACCGGGCCGTCTTTGGTGGAAAGAGAATCCACATACAACACGCCGCCGTATTTCGCGCCGCTTTCTTTTGCCACTTGTTTGGCTGGCTTGTCAGACACAGTACTTTCGCTGAACACCACTGGAATGTGTTTGGCACGCACTTGCTCAATTAAATGACGCACTTGTTGCGGCGTGCCTTCTTCATCAGCATTGATTGGCCACAGATAAAGCTCATTGAAGCCATAATCTTTCGCCAAATAGCTAAATGCGCCTTCGCTGGTGACTAAATAGCGTTTATCCGCTGGCACTTTTTCGAGTTTTTCACGCAATGGCGCATCCATCGCTTTCACTTTTTCTGCGTAGGCTTGCGCATTTTTGTGATAAGTCTCAGCATTCGCAGGATCATATTTGCTCAAGGCTTTTTCAATGTTGTCAATATACACCAGCGCGTTTTTGGTGGACATCCACGCATGTGGATTTGGTTTACCAGTGTATGGGCCTTCGTAAATCGACATTGGCTCAATGCCCTCTGTCACCACCACCGATGGTACATTTTTTACATTTGATAAAAAGCGTTCAAACCAACGCTCAAGGTTCATGCCATTATACAACACCAAATCAGCTGATTGCGCTTTAACAATATCTTTTGGCGTTGGCTGATAATCGTGAATTTCCGCACCTGGTTTGGTGATGGACTCCACCGTGGCTTTATCGCCCGCAACGTTTTGCGCAATATCTTGGATAATGGTAAACGTGGTGAGCACTTTCAATTCCTTAGCGTGCACAGAAAGTGCGGTCAAGGTCAAGGTTAAGGCAGACGCCAACAAGATGGCTTTTTTCAGTTGCATAATAGCTCCTTTTTTGTGTGGTTATTGGTCATGGGCGCTATCATAACCAAATTTTCACTAAATCGCAAATGATAATTATTCTTGTTTATAAGCATTTCGCTGGCTTCGGTAAGCCTGCCAGTTTGCTCGCCTGCTTGGCTGGCCCCTGCGGAAATAACCGTTGTAGATAGCGACTATTGCCCTTTTCAGCCCCAAATTTCGCCGCCATCGCTTTCACTAACATACGAATAGCAGGCGAAGTGCCATATTCGGCATAAAAATCTCGCACGAAATAGATAACCTCCCAATGTGTCTCGTTAAGCTCAATACCTTCGTGTTCGGCAATCACCTGTGCCACCGACTCGTTCCAGTCGTTCACATTGAGTAGATAACCTTCTTTATCTGTTTGTAATTCCATACGCACCACACTTTTATTTGCGATAAAAGTATGCCCCTAATCAGGGGCATAATAAATCGGGTTTTAGCGATTGTTGCTATTGTTTTAATCTCTTGCAGCAGAGAGCAAGTTTAACAAGCTGATAAATAGGTTGTACAGCGATACATAAATGCTGATGGTGGCACGAATATAGTTGGTTTCACCGCCGTGGATAATATTGCTGGTTTCATACAAAATCGCACCCGTTGAGAACAACACAAACAATGCGCTCAGTGCTAAATGCAAGCCTTGGAAATTGAAGAAGAGGCTGGCAATCACCCCAATGACCAAAACAATGAATAACGCAAACAACATACCACTTAAGAATGACATATCTTTTTTGGTGGTCAACACATAGGCTGAGCAGGCAAAGAACACCGCTGCGGTTCCCGCAAAGGCAAGCACTACGACATCACCTAAGCCGTTGCCAACATACACATTTAAAATCGGACCTAAGGTGTAGCCAAGGAAGCCTGTAAACGCAAAGGTGGACAAAATACCCCACGCGCTATTAGCCAAGCGATTAGTTAAAAACAATAAACCATAGAACCCCACCAACATCACAATCAGCCCAGGGTAAGGCAAATTCATACTCATGGAAATGTAAGCAGTGAGCGCAGAAAAGGCAACACTCAGCGCTAAAAGAAAATACGTGTTGCGTAAAACTTTGTTGCTCGCCAACACAGAATCATGGGTGCGAACATCGGTTACGATACGTGGTTGCATTTAATTTCTCCTTTCGTCAATCACGTCTTAAAGGTAGCGATAATGTTAAAAAAAGTCAATCATTATCGCTGGTTAAAGTAGATAAAGCTCGCCATGCGCCCCGTTGGATTGGCGCGGCGATAAGAAAAAAAGCGCGCATCATTGACAGTGCAAAATTCGCCGCCGCGAATCTCATACAAACCGCACTTTTGCAACCGTTGGCGTGCGAGCTGATAAATATCGGCGAAAAATTTGCCTTCTTCATTTGGATCATGGACAAATGCGCTGACGGCTTGATCGTCGGCTTTGATAAAGGCCTCACGCACCTCTTCGCCCACTTGAAACGCGGTCTTGCCAATTGCTGGGCCAAGATAAGCCACAATGTCATGCGCAGCGCAGGCAAATTGCGCCACAGTATTTTCTAAAATACCATTACACAGCCCGCGCCAGCCCGCGTGCGCAGCCGCCACTTCACGCCCATTTTTAGCAGCAAAAAGCACTGGCAGGCAATCAGCAGTCAGTACAGCGCAAACCACGCCAGACTGATTGGTGTACGCCGCATCAGTATTGGGCGTACCGTCACACGGTAAACAAGCGACATCGGTGGTGTGGGTTTGATTTAAAAACTGCGGCATTTGTGGCAAATTCGCCTGCTGCACCAATAAAGTGCGGTTTTGCTCGACCGCACTTTGTACATCACCCACATGGCTGGCCAAATTAAAACTGTCAAAAGGCGCATGACTTACCCCACCTTCACGCGTAGTAACACCTGCGTGAACGCCTGTAATCGCGAAATCAACGTTTAACAGCATATTAATACTCCAACTCATCTTTGTGTACTTCATAATCAGCTTTAAGAGCATCAACTAGCTGCACAAAATCCTCAGGCAGCGGCGCAAACCACTCCATCTGTTCGCCCGTTATCGGGTGCTCAAGACGCAACATCACCGCGTGCAGGGCTTGACGTTTAAACTCTCGTAATACACGCAAAAAATCGTCGCTGGCGTTTTTCGGTGGGCGTGGGCGGCCACCGTAAACAGGATCACCCAACAACGGGTGCGCAATATGCGCCATATGCACACGAATTTGGTGCGTGCGCCCCGTCTCTAAACGCAAGCGCAAGCGGGTGTAATTACGAAAGCGCGCCATAATGCGATAATGCGTTACCGCAGGCTTGCCCATTGGATGCACCGCCATTTGTGTACGCTTTGTGGCATGGCGTGCCATCGGCTCGTCTACCATGCCGCCTTTGGTCATGATGCCAAAAGCAATGGCTTCATATTCCCGCGTAATTTTGCGCTTTTGAAGCGCGCTAACCAGCCGCGTTTGCGCAGGGATCGTTTTCGCCACCACCATCAAGCCCGTTGTGTCTTTGTCTAAACGGTGAATAATGCCCGCCCGTGGCACTTGCGCAATCGGCGGATAGTGATACAACAGCGCGTTGAGTACCGTGCCATCAGGATTACCTGCTCCTGGGTGAACCACCAATCCAGCAGGCTTGTTGATCACGATTATATCGTCATCTTCATAAACAATATCCAGCGGAATATTTTGTGGCTCAAAACGGTTTTCGTCCTCCACCTGCACACGCACCGAAATGCGCTCATCACCCATCATTTTCTCCCGCGGCTTATTCACTACCACACCATTCACCTGCACCAAATCTTGCTCAATCCACGTTTTAATGCGTGAGCGAGAATAGTCTGACAGCTGCTCAGCGAGCACTTGATCTAAGCGCTGCCCGAGCTGCTGCGGCGAAACGTCAACGATGAGTTCTAATTCTTTTGTCATAATTTTATAATTTCACTTAATTCTAATTTGCTTATTTGCTAATGATCGTTACAATACTAGATCATACAATGTGTTGTCCAATATTGTAGCGGAAGTTTGCCTGTGTAGTAACCTTTTGCACACAAAACGCACGTTTAATTTCATTAAGACATTAGGATCGATTTATGCATAAATTAAACTCCATTGCGCTCGCGCTTGTGACCGCACTTGCCATTACTGGCTGCTCAAGCAGCGATAAAAAAGTGGAAGAAGGCAGCGTTGAGCAACTCTATGCCAAAGCTAACACCTACTTGCAAGACGAAAACTACACCCAAGCTATCCGCTATTTTGATGCGGTGGATAGCCGTTATCCATTTGGTGCCTATTCCGAACAAGCGCAGCTGAGCTTAATTTATGCCAACTATAAAGCTGGCGAATACACCATTGCCCTGGCTGATGCGGAGCGCTTTTTACGCATGCACTCCACCAGCCAGCACCTTGACTTTGTGCTTTATGTGGCAGGCTTGATTAACTCTGAGCTTGGCCGCCACTTTATGCTGGATACCTTTGGTGCGGATCAAGCCCTGCGCGACCCTCTGCCAATGACCAATGCGCTTAATAACTTCAACACCTTGGTGCAAAACTTCCCGAACAGCCGCTACGCTGCTGATGCCAAAGCGCGCATATTGTACTTACACAATGCCTTGGCTCGTCATGAGCTTAATGTTGCACAGTTTTATTTCAAACGCGATGCCCACGTGGCGGTGGTTAACCGCGTGCTCGGCTTAGTAGATCACTACCCTGATACGCAAGCGATGTATCAAGCGTTGCCATTGCTGGAAAAATCCTATCTTGCGATGAACTTGCCAGCGCCAGCTAAACAAATTGAAACATTGATTGCGCAAAATAAAGATAAAACCTTCCCGAAAATCCCAGTTCCTGAGCGCGACGTGGAATTACAAGTGCCGAACGTATTAACATCGGCACAATAAAATATAAAGTGCGGTTCACTCATGGCAACCGCACTTTTTATTTTTATAAAAAACCGCACTTCATTATTTAAAAGTGCGGTTTTTCTTTATGGCATTAAAGGCTGCGTATCAGCGCCTTCCTTCTCGATCTTTGGTGGTAACATATGCTCACGACTAAGTCCTATATCGTAAGCAATTGCAATTGCAATATAAATTGTAGCATAAGTACCAAACCCAATTCCGATTAAAAGAGCCAATGAGAAATTATGAATACTTGGCCCGCCAAAAATAAATAATGCCAACACCACTATCAAGGTGGTAAATGATGTCATCAATGTTCTTGAAAGTGTTTGCGTTAGCGAAATATTGATAATTGTTTCTGTTTCGGTACGTCGAATTTTACGGAAATTCTCCCGTACACGGTCAAAGACAACGATACCATCATTGAGAGAATACCCAATTACAGACAAAATAGCTGCCACAAAAGTCAGGTCAATTTCAATTTGTAACATGGAAAATACTCCCAATGTGACAATCACATCATGCGCTAGCGCAACAATAGCTCCCGTTGCCAGCCGCCATTCGAATCGAAAACTTACATAAGCGAGTAAGGCAATGAGCGTGGCTAAAGTCGCATAAATCGCAGCATCTGTAAGTTCCTTACCAACATTTGGACCAACATATTCAATACTGTGTACAGTTATTTTGCTATCAATCTTTTTTAAAGCATCAATGACTTTCGCGCCAATTTTGGTATCACCTTCTGCTGTAGAGAGACGAATCATAACATCACGTGTGCCACCAGATGCTTGGACTATCGCACCACCAAAACCATTTTCAGCTAAAGTTGACCGCACTTTAGGCAAATCTGCAGGCTGTGAAAATGACGTTTCAATCACAGTACCGCCTGTAAAATCAAGCCCCCAATTAAAGCCTTTTGATACAATAAAAAATAAGGATATGACCACCACGATCACAGAGAAAATATAACCGATTAGGCGGAATTTCATAAATGGAATCAAACGACGAGCCAGTTTTACACTAGCCTCAGCTTCGTTATTTTTTACTTTCATTATTACCGCCCCCTAAATTGAAAGTTTACTAATACGTTTACCGCCATATAGGACATTCACGATAGCACGCGTTCCTGTAATAGCTGTAAACATGGAAATAGCAACACCAAGAGATAACGTAATCGCAAAACCCTTCACTGGCCCTGTCCCCACGGCATAAAGGATAACAGCCGTGAGAATTGTGGTTAAGTTCGCATCAAAAATACTCGAAAATGCGCCCTTATAGCCTTCATTAATGGCTTGCTGTACAGTTCGCCCATTACGAATCTCTTCTTTTATTCGCTCAAAAATGAGTACATTAGCATCCACCGACATCCCAACAGCGAGCACAATGCCTGCAATTCCTGGCATCGTTAATGTAGCTCCAGGTAGTAAAGACATCACACCAATGAGCAAAACAATATTAAGAATTAATGCAACATCAGCAATCAGTCCAAATTTACGGTAAACCACCACCATAAATAGTACGACAATGGCCAATCCCCAAATACTCGCATCCATGCCTTGCGCAATATTTTGTTTACCAAGCGATGGGCCGATAATACGTTCTTCCACAATTTGGATAGGCGCAATTAAAGCTCCCGCACGTAATAATACAGAGAGATTCAATGCTTCTGCAGGACTGTCGATCCCACTGATACGAAAATGATTACCTAAGCGATCTTGAATGGTTGCAACATTGATCACTTCATCGTGTTTTTCCAAAATTGGATGACCTTTATCGTCCACTTTACCACTATCTTTATACTCACTATAAAGTGTTGCCATGGGTTTACCAATCGCATCACGCGTAGCCGCCGCCATCATATTTCCCCCTTCACTATCAAGAGAAATATTGACCTCAGGACGCCCAGTGTTATTATCATTGCCAGATGTTGCACCAGTAATATGCTCACCACCCAAAATTAATCGACGATAAAGCACAACAGGATTACCATTACGGTCAAGTTTTACTTCTGAATCAGAAGGGACTAACCCTTTTGCTGCAGCACTGATATCGGCACTTTGGTTAACCATGCGAAACTCAAGCGTTGCAGTTGCACCTAAAATTTCTTTAGCACGCGCCGTATCCTGCACCCCTGGCAATTCTATTACTATTCGCTCAGCACCTTGGCGCTGAATAACAGGCTCAGCTACACCGAGTTCTTCTACACGCTTACGCAAAATCGTTAAGTTTTGCTCTATAGCATGCTCACGCACTTTAGCAAGTTCTGAATCAGACATCCCTACAACAAGTGTATTGCCATCTTGAATAATCTCTAAAGTAGGATCGATTTTTTGTACAATTCGTTTGGCATCACTTATTTGATGTTCATCAGCCAATGTAATAACCGTAGAATAATTGTCACCTGCACGAATATTACTATACCGCACCTTAGCTTTGCGCAAATCAGTTCGCAAGTTATCTTCTCGCTGCATTTCCATTTTTTCTAATGCCGATCTCATGTCCACCTGCATTAAAAAGCGCACCCCACCGCGTAAATCTAGGCCCAATTTCATCGGGCTGCCACCAATATCGGTTAGCCATTTTGGTGTGGCTGGTGCAAGGTTAAGCGCCACGGAATAACCGTCGCCCAAGCCTTCGGCAAGTTTATCTTTTGCGAGCAATTGCTCATCCGTGCTAGCAAATTTTGCCAACACAGAGCCTTCTTTTAAAGCAACAGATTTAGCCGATAGCTTATTCTGTGCAAGAATAGACTCAACATCTTTATATGTTTGTTCAGTAGCTTGATGCCCACGAGTACCAGAAACCTGAACTGCAGGATCTTCACCATAGAGATTTGGAAGAGCGTATAAAATACCAATGGCGACCAAAATGATCACCATTAGGTTCTTCCATAAAGGAAAACGATTTAACACAATGTTACTCCAGTGTGTATTGAATTAGAGGGATTTCATAGATCCTTTTGGCAACACAGCCACCACGAAATCTTTTTTGATGGTCACTTCGGTGCTGTCATTTAAGGCGATAACGATGTAGTCGTTTTCTGCAGACACTTTTGTCACTTTGCCAAGAAGACCACCAGACGTCAGCACTTCTTCACCTTTGGCAAGAGAATTCATTAAGTTACGATGCTCTTTATTACGTTTCGCTTGTGGGCGATAAATCATAAAATAGAAAATTAAGGCAAAAATAACCAAGATAAAAATCATTTGAATACCACCGCCTGCTTGCTGATCCATACATTAATCCTTTTGTTAATAAGTGAATAAAATTGCGCTATAAAAATAGCATAAAATCACAATAAAGTGAAAAAATCTTGCCTAAAAATCACAAAGTGCGGTCAAACCGCACTTTTCGTTTAAAAATTAGTCATCTATTAACGTTAATGGTGGCACAGGTTTGCCGATACGGGCATAAAATGCCTGCACAAAATCCTCTAGCTCACCGCGCTCAATCGCAGAGCGTAATTGTGCCATTAAGCGTTGATAATAACGCAAGTTGTGAATCGTATTGAGTCGCGCGCCCAAAATTTCACCGCACTTATCCAAATGGTGCAGGTACGATTTAGTGTAGTTTTTACAGGTGTAACAATCACATTCAGGATCAAGCGGACTAGTGTCGTCACGGTATTTCGCGTTGCGAATTTTCACCACGCCGTCGCTGACAAACAAATGCCCATTACGCGCGTTGCGGGTTGGCATCACGCAATCAAACATATCAATCCCACGGCGCACGCCTTCGACCAAATCTTCTGGCTTACCCACGCCCATCAAATAGCGCGGCTTGTCGGCGGGGATTTGCGGGCAGATGTATTCCAAAATGCGGTGCATATCAGGCTTTGGCTCCCCCACCGCCAAGCCACCAACTGCGTAGCCGTCAAAGCCAATGTCCAGCAGGCCTTCCAAGGATTTCTTGCGCAGCGGCTCATAAACACTGCCTTGAATAATGCCAAACAGCGCATTTTTGTTGCCAAGTTGATCAAAGCGTTCACGACAACGTTTTGCCCAGCGCAATGAAAGCTCCATTGACGTTTTGGCGTAATCAAAGTCAGCTGGGTATGGTGTGCATTCATCAAAGATCATCACGATGTCTGAGCCTAGATCATATTGAATTTCCATTGATTTTTCAGGCGATAAGAAAATTTTGTCACCGTTGATCGGGTGGCGAAAATGCACGCCATCTTCTTTGATATTGCGAATATCCGCTAAGCTAAACACTTGAAAGCCGCCTGAGTCGGTCAAAATCGGGCCATGCCACTGCATGAAATCATGCAAATCGCCATGTTTGCGCATAATCTCTTGGCCTGGGCGCAGCCATAGGTGAAAGGTGTTGCCCAACAAAATTTGCGCCCCTGTGGCTTGCACTTCTTCTGGCGTCATGCCTTTGACCGTGCCATAGGTACCCACAGGCATAAACGCAGGGGTTTCCACCGTGTATTCCCCGTGCGGGCGTGAAAAGGTTAAACGGCCACGGCGAGCGCGCCCGTCCGTTTTCTCTAAAGTATATTTCATGTTGACTCCAACGAATAAACAGTTCGAAAGATAATACTGTGCAAAGGTTAATCTAAGCCATGCACATCAGGATTTTTGGTGATAAACATCGCATCACCATAACTAAAAAAGCGATAATGCTCGCTAACCGCACTTTCATAAGCCGCCATCGTATGGCGAAAGCCTGCAAAGGCGCTGACCAACATCACTAGTGTCGATTGTGGCAGGTGAAAATTGGTAATCAGCGCATCGGTAACGAAAAACGGCTTGCCTGGGTAGAGAAAGATTGAGGTATCGGAGAAAAATGGCTCAAGTAACTGCGTTGAGCCTGCCGCTTTGGCCGCTTGCGCCGCACTTTCAATCGAACGCACGGATGTCGTGCCCACCGCAATCACGCGCTTGCCCGCCGCTTTGGTGGCTAAAATGGTCTCAACCGCACTTTGCTCCACTTCGACATATTCTGCGTGCATGTGATGATCTTCAATGTTCTCAACACGCACAGGCTGAAAGGTGCCGGCGCCGACGTGCAGCGTAACAAACACCATGTTCACGCCTTTAGCGCGCAATTTATCCAGCAGCAGCTCATCAAAATGCAAGCCCGCCGTTGGCGCCGCCACTGCACCAGGCACTTTATTATAGACCGTTTGGTAACGCTCTTGGTCAAGTGCTTCATCGGGGCGATCAATATACGGCGGCAATGGAATGTGACCAGCGCGTTGCAAAATGGCTAACAAAGGATCATTACATTCAAGCATAAATAGTGCACCTTCGCGCCCTGTCATACGCAATGCAATCCCATTGCCCTCGCCCAGTTTATCTTCCCCAACAATCAACACGCTGCCCGCTTTGGGCGATTTAGACGCGCGTACATGCGCTAAACATTGGGTTGGCGAAAGCAAACGCTCAAGTAAAATCTCAATTTTGCCGCCACTTTCCTTGCGCCCGTACAAGCGAGCTGGGATCACACGCGTGTTATTAAACACTAACAGATCGCCAGGATTAATCTTTTCCAGCACATCGGCAAAATGACGATGTTCAATCGCGCCTGTAACGCCGTCTAAACACATCAAGCGACTGCTGGTGCGCTCAGGCTTTGGGTAGCGCGCAATCAGCTCGTCGGGCAGTGAAAAATCAAAATCAGAAACTTTCATTTGGTCACCTTGTTAAAATAAGCCGTACAGTTTAATCCCGCCACTTGCGTTAGGCAAGCTAAACCGCACTTTTGCCAAGATTTCGCAGCATCAGTGCAAACCATGCCTGCGCGGTGGTGTAAAGTGCGGTTTTTTCCTCATCGCTGAAGGTTTGTTGCGTCAGCAGCCGCGCCCAGTATGGATTGTCCGCTTGTGTTTCAAACGCTTCGTTCATCATCGTCAGTGGTGGGGGCAAATTTTTTACACGCAACCACTGAGCTAATAATGCCTCATTTGGCAATGGTAAAATCCGCTGTAATGCGTGCTCAAACGCCGTAACATAGCGTGTCAATTCATCCATCGCTTGCGCAGGTTCCAGTGGCGCAAAACTGATCTGAGCGATGTTTTGTGAATCTTGCGCATGAAGGGCAAAAAATTGTGATGGCTGGCTGATCGCACGTTGCGCACACAGCATCAAGTGCTGTAGCCACACTGCAATGTAATCTTTGCTACGCAACTTACCCGCCCGCCAGTGAACAAACTGCCCGTGATACAGCGGCGCCAGCGTGCCTTCTAGCTGCCAGCCTGCAATCTGCAACCGAAATGGCAACTGGCTTGGCGTTTCGGCAAGATAAGGGGCAATTGCCTGCGCTAAATGGTGTAGCTGCTGCGTTTGAGCTTGCCCTTCCAGTGTCCCAAAATGGGCGCGCGGCAGTCTCCCTTGCAGCCGTGCTTGTTCAAGCGTGTGTGACCACTGTGCTGGCGGTTTGGCAAGCAGACGCTCACGCAAGTTGTATTGGCTGAGCGAATCAAGCTCAAAGTTTTCGCAATCACGCAAGTGCTGTGGTGAATTTTGCCAATACACGCCTAACTGGCGACGGAAAAAATACGCCACAGGGTCGGTAACAAATTCCAGCAAACGAGCAAATGCCAGCGGTTCACTGTGTTGCTCAACGCCGTGCGCCATCGGCTGGATAAACGGCGCAACCGCACTTTCACCGTTAAATAACCATTCTCGCGCAAAAGAGCGGTCTTCACCTTGAAAATTGCGTGGGCTAAATACCGCCATTGGCTGCTCACTGACCAACTGTTGCGCTGGCGTATCGGCGTGCTGCGTGATGTAATCAAGCAATTGACTCACCAATACCGACGGCTGGCGTGGCTCGTGTTTATCCAGCGTACGCCCCACATAGCTGATATAAAGTGTTTGTTCGGCAGAAAGCAACGCTTCTAAAAAGAGATAGCGATCATCTTCTCGGCGGACTCGATCACCTGCGCGTGCAGCGTATTGCATGAGGTCAAAACTCATTGGCGTGCTGGTGCGTGGGTAGTCGTTTTCATTCATGCCCAGCAACGCCACCACTTTAAACGGTATCGCACGCATCGGCAGCAAAGTGCAAAAATTCAACTTGCCTGTCAAAAAGTTAAAGGCCAGATCTTGCTCGTCTAGCTTGCCTTGCAAAAATTGTACCATCACGTTGGCGCTCACACGTTGTGGGCTGGCGGGCAGTTGGCTAAAAATGACGTCGAGCTGTTTGAAAATCCACTGTAACGTCGGCTGCGTTTGGCTGTTTTCGACAAAAAATGCCGCCACCAGCGCTTGCAGCTGTGCTTGCCAGTCGTGCAGCATCAAGCTCACACTTAAGCGCACTTGCCAATCACTCAAGGTATCTAAAAATTCCGCTAATTTACCGCTCAATTGCGCACTCAACCCATAGCTTAAGCCAAAGGGCATAATCGCCTGCCATGCACCGTCGTCTTCACGCATGGTTGCTCCTAGCAGCATACGTTTAAGCCCCGCCTGCCACGCATTCCAATTGCGTTCTGTATGGGAAACGGTGCTGGTTGCGCTGTCATCCAAACCGTAGCGAATATCACAGCTCGCCACCCATTGGCGTAAGGTGGACAGTTCTGACTCTGAAATGGCAAAACGCTCTCGCAACGCCGCCACATCAAGCAGCGCAAGCACCTCTTCTGCACTGAAAAGGCTTTCGTTAATGGTGAGCAACGTCAATAGCGTTGCCACAATTTGATCACTTTGGCTTAAAGTGCGGTCGGCGATGGCGTAAGGAATATAGCGCGGATCACTGCTGTCATAGCGCGCGAATACGGCGTGAATATAAGGTACATAGCGCTCCACATCAGGCAGCATGACCACAATATCTTTTGGGGTTAACGCTGGGTCTTGCTCAAAATAGTGCAGTAATTGCTGTTGCAACACTTCCATTTCTCGCATAGGGCTGTGGCAGGCCTTGATCGTGATGCTGCGATCCAGCGTCAATGCGGGCTTGTCATCAAGGTTTAAAATCGCATTTTGTATCTGCCCTAACAATGTGTGAGGATTATGCTCACGATAGCCCAATTCGTCACTGTTTGGGTGCTCACTGAGCAAATTAAAAAAATCACGCCCCATTTTGCCCCAGCTTGCCAGCAGCGGATGGCCAACTTCTGCCACGCGAGCCAAGGCAGCGGCTTTCGGGCTTAGTTTGCCTCGCAATTGCATACGTTTAAGATGCGCTTCATCCATAATATCCCCCCAAAAGTGCTGGCAGGGATTGGTGTAAAATACGTGGACATCACAGTGCTCGCCGATGGCTTGCAACATCTGCCAAAAGCTCGCAGGCAGCGCCGCAATACCGAACACAAATAGCCTTGGCGGGAAATATTTCACCTTGCCATGCGCAAGCGCATCTAAATAGTGCTGATGTAATGCGGCTCGATGCCAAGCTACCCCCTCATTGCCAGCCTGAATCCGTTCATACAGCGCGCGCCACAACACACCTTGGGCGCGTACCGCACTTTCAATTTCACTCAACAAAGCCTCACTTTCAGCACCTTGAGATTGCAAATGCGTGCGTATCTGCTCGCTCACCGCGCTATCACGCCCTGCTTGCCAATGCGCAATCCAATCCATCCGATAAACCAAATATTGGTCAAATAAGCTCGCTAACATGCTACATAGCCCATAACGCTTTTCATCATTATCATCGTCACCTAAATAAGCGCGCAGCTGCGTCAGTGCCGGGTGGTTAAGTTGTTCGTTGAGCACATCCATCAAATGCCACAACATAGCATCACGCGTAAACGCATTTTGTTCAGGAACACCGTCGAGCGCACGATGGTACTGATTCCAAATAAAACTGGCTGGCAATGGAAAACTGATGTTTGCAGCGATGCCCTGCGCTTGGGCAATGCTCAACTTAAGCCACTGCGCCATACCTTGGCTTTGCACCAAAATACGCTCACTTTCAAACACCCCAGCGCAAGGGGTGCGAAGCAAATCAATCAATTTGTTTTTATGACAATTGAGATCGTTAGAAAAATAGAGATGTAACACGCGTCCTCCTATGCTTATCGCTATTGTGAGCGAGTGTGACGCGCGATGCAACTGTTATTGCGACGACATATCCAGCGCCACGCGCCCGAGAGGATAATGCACTTGCACACCGCTGGCTTGGCAGCGGATGTTGAATGTAACGCCGTTTAAACGCAGCGTATGCTCACACCCTAAATTCAGGCGCAGACGCACCGTTTGATTGTGCGCAATCAAAAGCGCTTGCTGACGTTGGAAAATCACCGCACTTTGGCGATGCTGCGCTTGTTGCCAATGCTGAAACGTCATTATCAGCGCGCTGAACATCACCAATGCCAGCAACACGCCCATGACACTGCCGCCAGTTTTAAAGTGCATTGAAATCATGCCAACTCCTAGGCTCAATTTGCCAAAAACCGTGGCGATGAAGGCTTTCAAGTGCAATATCACGGTCAAACATAACCTCCACCGCCAATGTGATATGCCCTTGTGAAATCACCACGCCGTGCACCTGCCCACGCCCTTCAATAACACTGTTTTTCTGCGCAAACACCACCCCTGATACCGTTTCGTCAAGCTGCCAATGCTGCCCTGCTTTTAGCCACCAAATAGCTGGCTGCGAGACTGGTGCACGCCCCCAAAACTGCGCCGCCAACACCGCCCAATCGCGTTCAGGGATAAGCCTCTCAAGCGTTGTGAGATGCGCTGAGTGTAGCTCCTCTGGCGCCACATAAGGTAGAAAACGACACACTTGCCTATGGCTGATGCTGGCGTATGTATTCTGCGCCTGATGGCTCAGCACAAAGTGCGGTTTGTGCGCATGGCGGGCTTCACCACAGTGCTGGGATTGCCACTTGCCGCGCGCGTGAAGCTGATAGTCAAGTGCAAAATAGCCCTGTTGTTGCGCCAGCTGCGCGCGCTGCTGGCTTAATTGCAGTGCTTGAAAGAGGAAGACCGCACTTAATAGTGCGCCCATCACCGCAATGATACTCAACGCCACCGCGCCTTTTCGTGCTTTCATTTCAGTTGATTCTCGATAGGGATCACGACCGCACTTTGATAATGAATGTGCCGCCAACGCTTAGCTTTGTACCGCCCCGCGATGTCAACCCGCAGTGCTTTATTCACCACCAGCCAAGTAAAATTGAGCGCCGTGATTTGATATGTAGCGCTGTCCATTAAATCCCCCCAGCCTTTGGTATCACACCCTGAATCTGCAAGATACGCTTGGCATTCACTTGCCCGACACTGTTGCTGCGTGCCGCGTTTATACATGATGCGCGTTTCCACCATTTGGCTATTGAGGCGATAGCCCAACAGCTCAGTTTGAATGTCCAAAGTGCGGTTGCGCCCGCCTTGAGCACAAATGCTGTCATGGCGCGAGCCAATGCAACCACTTTGATCAACATCATACCAAAACAAAAAGCAGCTATTTTCACTCGCTCGCTGGGCTTGTGTAATCACCCCCGATGACGTCGCGTCACGGCTAAAAAGTGCGGCATTAGACACCCGCACTTGCTCTTGTGCGATATAGCCACTGCGGGCAATGTCTTTTGCCATGAGGTTAAGCACGCGGTGAATTTCACTTTGCAGCTGTAAACGCTTGTGGCTCGCTTGCTGAGTGTTGAGTGTCTGTGTAAAAAAGCGCACCATCAGCAACAATAATGCCGACCCAATCGCCACACTGACCATCATCTCCAGCAGGCTAAAACCGCGCAGCGCATACCTAACTCGCTTAGTTATCATACACACACGCACTCAATGATTGATTGTCTTTAATCCGCAGGCTGCCAACGTTAAACAGCGAGAAAATCGACCGCACTTTGCCCGCTTGCAGCACAAAACACGCTGAGGAAAACGTATCTCGAATGCCGTTGATGCGCGAAATTTCACGCGGATAGTACTTTTTGCTGACAATGCTCGTTTGCGCAAAGTGGGGGTAATAAAACTGCGCTTGAGTGTGTGCGGGGCAATGCTCGGGCGCAAAGCAGTCGCACAGGGTGTTGTCTTTTTTCTGCATACTAACACACCATTGGGCTTTATCCGCCTTACGCTGAATGAGAATAAACCAAATCTCGTTGCTATTTTGTGCCTTAATTTGCCCATAACGCAGAAATTGAAACAGCCCTTGCTGCTCCATCGTCAACGCATACTGTGCACTCAGGCGCTGCACCGCTGGCGTGGCGAGCATCGTAATCAGGCTGATTATTGCAACCGTCAGCAACATTTCCATCACTGTGAATCCTCTTGCCATGCTTGCTCCTTTCGCCTTTATGCTAACAAGCGCAACATCCAGTACAAGTGGCAAAGTGCGGTTTTTCGATCGTGATCGAAAAAGGGGCATTAGCCCCTTTCGTATGATTTGGAAAAAGGTGACCGCGTTAGCTTAAATCCACATCTTTTGCAAAAAGATAGGTCAAAACAAACCCTGTGATATACGCTGTCACGGTGCCAGCGAGGTAGATAGCAATGGCGGTGAATACACCCTCATTCGAGGTCAATAAAGGAATGGCCAGCAAACCAGACGGCCCGAAAACACTATTAAGCCCCATCGGCAAGCCGAAATAAGCAATCAACCCAATCACAAAGCCGCCCGCAGCGCCACCAATACACGCGGTAATAAACGGTTTCACCCGCGGCAAGGTCACACCATAAATCAATGGCTCACCAATGCCCAAAAAGCCTGGAATGATTGCGCCTTTAATTTGGTTGCGCAATTGGGCGTGTTTGTCCGCCATCACATAAAGCGCAATCGCCGCACCCACTTGACCCGCACCCGCCATAGCAAGGATTGGGAACAGGGCATTAAAGCCTTGCGTTTCCACCAACGCAAAATACACTGGCACAAAACCTTGGTGAATACCGAGCATTACTGAAATCAAGAACAAGCCCGCCAACACCGCACTGCCGATAGGATTACCGTTTAAGTGCGTGAACAGGTAAGACATACCATTAAACAACACCACACCGATTGGCATAATCACTAAGAAAGTGAACACGCCCATGATCACCAGCGTGATGGTGGAGGTGAGCAGCATATCGAGATTTTCAGGGATAAATTTACGCACCCACTGCTCCACTTTAGCGCCCAAAATCGCGGCAATCAGCACCCCGATAATATTCCCACGCGGGTCAATCGCCATACCGAAAAAATCACTCATGCCAGAATAGATGCCCTTGGTCGCTTCTGGATTGTAGCCGAGAATGAACAAACTGGCGATAATCGCGCCATTCACCCCCGTGCCACCAAAAGCTTTGGCGGCGTTGTAGCCAATCATAATGCTTAAAAAGCTAAATAAACCTTTGCTGAATATTTTTAAATAGGCAATACTCGACACCAAGGTCGCATTTGGGTTATCCACGCCTGCCACAAAAGATTGCTGCAACACGGTCGCGATCCCAAGCAGCAGCCCCGCGCCAATAAAGCCAGGAATCAACGGAGTAAAAATAGTGGCAAATTTCGTTAAAAATTGATGCACCCGCGTGGTGTGTTTTTGCTTAATGTGTTGCTTATTCTCTTTGGCAATTTGCGACAAATCTGCTGTTTTGCTGCTGCCCTCAAGCATGGCTTGACACAGCGCCGCCGCTTTACCCGCTTTGCCTGGGCCTAAGATAATTTGCACTTGATCTTGCAAATCCACCACGCCCATCACACCGTCGAGCTTGCGTAATGCGGCGTTATCAACCGCACTTGGGTCGTGGAGTTTGACCCGCAGGCGTGTCATGCAGTTGCCCGCACTGACGATATTCCCCGCGCCACCGAGATAGGTGACAATTTGCTCAACCATTGCTTGTGTTATGTCTGCCATAATGCGCTCCTTATTGCTTAAAATGGGCCGCAAGTGCTTTTCGAATAAAGCCTTTGTGCGCTTGCAGTAATTGCTTGGCCGCGCTGGCATCAAGTGCGGTCAAAATCATCAAAATTGCCGTTTTGCAGTGCCGATTGCTCGCCTTAAGTGCCGCTTTGGCCTCAGCCTCATCACAATCCGTGGCCTGCATCACAATGTTCACTTGGCGTTCCAATAACTTTTTATTACTCGGCTGCACATCCACCATCAAATTGCCAAATACCTTGCCTGAGAGGATCATCGCCCCCGTTGACAGCATATTCAACACCAACTTTTGCGCTGTGCCCGCTTTCATGCGTGATGAACCGCTCACCACTTCGGCTCCCACAATCGGCGCAATGGCAATTTCCGCCATGCTCAACAACGGTGAAGTGCGGTTGCAGGCAATGCCCACCGTCACGCAGCCAAGCTCTTTGGCATATTGAATGCCCCCGAGTACATAAGGCGTGCGCCCGCTGGCCGCAATGCCCACCACCACATCGTGCGCGGTGAGATCAACAGCGACAAGGTCAGCCTCACCTGCCTGCGCATCATCTTCTGCGTTTTCAACGGCTTTGAAAACCGCACTTTGCCCCCCTGCAATCAACCCTTGCACCTGCTTCGGGTCTGTGCCGAAGGTCGGTGGACATTCGCTGGCATCCAAAATGCCAAGCCGCCCTGATGTGCCCGCACCAAGGTAAATAAGCCGCCCGCCCTGCGCAAACGCATCCACGATCGCATCCACTGCGCTGGCCACTGCGGGCAAGGTTTTTTCCACCGCGTGGGCAACACCTTTGTCTTGATCATTGATGATCTTTACCACCTCAAGGCTGCTGAGCGTATCAATCTCGCGTGATGCCGCCAAGCGGCCTTCGGTGGTCAATTGCTGAATATTTTCGCTCATAACATCTCCTTTTTCTCTACTTTGGCAGATCGCACAAAAAATGCCAGCACCAAAATGCGATTTTGTGAGCTAGGTTACGTTTAAATTATTTGATCTTATTCGCATTTTTACGCATTGGTGCTACTCAAATACGGCAAAAGCGATTATGTTAATGATCTGTAAAATCCAAAAGGAGGCGGTATGAGTGGTTTAGGTTTAGTCATTTTGTTGAGTATAGCCATTATCTTTATTGTGGTGTCCACCGCAAAATTTAAGCTCCACCCGTTTGTGGCACTATTGATCGCCGCCTACGGCATTGCGCTGGGCTCAGGCATCACGTTAGATGATACGGTGAAAACCATCACTTCAGGTTTTGGCGGCATTTTAGCCTACATCGGGATTGTGATTGTGCTCGGCACCATCATTGGCACCATTTTGGAAAAAACTGGTGCGGCGATTGCGATGGCGGATTACATTCTGCGCAAAGTCGGCCGCCAACGCCCCGCACTGGCAATGACTATTATCGGTTACATTGTCTCCATTCCTGTGTTTTGTGACTCGGGCTTTGTGATTCTCTCCGCGTTGAAAAAATCTCTCGCCAAACAAACGGGCAAATCGGCTGTGACGCTCACTGTCGCACTGGCCACGGGGCTTTACGCCACGCACACCTTAGTGCCACCCACTCCTGGCCCCATTGCCGCGGCGGGTAACTTGCATGTTGACAATTTAGGGCTGGTGATTTTATTTGGGCTGGGCATTTCCATTTTCACGGCACTGGCAGGCTTTGCCTACGCCCAATGGATTGGCAAACGGGTGAAATCGGGCGAAGATGAAGCGATTAACCTGCGTGAGCATGACGATGTGCGCACCCAATACGGCAAGTTGCCCTCCACTCTCAACGCCTTTTTGCCGATTATCGTGCCGATTGCCTTGATTGCGCTGGCCTCGGTGGTGAAACTGCTGTTTGGTAAAGAGCAAAGCGTACTGCTCAGTGCCATTTATTTCTTAGGTCAACCTGTAACCGCACTTTTAATCGGCTTGTTCTTCGCCTTTCGCCTGCTGCCGCACTGGAATGAAGAAACGCTCAATGGCTGGATTGGCAAAGGCGTGAAAGATGCTGGCTCCATTCTCATCATCACCGCCGCGGGTGGCGCACTCGGCAGCGTGCTCAAAGCCAGTGGCATTGGCGATTATCTCGGCAGCGCACTGCAATCGATGAGCTTGGGCATTTTGGTGCCGTTTGTGATTGCCGCCGCGCTGAAAACCGCGCAAGGCTCCAGCACCACCGCGCTAGTAGTGACTTCCACTATCATTTACCCGTTGCTACAACCGTTGGGGCTAGAGAGCACCATCGGCTCGATTTTGACCATCATGGCCATTGGCGCAGGTGCGATGACCGTATCCCACGCCAACGACAGCTTCTTTTGGGTGGTGGCAGAATTTAGTGAAATGGACGTGGCCACCGCCTACAAATCCCACACCATGGCCACCTTGGTGCAAGGCTTGGTGACCATCACGATTGTGGCGTTGCTCTCAGTGGTGTTATTGTAAAACACAAAGTGCGGTTAACCGCACTTTAGTTTTTCAAATGCGCAACGCCGTATTGGTAGAGTGCATTTTTTTTCATGTCAAAAAGCTCGGCGGTGATGCTGGCGGCTTTTTTCAGGGGCAATTCGCGGCTTAATAAGGTCAGCGCTTTGATAGCCTGCTCGGGTATGTCTGACGTTGCAACCGCACTTTGCCCTTCGACAATCACCACCATTTCGCCTTTGCTGCGGTTGGCATCTTCCCCCACCCACTGGCATAACGCCTGAAGGGTGTCGCCGTGAATTGTCTCCCACGTTTTCGTTAATTCACGCGCGAGCACCACATAGCGATCATCGCCAAAAATAGCACGCATATCGGCCAGCGTGTCTTCAATGCGGTGGGTGGATTCATAAAAAATCAAGGTGCGCGGCTCATCGCGTAGCGCGCGCAATTTGTCGCCACGCGCTTTCGGCTTGGCGGGCAAAAAGCCTTCAAAACAAAAACGATCCGAGGCGATGCCAGCGGCGCAAAGTGCGGTAATCAGCGCGCTTGCGCCTGGAATTGGCACGATGCGAATGCCCGCTTGGCGGCAAAAGCGCACGAGATGAAAGCCAGGATCGCTTATTAATGGCGTGCCCGCATCGGAAATCAGGGCGATATTCTCGCCACGCTCAAGGCGGGTCAGCAACTGCGCCATCTTGTCACGTTCGTTGTGGTCATGCAGCGCAAAGAGCGGTTTTTTAATGCCAAAATGCGTCAAAAGCCCTGCGCTGTGGCGAGTGTCTTCTGCGGCAATGAGGTCAACCGCACTTAGGGTGTCCAACGCGCGAGCGCTGATGTCTTGCAAATTCCCGATCGGGGTTGCCACAATATATAAAATTCCAGGTTCTGTCGCCATATTTTACGCTCTTTGATTGATTTTCATGCGGGAGATAAGTAAGATCACGCAAGCTATTCTAACCAATTTGGAGCTACTATGCCGACTACTTTTTCTCATCGCAATAAAATTAAACACTTTGTTGCCTCCACCGCCATGGCATTATTGCTGTCTGCGTGTGGCACATCGCTGTTTAACAACCCGTCTGCTATTTTGTTACAAGATGCCAATGGCAACTCTGAATTCTACCTCAACCGTGCAGAGCAAGCACAAGATGTGGTAGAAAAACAAAACTTCCAATTGCTCGCCGCACGCGTGTTGTTAGGCGAAAATAAAGTGCGCCAAGCGGAAGTGTTACTCAGCGAAATCAACGATAAAGACTTAAGCGAAGAGCAATTATTGGACAAAAATTTAGTCAGCGCACACATCGCCGCCATTAAAAAGAAAAACACCCAAGCGGCAAAAATGCTCAAAGCCATTCCCCTTGAAGGGCTAAGCGCCTCGCAAAAAGCGCGTTATTGGCAAATTCAAGCACGCATTGAAAGCAACCAAAATCATACCATTGAGGCGGCACGCGCCTTGATTAATGCTGATAATCTCATCACTGACAACGAGCGCAAACAACAAAACATCAATCAAATTTGGCGCTTATTACGCTCTGCGAATGCAGGCAAACTCAACGCCACGCAACCACAAGCGGGCGAAACCGCACTGGCAGGCTGGCTTGCGCTGATCAACACTTACAATAGCACTATTTCACAACCAGAAAATATGAAAAGTGCGGTTGAAAACTGGCGTGCGCAATATCCAAACCATAGCGCGGCTTATATGCTGCCGTCTGAATTACAAAACGCCCTGAACTATCAGCATGTGGCGTTAAATCATGTGGCTTTGATGCTGCCATTAAGTGGTAACGGGCAGCCGTTTGGCGACATTATTTTAAAAGGCTTTAATGATGCAAAAGGCGCTGAAAGTGCGGTCAGTGTGACCACTTACGACACCGCATCAGGTACGCCAGTGGCTGATTTGCTTGAACAGGCCAAAATGAGTGGTGCCGAAGCCGTTGTTGGCCCTCTTTTAAAACCTAATGTTGACGGCATGCTGAATGCGAACACCACTGGCTTACAAGTGCTCGCACTCAACAGCACAGCCAACAATCGACCTGCGGTCAATATCTGCTATTATGGGCTTTCCCCTGAGGCCGAAGCCCGTTCTGCGGCGGATAAGATGTGGGCCGATAACGTGCGCACGCCTTTGCTGGTTGTGCCGCAAAATGACCTTGGGCAACGCACCGCTGCCGCCTTCAACCTGCGCTGGCAACAGCTATCAGGGCTAGATGCGCAAACCCAGTTTTATAACACCTCAGCAGATATTTTATCAGCCTTGCAAAGTGGCCTCGCGAACGGCGCCAATGGCGAACAGCCCGCCGTTTATATTGTTGCCAACAGCCAAGAATTACTCGACATCAAAAACGCTATCAACAACGCCGGCTTTGGTGCGAACTTGCCGCTTTATGCCAGCTCTCGCAGCAACAGCCCGAATAATGGTGCCGACTATCGCTTGACTATGGACGGCTTAAAATTCAGTGAAATTCCATTTTTAAGTGATGCTCACTCAAGCCAATATGCCCAAGCCAACAGCCTCACAGGCGGTGACTACACCATGATGCGCCTTTATGCGATGGGCGCTGACGCATGGCTTTTAATCAATAAATTCAATGAGCTGCGCCAAGTGCCAGGCTTTAGTATCAACGGCTTGACAGGTAAACTCAGTGCGGGCAATGGCTGCACCATCGATCGCGATATGAGTTGGTTGGAATACCGCGGTGGGCAAATTCGCGCGTTAAATTAATGCCTAATCAACGTGCTATCGGCGCGGCTTACGAACAACGAGCGCGCCGATTTCTTGAGCAGCAAGGCATGCGATTTCTTGAAGCTAACCGCACTTTTAAAGGCGGCGAGCTGGATTTAGTCATGCAAGACGGCCACACCATCGTGTTTGTGGAAGTGCGGTTGCGCAAAAATAATGACTTTGGCAGCGCGCTGGAAAGCGTTTCCACAACAAAACAAAAACGCTGGATTCATGCCGCAGAATTATGGCTTTTAGAGCGCCAACAAAGCATTGAAACCGCACTTTGCCGCTTTGATTTGATCACCTTTGACTTAAACCAAGTGCAGCCGACGTGGTTTAAGCATTTTATTGAGTTTAATTCATGATAGACACCGCTGACCCTTTGCTGGAAAAGGTGAAAGGGATTTTTAACGAGAGCATTCAAATTCAAATTGCAGCCGATCAAGAGTTGCCCGCTGTGTTAGTCAATGTTGCACAAAAAATGGTCGAATGCCTACTCTCAGGCAACAAAATTATGGTGTGTGGGCAAGGACGCGCCTATGCCAACGGGCAATTTTTAGTCGCCAATTTGCTCCATCGCTACAACCTTGAGCGCCCAAGCCTGCCTGCGGTATTGCTGGGTCTTGATGGTGCGCTGGGTTCTGCCATTTTTGCCGACAATAATCCTGCACAGCTGTTCACGCGTCAGTTTGAAAGCCTCGCACACAGCGGCGATTTGCTGGTCATTTTAGCGCCTTATAGCGCAGGTGAAGGCATTTTGAACCTTGTGCATATGGCCAATAGCCGTGAGATTCCCATTATTACGCTTACTGGACGACAAAACGATCACATTCGCGGCGCACTTGGCGAGCAAGATCTTGATGTTTGCGTGCCTGCGCAAAAAGAAGCGCGCATATTAGAAAACCACCTTCTGGTGATCAATATTCTGTGTGAATTAATTGAACACCAGCTGTTTTCCCATTAATATAGCTAAAACCAATTGTTCAAGGGGATGATTATGTTAACGCAATCTGGATTGATTAAAGGGCTTAAACTTTCAACCGCACTTTTGGCGATCATCAGTCTGCAAGCCTGCGTCACCGCGGCGGTGGTCGGTACTGGCGCGGCTGTTGCAACAAAAGTGGCGACCGACCCACGCACCACAGGCACACAACTTGATGACGAAACCTTGGAAGTGAAAGTAGTCTCCGCCATGAACAAAGACGCGGAAATCAAACAAGATGCCAATGTCAATGCGGTGTCTTACAACTCTCGCGTACTATTAATTGGTCAAGTGCCTAACGACAGCCTGCGTGACACAGCGAAAAACCTCGCCAGTGGTGTGGACGGCGTGACCGATGTGTATAACGAAATCCGCGTCGGGCAAAATATTGGGCTGGGGCAAAACAGCACTGACACATGGATCACAACCCAAATCAAATCCAAATTGCTGGTCAACTCTGAAGTAAAATCAACCAATATCAAAGTGGTCACCGAAAACGGTGAAGTCTTCTTGATGGGCAATGTCACACCAGCGCAAGCGAATGCCGCCGTAGAAGTTGCACGCCATATTGCAGGCGTGAAAAAAGTGGTCAAAGTGTTTTCTTATATTAACTAAACATTAGGGGATTTATGCTCTTAGGCACACGAAAAATGCTTGGCGCAACCACTCTGGCGCTGTTGCTCACAGGCTGCGCCAGTGAACTGGCAGTACCACCTGAAGTGGACACGGTGGCGCAGAGCGACGCCAGCTGGCAACAGCATTTGGCGCAATTGCGACAAATCAAACAATACCAAGCACACGGTCAGCTGGGTTATATTAGTGCGAAAGAACGCTTTTCCACCCAGTTTGATTGGCAATACGTCAACGACAACAATTATCAGCTGTTCTTATCATCGGGGCTAAGCCGTGAAACACTCACATTAAAAATGACGCCGATGGGGCTGGTGGTGAGCGATAACAAAGGCAATCAGCGCACCGAAAAAGACGCGCATATGCTACTACAAGAGATTGTAGGTATGGATTTCCCGATTGAACTGTTTAGCTACTGGCTCAAAGGTGAGCCGAAGGGCACGCAAGATTATAAAGTGCGGTTGAGCGATCATCTCTTAAATGAATTTGCCTACACCGTCAATGGCGAACGCTGGGTGGCAAACTACGGTGAATATCAGCCGACCACACCTAAATTGCCGCAGGATATTCTCATCCAAGGTGACGCGCAAAAACTCAAAGTGCGGGTTGATAAGTGGACATTCTAGCACCACACTTTGACCTAACAACTGCGCCGGCGCATTGGTATCCAAGCCCAGCGAAGTTGAACCTTTTTTTATACATCACAGGCCAGCGCAGCGATGGCTACCACACGCTTCAAACTCTTTTCCAATTTTTGAATTACGGCGATTGGCTGCGCATTACACCGCGCGCCGCGCCAGAAATCACCCTTTCACCAAGCCTTGATGGGGTGCGCGATGATCAAAATTTAATTATCAAAGCCGCGCGCTTACTTCAGCACGAAACGCAATGCCAGCAGGGGGCAGAAATCCTGTTGCAAAAAAATCTACCTATGGGCGGTGGCATTGGTGGAGGTTCATCGAATGCAGCAACCGCACTTTTGGTGCTTAATCAACTTTGGTCATTGCATCTGCCTCTCTCTGAACTTGCCCAGTTAGGCTTGCAGCTGGGTGCTGATGTACCCATTTTTGTTCACGGGCAGTGCGCTTTTGCCGAAGGCGTGGGGGAAATAATTACACCATGCCAGGCGCCTGAGCAGTGGTTTGTGGTGGCGAAACCCAAAGACACAAGCATTGCGACTGCAGCAATTTTTGCCGACCGCACTTTGCCACGCAATACGCCCAAACGCAGTATGGACGCCTGCCTACACGCGCCGTTTGGCAATAACTGTGAAAAAGTTGTCTGCAATCACTTCGCAGAGGTTGAACAACTGCTTAGCTGGTTGCTAAAATATAGCAAAGCACGACTAACGGGGACGGGTGCATGTGTGTTTGCGCCCTTTGATCAGGAAGCGGTTGCACGCGCGGTATTGAACGAATTGCCCGCGCAATTTAGTGGTTTTATCGCCCGCAGCTGTAATCGCTCGCCGTTACATACACTGCTAGCACAACGATTTATGCCGTAAAATTTGCCGATTGTTCACTCAATCATAAACTTTCATCGACTTGGGGTAACACAATGCCTGATATGAAGCTTTTCGCTGGTAATGCAACGCCTGCACTAGCACAAAAAATTTCCGAACGTTTATATACCTCTCTAGGCAAGGCGACCGTTGGGCGCTTTAGTGACGGAGAAATTAACGTTCAAATCAACGAAAATGTGCGCGGAAGTGACACATTTATCATTCAGTCCACTTGCGCACCAACCAACGACAACTTAATGGAATTGATCGTGATGGTTGACGCACTACGCCGCGCCAGTGCTGGGCGTATCACCGCTGTGGTGCCGTACTTTGGCTATGCACGTCAAGATCGCCGCGTGCGTTCTGCGCGTGTACCTATCACCGCCAAAGTGGTGGCCGACTTCCTCTCCAGTGTTGGCGTTGACCGCGTGCTGACCTGTGACTTACACGCTGAGCAAATTCAAGGCTTCTTTGATGTGCCCGTAGACAACGTATTCGGCTCCCCTGTGTTGCTCAACGACATCATTAAAAAACAAGATTTGGTCAACCCAATTGTGGTCTCGCCAGATATTGGTGGTGTGGTGCGCGCCCGTGCGGTTGCTAAATTGCTCAACGATACCGACATGGCGATTATCGACAAACGCCGCCCACGCGCTAATGTGTCACAAGTGATGCACATCATCGGGGAAGTGGCGGATCGCGACTGTATTTTAGTCGATGACATGATCGACACCGGCGGCACCCTGTGCAAAGCGGCCGCGGCCTTGAAAGAACGTGGCGCCCGTCGTGTATTTGCCTACGCCACCCACGCCGTATTCTCGGGCAATGCCGCTGAAAATATCGCGGGCACCGAACTTGATGAGATTGTCGTCACCGACACTATCCCACTGTCACCACGCATCGAAGCCCTCGGCAAAGTGCGCGTGCTGACACTCTCTGGCATGCTGGCAGAGGCCATTCGCCGCATCAGCAACGAAGAATCGATCTCCGCCATGTTCGATTAACACGCAACCGCACTTTGGTTTTAACTAAAGTGCGGTTGTGCTTTAGCCATTCAAATTTCACTTGATGCGCTGTGTTAGCGCATTGATACTCTTTACCCGAAAAGACTGGAAATTACGCAGTAAAATCGCTACAATCAAGGCGTTATGCTCGATAAAAGTGTAATAATTTAAAACAGTTACTTCCTTTTGACCGCCGTGGGCACGCTTGCGGCCTTTTTAACTGGAGAGACAATCTATGTCGTGGAATGGTTCGGACAATAACCATCAATCAGATCAAGACCCATGGGCGAAACCTGGGCAATCGACTGGCAAAAAGCCTGAACCCCAACGAGGCGAAGAACGCCCGCAGCAAGGTGAGCCGCAGTCTTCAAATGAGCAAGGCCCACCAGATTTGGAAGCCGTCTTTAGCTCACTTTTGAAAAAAATGGGGGCTGGCAAATCGGGCAACAATAACAGCGGCACACCCAATGGCTTTGCAGGCTTTGGCAAACTCATTCCCGTTGTGGTGGTGATTGCGTTAGTTGTGTGGGCCGTGAGTGGGTTTTATACCATTAAAGAAGCTGAACGCGGCGTGGTGTTACGCTTCGGAAAGGTGAATTCTATTGTGCAGCCTGGGTTGAATTGGAAACCGACTTTTATCGATCGCGTGTTGCCTGTCAATATTGAGCGTATTAGCGAGTTGCGCACCCAGGGTAATATGCTCACGCAAGATGAGAATATGGTGGTGGTCGAAATGACCGTGCAATATCGCATTAACGACCCTGTGAAATATCTCTTTAGCGTCACCAATCCTAATGACAGCCTTTCTCAAGCCACAGATAGCGCGTTGCGTTATATCATCGGGCATATGAATATGGACGAGATTTTGACAACAGGCCGCTCTGTGGTGCGGGAAGATACATGGCGTTATCTTGAAAAAGTGATCAAGCCATACGATATGGGGCTTGAGGTGATCGATGTCAACTTCCAATCTGCTCGCCCACCTGAGCAAGTGAAAGATGCGTTTGATGATGCGATTAAAGCGCAGGAAGATGAGCAACGCTTTATCCGCAATGCAGAAGCCTATGCTCGCGAAGTCGAGCCTATCGCACGAGGTAACGCGCAGCGTATTGTTGAGCAGGCCACCGCCTATCGCGAGCAAGTGGTGCTCGACGCACAAGGGGAAGTGGAGCGCTATCAACAACTGTTGCCAGAGTATAAAGCTGCGCCTGAGTTATTGCGTGAGAGAATGTATATCCAGGCGATGGAAAATATCATGAGCAAAACACCAAAAGTGATGCTTGATAATAGCGCAGGTAACAGCCTTAACGTTCTGCCGTTAGAGCAATTGCTTAAAGGCAAAGCGAGCAATAAGAACGCTAAAACGAATGATGACAGTAAGCCTGAGGGCAAAAGTGCGGTAAACAAACCGCGCGAGAAAGAAACTGTGCCGCCATCACGCTCTAGCAACCCAAGCAATGCGATGGAAAACTACATCGGCTCACAATATGACGAACAAATTTTCAACAATAACCGCCAAGGGAGATTTGAATAATGCGTAAATTTTTATTACCTGTTGTTATTGTTCTCGCGGCGGTGCTTTACTCAAGCCTGGTTGTAATCAACGAAGGCTCACGCGGCATTATGTTGCGCTTTAGCAAAGTGCTGCGTGATGAGGGCAACAAAGTGAAAGTCTATCAACCTGGGCTACACTTTAAAATCCCATTTATTGACAACATCAAAATTTTGGATGCCAAAATCCAAACCCTTGATGGGCAAGCCGACCGCTTTGTCACTGTAGAGAAAAAAGACCTATTGGTTGATTCTTATGTGAAATGGCGCATCAGTGACTTTGGACGTTTTTACACCAGTACTGGTGGCGGTGATTACACCCATGCTGAAAACTTGTTGCGCCGTAAAGTCAACGACCGTTTGCGCAGCGAAATCGGCTCACGCACGATTAAAGATATTGTATCAGGCACCCGCGGTGAACTGATGACGGGCGCGCTCAATGCGCTCAACACAGGGGCGGACAACGCTTCTGACTTGGGGATTGATGTCATTGATGTGCGCGTGAAACAAATCAACCTGCCTGAAGAGGTGTCATCATCGATTTATCAACGTATGCGTGCTGAGCGTGATGCCGTGGCGCGTGAGCACCGTTCACAAGGGCGCGAAAAAGCGGCCTTTATCCAAGCAGATGTGGATCGCAAAGTCACTTTGATTTTGGCCAATGCCAATAAAAAAGCGCAAGATTTGCGTGGTAATGGGGACGCCACCGCGGCGAAACTGTATGCGGATGCGTTCAGCCAAGATAGCGAGTTTTATAGCTTTGTGCGCAGCATGAAGGCCTATCAACGCAGTTTCAACGATGAGAACAACATGATGATTCTCAAACCGGGGGAAGATTTCTTCCGTTATATGCAATCCCCACAGCATAAATAACCGCACTTTAATGCCCCGCACTCGGGGCATTTTTTATGCTAAACAGATGATTGTTGATTGTAGTTATTGACAGAAAATAGTAAAGTAAACAGTTGCGAACTAAACTAGCTAAAAAGGTAAAACATTATGGGCAAAAGTGTTGTTATTCTCGGCGCACAATGGGGTGACGAAGGGAAAGGCAAAATCGTTGATCTATTAACCGATCGCGTCAAATATGTGGTTCGTTATCAAGGCGGACACAATGCAGGACATACATTAATTATCAATGGGGAAAAAACAGTCTTACGTCTAATTCCATCAGGTATTTTACACGATAATGTGACTTGCTTAATTGGTAATGGTGTTGTGCTCTCTCCAACCGCACTTATGCAAGAAATGGGTGAACTGGAATCCCGTGGCGTGAACGTGCGTGAACGCTTGTTAATCTCAGAAGCCTGCCCACTGATTTTGCCTTACCACGTTGCTATGGACCACGCCCGTGAAAGCGCGCTGGGCAAAAAAGCCATCGGCACCACTGGCCGAGGCATTGGGCCTGCCTATGAAGATAAAGTGGCACGCCGTGGCTTGCGCGTCGGAGACTTGTTTGACCGTGAAGGCTTTGCCAGCAAGCTCCAAACCATTTTAGACTACTACAACTTCCAGCTGGAAAACTATTACCACGTCGAGCCTGTGGATTATCAAAAAACCTTAGATGACATTATGGCAATCGCCGATGTGATCACAGGCATGGTGGCTGATATTCCAACCGTTCTATCGAAAGCCCGCGCAAACGGCGATAATATCTTGTTTGAAGGCGCACAAGGCACCATGCTCGACATTGACCACGGCACCTATCCGTTCGTGACCAGCTCCAACACTACCGCTGGTGGTGTGGCAACTGGTGCAGGCTTTGGCCCGCGCAATATTGATTACGTACTCGGCATCATTAAAGCCTATTGCACTCGCGTAGGTGGAGGTCCTTTCACTACTGAACTATTTGACGACATCGGTGCTGCCATCGCTAAAAAAGGGAATGAGTTTGGTGCGGTAACAGGTCGCCCACGTCGTTGTGGCTGGTTTGATGCCGTTGCTGTGCGCCGTGCCGTGCAACTCAACTCTATCACGGGTTTTTGTATGACCAAGCTCGATGTGCTCGACGGCTTTGACGAGCTGAAAATCTGCGTGGGCTACAAAATGCCAAACGGCGATGTGGTAGAATACGCCCCAACCGCGGCTGAGAACTGGGAAAACGTCGAACCCATCTACGAAACCCTCCCAGGCTGGAAGGAAAACACCTTTGGCGTGACAGACATCAACCAATTGCCAGACACTGCACGCGCGTACATCAAACGCATTGAAGAGGTCACCGGCGTACCAATCGCCATCCTCTCCACCGGCCCAGACCGCCTGCAAACGATGATCTTAGACGACCCATTCGCCGTCTAATCCCAACAAAAAACCTCTGCCTTGGCAGAGGTTTTTTTATTAAGATCTGAGCCACTAACTCTCTAAATCATATAATCAAGTGTAAACTCAGTCATATTTGTTTGTAATAAAAATTGTTTTGTTCTTTCATGCTGAGGATTGATAAAAAAAGCTTTGGCTTGGTTTTGCTCAACAACTTTCCCCTTGTCCATAAAAACAACAGTGTCAGCCACCTCTTTAGCAAACTTCATTTCATGTGTGACGATAATCATCGTCCACCCTTCATTTGCTAAAACTCGCAGTGTTTGTAGAACTTCACCCACTAGCTCTGGATCAAGCGCCGAGGTTGGTTCATCCAATAAAATTAATTTTGGCTCCATGGCGAGCGCTCGCGCAATACCTACTCTTTGTTGCTGACCACCTGATAATTGTGCGGGATAAAGCGCTGCTTGCTCAGCTAATCCCACTTTTTTTAATAATCGAAGTGCGGTTTGTCTTGCCTCATCTCGATTGACTTTTTTTACTACAATTGGCCCTTCCATCACATTTTCTATCGCACTACGGTGTAGAAATAGATTATAGTGTTGAAAAACCATAGATGTACTACGGCGTAACCTGAGTTCATCATGCTTATTAATATGCGCTGAAAAATCCAAAGTTAAACTACCATCGCTAAAAGATAAAATGCCTTTATCTGGCCGCTCCAATAAATTCAAGCAGCGCAAAAACGTTGTTTTCCCTGATCCTGAAGGCCCTAAAATCGCAACAACTTCACCCTTTTTAACATCCAAATCAATGCCTTTTAAAACATCATTGCCTTTGAAGGATTTATGAATATTTCGAATTTGTAACATGAGTACATACTCCTATAAGTGGCGTGAAAACCGCACTTCTAATCGTTGTTGCACAATAGAGAGGATAAAGCAAACAACCCAATAGATAAATGCCGCCTCGCTGTAAACCAAAATAAACTCATAAGAGGATGCTGCAACTTTTTGAGCCACCTGAAAAAGCTCTGAAACTAATACCAATGACGCCAACGAGGTGTCTTTCACTGTACTAATGAATGTGTTGGTTAATGGTGGCAAAGAAACTCTCAATGCTTGAGGCATAATCGTGCGCAAAAAAGCCTGCCGATAGCTCATACCAATTGAAAAGGAGGCCTCCCACTGCCCTTTAGGGATAGAGAGAATACCCGCTCGTAGGGTTTCAGATGCATAAGCGCCAATATTAATAGAAAACGCAATGATCGCAGTTGGAAAAGGATCTAACACCACACCCACTTCGGGCAATCCATAAAAAATAATAAAGATTTGCACCAATAAAGGCGTCCCACGTATCAGCGAGATATAAATTTTGCACAGTCCATTAATCAGCCGTAACACAGAATTTCGTGCAGGCATTGTCCGCACCACCGCAACACCTACTGCTATCAACAATCCCCCTATAAAAGATAAAATCGCCAGCGGTATGGTATTCATTATCGTTGCATAGAGCATTGGCAAAAAAGAGCTGATGATAAGATCAGCTCGTTGTGTGCTCATGAATGGCAAATGGCTTAAAAAATCATTGAGTAATGTCATCGCCAAACCATTTTATCGAAATTTGTTTTAATGTCCCCTCTGTGCGTAACTGTGCCAATGCTTGATTAACTTTATCAATAAGGGGCTGCTCGCCTTTAGTAAAAGCAAATGCTGTACCCAATTGAGCTTTATCTTCAAAAGCTATCACCAACCCAGAGTGCGGTATTTTTTGGAAATAATCGAGCACAGCCAATTTATCATTCACTGTTGCTTGCGCACGTTTTTGACGGATAAGCTCCAACGCTTGTGCCAATCCATCCACTGGAACAATGTGTGCAGCATTTTCTTGTGCAATTTTTGTGAAATTACTGGTTAACGACTGTGCTGCTTTTTTATCTTTTAAATCAGAAAATTGTTTAATGCTATCATCATCTTTTTTCACCACAACAACCGCACTTGAGTAGTTATATGGCTCACTATAATCGTATTTTTTCAGCCGCTCTGGCGTTGGTGTTGTTTGATTGGCTATTACATCAAAACGTTTGGCATTTAGCCCAGCATACATTGCATCCCATTGTGTTTCCTTGAACTCTACTTTAAGCCCCAATTTATCAGCAACTGCTTTCACAACATCAATATCAAAGCCTGTCAACTCACCTTGTTTGTTGTGAAAAGTAAAGGGGGCGTATGTACCTTCAGTACCAACTAATAGTGTTTTAGTTTCCTCAACTCGATCGGAAACTTCACCTGCATATGATGTAACCGATACGCTTGCCACACCCAATTCCAAAGCAGTAATCAGAATTGATTTAAGTGTCATTATTAACTCCTTTAATTTGAAATTGATAACAACAGCATAAAGGGTTTACGATATGAAATAAAAGAAGAAAAATGAATGTGATATAACGAATGGATATAAGGGGCTAATAGCCCCTTAAAACATTTTAGACCAACAACTCATGTGGGATTTTAACGACTAATTTTTTGATTTTTTCCGCTTTACCATTCACCCAGCAGGTTGGGGTGTGTTCTTCGTATGGGAAGAAGACGGCGAACATTTTCGGTTTTAGCACAATGGTGTTTTTGTTCGGGATGGCTTGAGGGGTGAGATGGAAGTCGTTTTCTTCGTTGTAGGGCTCGTAGCCGTCGAGATTAGGGTTACCAACACCATATTCCATCGCTTCTTGGCCACTGATGAGCACTTGAATGTCGGTGTGTAGGCGGTGGAGCTCAGGCTTGCGGGTAGAAGCTTCTTCAGTTTCTGGCGTCATCACATTCATGAAAATCTTATCATCAATGTCGTGGCGACCAGTTTCAAGTGCATCCAAATCCAAGGTATTGAGATAATCACACACGCGTTTGATTACAGGATGGAGACCAAATGCGTAATCTTTTTTTGTTAAATCACCTAAAATCATATTTTTATCCTATTTTTCTAGATTTTCACTCAACCACAGCGCTGCGCCAAGTAGGCGTTCATCTTGCACTGTGCCACGTTTGACAACTTCACAATGATAAAAGTGCGGTTGTTCATCAAGATACTCTTTCACTAAGTCGAGATAACCTTCTGATAGCCCTACGCTACCGCCGAGAGAAACACGCTCTACATCATCTACCACCACTAAATCAGCAACTAAATTAGCAATTACATGCGCAGAACGCTTAAGCATAGCCACCGCTTCGCCGTCACCTTGCTGATATTGCGCGAAAATATCTTCCACCGCACTTTGGGCACCTTGCATATTGGCAAAATGTACCATTGCGTTAGCAGAAGCCATCGCATCCACACAGCCTCGCCGACCACACTCGCAGGTTGGGCCGTTCGGATCGGCCAGCGTGTGGCCAATGTGACCAGCAATGCCTTTAGAGCCGATTTGCAGCTCACCGCTCAGTACTAGTCCGCCGCCAACAGCTTGGTCAACATCAATATAGGCAAAATTTTTCACCTCTTGTGGTGTGTTAAAGCGATATTGTGCAAAAGTCGTCGCCTGCAACCGAGTGAGAATACCCACTGGATGGTGGTAGCTACATTGGTTTAATGCGTGCTCAAGTGGGAAAGCCGCCAGCCCTGCAGGCTTATCAGGATTCAAGGCACTCAATGGGCCATTTTTCACGTTATCGCTCACCACCGCCACCGCATCGAACATGCCTTTATAATGCTTAAAAATTTCTTTGAGTTGTTGTTCCAGAACATTATCTTGATTTTCAGCCAGCAGTGGGAAATGCTGACGGTCTTCTAAAATTTGCTCTGTGACCAACGCACTTTCAATGTAATCGTTTCCAATATCAATCGCCAAACAACATTTCATAGCTCACCTCACATTGCCGCGAATACGGCTCATGACACAGTATAAACATTTCTAAAAAGGGATTTCAATAAATGATAGCCCTACTGTAATACGATGCTCAAAAAGCAACAACTAGCAAGACTAAAAAATGAGATCTCAAGCAGATTTTTCTCACTGACCGCACTTTTATTTTCCATTTTGAAAATTAAAAACAAAATAGCATTTAAATAAAATTATTAGATGAAATATAGTTTCATTGTCTTTTATTAGTTCATATCTAAAGTATATCGCCATTTATTAATTTTTAATAATTGACTTTAAACCGCACTTTGATAATATGCCTACTACTTCCTTTCTCATTGTTATTGGTGGACTATGGACTACATTAAGCAATTTTTTGATTTGATTGGCGATCTCACCTGGGGGTGGGCGTTAATTCCGATGTTAATTATCTTTGGGCTGCTGTTTAGCATCATCAGCAACTGGGCTCAATTTCGCTATTTCGGGCGTATGTTCCACTTTTTACGCTCAGACAAGCAAACCCAAAATAAAGAGGCAATTAGTGGGCGACAAGCCTTGCTGCTCTCCATTGGCGGGCGCGTAGGCGGTGGCAACATTGCTGGTGTTGCGGTGGCCATCTCGCTTGGTGGACCAGGCGCAGTATTTTGGATGTGGGTGGTGGCACTCATTGGCATGGTGACCAGTATCATTGAGTGTACACTTGCGCAGCTATTCAAACACAAAACAGCCGAAGGGCACTTTCGTGGCGGGCCAGCGCGCTTTATTTTGCACGGCTTAGGCGAAAAATACCGCTGGATGGCAATCGTCTATTCTATTTGTCTCATGCTCTCATTTTCCATCGGCTTTAACGCCTTCCAAGGCAACACAGTAGCAGGCGCTGCGCTCGACAGCCTTGGCATAGAACGTTTATGGACAGGAATAGCCCTGGCTGTGCTCGGTGGCTTAATTATTTTCGGCGGTATCAAACGCATCTCACAAGCTGCCGATGTCATCATCCCAATCATGGCGCTATTTTATTTGGTACTGGCGCTTATCGTTATCGTTATGAATGTCACTGAATTACCCGCGGTAATTGTCAGCATCGTGAAAAATGCCTTTGGGATCGATTCCGTTGTCGGCGGTGGCATGGGGGTGGCGATTTCACAAGGGATGCGCCGTGGCCTATTCTCCAATGAAGCTGGGCTTGGCTCTGCACCGAATGTGGCAGCCACAGCCTCGGTCAAACACCCTGTAACTCAAGGCATTGCGCAATCACTATCAGTGTTTATAGACACCATCGTGATTTGTAGCTGCACGGCGTTTATTATCTTGCTCGGTAAAGTGTATGTGCCTGGGGCTGAAATTGACGGCGTGGTGCTAACGCAACAATCGCTGGTGTATCACCTAGGAGATTGGTCAAAATACTTACTGACTTTCGCCATTTTACTGTTCTCTTTCAGCTCCATTATCTATAACTACTACCTTGGCGAAAATGCGTTGAGCTTCCTCTTTTTCGGCAAGCAAGAAAAACTGCCTATCTTTTTGCTACGCCTTGCTGTGATTGCAATTTTATTTATCGGCGCCACTGCCAAAGGCGCAACTGATGTTTTCTTCTTTGCTGATCCACTCATGGGTGTGCTTGCCTTGCTCAACTTATTGGCATTGATTATGCTCTTCCCAATCGCCTCGCGCTTGCTGCAAGACTACCGCCAGCAACTTAAACAAGGCGCTCAAGAGCCCGTTTTTGACCCAGATAAGTTTCCTGATCTCGACATTGATAGGAATGCGTGGAAGTGATCAGTGAAACATGACAAAAGACCGCACTTTGCGGTCTTTTTTATAAAGTGCGGTTAAGTCCATGCCACATTTTTGACACACTTTACGCAAAGTGCAATATGTTATATTGAGATATAAATTACAATATACTGAAAATAAAAAGGAATTTGGTGGGTCGTGAGAGGCTCGAACTCTCGACCAACGGATTAAGAGTCCGCTGCTCTACCAACTGAGCTAACAACCCATATCTAGTTGAAACTCGGTGGTGGGTCGTGAAGGATTCGAACCTTCGACCAACGGATTAAAAGTCCGCTGCTCTACCGACTGAGCTAACGACCCATCAGGGAATTTAAAGTGGTGGGTCGTGAAGGATTCGAACCTTCGACCAACGGATTAAAAGTCCGCTGCTCTACCGGCTGAGCTAACGACCCATCAAAGGGCTTAAGTCATGGTGGGTCGTGAAGGATTCGAACCTTCGACCAACGGATTAAAAGTCCGCTGCTCTACCGACTGAGCTAACGACCCATCAGAGAAACTTAAGTGGTGGGTCGTGAAGGATTCGAACCTTCGACCAACGGATTAAAAGTCCGCTGCTCTACCGACTGAGCTAACGACCCACAATGCTACATCACTGTAACGAGCCACTATGATACTTATTTCACAGAACATATCAATCAAAAATTGCATTTTTTTGCTTGATTGTCTGATTTGTCTACAATTTAGTGTTTAAAATGCGTAAATATAAAAAAACCTCAGCCAAGCTGAGGTTTCAAAATATTTGCCTTTGCAATTAGTACGCTAACACCGCGCGACGGTTTTTAGCGTAGTCTGCTTCTGAGTGACCCAATACCGCTGGTTTTTCTTCACCGTAAGAAACTGTTGACAGTTGGTTGCCATTAACACCTTTATTTACAAGGTAGTTAACTACAGCATCAGCACGACGTTGGCCAAGTGCGATGTTGTATTCTGGTGTACCACGTTCGTCAGTATTACCTTCAACAAGTACTTTGCTTGTTGGAGTGGCTGTCAGATACAACGCGTGAGCATCTAACAGTTGTTGATATTGACCTTCGATTGAGTATTGGTCAAAGCCAAAGTAAACGGTGTTGTAGCGTTGTTGCAAATCTGCAGCGCTGTAGCTACCGAACATTTGGCCATTGTTTTGACCTTGAGATGCAGACTCATCAGATGAGCTTCCACACGCTGTTAAAACAAGCGCTGGGGCTGCGATCATAAGCACTTTTGCAAGTTTTTTCATTTAAGATTACTCCTTAGTTTTTAGTAAGAAATGGAGACCAAGCTGGGAACTTAATTTGACCGTCCACACCTGGCAACCGCGCTTTAAAGCGTCCATCGGTAGACACCAATTGTAGCACTTTCCCCAAGCCTTGGGTAGAGCTATAAATAATCATAATGCCATTTGGTGATACACTTGGACTCTCGTCTAAGAAGGTTGAACCTAACACTTCAACTTTTCCTGTTGCGAGATCTTTTTTCACGATATGATCAGAATCGATCATAATGAGATTTTTACCATCTGACGTGATTTGACCACTGTAACTGCGACCACCGCTACCAACATAACTAGCACCACCGCCGTTAGCACTCATCATATACACTTGCGGGCTGCCGCCACGGTCTGAAGTAAACACAATAGAGCGGCCATCTGGCGACCAGCTCGGCTCTGTGTTATTACCTGCATCACGGGTGAGCTGTACTTCACCGCCACCGTTAATGTTTTTCACATAAATATTCAATTTACCATCACGCGATGACGCATACGCAAGGCGCGAACCATCTGGTGAGAACGCTGGTGCACCATTATGACGTGGCGCAGAAGCCACCACTTTGCGCGCACCTGAATTAAGATCTTGCGTGACGATTTGAGATTTTTTATTCTCAAAACTCACATAAGCGAGTTTTTTGCCATCTGCCGACCAGCTTGGTGACATGATAGGTTGCGAACTGCGGTTAACGATAAATTGGTTGTGACCATCATAGTCTGCAACGCGCAATTCATAAGGTTTCGAACCGCCATTGTGCTGCACTACATAGGCAATACGAGTACGGAAAGCACCACGAATGCCTGTGAGCTTTTCAAACACTTCATCACTGACAGTGTGCGCGCCGTAACGCAATTGTTTATTGTTTGGAATATGATAGCTGTTTTGCATTAATACGGAGCCTGCCGCACCACCACCGCCAATGGTATCCACCAGTTGATAAGCCACATTGTAGCCTGCGCCATCTGGCGTGATTTGCCCAACCACGATTTCACTAATGCCCAACGCTGACCACGCTTCGGGGTTCACTTCACCCGCTGAAGCTGGCTTTTGTGGCATACGAGCAGGCGCAATGGGGTTAAATTTGCCACTATTGCGCAAATCTGCCGCGACAATATCCGCAATATCTTCTGGCGCACTGCCGGGGCCATTCCATTTGAAAGGCACCACAGCGATAGGTTGCGCGCCATCGACCCCTTCATCAATCACAATGCGCACTTCTTCCGCTTTGACGCTGGCCACCAGCACAAATAAGAAGCCAAGTGCGGTCAACATTTGCTTAAGTTGTTTCATTCAAACCACCTATTATGAAAATTGCATTTATTTTAAATCAAACTCAATGGTTGGATTTTTGTATTTATTGTAAACTGCATCCGACGGCGCTGCGGGCACTTTACGAGTACCTTTAATTGCACGCAGTGCAGAGTTACAAATATCGTTTGGGCCTGACACATTGTCATAGCCTAAAATGGTTCCATCGCGAGCCAGTGAAATACGTACGCTGCACACCTTACCAGCAAAACTAGGATCACGAATGAAGCGGCGTTGGATCACACGTTTGATCATACCTGCGTATTGATCACCTACTTTATCACCATTACCACTTCCTGCCGCAGCACCTTGACCTTGTGAGCCTTTGCCGTTTTGGTTGGACCCGCGATTAGCCGAACCACCGCCAATAGTACCGTTGTTAATCAAGTCATCTAATGCGGCTTGCTGCGCAGCCTTCGCTTTCGCGGCTTTAGCTTTTACATCAGCTTCGGCTTTCGCCTTGGCCTCAGCGGCGGCTTTGGCTTTTGCGTCAGCTTCAGCTTTTGCCTTGGCCTCAGCGGCAGCTTTGGCTTTTGCGTCAGCTTCCGCTTTTGCCTTGGCCTCAGCGGCAGCTTTGGCTTTTGCGTCAGCTTCCGCTTTCGCCTTGGCCTCAGCCGCGGCTTTGGCTTTCGCCTCGGCTTGGGCTTTCTCTTTGGCCTCAGCCGCAGCTTTGGCTTTCATCTCGGCTTGGGCTTTCTCTTTGGCCTCAGCGGCGGCTTTGGCTTTCGCCTCGGCTTGGGCTTTTAATTCGGCTTCTTTTTTTGCTTTTTCTGCCAATTGAGCTTGGCGTTGAGCCTCTTCTTTAGCTTGTTTCTCTTGCTGTAATTTTTGTTGTTGCAATTTTTCTTGTTCTTGTTTTTGGCGTTGCGCCTCTTCCCGCGCCTGCTCAGCTTTTTGCTTTTCAGCCTCGCGTTGTTTTGCAAGCTCGCGCTGCTTTTGTGCCTCACGTTGTTTTTGTTCACGTTCGGCAATTTCACGCTTTTCTTGCTCTTGTTTAGCGCGTTCAACATCGCCTTTTTGTTGCTGTTTAACACGGCCTAACTCGCGCGCAGCTTGGCCTGTGTCAACCATCACCACACCCATGGTGTCGCCGTCGCCTTCACCGCCGCCCATCGCTGGCATATAGCGATACCAAAGCGAGCCGAGAATGAGCGTAAGAAAAAGGAGTACATGCAGCAAGATTGAAACAACAACCGCACGACTTAACTTCTTGTTTTTATCACTTCGCACACTGCTTCCTTTGCTTAGAGCGGGTTGGTCATCAAACCTGCTTTGTCAACACCAGCCAAATGGAGCAAACTCAGCCCCTTGATAATCTCTTCATAGGGGGCATCTTTTGCGCCCCCCACCAAAAAGGTCGTTTGGTTGTCTTTGTCGTAAATCGCTTTTGACATTTCAGTGACCGCACTTTCACTTAAATTTTCATTGCGTTGCCCGTCGATCACCAGCGTGTATTCCCCCACGCCCGTGACTTCCAAAATCACTGGTGTTTTGTCTTCATTAGAGACACTTTTGCTGTCGGTAGAATCAGGCAGCTCCACCTCAACACTTTGGCTGATGATAGGCGCCGTGGCCATAAAAATCAGCAATAGCACCAATAACACGTCCAAAAATGGCACAATATTGATTTCTGACTTGATATTACGTCTTTGACGTCGATATGCCATAACAACCTCGATTACGCTACTTGATGTTTTGCAAAGGCTTGGCGATGCAAAATGGTGGTGAACTCATCAATAAAGTTGCTGTAATTTTGCTCCAGTTTGCTCACCCGCAAGCTTAAGCGGTTATAGGCCATTACCGCTGGGATCGCGGCAAACAAACCAATGGCAGTGGCAATCAAGGCTTCAGCAATCCCTGGTGCGACCATTTGCAAGGTTGCTTGTTTAACGTTACTCAATGCCATAAATGCGTGCATAATCCCCCACACGGTGCCGAATAAACCGATATATGGACTAATAGAGGCTACGGTTGCCAAAAATGGAATGCGGTTTTCCACATCTTCAATTTCGCGGTTAAGGGTAAGATTCATCGCACGCGTAGTGCCTTGAATCACGGCTTCAGGTGAACTGTGGGTCGACTGCAAACGCAGAAATTCTTTAAAACCAACATAAAAAATCTGCTCGCTGCCACTTAAGCCATCACGACGATTTTCAAGCCCATCGTAGAGTTTATGTAGGTCTTCACCCGACCAAAAGCGATCTTCAAACGTGGCGGACGATTTCAGTGCTTGGCGCAAAATGGCACTACGCTGGATCATGATCGCCCAAGAGATAATAGAAAACAGGATAAGAATACCAATTACGATTTGCACCACGATACTGGCATCTAAAAATAATTGTAGAAAGTTTAACTCGTTTGACATTAAAAACCTCAATCGTCAAGATCACTACTTGGTAAAATAAAAGCACTGCGAATTTCAGTTGGCAGTGCCATCGGTTTCATTTTGCTTAAATTGACCGCAACCACCACCACTGTGGCCTGCGACAGACAGTTATCACTGCGCCATAGACTTTGCTTAAACACTAAGCTTGCACCTTTGATTTCGCTGACCGCACTTTGCACAACTAACGTATCATCGAGCCTAGCGGGCTGGCGATAATCAATCTCCAACCGCTTCACCACAAAGGCAAGCTGGCGTTCAGCTAACAATGCCTGCTGCGAAAAGCCAAGCTGGCGCAAATATTCGGTGCGCGCACGCTCAAAAAAGTGCAAATAGCGCGCGTGATAAACCACGCCACCAGCGTCGGTGTCCTCGTAATATACGCGTAGGTCAAAATGATGCACGGCGCAACTCCACTCTTCAAAGCTTGATATTATCAAGAATTTCTGCCCAATTGTCTAGCAATTGCATAACAGTTATCCAATATTACGCATTTAGACCGCACTTTTACTTGATTGTTCGATAAAAAGCATCCCTTAGAGATGCTTTATGCTAGAAAAGGTAGATAAATGCTAGCCCTGAAATAGCCGCAATGTAGCCGATGAACGGATTGAAAATCAGTTTCCAACGTGCTTTGATGAGATCAAGCCCGATACCATGAATCCATAAAATGGATGTTCCCCAAATCAAAAAGGACGTAAACAACGGCGACGGTCCACCAAAATCCAAAGCAAAACGTTTCGCATTGATAAACAAAGTGACCATCAATACCACGGCTAAGATAAGTGAAAGGGCTCGCCAGGAGCCCTTGTTGACTGATTGATAGAGTTTATCAAGCATTATTTACTCGTTATCAAAAGTGCCTGTTTTTTCAGCACTAATCGTCACGATGGCTGAGAACATCACAGCAAGCATAACACCCAAGATCCATACAACATAATACATCGTGTGTCCTCCTAGTAAAGTGAGCTTTTGTTGTTTTCAATGAAGTTACTGTCGATGCGGCCAAACATTTTAATGTATGCCCAAATAGTGTACGCCAGCAAAATCACCACGAAAACGAGAGCAAAGCCAAGCATCAAGGTCAACGTTAATTGACTTGATGTTGCATCCCACATGGTTAAACTTGTGTTCGGCTGTGTAATTGATGGCATAATGAATGGGAACATTGCCACACCACAGGTGAAAATAATACCAGCCATAGTCAATGATGAGAACAAGAAGGCAAAACCTGAGCGGTTAGCTTTCGAGAACACAATGTTCAACAACGCGCCCACCAAGCCCAACGCCGGTAAAGCCCATAAGATTGGCATCGCTTTAAAGTTATTGAACCATGCGCCTGTTTCCAGCGCCACTTCTTTGCCCAATGGGGTTGAAGCCGCGTTGTGATCCATCACGCTCGTGACCACAAAGCCGTCTTTGAACAACAACCACACACCCGCTAATGCAAAGGTAATCAAGGTTGCAAAAGCACCCACTTGAGTGACCATTCTGGCACGGTCACGTAAATCACCTGTAGTTTTCATTTGCAGCCATGCCGCGCCTTGAGTGGTCAGCATAGACAAACTAATCAAGCCACACAGTAACGCGAAAGGATTCAATAAGCCCCAGAAAGAGCCAGTGTATTTCACTTGCAAAATATCATTGAATTCAAATGGCACACCTTGCAATAGGTTGCCAAAGGCAACACCAAACACCAATGATGGCACCAAGCCACTGATGCAAAGGCCCCAATCCCACGCACTACGCCATTTTGGACTGTCGATTTTTGCACGATACTCCAAGCCCACTGGGCGGAAGAATAACGCAGCCAACACCAAAATCATGGCAATGAAAAAGCCTGAAAACGAGGTGGCATACACCATCGGCCATGCAGCAAACATTGCGCCCCCTGCGGTGAGTAACCAGACTTGGTTACCATCCCAGTGTGGGGCGATGGTATTAATCATCACACGACGCTCAACTTCTTTTTTGCCTGCAAATGGCAACAAGGTCAACACGCCCATGTCAAAACCGTCTGTTACTGCAAATCCTAACAGCAATACGCCAACCAGCAGCCACCAGATAAAACGGAGAATTTCGTAATCAATCATCTTTTGTCTCCTGCTTATTTCGCTGTTTGTTCAAAATAGTAACGACCTGTTTTTAGCGCGCTTGGGCCAAGGCGACCGTATTTGAACATCAAATACATCTCAGCAACCAAGAAGATACTGTAGATCGTACAGATTGTAATAATCGAGAACCAAAGATCGCCTGTGGTCAAATCAGAGTGCGCCACACCCACTGGCAACATATTATAAATCGCCCATGGTTGACGGCCATATTCTGTCAAGAACCAGCCACTTTCAATGGCAATCCAAGGCAGAGGAAGACCCCATAGCAACAAATGATGTAGCCAACGTCTTTGACCTATTTTTTTACTTACCGTGGTCGCAAAGGCTGCAATCAACAACAATATTAGCAATCCACCTACGGCCATCATCACACGGAACGCATAGAAAGTAGGCCCTACTTTAGGAATTGTAGAAGCGGCTGCTTGTTTGATTTGCTCATCGGTTGCATCAACCACATTGTCGGTATAGCTCTTAAGCAATAAGCCAAAGCCTAAGTCTTTTTCATATTCTTTAAACTGTGCTTTCTCTGCATCAGTATAGTCACCACTACGCAGTTTTTGCAGCAATTGGTAAGCCACCATACCGTTGCGTACACGTTGTTCATTTTCCACTTTCAAATCACGTAAGCCTGTGATTTCTTCAGTTAGTGAACGGGTTGCGATGATCCCCGCTGCATACGGAATAGAAATGGCAAAATCATTTTTCATTTCTTTCTCATTTGGAATGACAAACAAGTTCCAGTCAGCTGGTGCAGGCTCTGTATGCCATTCCCCTTCCATTGCAGCTAATTTTACAGGCTGAGCTTTACCAATATAGTAACCTGACTCATCCCCCATAATCACCACAGAAATTATCGCGATCAAGCCGAAAGGTGCAGCGACAGAGAATGAGCGTTTAGCAAAGCCAATATCACGCCCTTTGAGCAAGTAATATGAGCTGATACCTAATACGAAAATGGCACCACAAACATAACCTGCTGATAGTGTGTGCATAAATTTGGTTTGTGCAATTGGACTTAACCACAAATCGAGGAAGCTGGTCATTTCCATTCGCATGGTTTCAAAATTAAATTCTGACCCTACTGGTTTTTGCATCCAGCCATTGGCCACCAAAATCCACATTGCAGAAAGGTTTGAACCAATTGCCACGAGATAGGTTGACAACAAGTGTTTGCCTTTAGATAGGCGATCCCAACCAAAAAAGAATAGACCTACAAAGGTAGATTCCATAAAGAAGGCAAGCAACGCTTCAACCGCCAAAGGCGCGCCGAAAATATCCCCAACATAATGAGAATAGTATGACCAGTTAGTTCCAAATTGGAACTCCATAGTGATCCCAGTGGTCACCCCAAGGGCAAAGTTGATACCAAATAACTTACCCCAGAATTTGGTCATATCTTTATACACTTCTTTGCCTGTCACCACATACAAAGTTTCCATGATCACTAAGATAAATGAAAGCCCAAGTGTTAGTGGTACAAACAAAAAGTGATAAAGTGCGGTTAATGCGAACTGCAATCGAGAGAGTTCAACAATATCTAACATCTCAACTCCTTGTAAACACTACAAGTTTTAGTGTTTGATTACGCAATGTAATCACCCCAGCATTTAAATCAATGCCACTTCAAAATACTCACCGCACTTTTATATTTAATGATCAATACCCCATCAATAAACAAAAAGTGTGAATAAGCAAAAATTCTATTTATCATACCTGTGATCAGACACAAAAAACAGAAATTTTAATATTTCTGTCACATTTTATTACAAAGATCAAAAAATCACGAAATGAAACCGTCTGCAAAAATTGATATAAATCAACTTTATTAAAATTTTGTTATTTTTTAACCTTATACCTTATTAAATTACTGAAGTATTTTGTTAAAATTTACGTTAATTTAATGACAAAAAATAGACATAACGGTTTTAATTTGTTACTTTTGGAACGATTATACAATTTAAAATTATCAAGTATTTTGGAAAGGGCGTTTAAATGACTCACACTATTCGATTCACTCTAGGTATGCTTTTCGGACTCGGTCTATTAGCATTCAATGCACAAGCAGAGCAATTGCCAAGCCAATGCAAAAAGCTATTCACCGAAACAGAGCAACTGATCAAAGAAGCTGAACAACAACCTGGCACCCACACCCAATTCACTTCAATCAAAAACAAATTATCACAAAGCAAAAAACAAATTTTGGCGCTTGAACGTGAAGTCCAAATTAAAAGTTGCGACAAAGGTTTAACCGCACTTAACAATCTGAAAAACAAAGACATCAGCAATAACTGATATTAACGTTTGTCTTCAGGGCAATTAAGCCCTAAGTGCAAGTATGTCTGCGCTGTGGCTACACGCCCACGAGGCGTGCGCTGCAAAAAGCCACGCTGAATTAAAAAAGGCTCAAGCACATCTTCAATTGTCTCTCTCTCTTCACCAATCGCTGCCGCAAGGCTATCTAACCCTACAGGCCCTCCTGCAAATTGTCCTGTTAATGCCAGTAATAATTTACGATCCAAATAATCAAACCCTTGATGATCAATATCTAGCATTTTCAGTGCATCTTGCGCCACACTAAGCGTGATCTCACCTTGATTTTTGACATCTGCATAATCTCGCACACGGCGTAACAAACGGTTAGCAATGCGTGGCGTACCACGTGAGCGTTTAGCCACCTCAAGCGCCGCTTGTTCTTTGAGTTTCAAGCCCAAACAATGACTAGAGCGTTCAACAATCAAGGTGAGATCCTCAATGGAATAAAATTCCAAACGTTGCACAATGCCAAAACGATCGCGCAATGGCGAGGTTAATGATCCTGCACGGGTTGTGGCACCAACCAATGTAAAAGGAGGCAAATCCAATTTGATCGAGCGTGCTGCTGGCCCTTCACCAATCATAATATCAAGTTGATAATCTTCCATCGCAGGGTAAAGCACTTCTTCAATTGCAGGAGAAAGACGGTGGATTTCATCGATAAACAGCACATCATGCGCTTCCAAATTGGTCAACATGGCAGCCAAATCACCTGCTTTTTCTAACACTGGTCCTGAAGTGGTGCGGATATTCACACCCATTTCATTGGCAATGATATTGGCCAACGTGGTTTTACCAAGCCCTGGCGGACCGAAAATTAACAAATGATCGAGCGCATCTTGGCGCAACTTTGCGGCTTGAATAAAGATCTCCATCTGCGCGCGCACCGCACTTTGCCCGATGTAGTCTTGCAATAATTTAGGGCGAATGGCGCGGTCAATAGTATCTTCCCCGCCAAGATCGGCCGCGCTAATAATTCTATCCGCTTCTATCATCTTTCACCTATATCGCACTTTTTAGCGCATCACGAATCAGCATTTCGCAACTTACACCAGCCTTCGCCACGCGTTTGACCATTTTTTCCGCCTCTTGCCCTTTGTAGCCAAGCGCCATTAATGCAGCCACCGCTTCAGTGATAGGATCATCATCAAGCGGTTGTGTATTTGGCACAGCAGATAAGTCATCAACAAAAAACACGGGTTTGACGTCTTTGAATTTCCCTTTCAGCTCCACCAACAAGCGCTCGGCGGTTTTTTTGCCTACGCCTGGGATTTTCACCAATTTGGAAAGTTCTTCACGCTCAATCGCATAGGAAAACTCATCAGCCGACATCGCCGATAAAATGGCGAGTGCCAATTTAGGACCTACACCGTTGGTTTTGATCAGCTCACGGAACAAAGTGCGGTCGCGCTTTTGCATAAAGCCAAACAAGAAGTGCGCATCTTCCCGCACCACAAGATGAGTGAATAAACACGCACTGTTGCCCGTTTCAGGCAATTGGTAAAAACTGGTCATCGGCAGCAAAAGCTCATAGCCCACCCCGTTAACGTCAAGCAAAATTTCAGGGGGTTGCTTTTCGATTAAAATACCTTGTAAACGCCCTATCATCATCGTCCTTGGAAAAATTATGTACTTATAGCATAAATAAAAACTGTATAAATATCCAGTTATTTTTCTGCCTTCAAGCGAAAACGCCCGTGACTGTACCGTGCTTTAAGTGTAAGCGCGCTGGTATTTTGCATGTTGAGCGCTTGATTGATCTGTTGTGAATGCAGCGTACTGTGCGCGTGTGTGATGGCAATGGCGAGAGCGTCGGCGGCGTCTGCTTGTGGAGAGGCGGAGAGTTGGAGCATGGCGCTGACCATGTGCTGCACCTGTGCTTTATCCGCCGACCCGATTCCCACCACCGTTTGCTTCACCAGCCGTGCGGCATATTCAAACACAGGCAACTCGTGGTTGACCGCTGCCACAATCGCCGCGCCGCGCGCTTGCCCTAGCTTGAGCGCGGAGTCAGCATTGCGTGCCATAAACACCTGCTCAATAGCGAATATATCAGGCTGAAACTGTGCGATAATCTCACTCACGCCCGCGTAAATGCGCTTAAGGCGGCTCGGCAGATCATCCACATTGGTACGGATTGCACCACTGCCGAGATAAGTCAACTGCTTGCCTGTTTGGCGAATCACGCCATAGCCCGTCACACGCGAACCAGGGTCAATGCCGAGAATGATCGCCATATTTATTACAACAACGCGGCCACTTCGTCGCTGATCTCGGCGTTGTGATAGACGTTTTGCACGTCATCACAATCTTCAAGCATATCCACTAAGCGCATCAATTTAGGCGCACTGTCTGCGTCTAACTCCACACTCGTCGATGGAATCATAGTCACTTCGGCTTCACTGATCTTAAAGCCAGCGGCTTCAATCGCATCGCGCACCGCACTTAGCTCTTCCCATGCGGTGTAAACTTCAAAGCTGCCGTCATCTTGGCCTTGAATATCTTCCGCGCCTGCTTCAAGGGCGGCGTCCATCAAGGCTTCTTCGTCGCCTTCATCCACTAAAATTAAGCCTTTTTTGCTGAAAAGATACGCAACAGACCCATCTGTACCAAGATTACCGCCTGTTTTGGTGAATGCGTGGCGCACTTCAGAAACGGTGCGGTTACGATTATCACTCAAGCACTCAACATACACCGCGGTGCCTGCTGGGCCATAACCTTCATAGATAATGGTTTCCATGTTGGAGTCATCTTCGCCACCAGCGCCGCGTTGAATCGCACGGTTGATGGTATCACGAGTCATATTACTGGCCAGCGCTTTGTCCACTGCGGTTCGCAGGCGTGGGTTTGAACTGATATCCGCACCACCAATTTTGGCCGCGGTAACCAACTCACGAATCAGCTTGGTAAAAATTTTGCCACGCTTTGCATCTTGCGCCGCTTTACGGTGTTTAATGTTTGCCCACTTACTGTGACCTGCCATTATAAATCCTCTTTGTTGTTACGTTTTAAAATAAATTCTTCAATTGCTTGCGCATTATTCCATGATTTGGTGCGCCTAACCGCACTTTGAGCATCCAGCCATTGATAAGCATTATGTTCACTCAAGGTCAATGGCTGATGCTGACTCAGCGGTAATAAAAACCAATGTTCGCGACATGTGTTCACGCCTGGAGCATAGCGGTGCTTGAACTGTTGAAAAATCTCAAACTCCACCTCTTTTTGACAATCGTATAATTCAATTGTCTCATCAGCAAGCCCTAACTCTTCTTTAAGCTCTCGCCGTGCAGCTTGCGCGGGGGTTTCGTTGTGTTCTAAGCTGCCCGTGACCGATTGCCAAAAAGTGCGATCATCATTGCGTCGGAGCAATAACACTGCACCTGTACTGGGGTCATAAACCACCACTAATACACTTTCAGGCTGTTTAAAAATTTTCACTAAAATTAATCGATTTTATGCTGTCTGCTAAAAACTCAGATTTCACCACGCCAAAAAGCGTTTGATATGGCAAAATCAAATTAATTTCACCTTCGACATAAGAGCCCAATGCATACGGTGGAAATTTAAACTCAATACCACGATAGGTGAATGTGAAATTAAAATCATCAGCGGCAAAAGTATCTTTATAGTCATTTAAGCGTTCTCGCGCGATAGTATCTACATCTGTTGCACCATCAACACCTTGATTTTCAGCTTTGATATAATCTACATAAGCCGCTTTAAGCAAGTTAAGCAACACTGAACGTTGACCAGGCTCAACAATATTATCTATGCTTAAGCGTGTTTGACTATTTAAATCAAAATTAGTAAACGTTGTCGAGCCAAATCCATGTGCACCACCTTGAAACACATAAAAATCTTCACTAAACATAGCAATATTACCACGCTGTCCTAAAAAGTGCGGCGCGTAATAGCTTTCCCAGCCGATTAACGCATCTTCACCTGACAACACTTTTTTAACACTTTCTAGCTGTACTTTTGCTAACGTTGCAAGATCAAGTTTTGCAAATTCAACCTGTTTTTGTTTAATTACTTTTTCATCAAGATCAAAAGGTAAAACAGGCTCTAAGTAATTTCTTGCATTCTCCTCAAAATAACTATCTAACCATGCTTGCCCTGTTTTTAGAGTCACAACTTGAAGTGCATAACAGTGTAAATCGGGTTTCTCCATACACGCTTTTTCAGCTGTTAACTGCACCGGCTTCACATCCAGCAGCGGTGTTTGCGCCTGAACAGCAGTTGCACTAAGTAAAAGTGCGGTCAGCGCGGTTAATTTCAAAGACGTTTTCATGCTTAATCCTTTTGTTTCACAACACTGATAGCCAACTCATTTAATGCTTGCGCATTGCCAAAACTTGGCGCGTCGGTCAATAAACAGGCTGCTGCCGTGGTTTTCGGGAAGGCAATTACATCACGGATGTTGTCAGTGCCTGTGAGTAGCATCGTTAAACGGTCTAAGCCAAAGGCCAAACCTGCGTGTGGCGGTGTACCAAATTTCAACGCATCAAGCAAGAAGCCAAATTTTTCACGTTGTTCTTGCTCGTCAATGCCTAAAATACGGAACACGGTTTGCTGCATCACAGGGTCAAAAATCCGCACGGAACCGCCACCGACTTCATAGCCGTTAATTACCATGTCATAGGCATTCGCCACAGCTTGCGTTGGATCTTGCTCCAGTTGCTCTGGCGTTGCGTTAGCTGGCGACGTGAATGGGTGGTGCATCGCGGCAAGATTGCCCTCATCGTCACGCTCAAACATTGGGAAGTCGATAACCCACAGCGGTTTCCATTCATCAAGTGCGGTCAAGCCACAATCCCGTCCGAGTTTCAAGCGCAATGCGCCCATCGCATCGGTGACGATTTTGTAAGTATCCGCACCGAAGAAGATAATGTCACCTGTTTGCGCGCCCACTCTCTCGAGCACCGCACTTAACACCTCAGGGCTTAAGAATTTGGCAATTGGGCTTTGCACGCCGTCCACGCCTGCATTGATGTCGTTGACTTTCATCCACGCCAGTCCTTTCGCGCCATAAATGCCGACAAACTGAGTGTATTCATCAATTTGTTTGCGCGTGATGGTGTTGCCATTTGGCACACGGATCGCAGCAATGCGCCCGTTTGGATCATTGGCCGGACCGCTGAACACCTTGAAATCCACAGCTTTAAGCAAATCCGCCACGTCCACCATTTCTAGCGGATTGCGTAAATCTGGCTTATCTGAGCCAAAGCGGCGCATGGCTTCTGCAAAGGTCATCACTGGGAAGTTGCCCAAATCCACGCCCAAAATTTCTTGCCACAAGCCTTTGACCATCTCTTCCATCACGTCACGCACATCTTGCGCGCTCATGAAAGAGGTTTCCACATCAATTTGGGTAAATTCTGGCTGGCGGTCGGCGCGTAAATCTTCATCGCGGAAGCATTTAACAATTTGATAGTAGCGGTCAAAACCCGACATCATCAGCAACTGTTTAAACAATTGTGGTGATTGTGGCAGGGCGTAGAATTTGCCTTTGTGTACGCGGCTTGGCACGAGGTAGTCACGCGCGCCTTCTGGTGTGGCTTTGGTCAACATTGGTGTTTCAATATCCAAAAAGCCGTGGCTGTCCATAAAACGACGCACGAAGCTGGTGATGCGGGCACGGGTTTTGATACGATCAGCCATTTCAGGGCGACGCAAATCCAAATAGCGGTATTTCAAACGCTGTTCTTCGGTATTATTTTGGTTGAAATCCAGTGGCAGAACCTCAGAGGCATTAAATACGCGCACCGCTTTAGCGGAGACTTCCACTTCACCCGTGGTCATATTCTTGTTCACTTGATTATCAGGGCGCGCTTGCACATCGCCCACCACTTGAATACAAAATTCACCACGCAGACGTGAGGCCGCTTCAAACGCCTCTTGATTGGCAGGGTCAACAAACACCTGCACAATGCCTTGACGATCGCGCATATCCAAGAAAATCAAGCCACCTAAATCGCGACGGCGGTGTACCCAACCACTTAAGGTTACTTCCTGCCCAACATTTGTGGCATTTAAATCACCACAATAATGTGTTCTCATCATTTTTTTATCCTTTGTTTTAAAGAGGTTTAACTGGTCGATTATAGCTGAATTTACACTCGGTTTGAACACGTTTTTATCCAAACCGCACTTTACTTCCGTTGTGCCAAAAAGTGCGGTAGTGCCGCGATGGAGTCCAGCACCGCATCGGCAAGGAGCTCATCTTGTAGGGAGACCGCTTTGCCTGTGCGTACCAAAATATTACAACCAATGCCTGCCTGAAGACCTGCTTGAATATCCGCCAGCTTATCACCGATCATCACCGATTGCGTAGGATCAATATCCAGCTCGGCGATGGCTTGCAATAGCATACCTGGCGCAGGTTTGCGACAATCGCATGCTACGGCATACTCTCCTTTCCCCTCAGGCAAGTGCGGGCAGTAATAGATGCCGTCTAAATCCACACCTCGATCGGCCAACGACCAATCCATCCATTCAGTCAAAGACAAAAACTGCTGCTCACTAAATAACCCGCGCGCAATGCCCGATTGATTGGTCACCAGCACCAGCAAATATCCCATTTTTTTTAAGCTGATCAACGCCTCAATGCTGCCGTCGATAAAGGTAAAATCATCAATTTTATGGACATAACCGTAATCAACATTGAGCGTGCCGTCACGGTCTAAAAAGATTGCTTTGTTCATGCCTACCTACTTTATGACAAATTTTTGTCTATTATGCGGTATTTTATAGCATATTGGCGCAACTTTTTTGCGCCTAAGAGAAAATAGTGATTGACATAGCTATCTAGACGTCTAAAATGACCAAAATCATTATTTTTATTGTAGGGCTTTATGATTAAGCTAAAAAACATTAACAAAGTCTTCAGTGTCGACGGGCGCACGCTGACCGCACTTGATAATGTCAATTTGGAGATTCCCAAAGGGCAAATCTGTGGTGTGATTGGCGCCTCAGGTGCGGGCAAAAGCACCTTGATTCGCTGCGCCAATTTACTTGAAACGCCTACCAGCGGGCAAGTGTTTGTAGACGGCGAAGAACTTACTGCGATGACCAATAGCCAGCTAATCAAAGCGCGGCGTAACATTGGCATGATCTTCCAACATTTTAACCTGCTCAGTAGCCGTACTGTGTTTGGCAATGTGGCACTGCCGTTGGAGTTGCTGGGCGAGAGCAAAGCCACAATCAAACAAAAAGTGGATGATTTGCTTGCACTTGTGGGGCTGGCGGATAAAAAAGACGCCTACCCTAGCAACCTTTCAGGCGGGCAAAAGCAGCGTGTGGCGATTGCACGCGCACTGGCGTCAAATCCAAAAGTCTTGCTGTGCGACGAAGCCACCAGTGCGTTGGACCCAGCCACCACACACTCTATTTTGGATTTATTGCAAGAGATCAATCAAAAACTGGGCTTAACTATTTTGCTGATCACGCACGAAATGGAAGTGGTTAAGCAAATCTGTCACCATGTGGTGGTGATTGATAAAGGTCAACTAATTGAACAAGGCAGCGTGAGTGAAATCTTCTCCAATCCCAAAACAGATCTTGCCAAGCGATTTATCAAATCCACCGTGCGCATCAATTTACCTAAAGAGTATATTGATCAACTCTCCAGCTCGCCGAAAGGACCTAACTCATGGCCAATCATTAAATTTGAATTCACTGGCCGCTCGGTGGACGCGCCACTGCTTTCTCAGGCGTCGAAAAAATTTGGTGTGGAGCTGAGTATTTTAGTGTCACAAATTGACTATATCGGTGGTGTAAAATTCGGCTTTACTATCGCTGAGGTGGAAGGTCCAGAAGATGCCATTGAGCAGACCAAAATTTATTTAATGGAGCACAATGTGCGTGTTGAGGTGCTAGGCTATGTTTGATCGATTAACGCCGCAAGTTTGGAATATGATTGGGCAAGCCACCCTTGAAACACTGTATATGGTGTTTGTTTCTGGCTTGATTGCAACAGTACTTGCGATCCCACTCGGGGTGATTTTATTTATTTCTCGCAAAGGGCAAATTCGCCAAAATATGAAGCTGTACCGCACTTTGAGTATGGCAGTGAATATTGGGCGGGCCATTCCGTTTGTGATTTTACTGTTTTGGATCATTCCCTTTACCCGCGCGGTGGTGGGCACCAGCATCGGCACCACAGCGGCAATTGTGCCACTGACCGTCTCCGCTGTGCCGTTTATCGCACGCTTGGTGGAAGGCTCTCTGATTGAAATCCCAAGTGGGCTAACCGAAGCAGCGCGCGCGATGGGCGCAAGCAATTTACAAATCATCACGAAGTTTTTATTGCCTGAGGCACTGCCAGGCTTGATTAATGGCATCACCATTACATTAGTCGCGCTGGTTAACTACTCTGCTATGGCCGGCATCGTTGGCGGCGGTGGATTAGGTGATGTGGCCATTCGTTATGGTTATCAAACCCATGTGCCTGAAATTTTAACCACCGTGGTTATCATTTTGGTTATCATGGTACAAATCATTCAATTTGTAGGGGACAGCCTTGTTCGCTACGTTGATCATCGTTAAACCCAATGTCTATAAAAGGAAGTTAATTATGAAATTAAAATCTCTCTTTACCCTAAGTGCGGTTGCCGCAACCTTAGCGCTGTCAACATCTGCATTTGCAAAAGATGGCAAAGTGAAAATCGGCGTGCAAAACGGTCCTGAAATGACCGTAGCAGAGACTGCAAAACAAGTAGCCAAAGATCAATTCGGTCTTGAAGTAGAATTAGTGCCATTTTCAGACTATGTTACCCCAAATGCCGCATTGGAAGAAAAATCCATTGATGCCAACGCATTCCAACATAAACCGTATTTAGACTCACAATCGAAAGCGCGCGGCTGGACGGATTTAGTGATTGTAGGGAATACTTTTGTGTATCCAATTGCAGCATACTCACAAAAAATTAAAAATCTTGATGAGTTAAAAGATGGTGCAACCATCGCCATTCCAAACGACCCAACTAACGGCGGTCGCTCACTGCTTTTACTGCAAGCCCAAGGCTTGTTGAAATTAAAAGAAGGCACAGGCTTAACTCCAACAGAATTGGACATTGTGGAAAATCCGAAAAACTTAAAAATCCGCTCACTTGACGCAGCCTTGATCACCCAAGTGTTACCAGAAGTGGATTTGGCCATCATCAACAACACTTTCGCAGGCCAAGCGGGGCTTTATCCAAGCAAAGATGCAATTTTTGTTGAAGACAAAGACTCTCCATACGTCAACATCATCGTGGCACGTGAAGACAACAAAGATGATGAAGATGTGAAAAACTTTGTTAAAGCCTACAACTCTGAGCCAGTATATAAAAAGGCGATGGAAGAGTTCAAAGACTCTGTGGTGAAAGGCTGGTAAGCCAACCGCACTTTGTATTTTCAGTTCAAGCCGAAAGTTCGCTTTCGGCTTTTTTATGGAGAGAACATGACAGACTATGCCCTACTGGCCAAAACCTTACGCGCGGTAATCAGTGATGACGATGATACCATCAGCGTGCTTGCCAACAGCGCCGCGCTGCTCAACGATATCTTGAACGACATCAACTGGGTAGGATTTTATCTACTCAAGGGCAACACGCTGACCCTTGGGCCATTTCAAGGCAAAGTGGCGTGCACTCGCATCCCTGTCGGCAAAGGAGTATGTGGAAGTGCGGTGGCGCAAAGACGTGTGCTGCGCGTAGCCAATGTACATGACTTTGCAGGCCACATTGCCTGCGACAGTGCAAGCCAGTCGGAAATCGTGCTACCAATTATGGTAAACGGCAAGATCATCGCCGTGCTGGACATCGACAGCCCCGTATTAAACCGTTTTACTGATGTAGATGAACACGGCTTAAACGAGATTGCTTCCTTGCTGGGTGCGCACTTAAGCCACATTCACGGCATAAAATAACAAATTGACAGCAAGTATACTGAGCAAAAACTGCGCGCTGATAATAAATTCTAAAATGCCCACCTGCTTGACCGTTAAGCGAAAGTGCGGTGCAATCAGCGCGCGCAAGGCAGCAGGCAAAAAGCAAAGTGCGGTCGGCAGGTTGACCCATGCGCCAACCAACAGCAGCAATGCGATGTGATAAGCATAAGACGCATAAAGATAACGCACGTTTTTACGCTCACGCAGCATGGTTTTCACATACAACGTGGTGCCAATAAAAAACAGGGTTGGCAGCCAAAATACAGACCAAATTTGGGCATCAAAAGTGCGGTGCGGGAAATAGTACGCCGCCATGCCCGCGATACCAAAAATCACAATGGCGGCAATGTCGTTGCCTAGCGCGCGCTCATCTTTAGCTTTAACATAATGCACATTCACCAACGCAAAGGGCAACATTGGTAACAAAAATAACGCCACCGCAGGATTATAATACAGCGCTGGCAGTGCAAAAATCACCGCACTCAGGGCATAACGTACCGCCCAGCGGCGATTAAGCGCCAGATTGCGCTGTTTAAACAGATTAAAAAACGGATACGTAAACAGATACAGACAACACCACGCCAACAGCAATGACACATGCCACCACAGTGGATCGCTTGTCAACATGCCATAGAAAAAAGGCAGTAGCGCCATCACAATGGCGCCGTGCTGATTAGAAACGTAAAGTTTCATTAGTGGCGATCTTTTTCTTTCATTGCGGCAAAAAAGGTTGCCAAAATCGGGCCTGACACATTATGCCAGAAACTGAAAACCGCACTTGGAATAGCCGCCACAGGGTTTAAGTGTGCCGCAGCCAACGCCGCGCCAAGACCAGAGTTTTGCATACCCACTTCAATCGCCACCGCTTTACTGTCAAAAGTACTTAGACGGAACAGTTTTGCTGCTAGAAAGCCGACTAAATAGCCTAGACCATTGTGTAACACAACTACACCGAAAATCAGCCAAAACGCATCAAGTTGGATAAGTTTATCTTTGCTTACAGCCACCACTGCCGCTAAGATTAAAACAATGGCGATCACAGAAACTAACGGCATAGCTTGACTTAACTGTGTCGCTTTTTGTTTCAATAGTGCGCGCACAACCAAGCCTAAGAAGATCGGAAATAGCACCATTTTCAGCACAGAAATAAACATCGCCATAGCATTTATATCAATCCATTGGCTGGCGAGCACGTAAAACACAACAGGTGTTAAAATCGGGGCAAGCAAGGTAGAAATTGTGGTGCATGCAACAGAAAGCGCGGTATTACCACGGGCAAGATAGGTCATCACATTAGATGATGTGCCCCCTGGACATGAGCCAACCAAAATCACCCCCACTGCCAGCTCTGCTGGCAATGCAAATCCTTTTGCGAGGGCAAATGCAATGGCTGGCATAATAACAAATTGTCCCACAACTCCCACAAACACAGATTTTGGATGGCGTGCAACCTCACTGAAGTCATGAAAAGTTAACGTAATGCCCATGCCGAACATCACAATACCCAAGAGGTAAGGAACATAGCTCAATAGTGGCTTAAAGGTATCAGGAAATTGAAAGGCTAAAAAAGCGAACAGCAAAACCCAAACAGCGAAGGTTTTGCCCGCGAATTGGCTAATTTTAACTAACGCTTGCATAATTTTTCTCTATAAAATAAATGGAGATGTAACGTTACCAAAATTGAAAAGTAAGTTCAATTTACAACCAGCAAAAAAACCGCACTTTTTATCTAAAGTGCGGTGTAAGTAATTACTTACCAATACAAAACGAACTAAAAATACTCGTCAGCAGGTCATCTGAGGTGAATTGACCTGTAATAGTGCTCAGTGCGTCTTGCGCAAGGCGCAGCTCTTCGGCGAGTAATTCGCCGGCGTGAAACTCTACCAGTTGCGTATGCCCGCGTTCAAGACATTCAGCGGCGTGTGACAGCGCATCCAAATGGCGGCGGCGCGCCAAAAAGCCGCCTTCGGGGCTGGCTTGATAGCCCATCGCTTTTTTCAAATGCTCACGCAACAAGTCAAGGCCTGCTTGAGTTTTGGCTGACAGCGTAATTTCCGTGCGGCCATTTTCAACGCGTTGGCCTTCAGCTTCACCACTGATGTCGGCTTTGTTGCGAATCACCGTCAGTGGCATATTCTCAGGCAAGCGGGCGAGGAATTCACGGCTGGCAAAATCGAGCTGCTCGGCTTGTGGTGCAGCAGAGTCAATCATCAGTAAAACATGATCGGCCTGTTCAATTTCTGCCCACGCGCGGGTGATGCCAATTTTTTCCACCTCGTCGCTCGCCTCACGCAGGCCTGCGGTGTCGATGATATGCAGTGGCATGCCGTCAATGTGAATATGCTCGCGCAGCACATCGCGCGTGGTGCCCGCAATGTCAGTGACAATCGCTGCCTCACGCCCTGCCAACGCGTTAAGCAGGCTGGATTTGCCCGCGTTAGGACGCCCTGCAATCACCACTTTCATGCCTTCACGCAAAATCGCCCCTTGGTGCGCTTGCGACCGCACTTTGGCCAGTTGCGCAATGATCTCATTCAGTTTGCCTTCCACCACGCCATCGGCAAGGAAATCAATTTCTTCATCAGGAAAATCAATCGCTGCTTCAACATAAGTGCGCAGGTAAATCAACATATCGACCAGCGTGTTAACTTTGTTAGAAAACTCCCCTTGCAGTGAGTTCAGCGCACTGCGTGCTGCCTGCACAGAACTGGCGTCAATTAAATCGGCAATGGCTTCAGCTTGCGCCAAATCGAGCTTGTCATTCAAAAAGGCCTGCTCTGAAAACTCGCCTGGGCGAGCAAGGCGCACATCATCCAGTTTTAAAATTTGCTCAAGCAGCATATCCAACACCACTTGCCCACCGTGGCCTTGCAATTCCAGCACATCTTCGCCAGTAAAAGAATGAGGCGCTTTGAAATAGAGCGCGATGCCTTGATCCAGCACTTGCCCATCAAGGGTTTTAAATGGCAAATATTCTGCCAACCGCACTTTAGGGCATTTGCCTAAAATCGCCTGCGCCACCGCTGTCGCTTTTGGCCCTGAGATGCGCAAAATGCCAATCCCACCACGGCCAGGGGCGGTGGCTTGCGCCACAATCGTTTCATTTTTCATAATGCTAACCGCACTTTACTTTTTGGTGAACGATGAAAAAGGCACTCAGTGAGTGCCTTTAAGAATTATTTTTTCTTACGGGAATGTAACCCACGTTTCTCAAGCCCGCGATAAATCCATTGCTGTTGCGCGATGGTGATCAGGTTTGAGGTTAACCAGTAAAGCACCAAGCCAGATGGGAACCACAGGAAGAAGAAGGTAAATGCCACTGGCATAAAGGTCATGATCTTCTGCTGAGTTGGGTCAGCCACAGGGGTTGGCGACATTTTTTGCAGCAGGAACATAGATGCACCCATTAACACTGGCAAGATATAGTAAGGGTCTTGCGCGGATAAATCTTGAATCCAGCCGAAGAATGGCGCATGGCGCAGTTGCACCGCTTCCATAAACATCCAGTAAAGGGCAATGAAAATTGGCATTTGTAATAGAATAGGTAAACAACCACCCAATGGGTTCACTTTTTCTTCTTTATACAAACGCATCATCTCTTGGCTCATGCGTTGTTTATCGTCACCAAAACGCTCACGCAACTCTTGAATGCGTGGTTGTAGCATACGCATTTTTGCCATTGAGGTGTATTGCGCTTTGGTCAGCGGATACAAAATCGCTTTCACGATGATGGTAACACAGATAATTGCCAATCCCCAGTTTGACACAATGCTTTGGATAAATTGCAACAATTTGAACAGCGGTTTAGAGATAAACCACGCCCAACCATAATCCACGGTTAAGTCTAAGTGCGGTGCCACTGCTTCCATTTGGTTTTGCAGTTTCGGGCCTGTCCACAATTTGCTTTCCACGCTTTGAGTGGCGCCTGCTGGAATCACCATGCTCGGCGCACGGAAGCCAATAAAAGCAAAATCTTTGTTGGTACTGGTGTAAAGCTGATTGTCTTCATGCTGATTTGGAATCCAAGCAGTAGCGAAATAGTGTTGTAACAACGCCACCCAGCCTTGCTTAGTCGCAATTGATAAGTTCGCCTTTTCCATGTCTTCAAAGCTGTATTTTTTATAATTGGTTTCTGAAGAGGAATAAGCGCCCCCCGTATAGGTTGGCATTGCCAAGTTGGTGGAGTGTTCAATCAAGGTATGTTTAATTTGCGCATACGGCTGAATTTCAATCGGCTCAGCGCGGTTATTGGTGATGCTGTAAACCACATCAACCACATAACTACCACGTTTCACGATGAATGTTTTTTCCACTTTCATGCCGTCTTTTTCCAACACAAAAGGAATCCGCAATTCATCTTGCCCGTCGGCTAACGTGAACGCATTGCCATCCACGCTATACTGCGCGCGCCCTGCTCGGGTGTCAACCCCGTCTTTACCCACCAAGCCACTTTGCGCCACATAAACAAGGTTTTTGTCATTTTGCAACAGTGAGAAAGGCTTATCTGAGTTCAACTCTGCGTTGTATTGCAACAGTTCAGAATCCACAATATCACCACCATTGGTGGCAATTTTCAGGCGTAATACGTCACTTTCAACGGTCACCACATTGCCTGTTTCTTGTGAGTCAACCGCACTTTGAGCTGCTTGGCTGCTTACTGGTGTATCACTGTTGCTATCGACTGTGGTGGCTGTTGCACTGGCCGCTGGCGTTTCAGCTTTTGGCGAATGATAGTCAATTTGCCATTGTTGATACACCAAGAAAGAGATAAAGACGAGTGCAATCACTAATAAACTACGTTTAGAATTCATTATTTTTCTCTGTGTTGGTTATGGGTTGAGTGTTCACATTGTTTTTCAGGCACGGGATCATATCCACCAGCACTTAAAGGATGACATTTTAATACACGTTTGAGCGTAAGCCAACCACCTTTTAATGCGCCAAAGCGTTTTATCGCCTCAAGGCCATATTGCGAGCACGTTGGCGTGAAGCGACAACGCGGACCGAGCAGCGGGCTGATGACCAAGCGATAGCCTTTGATCAGCCCAATGAGGCATTTCGCGCCAAGCGACGATGACGATTGCATAAAATGTCCAACACTTCAAACAGCTGTTTGTTATCCATCTCTCCTAAGCCTTTGCGGGCAATCACAATAAAATCCATCGCGGGCAAATTGTGTTGGTTGCGCCGGAAATAATCACGGCACACGCGTTTGATGCGGTTGCGCACCACAGCACGCTTAACGTGTTTTTTGGCAATGGTTAATCCCAAACGTGGGAAGCCTAAATGGTTGGCGCGGGCAATAATGCTGATTTCAGGGCGAGAGGCTTTGACAGACTGTTGAAAAACAAAGGTAAACTGTTCGGGAGTTAACAGGCGTAACTCCCGAGAGAAAGGATACTTAACTCCACTCAAGGTGAGAATTAAGCTGATAGACGTTTACGGCCTTTGGCACGACGACGCGCTAACACTTGACGACCGTTTTTTGTTGCCATACGCGCACGGAACCCGTGAGTACGACTACGTTTTAATACGGATGGTTGAAATGTACGTTTCATAATTAATCTCTACTTATCGTTAAACTCTAATGTTTTAAGGTTAAGGCTATCGCCCAAAACGGGCAATCGAAAGTTAGCCCAAAAATAAGGAATCGAATTTTAATCGTAAACGGCGCAAGTGTCAAATAAGATTGCACAAAACAGCGTGAAATTTTGTCACCGCACTTTTTCCGATCGACCACTACGCCGCCGAGAGCAAGCAGTTAGAATGTTTAAGGCAAAATTGCAAGCACTTTTTTTGTGTTTTTTTGTGTGTAAACTCGGGATTTTTACTCCTCTTTTCGGTATTATTAACAAAAACCGTACTTCCCGTTTAGAAAATGGGGATAACCCAATGGAGTTTTACATGTCGTCTTCTCTTTGGAAAGATTTATGGCAAAATTGTCTTTCTCAACTGCAAGATCAAGTGTCGTCAAATGATTTCAGCATGTGGCTCAAGCCATTGCAAGCTGAGGTGAAAAACGACACGCTGTTGTTGTATGCACCCAATCGCTTTATCATTCAGTGGGTGCAAGATAAATTCCACAGCCTGATTGTGGAAATCATAAAAGGCTTAAGTGAAAGTGCGGTCGGCAAAATTAAATACGTTGAAGGCATCAAACCTAAAGCACTGACACCCGCATCAGCGCCTACTGCTGAGCCACCAGCACTTGAAATGCCTGCCACATCAGCGAACAACGCCCCAGAAGCTTACCGTTCTGGGCTAAATACCAAGCAGACATTCGAGAACTTTGTGGAAGGGAAATCCAACCAAATGGCGCGCGCCGTAGCGCAAAAAGTGGCGGACAACCCAGGCGGTGCCAACTCTAATCCGCTTTATCTCTACGGCGGCACGGGCTTGGGGAAAACACACTTGCTGCATGCCATTGGCAATGAAATTCTCGCACGTAATCCGCAGGCGAAAGTGGTGTATATGCACTCTGAGCGTTTTGTGCAAGAGATGGTGAAAGCACTGCGCAACGATAAAATGGAGCACTTCAAGCGCTTTTATCGCAGTCTTGATGCGCTTTTGATCGATGACATTCAATTTTTCTCCAACAAAGAAGGCTCACAAGAAGAGTTTTTTCACACCTTTAATGCCCTATTTGAACACAATCACCAAATTATCCTCACCTCCGATCGCTATCCGCGCGAGATTGAAAAAATCGAGGACCGTCTACGTTCACGCTTTGGTTGGGGTTTGAGTATTGCCATTGAACCCCCTGATTTGGAAACACGAGTGGCGATTTTGATGAAAAAAGCCGAAGAAAACCACCTTAATTTGCCTGAAGAAGTGGCGTTTTTTATCGGGCAGAAACTGCGCACTAATGTACGCGAATTAGAAGGTGCGCTCAATCGCGTAGCAGCCTATGCACAATTCACTGGCAAGCCAATCACCATTGATTTTGTACGCGAAGCGCTCAAAGATATGCTCGCGCTGCAAGATAAATTAGTCACGGTGGAAAATATTCAAAAAACCGTGGCGGAGTATTACAAAATCAAAGTCTCCGATCTCACCTCCAAGCGAAAATTCCGCTCTATTGCCCGCCCGCGTCAGCTGGCGATGGCACTATGCAAAGAGTTGACTAACCGCAGTTTGCCTGAAATTGGTAAATTATTTGGCGATCGCGATCACACCACGGTGTTACACGCCTGTCGGAAGATTGAAGAATTACGCGAAAAAGATAATAATATCCAAGAAGATTTTTCTAATTTAATTCGTATTTTATCTGCCTAAAAAGGGGCCGCTATGCAATTTTCAATAAGCCGTGAAAATTTGATTAAACCATTACAACAGGTCTGTGGCGTGCTGAATTCGCGCCCACCAACAGCCGTTTTGCACAATTTATTGCTGCAAATTGACGCACAGCGCTTGATTATGACGGGCACCGACTTAGAAGTTGAACTCTCCACCCAGTCACCGTTGCAAAGTGCCAGCCAAGACGGATTTTACACCATTCCAGGCAAAAAATTCTTGGACATTTGCCGCAGCTTTCCTGATGACGCCTTAATTGATGTCACGTTTGAAGATGACCGCGCGGTGATAAGCTCGGGTCGTAGCCGTTTCACGCTGTCAACCCTGCCAGCCTCTGACTACCCAAGCCTAACCGACTGGCAAGCAGAGGTGGATTTTACCGTGGCGCAAGATACCTTGATTCGCTTAATTGATGCCACGCAGTTTTCCATGGCCAACCAAGATGCGCGCTATTTCTTAAACGGCATGAAGTTTGAAACCGAAGGCAATTTGCTGCGCACCATTGCAACAGACGGCCATCGTTTGGCGGTGTGTACCATGGCGCTTGAGCAACCTTTGCCTAATCATGCCGTGATTGTGCCTCGCAAAGGGGTGCTTGAGTTAAAACGCCTGCTCAACGAGCCTGAAGAACAAGTGCGCATTCAAATCGGCACCAGCAATATCCGTGTGCAATTTGAACACACGGTGTTTACCTCAAAATTAATTGATGGGCGTTTCCCTGATTATCGTCGCGTGCTGCCACGCAACGCTGATCATATTATTGAAGCCGACTGGACAGTGTTAAAACAAGCTTTCACCCGCGCGGCGATTTTATCCAGTGAGCGAATGCACGGTGTGCGCCTTGCATTAAGCCCGAATCAAATGGCAATCACCTCTAGTAACGCTGAAAAAGATGTGGTAGAGGAAGTGCTGGATATTCAATACGATAACGAGGAAATGGAAATCAGCTTTAATGTCAACTATTTGCTTGATGTCCTCAACGCACTCAAATGTGACAAAGTGCGGTTTCGCTTCAGTGATGCCAACTCCAGCTGCCTGTTGGAGGATTGTAACGACAGCTATGCTGAGTATGTGATCATGCCAATGCGCTTATAGTTATGGCTCTTGCAAGGCTCGTTGTCGATCACTTTCGCAATTTACAAGCCGTTGATTTAGAATTAAATCACGGCTTTAACTTTATTGTGGGCAACAACGGCAGCGGCAAAACCAGCCTGCTGGAGGCGATTTATTATCTCGGGCACGGCCGCTCATTTAAAAGTGCGGTCAGCCAGCGCATTATCCACTACGACCAACCGCACTTTACCCTGTTTGCCGACATTCACCACGCGCAGGGTAAATGGTCGGTGGGCTTACAAAAAACACGCCAAGGGCAAAGCACGGTGAAAATCAATGGCGAAGATGGTAATAAAATTGCCGATCTTGCACACCTGCTACCCATTCAAATGATTTCCCCCGAGGGCTTAAGCCTTCTCAGCGACGGGCCAAGTTTTCGCCGTGCGTTTCTTGACTGGGGATTATTTCACCAGCATAGCCAATTTTTCTCGTTATGGAACCGCTTGCGTCGCGTGCTCAAACAACGCAACGCTGCACTGCTCAGCGCGCGCCGCTATGCCGACATGACACTGTGGGACAACGAACTGATTCCACTGGCGCAGCAAATTAGCCAATGGCGCGAAGCGTATGCCTTGGCGCTCGCCACTAATATCGAACAAACCTGCCAGCTTTTCTTGCCTGAAATTGAAATCCAGCAGCGCTTTTATTATGGCTGGGATAAAACGCAGGATTTCGCCGATGTACTCAAAATGGGCTTTGAACGCGACAAACAGCTCGGCTACACTTTTGCTGGCCCGCAAAAAGCCGACCTGCGTCTTAAAGCCAACGGCATTCCCCTTGATGACGTGCTCTCCCGCGGGCAATTAAAATTGATGATCTGCGCCTTGCGCCTTGCGCAAGGAGAACACTTAATGCAAAGCCGCCAGCGCCACTGCATTTTTTTGCTTGACGATTTTGCCTCTGAACTTGATCAACACAAGCGTGAGTTGCTTGCCCAACGCCTTCAGGCTTGCCAATCGCAGGTGTTTATCAGCGCCATTCATCTCAACCAACTCCAGCAAATGCCACTTGAGCAAAGTGCGGTTTTTACCATAGAAAACGGCACTGTTTCCCGCCAGCGCTAAATTCTGTATACGAATAGCCAATAAAGGCGTGCGAAAAAGCACAAAATTTGCTATAATTCTTCCAATTTTCGCAGACAAAAACGAGCTTAAAAACTATGTCAGAAAACACCAACTCAACAGCTTATGATTCTTCTAGCATTAAAGTATTAAAAGGGCTAGACGCCGTACGCAAGCGCCCTGGCATGTATATCGGCGATACCGATGACGGCAGTGGCTTGCACCATATGGTGTTTGAAGTGGTGGATAACGCCATTGATGAGGCACTGGCAGGCTTTTGTCACGATATTATTGTGACCATCCACACCGATAACTCGGTTTCCGTGCAAGACGACGGGCGCGGTATTCCTGTCGGCATTCACCCAGAGGAAGGCGTTTCCGCCGCAGAAGTGATTATGACCGTGCTGCACGCGGGGGGTAAATTTGACGCCAATTCCTATAAAGTCTCTGGCGGCTTGCATGGCGTGGGCGTGTCTGTGGTCAATGCGCTGTCTGACAAATTACAGTTAACTATTCGTCGTGAAGGCAAAGTGCACGAGCAATTCTACAGCCTTGGCGTGCCACAAGCACCGTTGGCGGTCATCGGTGAAACACAACAAACTGGCACCACCGTGCGCTTTTGGCCAAGCCCCGCTACATTCACCAATATCCATTTTGAATACGAACTGCTGGCCAAACGCCTGCGCGAGCTATCGTTTTTGAACTCAGGTGTGTCGATCAGATTAATTGACCAACGTAGCGACAAATCTGACCACTTCCATTACGAAGGTGGCATTCGCGCATTTGTGGAATATTTAAACAAAAATAAAAACCCGATCCACAACCAGCCGTTTTATTTCTCCATTGAAAAAGAAGACGGCATCGGCGTGGAAGTGGCGCTGCAATGGAATGACGGCTTCCAAGAAAATCTCTATTGTTTCACCAACAATATCCCTCAACGCGACGGGGGTACCCATTTAGCAGGCTTTCGTGCAGCATTGACTCGCACGCTGAATAACTACATGGAAGCTGAAGGCTTTAGTAAAAAATCCAAAGTCAGCGCATCGGGCGATGATGCTCGTGAAGGGTTGGTGGCCGTAATTTCCGTCAAAGTGCCCGATCCGAAATTTTCATCGCAAACCAAAGATAAGTTGGTCTCCTCTGAAGTGAAAGGCGCGGTGGAATCCGCCATGGGTGAGCGACTGCAAACCTATTTATTAGAAAACCCAACGGATGCCAAAATCATTGTAGGTAAAATCATTGACGCAGCGCGCGCGCGTGAAGCTGCACGTAAAGCACGCGAAATGACGCGACGCAAAGGGGCGCTGGATTTAGGCGGCTTACCAGGAAAATTAGCCGACTGCCAAGAGCGCGACCCCGCACTTTCTGAACTCTATATCGTGGAGGGGGACTCAGCAGGTGGCTCGGCTAAACAAGGCCGCAACCGTAAAAACCAAGCGATTTTGCCACTAAAAGGGAAAATCCTCAATGTGGAAAAAGCCCGCTTTGACAAAATGCTTTCTTCCCAAGAAGTGGCGGCGCTTATCACTGCGCTGGGCTGCGGCATCGGGCGTGACGAATACAACCCAGAAAAACTGCGCTACCACAAAATCATCATCATGACCGATGCGGATGTGGATGGCGCACACATTCGCACGCTGTTGCTGACCTTCTTCTACCGCCAAATGCCAGAACTGATTGAAAAAGGGTATGTGTATATTGCTCAGCCGCCGCTGTATAAGGTCAAAAAAGGCAAACAAGAGCAATATATCAAAGACGACGATGCCATGACCGAATATGAACTGGCGATCGCCCTTGATGGCGCAGGTTTATATGTCGCAGAAGGCGCGCCTGTGATGAACGGGCTAGCGCTGGAGAAATTGATCACCGAATACAACAGCGTGCATAAAATGATTGCCCGTTTGGCTCGCAATTACCCGACCGCACTTTTAAAGGAACTCATTTACGCGCCGAACCTTGACAATGCACTGCTCACCGACAAAGTGCGGTTGCAAAGCTGGGCAGACGACGTGCTGAACAATCTTCAACGCAAGGACGTGGGAGGCAATCACTACACTATTAAATTAAATCACAACAGCGAACGCAATGTGTATGAAGTGGTACTCACTGTACGCACGCACGGCATTGATAACGACTATCATCTCGATTATCAATTTATCGCAGGATCTGAATACCAGCGCCTGACAGCACTGGGCGCGCAATTACGCGATTTACTACAAGACGACGCCTATGTCATGCGAGGCGAGCGCAAACAAAACGTTGCAAGCTTTGAGCAGGCTGTTGACTGGCTGGTGAAAGAATCCCGCCGTGGTTTGAGTGTACAACGCTACAAAGGATTGGGCGAAATGAATCCTGAGCAACTTTGGGAAACCACGATGGATCCAACCGCGCGCCATATGCTACAAGTCTCCATCAAAGACGCCGTCGCCGCCGACCAACTCTTCACTACCTTGATGGGTGATGAAGTCGAACCGCGTCGCGAATTTATCGAAAGCAACGCATTAAAAGCGAATGTGGATGTGTAATACGTAGGGAATAATATGAAAATTGTGATTATCAATTTGCCCGATTCTCATGATCGCAGAGCGTATATGCAGGCGCAATTTGCACGCTTATCCCATGAGGATTTGGTTTTTGATTTCACCTTTTTCCCTGCTGTGCATGGCAAAAAAGAGCCCAATCATCCACTTTTTCAACACTATAATGAGCCTGCGCGTTTGCGACGCAAAGGTAATACACTCACATTGTCACAACTAGGCTGTATTGCTAGCCATTATCTTGTGTGGCAGAAATGTATCGATGAAAACACGCCTTTAATTGTGCTGGAAGATGATGTCAAGCTGACACCGCACTTTGCTCGTTTTTACGCCAAAGCTTCACAATTTGCCGCCAACTACCGCTTTTTATGGCTGCATAAAAATTACCGTAAAAGCCATTATTATATGATCGAGCAGCGTTGTGACTTCTCCATTGTGAAATATTATAAAGACTATGTTGGAACACTTGCCTACTTAATCACACCCGAGACGGCAAGATTACTCATCAATTATTTCCAAGAAGTGATTTATCCAGTTGATGACCAAATGGCGCGTTGTTTTGAAAATGGACTAGAAAACTTTGCACTGATCCCACCGTGTGTAGAGATTGAAGAAAGCCTTGAGTCCACTATTCAAGCGAAAAACGATCAAACATCAAAATTAACTGTGTTACAAAAAATCTGTCGTGAATACTATAATACAAAAGATAATATCGCTCGCTTTTGTTATCACGCAAAATATTTTTCAAAAGCTAAGCAGCGTTAATCTGTTGCCTTTTAATCACAAAGGTATATATCGCAGCTAAAAGTGCGGTTTGAATATACTCCCCTGTTTTGAAGAACAGGAAAGACTCAAACATATTGATGGTTGAAAAATAAATAACAAAAGCGATACTCGCAAAGAGCAAAAATGCTTTGTACTGTTGTGGCGCTGCTTTAACCACTGCGCGGATCAGCAGAGTATAAATCCCCAGCACAACCAACAAACCCATAATACCATAGCCGACTAACACTTCGACAAAACCATTATGAAGATGTGAATAATTCTTTTTGACATCTTGATCAAATAAGGTGGATTTTTTAATCACAAAATCCCGTGCATCACGATGCCCCATGCCATATACTGGATATTTTTCAATCCACGGCAAGGCTGAATAGACAAACTTTATTCTCAACCCTGTGCTGCTTGAGGGAATATCTTTCACATTTTTATGAATAAAATCATTAATAATATAGATTTCCTCTGTCACTCTTTTATTGATTTCAGGTTGGTGATAAGCCGAAAATAATAAAACGGATGACGCACCTAACAATACAATCAACTTAGCAACACTGCGCTGCTGAAATAAAAAACGGTAAAGTAAAAAACACAACGCCAAGATAAAAACCAGCAACAGCGCCAACCAAACTTCTCGCGATTTAGTGCCATAGACCACTATTGCATTGACGACAAAATTGATAACAGCAAAGAATACAAATGCTATTCTTACCTTTAAAGATAACACAACACGTCTTGAAACTAACCAATAGAGAAAAATTCCGCTCAATACCATCGCCACACCTGCGATAGTCGCTGTATGGTTGGCATTTACCAAACCAAAATCAACGCGTTCACCCTGCATTACCAACGCAAATTCATGCAAAAAAACGCCACTGTTGAGTATGTAGCTCAACGTGATGCCAAGACATAAAGCGACCAAGAAAAGTGCAGTTTTCTTTAAGCTCCCCTGAAGGAAGTAACCCAAAATAACGAAATAAAAAAGATTACCCAAGGGACTAATAGAAAAATGGTCTGGACGATAATCACCACTATTTTTATTGAAGAAAAAACTCACTACACTGACAATAACCGCAGCAAGAAAGAGTTTCAGCATCGTGTCTTTGCGCAAAAGTGAATCTTTAAATAATGCAACGATAAAACCGAGCAATAAAACCGTTAAGAAGACATCACCTACTGCACGATTGGCGTATTTAAATAGTGCATACCCCAGTAAAGAGATAAAAGTAATATAATAAGTTGATTTAAAATAAATAAGACTTTGTTTAATCATAATTATTTTAGACCATAGCGTGCATATTGTTCACCAACAAAAGACTCATTCAAAAAAGGTGCATCTTTATCAAAATTATGCCGACGTAAAAGCTCATTCCATAAATGCACAGCATAAGTGTTTTTAAATAGTTTTTCACCTGATAACGTGTGGTCGAACAGTGATAAAAAATGCTCTGCCGAAACAGGATAAAAGTGAGTGAAATCTTTTATCTTGATTGGGTTATTTTTATGATTAAGAAAGCGAGTAAGTGCTTTTGGTCCGGCTGTTTCTCCCCAACCAATACTGCGATTAATCCCCAATAATTTATTGATAATTTTTTTACGCTTAATTTTAGAGGTATCATAAGGTTTTAACTTATTTGGATTTAATGCAGAATCAAGCATTTCTTTTGCAATAAAATGTGCTTTGGGCAATTTAAGAACAGAAATATTCACGAAATCAGTGCTTTCTTGTCCAATAATAACCTCTTCTTCAAAATCAAATGGTCTTAGACAGAGAACATCTGTATCTGAATAGTATCCTCCCTGTTCAAACAATAGCTTCCAGCGGAATAAGTCAGCAAATAAAGCATAAGAACCATTTTTAGTGAAAATCTTATCCTTTGAAATAATTCGATTTGCATCTTTATGAATCACCCCATTAGGTACATTCTTAATCTCAGAATAGCAATAAAGATGAACAGGATGCCCATGGAATAAAAATGAAGAAATACACAAATGCTCAAGGCGAGAGAAACGCTCGCCGATCCAAAGCATCTTAATCGGATCTAACTTTTTTATCATAAAATACGTATACAAAATAATAGATAGCGTGTTCATTCTACACTAATTCAAAAAAAAACCGCACTAATAAAGTGCGGTTTTTTGCTGAAATTTACTCCACCACAAAGCAAGCGATTTTGCTACCGTCATCATGGGTCCGTAGCGGCGGTTTGGACTCAAAGCAGCGGGGCTCCGCCAAGCGGCAGCGGCCAGAGAAAGCGCAGCCTTTTGGTGGGTTGAGCGGGCTTGGCAATTCGCCTTTGAGTTTAATCCGCTCGCGGCGTTTCTCAGGGGAAAGACGCGGGGTGGCGGAAAGCAGCGCTTGGGTATATGGGTGACGCGGATTAGAGAAAATCTGCTCCGCTGTACCTTGCTCCACGCAACGGCCAAGATACATCACAATTACCTCATCAGCGATATGTTCCACCACCGACAAATCGTGTGAAATGAAAATATATGACAACCCCAATTCGGTTTGCAAATCCATCATCAAATTGAGTACCTGAGCGCGCACAGACACATCGAGTGCTGAAACTGGCTCATCGGCTACCACAATGTCAGGGTTAAGCACTAGCCCGCGAGCAATGGCGATACGCTGGCGTTGGCCGCCTGAGAACATATGCGGATAGCGGTCATAAAATTCTGCACGCAGGCCCACTTTTGCCATAATTTCTAACACTCGAGCTTTGCGCTCTTTTGCACTCAGTTTGGTGTTAATCAATAATGGCTCTTCGAGAATTTTACCTACTTTTTGCCGTGGATTAAGTGAAGCGTACGGATTTTGGAAAACGATTTGAATCTTCTCACGGCGGAGTTTTTTTACCTGTGTATCATTAACCAAAAAATTTTGTCCATTGTAATACAGCTCACCCTCTGTTGGACTCTCGATCATGGTTAACAGTCTCGCCAGTGTTGACTTACCACACCCCGACTCACCCACTACGGCTAAAGTTTTGCCTCGCCCAAGCTCAAATGATACGCCATCAAGCGCTTTGACCATTTGCTGTGGTGCAAACAACCCTTTTTTCACTGGATAATATTTTTTGAGATCGATACCACGCAACAAGGTGGCTTGATCAGCAGTTTGTGTTAATTGAGCATCAGACATGAACAGGCTCTCCTTGCGCATTTAATGGAGTGAAACATTTCACTCTTCGCTCGCCGATATGGCGCATTTCAGGCTCTTTGGCTCGGCATTCATCCGTTGCATACGGGCAGCGAGGATTAAGCAAGCAACCGTACGGTCTGTCATATTTACCTGGCACCACACCTGGCAGAGAGTGTAAACGTGATTTTCCCACAGCAAACTCTGGCAGTGATTGCAACAGGGCTTGGGTGTAAGGGTGCATTGGCTGCGCAAAAATCTCTTTTGCTGTACCTTCTTCCACCACTTGACCAGCATACATCACCAAAATACGCTCGGCAGCTTCAGCGACCAGCGCTAAATCGTGCGTAATCAGCACTAACGCCATGTTTTCTTTTTTCTGTAATTCTAACAGTAAATCAATGATTTGCGCTTGGATGGTCACATCAAGTGCGGTTGTCGGTTCATCGGCAATCAATAATTTTGGACGACAGGCAATTGCCATAGCAATCATCACCCGTTGACTCATTCCACCCGATAATTGATGTGGATAGACCGACAGGCGTGATTCAGGATCAGGAATACCCACCAAATTTAATAGCTCCAAAGTGCGCTCACGACGGCTTTGTTTCGTGCCGCCTTCGTGCACTTTGAGCGCTTCCATAATCTGAAAACCCACAGTATACGCAGGGTTGAGGCTGGTCATCGGATCTTGGAAAATCATGGCAATTTCAGAGCCAATCAGCTCACGTTTTTGATCTGGGCTAATGGAGAGCAGATCGTTTCCCGCAAAGTTAAGTGCGGTTGCCGATACACGCCCTGGGTAATCAATCAATCCCATGATCGCCAACGAACTGACGGATTTTCCCGAGCCAGATTCGCCCACAATACCGAGCACTTCCCCTTGCTTAATTTGATAACTGACGCGATCAACCGCCTTAAATGGGGTTTTCTCATCGCCAAAATGAACGGATAATTCGTTAACTTCAAGTAATGACATCATTCGCCCCACTTATTGTTTTAATTTTGGATCAAGTGCATCGCGCAAGCCATCACCCATTAAGTTAAATGCCAACACGGTGAGTAAAATCGCCAAGCCTGGGAAAGTTACCACCCACCATGCGCGTTGCACAAATTGCAAAGCTTCTGCTAACATGGCGCCCCATTCTGGTGTTGGTGGCTGCGCACCGATGCCCAAAAAGCCAAGAGCCGCCATATCCAAAATCGCATTAGAAAAACCAAGCGTAGTTTGTACAATCAATGGCGCTAAGCAGTTAGGCAAAATGGTAATAAACATCAAACGCAGTGCACTTGCTCCCGCCACACGCGATGCGGTGACATAATCACGATTAATTTCATTGAGCACCGACGCGCGCGTGAGACGCACATAACTTGGCAACGAAACAAAGGCAATGGCGAACGAGGCATTGATCAGTGATGGCCCCAACACAGCCACAATGGCAATCGCCAGTAACAAACTTGGCAGCGCCAGCATAATATCAATAATGCGCATAATGATAATATCCACAATGCCACCAAAATAGCCTGCAATTAGCCCTAAAATTACCCCAAAAATTAGAGACAGCCCAACCACCAGCAGCCCAATGAATAATGATAAACGTGCCCCGTGGATAAGGCGTGAGAGAATATCCCGTCCCACATCATCAGTGCCAAGAATATAACTCCAATTGCCACCATCAAGCCATGCTGGAGGCAATAAAAGGGCATCACGCGCTTGTGAAATAGGATCATGAGGGGCAACCACATCGGCAAACACACTCACTAAAAAAATCAGTACAATATAACTTAGCCCAATAACCGCACCTTTACTATGGCTAAAATGTGACCAAAACTCGGCAATAGGGCCTTTCGGTTCTGGTGCGACAGACTTTACTTCAATCACGTTTTCTGACATAACTTTGTGTCACTCCCATAAATTATTTGCGATGACTGATTCGTGGATTCAAAATACCATAAAGTAAATCCACAAATAAGTTCACCAAAATGATGATGGTGGCAATAATCAACACTGCACCTTGCACCACAGGATAGTCACGTGCTCGAATGGCTTCAATCACCCACTTACCAATGCCTGGCCAAGCAAAGATGGTTTCAGTTAAAATCGCACCTGAAAGCAGTTGCCCCACAATCAACCCCACAACGGTGACCACTGGAATCAGTGCATTGCGCAACGCATGCACAATGATGACGCGCATTTTAGAAAGACCTTTAGCACGCGCAGTGCGGATATAATCCTCACCGAGTACTTCTAGCATAGATGAACGCGTCATTCGCGAAATCACTGCCAGCGGAATTGTACCCAGCACAATAGATGGCAGCACCAAATGCGATAGCGCTGAAGCAAAAGCGCCTGGCTCGCCTGACAGCCAGCTATCCACCAGCATAAAGCCTGTGACATCATCTATCCAGTATTCTGCGCCAATGCGCCCTGACACGGGGGTTAAATCGAGTTGTACCGACATCACCAACATCAGCAACAAGCCCCACCAGAAAATAGGCATTGAGTAGCCAGTAAGAGAAACCGCCATTACGCTGTGATCAAACACGGAGCCGCGTTTAACCGCAGCTAAAATACCAATGGGAATGCCCAAGAGCACCGCAAACAAAATCGCACAGGTGGCCAGCTCAATAGTGGCGGGAAAGAGGCTTAAAAATTCATCAATCACAGGTTGGCTATTTTTAAATGAAATGCCTAAATCACCGTGAAAGAGATCGGTTAAATAATTGAAATACTGCTGATATAACGGTAAGTCTAACCCCATTTGATGCAACATTTGCGCGTGCATTTCAGGTGATAACCCACGCTCACCCATTCGAATTTCAACTGGATCACCAGGAATAAAGTGAATCAACGCAAATGTAAATAATGTTATCCCGATAAATGTTGGGATAATCATCAAAATACGCTTTAAAATAAATTGCAACATAGTTCGTTTTTCTCGAAAGTTGTCATGTAAATAAAACGGATGACAATGAAGAGGAAGACCGCACTTTTACCATAAAAGTGCGGTTAAATTCAAACATTATTCTAATTCTACATAATAAAAGTTATGTAAGCCAAATGGATCAATCACATAATTTTTCACATTACTGCGCACTGGCAAGAATGTTTTAGAATGTGCAATCGTAATCCATGGCGCTTGCTCTTTAAACACCACTTGAGCTTGCTCATAAAGCTTGGTGCGCTCGGCTTGATCTGTAATTTTAACGGCTTTAGTTACAAGCTCATTAAACGGCTGATAACAGAATTTAGCGTAGTTTGAACCTTGCTCTGCTGATGCACAACTTAACAATGTGCCGAAGAAGTTATCAGGGTCACCATTATCTCCCGTCCAGCCCATCAAGCCTGTTGGGTGTTCACCTTTTTTCATACGTTGGAGGTATTCCCCCCACTCAAAGCTGACAATTTTTGCCTTCACGCCTACGGCTGCCCAGTCAGATTGGATCAGCTCCGCCATACGGCGCGCATTCGGGTTGTATGGACGAGAAACTGGCATCGCCCAAATTTCTGTATCAAAGCCTTTTTCAAAGCCAGCCTCTTTCAGCAATGCTTTCGCTTTTTCAACATCGTATGGATAATCCTTCACGCTATCATTATAGCTCCACATAGTTGGTGGAATTGGATTTTTCGCTTTATCCGCCGCGCCTAAGAAAACAGCATCGATAATCGCATCTTTATTTACCGCTAAGTTCAACGCTTGACGTACTTTTTCATTGTCAAATGGTGCTTTTTGCGTATTGAATGCTAAATAGCCGATGTTCAAGCCCGCTTCTTCCATCACTTGGATATTTTTCTCGTTTTTCATCCGCTCTATATCTGCTGGATTTGGATATGGCATAATTTGGCACTCACCCTTTTGCAGTTTAGCATAGCGCACTGAAGCGTCTGGAGTGATAGCAAACACTAAACGATCGATTTTTGAGCGACCTTTCCAGTAATCGTCAAAGGCTTTATAACGGATACTCGCATCTTTTTTATAGCTGACAAACTCAAATGGACCCGTACCAATTGGGTTTGTATCCACTTTATTTGGGGAACCAGCTTTGAGCATCGTATCAGCATATTCTTTTGATAAAATGGAGGCAAAATCCATACCAAGATTTGCCAAAAATGGAGCATTTGGTTGTTTAAGGTGGAATTTCACGGTGTAGTCATCCACTTTTTCAACATGGTCGAGAATATTTTGCATGTCCATTCCCACAAAATATTCATAGCCGAGGTTAGATACATTGTGGTATGGATGTTTGTCATTCATTTGGCGCTCAAACGAGAACACCACATCATCTGCATTCATATCACGCGTTGGTTTGAAATCTTTATTTGATTGAAATTTCACGCCTTTGCGCAAATGAAAGGTGTAAACCAAACCATCATCGCTGATATCCCAGCTCTCCGCCAATGACGGCTGCACTTCTGTTGTGCCACGTTTAAATTCTGTCAAACGGTTATAAATGGCTTGCCCGCTGGCATCAATTGACGCACCATCAGTGACCAATTGCGGGTTAAAAGACGACGGCGAGGCTTCAGAACAATAAACCAATGTTTTTGTGTCTGCTTGCGCATTCATCGCCACCGCAAATGCGATAGCCGTTAAAGATAAGGTAGTTAATTTCTTCATCAATGCACTCCATAGTCAATCAAAAAGTATCAAAGTTAGGTAAATAAGCGCAGGCTTTGCATGTGCTTGTCTTCATTGATAACATTAATTGACTTATTTAACAATATTTATACATAACTAATTGTTAAAAATTGAAGGTTCGTCAAAAAATCGGGATAATTTTCTACAAATTCGAGGATTTTTTTTGCACTGCTTAAACCGCACTTTGCTATTTAACCTAAATACCAAATAGCAACTAACGATTGATCCGTTAGAAATTTGTTAATTTTCTGAGTCAAAAATGGCAGCCGAAGCTGCCATAACAAAAGTGCGGTCAATCTTAGTCTGCCAAGCGTACGCCGTAGAAGTAACTATAACCAAATGGGCTTTGCTTATAATCACGCACACGCAAGCTCAACGGGGTTGAGGTAATTGAGTGTGCAATTGGAATCCACGGTGCTTGCTCTTTCACAATCACTTGTGCTTTTTCGTAAAGTTTAGTGCGCTCAGCTTGATCAAAAATCTTAGTGGCTTGTTCAAGCAATTGATCAAATGGTTTATTACACCAGCGTGCATAGTTACTATAACCCACACTTGCGCAGCTCAGCAGCGGCGTAAAGAAGTTATCTGGGTCACCGTTGTCGCCCGACCAGCCGAAAATGCCTGCAGTCAATAAGCCTTCTTTAGAGCGTTTAACATAATCACCCCATTCGTAACTGACCAGTTTCACTTTCACACCAATTTTTGCCCAGTCATTTTGCAAAATTTCGGCTAAACGACGTGGATTCGGGTTGGAAGCACGCACCACTGGCTGAACCCATAGCTCACTTTCAAAGCCATCAGGATAACCTGCCTCAGCGAGCAATTTTTTGGCTTTATCTAAATCAAACGGATAGTCTTTGATCGCGTCGTTGTAGCCCCACACAGTTGGTGGCAGTGGGTTTTTTGCAGGTTTCCCCGCCCCTTGATATACCACTTTGATGATAGAATCTTTATCGGTGGCATAATTCAACGCTTGACGCACTTTTTGGTTGTCAAACGGCGCTTTTTCCACGTTCATGGCGATGTAAGACACGTTCATCCCTTCTTTTTCGATCATTTGAATTTTCGGATCGTGTTTCATTTTTTCCAAATCAGCACTGTTCGGGAAATCCATCATATCGCAGCGCCCCGTTTGCAATTTGGCATAGCGGGCGGTGGCATCGGGCGTGATACTAAAAATCAAGCGTTTGATTGGAGCAACTTCACGCCAATAGTCTTCGTTGGCAGAAAAACGAATGGCTTGATCCAGTTTGTAGCCGTCAAACACAAATGGGCCGGTGCCGATTGGCTCACGGTCAATAGTTTCAGGCTGGCCTGCTTTGAGCATTTTATCCGCATATTCTTTAGAATAAATCGACGCAAAATCCATCGCAATGGTTGCTAAAAATGGCGAAAACGGATATTGCAACGTGAATTTCACGGTGTAATCATCGACTTTTTCGATAGATTTGAGCAATTGGCTCATTTTCATCGCATTGAAGTACGGATAAGTTCCTTTGGAAACGTTATGGTATGGATTATCTTCTTTCCATTGGCGGTTGAATGAGAACAACACGTCGTCGGCGTTGAAATCACGGGTTGGTTTAAAGGTTTTGTTAGAATGGAATTTCACGCCTTTGCGTAAATGGAAAGTATATTCCAATCCATCATCACTGATGTCCCAGCTCTCCGCCAAGGCAGGCTCTAAATCTGTAGTACCACGCACAAAGCCCACCAAACGCTCATAAACTTGTTGTGAGCTTGCGTTATAGGAAATACCGTCCATTTCTAATGCTGGGCTGAAGCCACCAGGTGCGCGGCTGGTACAGTTAATGAATGTATCTTTGTCTAACGCCTGTGCACCAGTGCTCACAGCTACCAAAAGTGCGGTTAAAGAGAGTGTTGCGCTCAGTTTCATTATTCCCCCTCGGAATTCCATAAATTATGAAGACATTAATCCTGCGAAACAAGATAGCCTTTATCACGACGGTGTGAAAATATCTAATCGATCTTGATTATAACTAAATGTTCTAACAATGTAATACAGCTGCGCTGATTTAGCAACTGCCCATTATTTCATCTTTTGGCAATTCATATTCGCGCCATCATCTCGTTTAAGGCGTGAAATAATCCACAATTGCACCACACACAAGCCCGCCACAGTGAAAAAAGTCGCATGGAATGCACCGAGCACCGCACTTTGCCCATAAAGTGAAAGATAAATATTGAGCACCACCGCCGCAAACGCAATGCCCAAACTTAACCCCACTTGCTGGGTCACGCTCAGCAAGGTTGCGCCTTCGCTATTTTCTTCATCGGTAAATTCACTAATGGTTAGCGTATTGGTAGCAGTAAACAACATCGACATTGCCACACCATAAAGCACTAGTGCAACGAGTAGCCACGCAAGTGGCGTATGTGACGACATCAGCCCAAACAGCAATAAACTCACCGACAACATTAGCGTGGATAATAGCAGCACAGTGCGATAGCCCAAGCGCACCAGCAACGGACGCATTAACGGCTTGGATAAAATGGAACTTACCGCAATCGGCACCAACAGCCAGCCCGCGAATTGAGCGGAATAACCTAAGACGACTTGCAACATCAGCGGCAACAAAAATGGCACGCCAGATCCGCACAGGCGCAGCATCAAGTTAGCCTGCGTACCGATGGCAAAAGTGCGGTAGCGAAACAGTGCAAAGCTCAACAGCGGCATTTCCACCCGCGAGGCGTAAGCATAATAGCCCAGCAAAAGTATCAGCCCTAGCGCGAACACAACGCCAGCGCAGCACAACGAATGGGCGCTTGAGGCAAACATATCCAGCCCCAATGTCAACCCCACCAACGCAGAGCCAAACAGCACAAATCCACGCCAATCAAGGCGCACAACCGCACTTTTTAAATTGGGCATAAAGCGTGTGCTCAGCCACAATCCGAGTATGCCGATGGGAATGTTGATGAGAAAGATCCAATGCCAGCTGGCGTAAGTCACCAGCCAGCCGCCTAATACAGGCCCCATAATCGGGCCAATTAAGCCTGCCATCACCATCATATTCCATACTCTCAAGACTTCATGGCGTGGCACCGATTTGATGATCGAAAGCCGTGCGGTGGGCATAAGCAACGCGCCGCCTAAGCCTTGTAACACACGTGATGCCACCAACATATCTAAGTGCCATGCCATGGCGCAACACACCGAGCCGAGCACAAACAACACAATGGCGAAATGAAACATTCGCAGCGTGCCAAACCTGTCGGCCAACCAGCCACTCAGTGGGATAAATAACGCAACTGTCAGGGCGTAGCTGATCACCGCTAATTGCATTTGTAACGGCGATTGTTGCAGATCTTGCGCAATGGCAGGCAAAGCGGTATTTAAAATGGTGGCATCCAGCGTTTGCATAAATAACGCACTAGAGGCCACCCACGCTAATCCCTGCTGGTTTTTCTGCATAGGCTATCCTTGCGTTGCCTTTCTCCACCAGTCAAGCACAAAATCGGCAATCTTTTCAATGTCATTTAAATCCAGCCAAACCGCACTTTGCTTGGCCTGCCAGCGCACATCACTGGCAATGGCTACCACATGGGCGTCTTGCTCGGGCGGCGCTTTGTCTAACCCTTGACGATAGACCATAATTTTATCAATTGGCTCATGCTTAAACCCTTCAACCAAAATCAGGTCAGCCAAAGTGCGGTCAAATTGCCTGCCTAATTGCGTAAGCGAAATCGGCGCAGGCGTTTCAGTCATGATCGCCCAACGTTGATCGCACGTCACCGCCACTTGTTTGGCGCCGGCTTCGGTCATGCGCGCGCTGTCTTTGCCAGGTTTATCCGTTTGAATGTGGTGGTGGGTATGCTTGATGACACTCACCCGCAGCTTGCGCTTGGTCAGCGCGGGCAGTAATTTTTCCAACAAAGTGGTTTTGCCGCTGCCACTGTAACCACTGATCCCAAGCATTGGCAAGGTGGCTTCTTGTGCAGGCAAAGTGCGGTCAAGCGCGCGCAACTGCTCGGGGTAATTAATATTGGCAAAGCGGCTGGCTTGATCGCTAAAATCTACCACAGTGTAGCGCTGGCGCTGCATAAAATCACGCACCTTGCGCCCGCCGCCGAAGAGATAATCTTGTAAATAAGGAATCAAGCTGCGACGCATCAGCACAAAGGTGGGGTGCTCTCGCTCGCCGTCGCTCACATAGGCAATATCAACCGCACTTTGCTGTATATGGGCATACAATCGTGCGCAAAGATCATCGGGCAAAAAAGGCGCGTCACACGGCACAAACAGCACACATTCACTTTGCGCGTGCATCAAGCCTGTGAGCATGCCACTTAACGGCCCTAAAAAGCCATCTAGCTCGTCTTTTATCACGGGCAAGCCACTTTGGGCATAGCGTTCAAGGTGGCGATTCGCGTTAATACTCACCGACCGCACTTGCCCTTTGAGGCGCGCATAAACCCACTCAAACAGTGGCTTTTGGTGCAATAACTGCAAGCCTTTGTCTTCACCTTGCATGCGCCGAGATAGCCCGCCGCACAAAATGACAGCATCAATTGCGTTCATTTTCATCAATCTCTCTTTAGAATTGCCTCGTTCAATGGTATCATCGCCCCCATTGATCACCAAATAGTTATTCATATAGGACACGTTATGAAATGTCATCGTTTAAATGAAGTATTAGAGTTGCTCCAGCCGTATTGGTCACAAGACCCAGACCTGCACTTAACCGAAATTTTGCAAAAAATCGCCAACGAAGCAGGCTTTGACAAACCTGTAGCGGAGCTGACCGATGAAGTGATTATCTATCATTTAAAAATGGCCGGCACCGACAAACACGCACCAATCCCAGGTATCAAAAAAGACTACGAAGACGATTTCAAAACCGCACTTTTAAAAGCCCGCGGCATTTTGAAAGATTAAGCAACAATAGTATAAGGATATGCAATGAAAAAATGGATTGTCATGGCGCTTACCTGCCTCTTTTCACTGCCAAGCTGGGCGGGCGATTTCACCCCAGAGCAAGGCGAGCAGTATCAAAGCGTTGATCTAGCGCGCAGCCCGAATAAGCAAGTGATCGAGTTTTTCTCCTTTTACTGCCCACACTGCGCCGCGTTTGAACAAGAATACAAAATCCCACAAAAAGTGCGCTCGGGTTTGCCTGAGGGTGCAGAGTTTGTGCAATATCATGTGAACTTCTTAGGGCGCCAATCTGAAAACTTAAGTCGCGCGTGGGCGTTTGCCAATGTTTCCAACACCACCCGCGAAGTGGAAGATGCGCTGTTCACAGCCACCCAAGCAGGCAAAATCAACTCGATGGACGACATCCGCCAAGTGTTTATCGACGCAGGCGTGAGCGCTGAAAGTTTTGATAGCGGCATCAACAGCTTTGCCGTCAACGGCTGGGTAAACCAACAAAATCAAGCCTTTGAGCAATACAAACAGCAAATTGAAGGCGTGCCCGCCTTTTTTGTCAACGGCAACCAAAAATTGCTGGTCGAGGGCTTCAAATTTGACTTAAGTGATGAAAAAGGCCTTGAGCAATTCGCCAAGCATTATGCCCAAACCGTGCTCTACTTGCTTAACAACTAACTGCACTTTACTTTTTTAAACCCACCGCTTGGTGGGTTTCTTTTTGCCCTTGAAATCGTGAATTTGAACCTTATATCTATTGCGTTATAGCTGTTAAAAAAGAGGATAACTATGAGCCAAAATCAAGAAACGCGTGGATTTCAATCCGAAGTGAAGCAACTGCTGCAATTGATGATCCACTCATTGTATTCAAACAAAGAAATTTTCCTACGCGAGCTAATTTCCAACGCCTCCGATGCCGCGGATAAGTTACGCTTTAAAGCGCTGAGCGCGCCTGAATTGTATGAAGGCGACGGCGAGTTGCGCGTGCGCATCAGCGCCGACAAAGACAAAGGCACGCTGACCATTAGCGACAACGGCATTGGTATGAACCGTGAGCAAATCATCGATAATCTCGGCACCATCGCCAAATCGGGCACCAAAGCCTTTTTAAACGAACTCGGTGCTGAAAATGCCAAAGATTCCAATCTCATCGGGCAATTTGGGGTTGGCTTTTACTCTGCTTTTATTGTCGCCGATAAAGTCAGCGTGAAAAGCCGCCAAGCGGGTGAAAGTGCGGACAAAGGCGTGCTGTGGGAATCCAGTGGTGAGGGTGAATACCAAGTCGCGGACATTGAAAAAACCGAGCGCGGCACGGAAATTACGCTGCATTTACGCGAAGATGAAAAGGAATTCTTAGATGATTGGCGGCTGCGTGAGGTGATCAATAAATATTCTGATCATATTGATTTACCTGTGGAATTGCTGGTGCAAGAATTTGACGATGAAGGTAAAGAAACGGGTGTCAAATGGGAAAAAGTCAACAAAGCGCAAGCGCTGTGGACCCGCAATAAATCCGAGATTTCCGACGACGAATATAAAGAATTTTATAAACACATTTCCCATGATTTCAACGAGCCACTGCTGTGGGCACATAACCGCGTGGAGGGCAAGCAAGAATACACCAACCTGCTCTATTTGCCTGAAAAAGCACCGTGGGATCTGTTTAACCGTGAATACAAACACGGCTTGAAACTTTATGTGCAACGCGTATTTATTATGGACGACGCCGAGCAATTTATGCCGAATTATTTGCGCTTTATGAAAGGGTTGATCGACTCCAATGACTTACCGTTGAATGTCTCGCGTGAAATTTTGCAAGACAACAAAGTTACCCAAGCGCTGCGCAAAGCGCTGACCAAACGCGCGCTGGGCATGATGGAAAAACTCAGCCAAGACAAAGAAAAATACGCCGCATTTTGGAAGGAGTTTGGCTTGGTGCTCAAAGAAGGTGTGGCAGAAGATTTTGCCAACAAAGAGGCGATCGCCAAATTGCTGCGCTTTGCCAGCACGCACAATGATTCAAGCGAACAAACTGTGTCATTAGAAGACTACATTTCTCGCATGAAAGAGGGGCAAAAGGCGATTTACTACCTCACCGCCGACAGCTACATTGCCGCGAAAAACAGCCCGCACTTAGAGCTGTTCAATAAAAAAGGCATTGAGGTGCTACTACTCTCCGATCGCATTGATGAATTTATGCTGGGGTATTTGACCGAATTTGACGGCAAACCACTGCAAGCCATCACGAAATCGGATCTTGACTTGGGCGATTTAGCCGATAAAGAAGATGAAAGCGCGCAAAAAGCCAAAGACGAAGCATTTGCTTCATTCATTGAGCGTGTCAAAGGCTACTTAGGCGATCGTGTGAAAGATGTCCGCTTAACCCACCGCTTAAGTGATACGCCAGCTGTTGTGTCCACCGACAATGATCAAATGACTACGCAAATGGCGAAACTTTTCGCTGCCGCAGGGCAAGCAGTGCCAGAGGTGAAATACACATTCGAGCTGAACCCTGAACATACGTTGGTGCAACGCACAGCCGACATCAGCGACGAAGCCGAGTTCGCCGAATGGGTGGAATTGCTGCTTGACCAAGCGCTCCTGTCAGAACGTGGTGCGCTGGAAAACCCTGCCGCGTTTATCAAACGTATGAACAAACTATTAGGTTAACAGCCCAATATGTAAAAAGTGCGGTTTAACCGCACTTTTTTTATCTCGCCATCAGAGTTTTAACTGCTGCACCACTTTTTTCGCTTTTGCCAAGAAGGCTTTACGCTCTTTCGCTGGCAAGCCAGCATTGTTACCTGGTAATTTCACCGTCATTGGGTTGACAGGGCGATCATTGATATGAAATTCATAATGCAAGTGCGGTCCTGTTGAGCGCCCCGTATTACCTGAAATCGCAATGCGCTGCCCACGCTTGATTTGTTGCCCTGGTTTAACCAACGTGCGGCTAAGGTGCATATAGACCGTTTTATAATTGCGCCCGTGTTGCAGCACCAAATAACGCCCCGCGCCACGGGCTTGATAGGCCACTTTCACCACTTGCCCATCGGCTGGCGCAATCACTGGGGTGCCCAACGGCACCGAGAAATCCACACCTTTGTGTGGCGAAATGCGTTTTGTGATCGGGTGGCGACGATAAGGATTAAACGGCGACGAAATACGTGGCTGACGCGTGAGTGGATAACGCGCAAAACCGCGCCCGAGCGTTTCCCCATTCACATTAAAATATGCACCATTCGCCGCTTGAATCGCATAATAACTTTTACCATTATGCAACACATGAATGGCATCAACTTTGCCCTGCCCTGTCAGTTTATCACCAAGGTATTCTCGCGTCATCAAAATGGCAAATTTGTCGCCTTTGTGCAGCTCACGCATTTTCACCTGCCATTGCAGCGCATTAGACAACAACTTAATCTGCCGCAGCGACAACCCTTTGCGATTCAAACTGCTAGAAAAGCTGCCTGAAATTTCACCTTTGATCACTTCCGTTTTCCAGACACTTTTCTTCTCTAAAATTTGACGCTTAAATTTGCCGTCGGCTTGGCGCTGGAAGATCTGTTCTTGCTTGTCGGACACCAACCAGTTGATGTAATCCACTTGGTCGTTTTTATCCAAAATCCAATAAAATTGCTGCCCTGCTTTTAAATTTTTCAACTCAGGATATTGCTTAACCAACGCTTTCGCCACGCTTGGATCCTGACCTGACTGCTCTAAAATATCTTGCAGCGTTTCGCCGCCGACTACCGTTTCACTAAACTGATTATTAATCCGCCAAGCTTGATCTGCTGCGTCAATCAGATTATCAATGGCATCTTGCGCCTCTGGTGGCAAAAAGTCCGTGTTGTCGGTCAAGTTCTCCGACCCTGGCTCCACCTCATCGTCCTTATCAGAAAGCCCATCGTCTTCGCTATCTTGACTATCATCACTTTGCACTAAATCTGCTTTGTTGTCTGGCTCGCTCGTCTGACCATCAGTTGCTTGATTCGGTTGATTGTCAGCATTTTCGCTAGCGCTTTCCTCCGCATCGGATCGGGCTTCAACCGCACTTTGCTCAGATGCGCCCGCAGGGGCATTTTGCGCCGTTTTCGGCACGAGATCTTCTGTGGCGACATACTCGGTCGGGTGATCGGCGCTGGGCGCATTTTCATTGGGTGAAAACAAGGAAGGGTAGAGAAAATAAAGTGCGCTCGCCCACAACAACACGAACAGCGTCACAAAAGCAATTTTGCGGTTACGCTGTCGACGTTTACGATCGCGGGCTAAAATAACATTCTTCACTGTATATTCTCTTAGTTAATCGCGGTTATTTTACGGCAAAGTCAGCCCCGCGCCTAATTAAAGATAGTGTTATGACAGCAAATTGTGAGCAAAAGTTCTAAAGTGCGGTGCAATTGTTGATTTATCACTCAACACTGGTGTAATAATAAGCAACGTATTGTCTGTAAGACAAAAATCAGCTATTCTTCCTTCTTTATCACAAGGCAAAGTGCGGTGACAACTCAACCTTCTCCTTTAATCGAATTGCAAGACATTACGGTGATGGTCGGCGACAAAACCATTTTAAGCCATATTAATCTCAGGCTTTTCCCCAACACCGTCACCACCATCGTTGGACCCAATGGCGGCGGTAAATCCACTTTGTTGAAAGTGCTACTCAAGCTCATTAGCCCCAGCAGCGGGCGGGTGAAACACGCCACAGGAGTGCGCATTGGCTATGTGCCACAAAAAATCCACCTCGATCCAACATTGCCGATCACCGTCAAAAAATTTCTCTCACTTAACCGCTTTTGCAACAAGCAAGCACGCGATGATGTGTTAGACGAGCTAAAAATCGCCCATTTGAAAAATCAAACCATGCACAAACTTTCAGGTGGCGAAATGCAACGGGTGCTGCTGGCGCGTGCATTGCTAAATCGCCCGAATTTGCTGGTGCTTGATGAACCTGTTCAAGGGGTGGACATCACCGGCCAAGCCGAACTCTATCAGCTAATTAACCACAGTAAATCCAAGTTCAACTGCGCTGTGTTAATGGTGTCTCATGATCTCCATATCGTCATGGCCAACACCGATCATGTGTTGTGCGTCAACCAGCATTTATGCTGCGCTGGCACACCGCAGGCGGTGTCTGAGCATCCACAATTTATTCAATACTTCGGTGACCAATTTGCGCAAACATTTGCGCTTTACACCCACCATCACAACCACAAACACAACCTACACGGCGATGTGTGCTGCGCCAATAGCCAGCCGACAAACGACAATACAGTGTGTCAACATAAGGATTAAGCGATGTTTGATATTTTATTTCCCGCCTGGCTATGTGGCATGGTGCTCTCTACCATTACAGCGCCCTTAGGCTCCTTTGTGGTGTGGCGAAAAATGTCCTATTTCGGCGACACGCTCTCCCACGCCTCTTTGCTGGGGGTGGCGTTGGGGCTATTTTTTTCGCTTAATCCGTACCTTGCAGTGGTGATTATGGTGCTTATCATTGCTGTTGCACTGGTGTGGCTTGAAAATCACACCAGCTATTCACTTGACACCATTTTGGGCACCATCGCCCACAGTGCGCTCTCTTTAGGCGTGGTGGCGATTGCTCTGATGCAAAACGTGCGGGTGGATTTAATGTCTTATCTCTTTGGGGATATTTTATCAGTTGATTATGATGATTTACGCTGGGTTGGCGCAGGCGCGCTGATTGTGCTGAGCATTTTACTGTGGCAATGGAAGGCTTTTCTGTCCACCACTATCAGCCCAGAACTGGCACAAGTGGAAGGGGTCAATGTCAAGCGCGCGCGCTTGTTAATTGTGCTTATCACCGCACTGACCATTGCATTAAGCATGAAATTTGTCGGCGCGCTTATTATCACCTCGCTGTTGATTATCCCTGCTGCTACCGCACGCCGTTTTGCGCAAACACCAGAGCAAATGGTGGGCTTCGCCTTTGTCATCAGCGCACTTGACATCACACTCGGCTTGACCCTCTCCGCCTTTTACGACACGCCCGCTGGCCCCTCTATTGTGATTGGTGCAGCGACGATGTTTGCGCTGTCGCTGTTTAAACGCCAAACCTGACACTTGTCATAAAAAAGCCTGCATCACGCAGGCTTTTAAAAGTGCGGTTATTTCTTCTCACTAAGATACTGCGCATAATCAGCTGCGATATGCTCCGCCTCAGTGGCGTAAAAATCAGGCGCTTCGTAGTCTTTCGGCAAATCATCAATGGATTTGAGCGTCTTTTTACCTTGCGCTTTGAAACGCGCATTCAACACTGCCAAGCGGCGCGCGTCGTCTTTGTCGTTTTCCTCTTTACGCACTTTAAGGTTAAGCGAGAGAAATTTGCGCTCAGCACGCGCTTGTTGGATTTCCAAATCTTTTTTCAATTCCACAAACTCACGCTCATTGGCCATACGTTTTTCATGGCGAGGGGTGAGATAATCAATCGCGCCCTTTTCGCTGGCCATCGCGGTGTAATTCGCCGCGGGGATTTTATCCCAAGGCAACGCATTATCTTCACTGCTTTCACCGTTTTCTTTGGTGTCGATGCGCTCAGGAAAGGTGATTTCAGGCTCCACTCCTTTAATTTGCGTGCTGCCGCCATTGATGCGGTAGAATTTTTGAATGGTGTATTGAATAAAACCTAGAGGCAACTCATTGATATCGTAAACAAAATTGAGTGGGCGACTTTGTTGCACGGTGCCTTTACCAAAGGTTTTTTGCCCTAAAATCAATGCGCGGTGATAATCCTGCATTGCGGCGGCAAAAATCTCACTGGCTGAGGCACTATAACGGTTGATCATCACCACCAGCGGCCCGCCGTACACTTGCGTGCTGTCAGGGTCTTGATGAATGCGAATGCGATTATACGCATCGCGCACCTGCACCACAGGGCCATCGGAGATAAATAAACCACTCATGCCCACCGCTTCCGTCAAGGCCCCCCCGCCGTTGTTGCGCAAATCAATCACCAGTGCAGCAATTTTCTTTTTCTCTGCATCAAGTAACAACTTGCGCACATCGTCAGTCAAGCCAATATAGAAACTTTTAATCTTGATAACGCCGATATTTTTACCATCAATTTTATTGATTTCAAGCTTAGCCGCGTTGTCTTCAATGCGAATTTTATCACGCACAAGGGTAACAATTTTAGTGCGTCCGCCTTTGGCGGGCTGAATTTCTAACCGCACTTTGGTGCCTTTTTTGCCTTTGATTTTATCCACCACATCATCAAGGCGCCAGCCAATCACATCTTCAATCTCGCCCTTGGCTTGCCCCACACCGAGGATCTTATCGCCAGGTGCAAGACGTTTGCTTTTCTCCGCCGGCGCCCCTGGTACCAGTGAGCGAATCACGGTTTCATCATCTTCTGATTGTAAGGTGGCGCCAATGCCCTCAAGGGAAAGGTTCATATCTTCGGTGAAACTTTTCGCGCTGCGCGGCGAAAGATAACTGGTATGAGGGTCAATTTCACGCGCAAAGGAATTCAAAAACAGCTGAGAAATGTCATCAGCTTTGGTTTGTGTCAAACGTTTGATCGCCAGATTGTAGCGCTTGGTTAAGCGTTTTTTCACCTCTGGCCATTTTTTATTTTTCAGCCGTTCAGAAATGACATCATTTTTAAAGCGATACAACCACAGTTTATCTAGCTCCGCCTCATCTTTTGGCCATGTTGTCATTTTAGAGCGATCAATTTCAATTTGATCATCGCCGTTGAGATCGGGCTCTTTGTCGAGCAAGGAGAGCATATACTTATAACGCTCATAACGACGCTGCGCCATCAGTTGATACGCATTGCGCGCAAGGGTCAAATCCCCGTTATACAGCCCTTGTGTCAGTTGCTCATCAGCTTGCTGGCGCAATTTATCTACATCACTTTGCAAAAAGGTGTTATGGCTGTAATCTAAAAAATTGAGATAGCGCGTGAAGATTTTTTTAGCGAACTCATCGTCCAAGTTAAATTTGCGATAATGTGACTGTGTCAAACGAGCTGTTACACGTTTAGCTGCAATTGACTGACTTTCGCCCATTTCGGGCATTTTAATTTGCTCATATTTAATCGCAGGTTTAATGGCTAAACTCGCCTGCGAAAACGAGAAAAAAGAAACTAACAAAAGGGCATTCAACCCAAGCTGTAGTTTTTTGAGCTTCATTACGACTACCTTGTCATTACTTTTTACGTATCAATAACGAAACACCGCACTTTGGCGTTACCAAGTGCGATGCATGTTGGTTTAGATGCGATATAGATGTTCAAATGGCACATTGAGTGTCATGCCACTATTGAGTTGCACTTTAGCAGCATCTTTCATTACATCCAGCACTACCGCGTCATTAATGCGCTCAGCCACTTTCACTTTCACCGCCTCGCCTTTGGCGAGTGTGTCGGCTTGTACCGCCTTTAAGTTCACCTTCGGTGCTTTGTTTGGGCGTGGTTTTTTCACGGTTTTGACCGCACTTTTGGCTTTTCGTTCATCTTTTTTATTCGCATTTTGCTGAGCGCGACGCTGAGCTACGCGGGATTTCGCCTCTTTTAACTCAGCTTGAGCATGCTCAATGTGCTCTTGCTCCAAGGCACCTGCATCATTGCCGTCAAGATCAACGCGCACAGCACCTTCTTTGCAGCCGTAAAGATAACGCCAGCTAGATGTATAGTGACGCAACGCATGGCGAATTTGTGTTTTACTCACGTTTTGATCGCCTTCCAGCGCATTGGCTAAATCTTGGAAAATGCCAATTTTCAGCGGACGAGCCTCACCTTCAAGAGTGAAACAACGTGGAAATTTTTCGTTGAGATACGCCAACACTGCTTTTTGGTTGGCAAATTTTGAATTTTGAGTTGGCGCACTACTAGCCTGCTCGGCACTGGCTTGCGCGTTTTGAATTTCGTCAGACATTAATGCTTCCTGTGCAATGATCGAATATGAATTCACAAAAGAGAAATATAGTGCCATAGTCTAGCGTAAATTTGCTCACAATGACAATACAAAGTGGCGTTTTGCACCACAAACCGCACTTTTATCTTCAGCATAGTCATTAATTTGAGATTGTATTATACTACTGAGCAATAAAACCAAGGGAGATATGGCCATTAGCGCACGATTTTACCGAACCGAAAACGACCATTTGCTGCGCTGCGAGGAGTGCGACTTGCTTGTTGATATTCCTCGTTTACACGGCAAGCAAAGCGCCGATTGTCCGCGTTGTGGGCACTTATTGCGTTCGGGCAGCCGTTGGAGTTTAGATCGTTGTGCCATTATTGCGCTGTCAATTTTAATTTTGATGCCTTTTGCTTTCACCTTTCCGCTGCTCAGCATTGACTTGCTCGGCGTGCCGATTCACGCATCAGTGTGGAGTGGCGCATGGAATATTGCCGTGGGCGGCGATGTGTATACGGGCTTTATGGTGCTACTGTGCGCGATTATTATGCCACTGTGCTTTGCCTCACTGGTGCTGTTTTTGTGGCTAGCTAAACGCTTTGACCACCGCCCGCGTAATTTATTGCTAATGCTTGGCTACATCAAGCCGTGGGTGATGCTGGATGTGTATCTCGTCAGCCTTGGCGTGGCGGCATTTAAAGTGCGTGAATATGCCGATTTGCATATCGACATTTACTTCACAGCCTTTGTCTTCACCGCACTTTTGACCACCTTGCTGTTTATCAAAATTAACCCACTGGCGTTGTGGAACGAATTTTACCCACGCTTTCACTATCCGCGCGATAAAAGTGCGGTCACAGGCACCATTCGCCAATGTCACTGCTGTGAATTTGCCTTCGAAGAGCACTTAGGTGTGAAAGACACCCGCGGGCGCACCTATTGCCCGCGCTGCGAATCGTTATTGGACATCAACGACAAAATTAAACTGCAACGCACTTGGGCGGCGCTGATTGCGGGCATGATTATGCTCATTCCTGCCAATGTACTGCCGATTTCCTTCATTTACCTCAACGGCGTGGCCAGTGGCGACACCTTGATTTCAGGCGTGTGGTCTTTTTTACAAGCAGGCAGCTATTTTGTCGCTTTCGTAGTGTTCACCGCCAGTATTTTTGTGCCTTTTAGCAAAGTCTTTGCGTTGATTTATCTGCTGCTCAGTGTCCATCGGCAAAACGCGCGCCATATTCATTTTAAAATGAAACTGTTGCACTTTGTGCATTTTGTTGGGCGCTGGTCTATGTTAGATTTATTTGTATTATCTTTGATGATGTCGCTGGTTGCCCGCGGGCAGATCATTAATTTTTCCGTCGGCCCTGCCGCCTTTTATTTTGGCGCAGCCGTATTTTTAACCATGATTGCCGCCGAGCAATTTGACAGCCGAATTTTGTGGAAACTCTATGACAGACAACAAGCTTGACTCCCAACCCAAAACCGCGCCGCAGGATAAACCGCGTAATGCGACCATTCGCCGTTTACGCAGCATTTCGCCGTTTTGGCTGCTACCGATTGTGGCACTGATTATTGGCATTGCGCTGTTTGCCCGCATCTTGGATGAGCGTGGAGAAACCATCACGATCTATTTCACTAACGGCGCGGGTATCACCGCCAACAAAACGCCGATTCGCTATCAAGGCCTGCAAGTTGGGATCGTGAAAAAAGTGCGGTTTACCGATGATTTAAAACAAATTGAAGTCACCGCCAGCATCGACACCGCCGCCAAAACGATTTTGCGCGAAAACACCAAATTCTGGCTGGTGCAACCCAGCGCTTCACTTGCTGGTGTATCTGGTCTAGACGCCTTAGTTTCGGGTAACTACATTACCCTCTCCCCTGGCGATGGAGAGAGCGCCGATGAATTTGTCGCCGAATCTGAAGGGCCAATGGCACAGCTGGATCAAGGCGATATATTAATCCACCTGCTCGCCGACAGCCTCGGCTCGATTTCCTCGGGTGCGTCGGTTTATTACCGCAAAATGCCCGTGGGCACCATTGCTGATTATCGCTTTTTGCAAGATCAACAAAAAGTGGAAATTGATGTGGTGATCCAAAAGCCTTATGTGCATTTGGTGAAAGAAAACTCCCGCTTTTGGAATAGCTCTGGCATTCAAGCAGATGTTAGCCTTTCTGGCATTAGCGTGGATGTGGATAGTGTCACGTCCATGATCATGGGCGGCGTGTCATTTGATTCCCCGAAAGACTCAACGCCCGCTGAAAGTGGCGCCACCTTCACGCTTTACGCCGACCAAAAAGCCGCCCAACGTGGCATTATTGTGGACGTGCAAATCCCGAATATCCCAGGGCTGAAAGTCAACAGCACGCCAGTATATTATCAAAATTTCAAAGTTGGCACTTTGCTTAGCCTTGACAGTAATACCAGCGATAAACCAAGCCACTATGTCGCTGGCCAGTTATTGCTAAATCAAAATATGAAAAAGCTGCTTAAAAGTTCGACTAAAATTGTGCTTAATGAAAATTCACTTAGCTCAGCGAGTTTCAACAGCCTAGATAAACTGCTCGCGGGTCCTTCTTTCACCTTGATTCAAGGCGAGGGCGGCGAAGCGCAAGAGTACTTTAAAGTGCTCACACAATCGGAATTATTGCTCAGCCTGCCCAATACGTTGGTGCTCAACCTCAAAGCACCTGAAACCTACAATGTCAATGTCGGACAAGGGATTTATTATAATGGCATTCGTATCGGTGAAATCGCCAAACGTGATGTGTCGATTGACGGCGTGGAATTCCAGCTGGCGATCGCGGAAGAATACCGCCACCTAATTCATGCCAACAGCAAATTTGTCGCGGCGTCCAATTTGGATGTCAAAATTGGGGTCGACGGCATTCAATTCAATGCTGCCACGCCTGAAAAATGGCTGCAAGGTGGCATTCGCGTAGTGGCTATGGCGCAAGACAAAGGGCAAGGTGAGCCACTAAAAACCTACCCATTGTATAAAGATGTGGACGATGCCAACGCAGGCATTGACAGTAGTAATTTGCAACCGACCATCACACTCAAAGCGCAATCCCTCGCAGGGGTTGATAAAGGCTCACTGGTGCTCTACAAACAGTTCCCTGTTGGGCACATTCTGAACGTGCGCCCAACACAAAATGCGTTTGTGATTGATGTGTTTATTAATAAGCCGTACCGCACTTTGCTTACCAAGCGTTCAAAATTCTGGATCGAAAGTGCCGCCAAAGTGGATCTTTCACCGAAAGGGGTCAGCGTGCAGGCAAGCCCTGTGATGCGCACCCTCAAAGGCGCCATCAGCTTTGACAACATCGGCGCGGCTAATCAATCCAGCACGCTGTTTAACAATGAAACGGCGGCGCAATCAGCGGGCAATGAACTTGTTTTCTACGCCCAAGATGCCAAAAATTTAAGCGTTGGCATGCCTGTGCGTTACAAGGGGTTGACGATCGGGGAATTGAGCGCACTCACGTTGGATAGCAAAAACAATCGCATTCAAGCACGCGCGCTGATTCAAGGGCAATATTACGCACTGGTGAGCAAAAAAGGCAGCCGATTTAGTGTAATTTCACCTGAAATCTCTGCTGGTGCGATTGAAAATATCGACAGCCTCTTGCAACCTTATATCGACGTGCAAATCGGGCAAGGTGCTAGCAGCAAAACGTTCACCTTGCACCAGCAGCAAAGCCTCTCGGCGAAATTTACCACAGGCTTGCCGTTGATTTTGGAAACCACTAGCGCCTTCAATCTCTCTGAAGGGTCGCCTGTGCAGTACCGCGGCGTCGAAGTGGGGATTGTGAAAAAAATGCGCCTGAGTCAGCTCGGTGATCGCGTGTTGGTGGATGTGATTATCGGCAATCAATACCAGCATTTGGTGCGCAACAACTCGCAATTTTGGATCTCATCGGGGTATAGCTTTGATGTGGGGCTAAAAGGTTTTGCTTTTGAAACAGGCAGTATGCAGCAGTTCTTGAAAGGTGGTATCACTTTCGGCACGCCGTCAGGGCAAGTGGTGCAACCAATGGCCAAGCCAAATCAGCGCTTCTTGCTCCAACAGCAATTGCCTGATAATTCCAAACAGTGGAATCAAGGGGCTGCGCAGTAGTGCAAAAGGCAAAGTGCGGTCAACCGCACTTTAGCCATTCACTGCCATTTGTAACAACACCTTCGCACAGTGCTGCATGCCTTGCAGGCTCAACAATGCTTTGCGGGTGGCAAAATTAAACCCACCGATGGACAAACTCGGGCAGGCAACGCCAAAGCGCGCCAAATACGCTCCCATCGGCGTATCAAGCGCGCAGCTGCTGGCAAACGTCAGCCCACACTGGCTCACCGCGCGCTCAGCCACCTTGCATGCCAGCGGTGCGTTAGCGATACACTGCGCCATATTTTCCACCACATCATAAACCTGCAATGTAGCGCACACGCCCGCGCCACGCGCATTATCTAGCGCTCGTTCAACCGCACTTTGTGTTTGATCAAACGCCGCTTTTTCCAGTGCCGTCAAATGGTATTGCATTTTCACCTGCTGCTCATTGCCTTGCAACGTCAACAAACGCAAGCCATGACGAATGTGGTGCGAAAAATAGTGTTGCAAGGCGCAGCCATATTCCAATACATTGCCTTCACCGTCATCTGAAAGTTGAATGGCAAGATTGGCGCTGTAAAGGTTTTCCACCGCCAGCTGCCCCACGCCCTCCGCTTGCAGGCTAAACAACACATCGCAACGAAAGTGCGTAAAAAAATCCGCCGTCAATGCCACGCCATTATCAGGCACAAAAGCAACACGAATATTGTTCCCACGCACTTGGTGTTGCAGCTGTTCCAGTACCCACATCACCAGCGCAATGGCGCCTTTGCTCTGCGCGCCTAGCCCATGTTTGCCATCGCCGATGACCAGCGTGTGCTCATGCAGCTGGTGCATAAAAGGAAATTGCACAGGGCTAATGCACACTTGGCTTTCGCCCAGCGAAATATCCCCGCCGCGATAACACGGCAAAATCTCAGGTGCCACCGCCTGACAATTCAGCTCAGCTGGCGTAGCTAAATTTACCAGCCAACCAATGGTGGGCTTATTCGCCGTCGAGGCAGGCAAAAGTGCGGTCAAGACGCCGTCTTTAGCAAGGGTTATCTCTTTCAAGCCCAGCTCAGCCAGCTCACTGCACAACAGCTCTGCCAGCGCGCGTTGCCCAAGACTGGCTTGCACTTTATGCCCGCGCAGCTTGGTTTGGCAATCAAAGGGGAGATAACGAAAAAATCGAGTTAATAATGGGTCGCTCACAACAGCCTCCAGTCTTGATTGCACCATTATAAAACGCGACCACGCACGTCGCGATGATTTATAACAAATTTTCCGCAAAATATCGCGCATTTGCGCTGGCGCACAATTTGCATAATCAAGGCTTGAGTTTAGCGCCGTCTAGCGGTATGTTATAAGCCTGTTTTAGTCATCAAAGAGAGTTTTTATGAATATTATCCTCCTCGGCGCCCCTGGTGCTGGCAAAGGCACTCAAGCCCAATTCATCATGAACGAATACCACATTCCCCAAATCTCCACCGGCGACATGCTGCGCGCGGCCATCAAAGCAGGCAGCGAGTTGGGCAAGCAAGCCAAAGTGCTGATGGATGCTGGCAAACTCGTGCCCGATGATTTGATCATCGCCTTAGTCAAAGAGCGCGTGGCGCAAGATGATGCCAAAAACGGCTTCCTGCTCGACGGCTTCCCGCGCACCATTCCGCAAGCCGATGCACTCAAAGACGCGAATATCAAAATCGATTATGTGCTGGAGTTTGACGTGCCCGATGAGGTGATTGTTGAACGCATGAGCGGCCGCCGCGTGCACCAGCCATCAGGGCGCGTTTATCACGTGGTGTACAACCCGCCAAAAGTGGACGGCAAAGATGATGTCACAGGCGAGGACTTAATTATCCGTGCCGACGACAAGCCAGAAACCGTGCTTGACCGCTTAAAAATCTACCATAACACGACAAAACCACTGGTTGATTACTATCAACAAGAAGCACGCGACGGCAACACGCAATACTTCCGCCTCGACGGCACGCAAAGTGTGGAAAGCGTCAGCCAAGAATTAAAATCGATTTTAGGCTAAGTTAAAGTGCGGTCTAACGCCTAGCAAAAAGCCCAGTGGTAACAATTTCTCAAAACCGTTGCCACTGGGCTTTTGTCATAGTGGTTGCCACATCGCGCCTTGCGTCGGTAGCTGCCTTTGCCTTTTTTCGGCTTCTCCACCCGCGTGCGAAACAGTTTATCCGTCACTAGCGCTTTAAGCGCATTATCAGTGATCACACCGCGTTGATGCGCATACGCGTTGTTTGATTTCTTTTTACTCATATTTTCTCCTTGGTTAATTTGGCGCTTATTATACGCACTTTGGCCTTGGGTGAAAATGTTGGGTTTGATTGGGTCATAACGCCGTTATCACTATCTTTGGTGATCTGTTTTCTGCCATCACTCCGTCATAGCGCTACGGTTTCGCCGCAGGCGATTTCCTTTCTTTGCTTGCCCAAAGAAAGGAAGCAAAGAAACGACAATGGCCCCTGTCCATAAGATATTCGCTTAGCGTCAAATTACTAAGGCTCGCTCGGGATCAAACCCTCCCTCGCCTAGCACTTTAGACACACGCTCAGCATCTTATTCCTGGGCGCGGATCGTATAGCGTAATCTCTAATTTTGAAAACATAAAGTGCGGTTTTGCGATCTACGCGACCGCACTTTGTATTTTAACCCTCGTGAATGGCTGTGGTGTTTTTGGGCCCCATAGAGCCGCTAGTGCGGAGCGTAGTGGTTATCGGTGAGAATTTTTCGTGTCCGAAGCCCGCATAGCGGGCAAGTTAAAAATTCGAACAGTTAAATAACCACGCAGGCGCAGCACGGCCAGCGGCGAACCTGGGGTGCGTTGGGTTCTTAGGGGCTTGCGCAAACAAGCCCCTAAGCCGCCGTAAGCGGAACTGCGATAGTCATGACGAAGTTATGAAAGCGCGCGTCTAGCGCCTGCGCAAAACGGCGAAACCGTAGCGTGATAACGGAATGATGGCAAAGACAAACCACCCACCTAAGGCGGAAAACCATCACCCCGCCGTCAACCCCTCGGCCACGCTCTCAGCTTGTTGCAGCACAAACTCCACCGCGTCGTCTTGCATATCGGGTGGATACTTAAATTTCCGCAGCGTGCGCCGAATCAGCAAGCGCATTCGTGCGCGCACGGCGTCTTTATATTGCCAATCGAGCGTCACGGATTGGCGTAGCTGTGCGGTGATCTCTTGCGCGAGTTGAATCAGTGCCACATCGCCCATCTGATCAACCGCACTTTGATTGCGCGCGAGTGCGTCATAAAACGCCAATTCCGACGCGCTCAGCCCCAATTCATTGCCGCGTGATAGCTCTTGCTGGATGGCTTTTGCCATCTCAATCAGCTCTTCGAGGATTTCCAGCACGGTTAAATTGTGGTTTTGATAGCGGTTCATCGCCTCTTTGAGCTTGTCTTCAAACGACTTTTTCACCGCCAAGTTTTGCGCGGCTTTGTCGTTGATTTCGCTTTTCAAAAAGCTCTCCAGCGCCGCCACCCACAAATCTTTGCTGTCCGAGCGCTGCACAATGCCTAAAAATTCATCAGACAGCAGGGCAATATTCGGATGCTCTTGCGCGAGCAGGTCGAACAAATCCACCACACCGTCTGAATGCACGGCTTGGTTGAGCAGTTGCACCAGTTGCACTTGTCGCTCACGGGGGCTGGTGCGTCCGCGCGTTTCCTGTGCTTTGGCGATGGTGGCGCGCACCGCGTCATAAAATGCCAGCTCTTGTTTATACGGTGCGCTTTCAGGGCGTGTGCTGCACAGTGAAAAGCCCTTTTTCGCCTTACGCACGGCGTCCATAAAGGCATTTTTGCGTGGCGTGCCCTCGCTGCGTGGGTTGATTCTGTCCAGCGCTAAAATATGCGAGGCAGCACGGCGAATGGTGGCGAGCAGTGCGTTGGGTTCGGTGATGGCAAGGGCGGCGTGAACGTCGATTTTCTCGCCGTCCACTGGCGTGGCAAACTGGTCGCGAATGATGGTCAAATATTCTTGCATTTTAGCAAACACGGCTTCCACGTCGGTTTTGACCGCACTTTTACCGCCTGAGTTGGTGTAGGTTCGCGTGGCGTCGCGTAGTGCGTCGGTCAGCCCAACGTAATCCACAATCAGCCCGCCGTTGTCGCGGCTTTTGTTGGCAAACACGCGGTTAACGCGCGCAATCGCCTGCATCAAATTGTGCCCTTTCATCGGCTTGTCGAGATACATGGTATGACAACACGGCGCGTCAAAACCCGTCAGCCACATGTCGCACACAATCACCATGCGCAGGCTGTCGTCGGGGTCTTTAAAGCGCTTTTCAATCGTTTGCTTGTCTGCCTTGCTGTAAACGTGCGCGCGCATCGCCTCGTCGTCGCTTGCCGAGCCGGTCATCATGATTTTCAGGCAGCCTTGATGCACGTCCGCACTGTGCCATTCGGGTTTTAACTTGATGATTTCGTTGTACAATTTCAGTGCAATGCGGCGGCTCATCACCACCACCATCGCCTTGCCGTCGAAAAGTGCGGTGCGTGCAGCAAAGTGCGCGACAATGTCGGCGGCAAGCTGCGCCACACGCACGTCCGCGCCCATCAGCTGTTCGGTGAAGCGAAAGCGGTAGCTGTTTTCGTCGTCATCGTCGAGCAGTGCCTGCGCCTCATTCACCACATCGTCAAATGCCTCGCTTTGGTGCAGCGAAATTTGCCGTGCCTCGTAAATAATCGGCACGGTTGCACCGTCTTCCACCGCGTCGTGAATGTCGTAAATCGACACATAGCGCCCGAACACCTCTTGCGTGTCGCGGTCATCGAGCGCAATCGGCGTGCCCGTGAAGCCGATAAACGACGCCTGCGGCAGTGCATCGCGCAAATGGCGCGCGTAGCCCACGCGATATTCGCCCTTGTCGTTGATGTGTTGGTTCAGCCCATACTGCGAGCGGTGTGCCTCGTCGCTAATCACAATGATATTGTGCCGTGTATTGAGCACCGGGAAGCGACTCTCGCCCTCTGCCAGGGAGAATTTTTGAATGGTGGTGAAAATCACGCCGCCGCTTTCGCGCTTCGCCAACTCCTCGCGCAGCGCCTCGCGCCCGTCTGCCTGCACAGGCTCGGTGCGTAACAACGCCTTGCCACTGCAAAAGGTGGCAAACAACTGCCCGTCGAGGTCGTTGCGGTCGGTGACCACCACAATCGTTGGGTTTTGCAGCGCACGCTGGGCGAGCAGTTTGCCTGCGTAAAACAACATCGACAGCGATTTGCCCGAGCCCTGCGTGTGCCACATCACGCCAATGCGGTTGCTGCGCTCAGCGTGTGCCGCCAGCGTGCAGTCCACCGCCTCATTCACGCCGTAAAACTGATGATACGCCGCCTGCTTTTTCACCACCGCACCTTTCTCATTGCTCTCAAACGTGATGAAATTTTGCACATAATCGAGCCACGCCTCGGGTGCAAACAGCCCTGCAATCATGCCCGAAAGCTCATCATCAAAGGCGATGCGCCGACTGCTGTTTTTTTCGTCCACCACCTTCCACGGTGTGAAACGCTCAAACGGCGCAGTGAGCGAGCCGATGCGCGCGTGCGTGCCGTCGGTAATCACCTGTGCTTGGTTGAACACGAAAAGCTCAGCAATCTCCGCCTGATAGGTTTGCAGCTGGTTGAACGCACGGCGCAAATCGGCATTGACTGCGAGCGGATGCTTCAGCTCAAACACCGCCAGCGGCAAGCCGTTGACAAAGCCGATAAGGTCTGGAATACGCTTGCCCTTTTTGCCCGTAATCTCCAGCTGATTGACCATGCAGAAATCATTATTGGATGCCGTCTGAAAATCCACCAAGCGCGCGAACTCGTGCTTTTCCTCGCCGCTTTCCACAAAACGCACGCTCACGCCGTGTTTGAGCCAATCATAAAAAGTGCGGTTGCGTACCGCCAGCGGCTGAATGTCGGGCTGGGTAACGGTTTTGATCACCTCGTCCGCCACGCTTTCAGGCAGCCATGGGTTGATGCGCAACAGTGCGGTTTTTAAAAGCGGCGAGAGTACCACATCCGCCGTGGTCTCTCGCCACGGATTCGCCCGCCCCGCCAAAATCTCTTTGCCATGCACATAACGCCAGCCAAGCTGCTCAAATTGTTTGATGGCGTGCTGTTCGATGGTGGCTTCGTTGATGTTCATAGGGTTTCCTTTTGTTTTGCTTGTTTAACCGCACTTTTGGGTAGTGGAAAACTCAGCAAGCTTCATTTGAGCTAGCTGGGACTTTTCCATCTATAAATATCCTTGCCACAGCTCTAGTAGCTGTTATAAAAAGTGCTAGTAATACCTCACCTGGGTTTGGATTAGGCTGCTTCCTTACCCACTCATCACGCAATCTATAAGTGATTCCATCAATCTCAGTTTCACTCTTCGTAGCCAAACACATCGGAAAATTAATCGCGCTGTACCATTCTCCGTAGCTTTGGTATTTCATTGTCGTCAATTCTGGTAAATCTTTGAATGTTCTCTCTAAAACAATCTTTGCTTGGAAGTCATCATCATGTATTTCTTCAAGGTGATTTCTTATCTGCCCAACCGCAACGCTATGTATACTTGTCAGCACCTGCACAGCCTGTAATCCCTTCCACTTGTCATGCAGTGCATAAGTCACACCATCAAGTTCAATCGAACTCCCAGACTCAAGCATACCAGCACAAATAATCGCATCGATCCATTCATCATAGCTTTTATATTGCGTATCTTTTAATTCAGGTAAGTCTTGAAACGTTTCTTCTAATGCAATCTCAGCGGCGATCTCAGCCCCATTTACTGCATTAAGATCTATTGATGTCGTTTCGTCTTGTAATAGCATAAGGAGTTGTTCTTGTTCTTTAAACCATACTCCGCTTACTTCTATCTTGTTTTCCTTTTTTATTTTGCTTTCTATATCAGCTCTCTCTTGTATTTCATCTTCCTCTTCTATCTCGTCTTCCTCTTCTATCTCGTCTTCCTCTTCTATCTCATCTTCCTCTTCTATCTCATCTTGCTCTTCTATCTCATCTTCCTCTTCTATCTCATCTTCCTCTTCTATCTCATCATCTTCTTCTATATCTTCTTCCTCCTCTATTTCATCATCTGCAATTTTTTTATCATCATTTAGCGAAGACTCAATGAACAAATAAGAGTATATGCCATCGAAAGCATCACGAAGTTTTAGTAAGCTACGAATACCTCTTTCCACTTTTCTTATTTCTGATTGAAAACAAAATGCTCTAACTTCCAGCCTACCATCTTCTTTTCTACTGATTATTCTATCAGAATCAAAAATAATATCCGCATTTGTCTTTACAATCTTCTTCTTAACATTCTCAGCATAATATCGACCACCGAATAAATCATAAAAGTTGAATATATTATCTTCTGATGTCAATCTATTTATGTAGTTATAAAACTCTAATTCTGCTTTATCTGACCAAAATTTTTCTAAGGTTACAAACATCTTATAGCCAAACCCCAATCCTATAACATTTTTATCATTATAAATCTCTCTAACCGCAGGCATAATATCATTAAAATTACCCTGTAAAAATATAACTGAAAGATGATAGTAAGATGAAAACTTACATAATTCTGGTGAAAAATTTATTCCGATATGCTCTTCCCAGAATCCACGACGAGCAATATCAACAATCACACAAGCCAATAATTTTTTCAATGAGGCCACATCATTGTCTTTTAAATATTCAGATCTTACACGGAATGTAATTTCAATAGTAATTGTACTATCATTTTTATCATCATTAAAAGGCTTTAATTCTCTATCACCAACAGCAATATCATAATTGGATAATCTTCCACCAATTCTTTTCTCAATCGCTACGGCATTATCGTAAGCCGACATAAATAATTTTTTCTCTTTTTCTACTCTGTCTAGCATATATTGCTCATACGAATCAATCATATTTACTCCTCTTTTATCAATTTCTTTTCTCTATGTTTTTCGCGATAGTTCATTTTCCAACTACCCCAATCCCAACAGTGGACTCCAAATCTCATCACATGCTATAGACTACAACGTATCAACCTTTGTCACTCATAACACTTTTACTATTGGAAACCAGCAATCAGTATCTCACATATATTTCAGCCAGTTCGTCTATATTATCCCCGTTATATTTCTCAGGCTGAGTTTTAATTGAAGGACGATTGATAACCTATTTTCATCGGTTCTTCTTACTCCTGCCCCTCTGCCAAGCTTCCCATAACTCACTATGCTTATGCACGTGGTATCGAAATGAGTTAGCTTTCATACCCACAATCTTTGCCGCTTTCTCAATACTCCCTGTCAGCTCTAAGGCCAAGATAAACATCTCACGGTTCTCAGGCGTGTAAATTCCCTTACGCCCACGTGGCTTAGTTTCATGTTTATTAATCAAACGCGCTGTTACATCTCGCGTTTCAACTGACCGCACGCCGCAATGAGGCGTATTCTGGTCAATCCCTCTCATCGTGTTGTAAATAAAATTCCACACGTCCACATACTTGCGGTCGTTGCCAACACGAACAATAGGGCGTTTAAATTGCGTAGCCCCTGTCCATCGTGCGCGCTTTTCCCCTTTGTCATCAACATAAAATTCAATTCGCTGTGCGATCGCCTCTTTAGCCAACGCAATATGCTCTGGGGTGAACCCGTTATGTTTCTGTCCCATTACCCTCTCCTACACCTTTCCTGATGATTAAAGCAAAACACAAAGCCTGCAGTGGCTCGGCTATGTGCTTTTTCTCGTCGCCTGTGATCACGTTAGTCAACACGTTAAATTTCTGCTGTTGCATTTGCTTTTGTTAACCGCACTTTGGTGTTTTTCTAACCGCACTTTTATTTTTGATAATACGGTCGTGGCTATCGTGTTTTAGTTTTTACGTTGGCGCTTGGCGCGCGGTCATTACTCCGTAATCTCTATCGCTGTTCCGCCTTGCGGCGGCTCAGGGGCTTGTTTGCGCAAGCCCCTAAGAACCCAACGCACCCCTGATGATTTTCTCCGTCATCACGCTACGGTTTCGCCGTTGGCGACTTCCTTTCTTTGCTTGCTCAAAGAAAGGAAGCAAAGAAACGGCAGCCATTTTTAAGGAAATCTCGCTTGTTGGGAATTTCTACGTCGCATTTGATGCAGACGCTCAAATGCTTCCTTGAAATTTACCCAACCGCTCCATTTCCGCGCGAAAAATGGCGGGATCGAACTACAACGTTTCGTGTTTTGTTCTTCAAAGTGCGGTTACCGTGACCGCACTTTAGTTTCTAATAATTAAAAATTTTCTTGATTTTCAACTTCATTATCATCAAAGTCTGGTACTTTTGGCTCTCCAATTCTTTTTCTCTCTTCATCTAAAAAAGCACAAATTTCTTTCAAATATTTTTCAAGTTTATTGTTTTGATGATTTATCAGTTCTTCTATATCAAAATAAATAGGTGTAATATCTCCATCTTTTAGCGCTTTCACTTTTTCGTGAACTGTTTTTGATTTATTTTCTTCAATCCCCTCTTTATTTCTACTGCTATCAAATCTATATGGAAAGAAACCAAAAGTATTTAATCCATGAACAGCTATTCCATACGCATGATCTTTAGCATCATTATTGAATGGATGTGCTACAAGTTTATTTCTGAGCAATCTTATTACTTGAAAATCCTCATCTTCATTTATGTATATTCCTTTTTCATCTTTTTTAAAGATACTTTCTTTCATCAAAGTATTATAAACATTAATCAAAGCTTCATTTCTTAAGTTGAGAACTTGTAAAATTCCATATATGTAAACATAATTAATCCCTCTTCCTTCTAATTTTTTCAGTTTCAAATAATCATCAATTGCGCATTCCGCATCACCTAGCGCATCGAGAGCTGAGCAAAGATGATAATACTTTTTATTAAAACCCTTCTCTGTTCTATATGAAATATACTGATGATCTATATAATGACTATAATTTACAAAACCCCTAATTTTCTCAATATAAAAATTCATAATTTCACTTCTCCGTTTAATAGTTGAGGTAATAAAACATCTCTTGTATTCCCTAAAGATAAATTTTCTTTATTATTCATATAGATCTTTTCATAAAGATTATTCACTCTTTTTACAAATAATGAATGAACTTCTTTTGAAGGGATTAATATTTCTAGTTTAGAAATATTTTGAATTGTAATCTGTGGCTGCACAGATCCTGATGAAAAGACAGATAAATCTTTATTTTTTAGAAATCTTTCTAAGTAATATAAACTAATATTACTTTTTTCGTATTCAATTACTAAGGAATTACTCGTAACAAAAGAAAATGGCTCGCATATTGACACTTTCCCAACGGTTCCCCTACAACCGATAAGTACTTGTGGTTTTTCATATAGATAATTTTCACTATATCCAATAACTCCATTTGCGCCATAAACAGGAAATCCGTGCTCTTTTAATTTATTTTTAGGCAATCCTTTACCATAAACAACATTACACACATCAGTAATTTTCTTATATTCCCACCCCTTCGGCACTTCGCCGTGTTCGGTGGTGGTGAGTTCGTCGGGGAAGGCGCTAGCGAGGGTTTGCAGGTCGGTGTAGGCGGTGGGGTTGCGTGTCGCCAGTGCGGTGAGTTCATCGGCAGTTTTGCCGCTCAGGCTCATCATCGCGGCGCGTTCGATGTCAACCGCACTTTTGCCTTGCGCGCGGGCTTGTGCTTTGGCACGCACGGGGGCGAAGTCGATAAACCAGTGTTGAAACACGGTTTGGGCGATCTGTTCTAAAGTGCGGTTGGTGTCGGTGTTGAGTTGGATTTTTTTATCATAAGAATAAAGTGTGTCTACCACTTTATCTTGTATCTTTTTTTCAACAAATGGCACTTCTAATTTAGATAGCTCACTTCCTCTTATTCCTGCCGCTCCTGCACCTTGCTCTGTTATTCTTTTAATATTTTCTCTTCCCTCTACACTATTAAAATAATAAAAATAATAAAGAGGATTAACTGTTTCTTTATTCAATCTACACCTGATTATATGTGATTCAAAACACACATCTTCTTTATCAGAGATAAATATTGAGCATTTTCCTGCACCTGATAAAACCAAGGATTGTCTTGCAAATAATAAATCTTGATCTTCCAAGAATGAGTTTTGTTTTTCTTTTGATGTCAAAGGAACTCTATCCATTTTGATATTTTCAATAAATGAATAGGAAAATATCTCCCCCATATTCACCATTTTATATCCTTGCCCTCTAACTTTTTTCGGCTTTGTAACGCCATTTCGCAATGGAATTTTAAATAGGCTTTCAAATATTACTTTTTCCATTATCATCCCCCTTACACCGCATCGATGCCGTCTGAAAAGATAGCGAGGTTGCGACGGATTTGGGCTTCGAGCTGCTGCCCTTGGCTGAATTGCTGGTTTAAAAGTGCGGTCAGCTCGCGCATTTTCTCATCAAAAGGGATGCCGTCGTCTTCCACCTCTGCACTACCCACGTAGCGGCCGGGGGTAAGCACAAAATCGTTGGCTTGGATTTCCTCCAGCGTGGCGGCGTAGCAAAAGCCCGCTTGGTTTTCATAGTCTTTGCCGTGTTGCCAAGCGTGGTAGGTGTCGGCAAGTCGGGCGATGTCCTCTAGCGTGAAGTCGCGCAAAGTGCGGTCTTTCATGTAGCCGATTTGGCGCGCGTCGAGAAACAGCACTTGCCCTTTTTGTTGTTTCGCTTTGTTTAAAATCCAAATGCAGGCAGGGATAGACACATTGGTGAAAAGTTGCCCTGGCAAGGCCACCATGCACTCGACGAGGTCGGCTTCAATGAGTTTTTGGCGAATGCTGCCCTCACCACTGGTTTGACTGCTCATCGAGCCATTGGCCAGCAGCAGCGCCATGCGCCCTGTCGAATTGAGGTGATATAGCATATGCTGCAACCAAGCAAAATTGGCGTTGCCTTTGGGTGGTGTGCCGTAGGCCCAGCGCGGGTCGCCTGCAAGTGCTTCACTCCACCATTTGTCCATATTAAACGGCGGGTTGGCCATCACAAAGTCCATTTTGGTGTCAATATGTTGTGGCTCGCTGAAGCTGTCGGCGTTGCCTTTGCCAAAGTCAAAAGCAATGCCGCGAATCGCCATATTCATGGCGGCGAGCTTCCACGTGGTCGGGTTCGATTCTTGCCCATAGATGGTGACGTTGTTGATGTTGCCTTGGTGGGCGTGGATAAAGCGCTCCGCCTGCACAAAAAAACCGCCCGAGCCCATCGCAGGGTCATAAATTCGTCCTTTGAAAGGTTCAATCATCTCAACAATCAAGGTAACGATAGATTTCGGCGTGAAGTATTGCCCGCCTTTTTTGCCCTCAGCGGCAGCAAATTGGCCGAGAAAGTATTCATACACATGACCTAGGATGTCTTTGGCTGAAAGATGAATTGGTTTGCCGTTGTGCATCGGTTTGCTGAAGTATGTATCAGAGAAAATATCAATCAGTTGCGTTAATTTTGGCTCGCTGACTTGGTAGCCCGAAATGCGCTGAATAATGCCTTTGAGCTTGTCGTTTTCGCGCTCAATGGCAGCGAAGGCGTCATCAATCAAATTCGCCACGCCGCGAAATTTTTGGCTGCTATCCCAAGGTAGCGGGTCGCCTTTGTGCAACTGCGCAGCGCTTCTCAGGTTCTCCCAGCGCGCGGCGGCCGGCACCCAAAAGATGTGTTTTTCGGTGTAGTAATCACGCGTTTCCAGCTCGGCTTGTAGCGCTTCATGGTAATCGTTTGGGTAGTCGGCAGGGTCGAGATAGTATTCGTGCTCAGGGTTTTGCAGCTGTGCTTTGAGCTCGGCTTGAAAGGCGGTGAAGCTATCAGAGATGTATTTGAGGAAGATGTAGCCGAGAACGATGTGTTTATAATTAGCGGCGTCAAGCTCTGGCAGGAGGTTATCAGCGGCTTCCCAAAGCCGTGCGTCGAGAGCGTTTAGAAAGGCTTGTTCAGCAGATGCAAGTTGGGCAGTGCTGAGTGCTGAGTGCTGACATTATACTGTCTCCGTCATAAAAAGTCAATAAATTTGTTTAAAATCAATCACTAACCGCACTTTTATTATACAAAAATGCGCTCCAGTGGTTATAGTTTGGCATGGTGATATATTAATCCCAAACATTTGAGGATTCAATGCAATGTAGCCACCTCGTATAAAATCCATTTACATAAAAAAACCGCACTTTAAAAGTGCGGTTTTTGTGTTTATTTTCCTGTCAAATCATCGAAGAACTTTTTGACGCCGTCTAAAAAGCTCGAGGATTTAGGGCGGTGTTTGCTAGTGCCTTCAAGGCTTTTTTCCAGTTTTTTGAGCAGATCTTTTTGCTCGTCGTTAAGTTTAACGGGGGTTTCGACAATCACTTTGCAAATCAAATCCCCTGCGTAGTTGCTGCGTGCGGACTGTACGCCTTTTCCGCGCATTCTAAACAGTTTGCCCGTTTGCGTCTCCGCTGGAATTTTGAGTTTGACACGCCCGTCGAGGGTCGGCACTTCTATCTCGCCGCCAAGGGCTGCCATGGTGAAGCTAATCGGCACTTCGCAGTAAAGGTTGTTGCCGTCGCGCTCAAAAATGCGATGCGGTTTGACGTGGATCACCACATACAAATCGCCCGCTGGTGCACCATTTTCGCCCGCAGCCCCTTCGCCACTTAAGCGCAGTTGGTTGCCTGTGTCCACCCCTGCTGGGATTTTGACCGATAAGTTTTTCGCTTTGTGTACGCGCCCTTCACCGTGGCAAGCTGAACACGGTTTTTCGATTTTTTTACCACTGCCGTGACAGGTTGGGCACACTTGTTCGGTGACAAAAAAGCCTTGTTGACGGCGCACTCGCCCACTGCCATGGCAAGTTGGGCAGGTTTCGACTTTGGAATCTTTTTCTGCACCACTGCCATGGCATTTGTCACATTCGGCTAAGGTGTTGATACGGATATCTTTAGTGGTGCCTCTTACCGCTTCTTCCAAAGTAATTTCGAGATCGTAGCGTAAGTCATCGCCTCGCACTACACGACGCCCACCACGACTACCACCGCCACCGAACATATCACCAAAGATGTCACCGAAAATATCACCAAAATCCGCGCCACCGAAGCCGCCACCAAAGCCGCCTGCTCCGCCACCAAAACCACCTTGTTCAAAAGCAGCATGACCATATTGATCGTAGGCGGCGCGTTTTTGTTTATCCGTTAAGATTTCGTAAGCCTCTTGCGCTTCTTTAAACTTCGCTTCGGCTTCTTTGTCGCCCGGATTACGGTCGGGGTGATATTTCATCGCCAGGCGTTTGTACGCTTTTTTGATCGCCTTTTCATCAGCGCTGCGCTCAACCCCTAAAATTTCATAATAATCACGTTTCGACATAGTTTTTCCATTTTTATCCATTAATTTTTGATTGCACTAACAATGAGGTCGCACGGCGATATAAAGCTCGATCTTTCCATCTGGCAAGCGTTTTTCAAAATCTACGCTCAATGCGCGTGGCAACATGCCTTGGCGCGCTTTTCGAACAATACTCTGCCAAGTTTGTTCCAAATTTTTCTCACTGGTGAGCGTCTTGTCATACCACGTAAGCTCTTCAATCACCACTGGCTCTGCATCATTTGGCATTTCACTGGCAATAGCAAAATCACATTCGTGACCATCTTCACTGTAGTGGTAATACACGCCCACATAGTCATGTTCTGGTAAAAGTGCGGTTTGCCCCCATAGTTGGGTGCGTGCATTACTCCAGTTTTCATGGGTTAACCGCACTTTTGCAATAGGGTAAAAAAGCTTTGCCATAGGTCCTCACATAGCACAAAAGGGCGTATTACTACGCCCTTGATTTATGATAGAAAAGATTATTTATCCTTCACTTCTTCAAATTCAGCGTCAACCACATCGTCGCCGCCGTTGTTTTGGCTTTGACCTTGTTGTGCTTGTTGTTGCTGACCTGCCTGCGCTTTAGCTTGCGCTGCTTGAATCAGTTTTTCAGACGCTTGCACAAGGGCTTGTGTTTTCGCTTCGATTTCCGCTTTGTCTTCACCTTTGGCGGCAGTTTCCAGCTCGCTTGCAGCTTTTTCAATTGCGGCTTTGTCATCAGCACTTAAGCCATCGCCTACTTCTTGCAACTGTTTGCGTGTGCCGTGCACCAAGTGGTCTGCTTGGTTGCGTGCTTGCACTAATTCTTCAAATTTGCGGTCGGCTTCGGCATTGGCTTCGGCGTCGCGCACCATTTGTTGAATTTCATCATCGCTCAAACCTGAAGAGGCTTTGATGGTGATTTGTTGCTCTTTACCTGTACCTTTGTCTTTCGCTGACACGTGGATAATACCATCGGCGTCGATGTCAAAGGTCACTTCAATCTGTGGCATGCCGCGTGGTGCTGGGTTGATGCCTTCAAGGTTGAATTGACCCAGCGATTTGTTATCCGCCGCACGTTTACGTTCACCTTGCAACACGTGAATGGTGACCGCACTTTGGTTGTCTTCCGCGGTTGAGAACACTTGCGATTTCTTGGTTGGAATCGTGGTATTTTTCTCAATTAACGCGGTCATCACACCACCCATAGTTTCGATACCCAATGACAACGGGGTTACGTCAAGCAACAATACATCTTTCACATCGCCTGCTAACACACCACCTTGCACAGCAGCACCGATCGCCACCGCTTCATCAGGGTTAACATCTTTACGCGGCTCTTTGCCAAAGAATTCCGCCACTTTTTGTTGCACCAATGGCATGCGGGTTTGACCACCGACCAAAATCACGTCGTTGATGTCAGACACGCTCAAATCCGCGTCTTTAAGTGCGGTGCGCACTGGGTCAAGTGAACGTTGCACCAAATCTTCCACGAGCGATTCTAATTTCGCGCGGGTTAACTTGATGTTCAAGTGTTTCGGCCCTGTGGCATCGGCGGTGATGTATGGCAAGTTCACGTCTGTTTGTTGCGCAGAAGAAAGCTCAATTTTGGCTTTTTCAGCGGCTTCTTTCAAACGTTGCATTGCCAGTGGATCGTTGCGCAAGTCGATGCTTTGTTCTTTTTTGAACTCATCAACAAGGTAGTTGATCACACGGTTATCGAAGTCTTCCCCCCCTAAGTGGGTGTCACCGTTGGTGGCCAACACTTCAAAGGTTTTTTCGCCGTCCACATCATCAATTTCGATGATAGACAAGTCAAATGTACCACCACCTAAGTCATAAACGGCGATAGTGTGGTTGCCTTTGTTTTTATCCAAACCATAGGCCAGCGCTGCCGCTGTTGGTTCGTTGATAATACGTTTTACTTCTAAGCCTGCAATACGACCAGCATCTTTGGTGGCTTGGCGTTGCGCGTCGTTAAAATACGCCGGCACGGTGATGACCGCCTCGGTCACTTTTTCACCCAAGAAATCTTCCGCGGTTTTCTTCATTTTTTTCAGCACTTCAGCTGACACTTGTGGTGGCGCTAATTTCTCAGTGTCTTTTACTTGCACCCACGCATCGCCATTATCTGCTTTAACGATACTAAATGGCATAATGCTCACATCACGTTGTACTTCTTCGTCTTCAAAACGACGACCGATCAAACGTTTGATCGCAAATACGGTATTTTTCGGGTTGGTTACCGCTTGGCGTTTTGCTGGCTGCCCAACCAATGTTTCGTTATCTTGTGTATAAGCAATGATTGATGGCGTAGTACGATCGCCTTCGGCGTTTTCAATTACACGCACTTTGTCACCGTCCATCACCGCCACACATGAATTGGTAGTTCCTAAGTCAATCCCAATAATTTTTCCCATAATTCTTCTCTCCTAATAAATGATTTGTTCAGCCATTGGCTTGATGCTTATAAGATGTGGACACGATTTTGAATTTCAATAGCCCGTTGCAAAAAATTCCACATTTTTTATCACCACAAGCCCAGCAAGGTATGCTTAATAAATAGGGTTTGAAATCTGATTTTCAAGTGCTATAGCAAATTTTATTGTTGAAGTGCGCGCTTTTGCCTACAATAGGCTGATAAAAAAGAGAGCTAACATGAACAAAGACACCTTATTTTCCACGCCGATCGAAAAAATTGGCGATTTTACCTTTGATGATGCCGTGGCCGAAGTGTTCCCTGATATGATTCAGCGCTCTGTGCCTGGTTATAGCAATATCATCACTGCCATTGGCATGCTGGCGGCGCGCTTTGTGAAAGCCAACACTCATGTCTATGATTTAGGCTGCTCGCGTGGGGCGGCGGCGTTAGCGGTCAAACGCAATGTGGCTTGTGATGGCGTGCGCATCATCGGCGTGGATAATTCCAGCGCCATGGTCGAACGCGCCCGTGCGCACATGAATGCCTATTCGGGCAAAAGTGCGGTCGAGATTATTCAAGGCGACATTCGCGAAGTGAACATCGAAAATGCCTCAATGGTGATTTTAAATTTCACGCTGCAATTTATCGCCCCAGCTGAGCGACGCGTGCTGCTGGAGAAAATTTATCACGGCTTAAACGCAGGCGGCGTGCTGGTGCTGTCGGAAAAATACCGCTTTGCCGATAGCGTGGTCAACGATCTGTTAATCGACTTGCACCACACCTTTAAGCGTGCCAACGGCTACAGCGAGCTGGAGGTGAGCCAAAAACGCACTGCATTGGAAAATGTGATGAAGCCTGACACCATCGCCAATCAACAAGCTCTGCTGGAAAACATCGGCTTTGCCCATGTGAATATGTGGTTTCAGTGCTTTAACTTCGGCTCGATGTTGGCTGTCAAGGGGGCTTGATGATTGATTTCAATCCGTTTTATCAACAAATCGCCAGCACCGCACTTTGCCGTTGGCTAGAAACGCTGCCCGCGCAACTGCGCCACTGGCAAGCCAACACCCACGGTGATTTTGCCAAGTGGTGCAAAGTGTTGGACTTTTTACCTATGCGCGAGTGCGAGATTGAACTCAAAAGTGCGGTCAGCGCGCGCACCAAAACCGCACTTTCAGCTGGTGAAGCACAGCAACTGCGCCACCATCTAAGCCAGCTTAAGCCGTGGCGCAAGGGGCCTTATGATTTATTAGGCGTGTATATTGACTGCGAATGGCGCAGCGATTTCAAGTGGGATCGCGTTAAGCCGCACTTAAGCCCGTTGACTGGGCGTACTATTCTCGACGTTGGCTGCGGCAGTGGTTATCACATGTGGCGCATGGTGGGCGAAGGTGCCGCGCTAGTGGTGGGGATTGACCCAACGGAGCTATTTTTGTGCCAATTTGAAGTGGTGCGCAAGCTGTTAAACAATGACCGCCGCGCGCATCTCATTCCCCTTGGAATCGAACAAATGCAACCGCTCGGCGCCTTTGACACGGTATTTTCCATGGGCGTGTTATATCATCGCAAATCGCCACTTGAGCACCTCAGCCAGCTGCGTGATCAACTCACATCAGATGGCGAGCTGGTGCTGGAAACGTTGGTGATTGACGGCGATGAAAATGCCGTGCTGGTGCCACCTAGGCGTTATGGCAAAATGAAAAATGTCTATTTTATCCCGTCTGTGGCGGCGCTCAGCGTGTGGCTGGAAAAGTGCGGTTTTCGTAACGTGCGCTGTGTGGATGTGGCCACCACCACACCCGATGAACAGCGCGCCACCGAATGGGTCGGCAAAGAAAGTTTGATCGACTTTTTAGACCCAGCCAACCCACAGCGCACCATCGAAGGGCACCCCGCACCGCAGCGAGCTGTGCTTATTGCCAATAAATAGAGGAATTTATGTGGCGCGTAGTGAGTGATCATCAAGACATTGGTATTTTCCCAACCTTCGATAAAGGCACGAAGGTTGATAATTTCAGCCCTTGTGAAAATTACGCTGGGTGGAGTGCCTGCACCCTGTTGGGGCAGGCAACCTATGTACCCGATCAGATTGTTTACCAAAACCAATTGACGCAAGACTATAATCCGACCGAATTAACCATAGGCCAAGATCAGTTGGTTGAACTCATCGAACAATATGGCGACTGGGCATGGGTGCGCACAACAACACAAAAGTGCGGTTGGTTGCCTATGGCAAAATTACGCCATTACACACCCAAAGTCTTAGCGGAGCGCGCCGATATTGAGTTACTGGTCAATACGTTTTACGACAAAGTGCTTGCCGATGAGCGCATTGGCTATGTGTTTAAGCATATTGTCGGGCGCCATTGGCAAAAACATTTGGAAAAAATGTACCGCTTTTGGGCATCGGTGTTGCTTGCTGAAGACAGCTATCAAGGCAACCCGATGCTCACTCACATCAAGCTGCACAAACGTCAGCCACTGAGTGAGGCGATGTTTGAGGTGTGGCTGACACTGTGGCAAGACACCGTCAACGCGCTGTTTGTTGGCGAAAAAGCCGACGAAGCATGCTTTCGAGCACAATCGATTAAAACATTAATGACGCAGCGGGTGCTCAGCGATGAGCTACCGCACTTTATGCAACGCATTCGAGTTGAGAAGAAATAATATGAGCCAAACCTATTGCGACTATGTATTGGCGCACCCTGATGATGCGCTAAACCGAGCTTATCACGATCACGACTACGGTTTTCCCGTGGCAGACGACCGAGCGCTGTTTGAGCGTATGCTGTTGGAAATTAACCAAGCGGGGCTGAACTGGAGTTTGGTGCTAGAGCGCCGCGACGCCTTGCGTAAAGCCTATGCCAATTACGACATTGCCAAAGTGGCGGCCTTTAGCGTGCAGGATATTTTGCAAATGTGTGCGGATAAAACCATTATCCGTCACCGTTTAAAAATTGAAGCCGCGGTGTATAACGCCCAGCAAATTTTGAAACTGCAAGCACAATACGGCTCGTTCAAAGCGTGGCTTGACGCCCACCACCCACAAGGGCTTGAGCAATGGGTGGTATTGTTTAAGCAACATTTTAAATTTGTTGGCGGGGAGATTGTGAAAGAATTTTTGATGAGCTGCGGCTATCTTGAAGGCGCGCACCGCCCACACTGCCCGATTTACCAAAAAATTAGTGCGCTGTCGCCACCGTGGCAAGTGGCTGGCAGAAAAAAATAATCCGCGTAAAATAGGGGCAAATAGCCAAGGAGTAGATGATGAATTTAGATTATCAATTATTAAAACTTAACCAACAAATTCACCCTAATATCAGCCTGCGCACGGTAGGTGAAATTCCAGTGATTGTGCTGGAACACGCCGTGGGCAAAGCAGCCATTGCCTTGCAAGGCGCACAACTGCTGAGCTGGCAACCGCACTTTGCGCAACATGATGTAATTTGGCTCAGTGACAGCGAACCCTTCAAGCAAGGGACAGCCATTCGCGGTGGTGTGCCTGTATGCTACCCTTGGTTTGGTCGTCATGGCGAGCCAATGCACGGCTATGCGCGGGTGTCAATGTGGCAGCTAAGCACTTGGCAAGTGGATGAAGAGGCGGTGAGCTTAACATTTTGCCTGTTCGATGAGCAGCATTTGGTGCAAGCTAAATTGCAAATGACCTTCAGTGAGCAATGCCGTTTGCGCTTCACACACTATGGCGTAACGCCTGCTGAAGTGGCATTGCATACCTATTACAACGTGGGCGACATCACGCAAACAACGCTATTTGGGCTGCCCGATGCGGCATTCAACAATGCTGCGCAAAAAGACGTGAGCGTGCCTTCACCGCTGCTGCTCACTGGCGCCTTTGATGGTATTTTCAGTGCCGAGCAACACATCACGCACATCGACGACAAAGCACAAAATCGCATTGTGGAGGTTGAACACATTAACGCCTCCGATATTGTAGTATGGAACCCATGGGAAAATACTCCAAGCCAAATGCGCCCTGAGGGCTATCAAACCATGATCTGTGTGGAAACCGCGCGCATTCGCCACAAATTAGTACAAAAAGAGGCGATGGAAGCGGTGATTCGCCTACAACGTTAATCATTAAAGTGCGGTTTGACCGAGTAGCCGACCGCACTTTTTACTGCCCTTTCGTGCAAGGCACCCCTTTGCCATTCAAACGCCTGCACGGGCAAGGCTTCGCCTTGATTAAACAAGGCTAAATAAAACGGCAAATGATCATAAAAGCGCGCATAACCTCGTAGCGCAAACGGCGTGATGATTTCATGAGTTTGCACAGCGTGATGCACCGAATGTAATTTTGCTATGCCCACGCCTTGCGATTTCAACACCGCCTCACGCAGACACCACGCTTGGTAAAATGCGCGCGTTTTATCCTTTTGTTGAGCAAACCACGCCTGCTCGTCCGCGCTGGCAATGTGCTGGATAATTTTGCTGAAATTGCGAGGCTTTGGCATTTCAATGTCAACGGCAACCGCACTTTGATTGGCGGATAACAGCAGCCCGACCGCCACCCACGGCCCTGAATGGCTGATGTTGAAATCCACGTTGCCCACACCTGCAAGATAAGGTCGCCCTGTTGACGTACGTCTGAGTGTGCCTAATTGCGCACATGATGGATGATATTGCGCCAAGAAATACGCGAGGAGAAAGTGTGCCAACACTCGACATTGCTGCCGCAAGTGATTGTTCGCCACTGTTTTGCGCAGCTCCGTGATAAGTGAGGCAGGCAAGTATTGGCGCAAAGTGTGCTCATCGGGCAATTCATCAATGTGCCCCCACACAAGGCGCAATTTTGTCTCTATCGGCTGATTTTTATCAATGACAGGCATAATGATTTTCGCTAAACTGATGGCATTTTCCCTATTGTAGCGAGCTTTAGACAAAATGACGAGCAATCAATGCGTTACACCGCGTGCTTGGTCTTCGCTTTTGCGCCTAACGTTACCCATTGCGATGGGTTACTACGCCGCAGGAATCGCCTATGGCATTTTAGCCATCAGTGCTGGCTTGCCGAGTTGGCTCGTTATTATTTTAAGCGTGGTGGTCTTCTCAGGTGCTGCGCAATATGCCGCGATTCCTTTGTTTGTGGTGGGTGCTGGATTCTTTCCATTAGTGATCAGCACTTTTTTAATCAGCTTGCGACATCTGTTTTACACCCTTGCGCTACACCCCGATTTGCCCGACAAAGGCGTTAAGCGTTGGTACAGCGCGCTGGCATTAACCGACGAAAATTACGCTCTACTCTTCATTCAAACCAGAGAGGAGAGAAAAGCCAATATTGTACGAGTGAATATGTTGTGCCAATTTTATTGGGTTAGCGCCAGTGCGATTGGCGTCGTGCTGGGGCAACAATTTGCTGATGTGATACCGCACTTAGACTTTGCCTTGCCGTGTTTATTTGCTATTTTAGCCTATGAGCAATTTCGCCAAGCACAACAATGGCTGCCCTTCTTGCTGGCGACCGTCGGCTTTTTCATCGCCAAAGTGATTGCACCTAACTGGTCGATGCTCGGTGGTGTGCTGTTTTGTGCTGCAGTTATTTTAGTACGGTTTTACTATCAACAACGTCGGCAACAAGGTGGCGCATAATGAACACGCTGGATACCTTAATCACGTTGCTCGGCATGGCGGGTGCGATGGTTATTTGCCGCGGTTTTCCGCTATTAATGCCCGCCAGCTGGCTCCAAATGCGCTGGCTACAAGCCTTAAATCAAATGCTGCCGCTGTGCATTATGCTGATCTTACTGCTCAGCAGTTTAAGCCTGCCCACACTCTCTGGCGACTGGCTGCCCTTTGCGCGCGAGCTTGCTGCCTTGTGTGTGGTGCTCATCAGCTACAGAACATGGCACAACACACTGCTGAGCGTGGTGATCGGCATTGTCAGCATTAACGTAATCTATTTATTAGTTTAAAAACAAAAGTGCGGTCAGGCTGCCCCAACCGCACTTTGCCTTGTTGCTTGCCATTACTGCAAGCGGGTTTTGACCGTCAACAGGCTGTTAAGCTGTGCCAAATCGCTTTGATCCAGTGTGCCTTGCAATTGGCGCAATTGCAGCTCCAGCATCAAATATTGATAGCGTGCTTGCGACAGTTGACGCTGCGCGTTATGGCGATTGCGTGTCGCTGTAAGCACGTCAAGCACCGTGCGCGTACCTGCTTCATAGCCTTCTCGCGTGGCGTTGTAGGCGCTGTTGGAAGAGACAACATATTGTTGATACGCTTTAATGGAGCTTGCTGTGGCATTCAGCCCATTCACTGTTGAGCGAATATTTTTCACTAAGTCGCGATGCGTCGTTTCTAAACTCTCCGCGCTGCTGACATAGGCATGTTGTTGCTGGCGCACTTGTGAGCTGGTTCGCCCTCCCGTGTACAGTGGCAACGATACCTCAACGCCGATGGAGGCTTGATCAAGGGTATGATCAGGAATGCCATAATTCATCGCGCGTGGCAAGCGAGCATTGGTGCGATTTAGCCCCACAACCAAGTTCACTGTCGGTAAATGTCCACTTTCTGCCACCTTAATGCCTTGTTTTGCCAGTTCTTTTGCCATTTTGTAGTAGGCTAACGTCAGATTACGGGTTTCACCTGTTTGGATATATTGCTCTGGGCTGCCGTAATTTTTTGTTTTAAACCTTGCGGTGTTCAATTTGTTCAATTGGGTTGGATACTCACCCGTTATTGACGCTAAGTTTTCAATGCTGTTATCCACCGCATTTTTAGCCGCAATTTCACTGGCCACCACGCTATCAAACTGCGCGCGTGCTTCATTCACATCGGTAATTGCCACCAAGCCCACTTGATAAAGCTGATTGGTATCTTTAAGCTGATTTTGCACTGCGCGTTTTTCTGCACGCACAGAATCCAGCGCATCAAGGCTGTTGAGCACGTCAATATAGGCTTGCGCCACGCGATAAAGTAAATTTTGCTGCGCCGCTTGGTAAGCAACTTCGGCTTGTTGTGCCGCTTTTTCTTGTAGCGACAGCGTGCGCCACAAACTCATGTTATACAATGATTGGCTTAAATTTAGCCCAATACTAAAAGTGCGGTTTTGATTGAAACTGTTGTCCGCATAAGCGCCATGATCGCGACTGTGATCAATATAACGACTGGTGCTTGCACTGCCTTTCGCAGACAGTTGTGGCAACAAAGCGCCTTTGGCTTGCTCGCGCCCTTCCATAATTTGTTGACTGTCGGCAAACGCCTTTTTCACCACAGGATCACTGACTTTGGCTTGTTCATAGGCCTGAGATAAAGTGGTTGCCAGCGCAGATTGTGCCAACCCTAACAGCAGCACACTTGCCAACACACGCATTTTGTTCATTCTTATTCTCCGAATCTTCAATTCTCTACTATGTCATTTTGTTCTTATGAACGAACGTTCATTTTACACAAAAAAGTCAGAAATGTAAGTAAAAATAAGCAGAAATTTGGTACACTAATAATTATTTTTTACGGGATTCATTATGAAAATAGCACAATTTGGGCCTGGAGATCTGCACATTGAAAAAGAAACCCTCGTCTATGATGGTTTCTTCAAACTTTATACGATTGATTTTAAGCATAAACTCTTCGCAGGTGGCGAAAGTGGCTTGGTGCGTCGCGAACTGTTAGACAAAGGTGAAGCGGCTGCGGTCATTGCCTACGATCCTGAACATGATACTGTAGTGATGGTCGAACAAGTGCGCATTGGTGCCTACATCGGTGACAAAACGCGCTCACCGTGGTTGCTGGAATTGGTTGCGGGAATGGTGGAAAGCGGAGAAAAACCCGCTGAAGTAGCAAAACGTGAAGCTTTTGAAGAAGCAGGATTACACATTGATGAGGTAGAACACGTTATGAGTGTATGGGATAGCCCAGGCGGCATCACCGAACGTATTCATATGTTTGCTGGCAAAGTAAATACTGCTAATGTTGGTGGGCTTTATGGCTTAAGCTGTGAAAATGAAGACATCCAAGTGCACGTTATTCCGCGCGAAGAAGCCTATCAAGGACTGAAAAACGGGCGAATTGATAATGCTATTGCTGTGATGGGCTTGCAATGGCTACAGCTGAACTATCAATCACTACAAAAACGTTGGCTAAAAAAGTGATATATCTCGAAATTTCAGCAAAAAATTAACGAAAAATGTGCGTTCAGGCACACTTTTATGAGAAAAAGACTGACTTATTTATAAAACTGATTATCTTATTTGCTTGAATCACGTTATTTTATAAAACTATAGGTACTTTGTGAAAACGGCTTTTATTCACCAATCGCAAACATCCCCCGTGCGCTTTATTCAGCTCTCGGACTGTCATTTGTTTGCTGATAAAAATGCACAACTTTTAGGGATTAACACCTTTGAAAGTTATACAGCGGTGTTAAACGAAATTAAAAACCGCACTTTTGCCTTTGAATTCGTGCTCGCCACAGGCGACTTAGTCCAAGACAGCTCCCGTGAAGGCTATCGCTATTTTGGCGAAGAAATCTGTGCATTGAACAAGCCTGTTTTTTGGATTCCAGGTAATCATGATTTTCAGCCACACATGGTCGAAGAGCTTGCCCATTTCGCACCACTAATCTCACCGTTGAAACACATTTTAATCAATGATCATTGGCAGATTTTGATGCTCGATAGCCAAGTGCTTAATGTCCCTCACGGCTATCTCAACCAATACCAGCTCGATTGGCTACAAGCTAAACTGGCGCAATACCCTGATCGCTACACTTTGGTGGTGTTGCACCACCACATTGTGCCGACCCGCTCCGCTTGGCTCGATCAGCACAATCTGCGCAATGCTTCAGAATTTTTAAGCTGCCTGCGAGGGCACCATAAAATCAAAGGCATTATCTCAGGCCACATCCACCACGCGATGGACAGCCAATGGTATGACTACCCGATCATGACAACGCCATCAACGTGTATTCAATTTAAATCCGACAGTTACAACTTCAGCCTCGGCGTGTTGCCACCTGGCTGGCGTGAATTTGCACTGTATGAAGACGGCCGCGTGGAAACGCAAGTGCAGCGCATTAAAGATAACTTATTTGTACCCGATTTGAATATTTCTGGTTATTAATCAACGCCCAAAATAAAACCGCACTTTGATACAAAGTGCGGTTTTGAATTATCTCAATCTCGTTAACGAAACAGTGAGCGGCTGCTTACTCTGTGTCGCTTAAACTGACTAAGCGCGACAAAAGCAAAGACTACAATATAGACCCCAAATACCACGATCAGCCATTGTGGCATCGAAAAGCCTAGCCATTGCCATTTAATCTCACTGCATGGGCCGCTGGCTTGAAAGACTTGTGGTAACCACTGATCCAACGGCAATGTTCTAGGAAATTGCACCGTTAATGGGCATTGATTCCACGGTGCGGGATTGAGCTGAAAATCAACGTGTTTAATCGCCAATAATAAGCCTTTAACCGCGCAGAAAAGCCCTAAGGCAAGCGCGAGAATACGCACTAACACCCAGCGTGGCGCAAGCCATCCAAGCAAACCTGCCAGAGCGATGCCGGCGAATGCCACCCGTTCATAAATGCACATAACGCACGGGTCGAGTTGTTTAACGTGTTGGAAATACAAGCCGACACCTTCGAACGCGAGGGCTGAGAGTAAAACCAAAAACCAACTAAAACGGCTAAGAGAAATTCGCTTGAGATAACCTAACATTCACGATCCTTATAACGGTGTTACAATCCAACCCAGCATTTCAAACCAATGCATCACGGTTGGCAATACCAATTCGACACACGCCAAGCCCACCATCGACAACACAATAGTATAAGGCAGCGCCATATACACCATCTTACCATAAGATAAACGAATCAGTGGTGCAAATGATGAGGTTAATAAGAATAAAAATGCAGCTTGTCCGTTTGGTGTAGCAACCGATGGCAGATTCGTCCCTGTGTTAATTGCCACAGCAATCATTTCAAACTGCTCTTGGGCAATCACGCCAGATTGCAATGCGGCTTTGGCTTCATTGATGTACACGGTGCCGACGAACACGTTATCAGAAATGGCGGAAAGCACACCATTGAAGATATAAAATAGTGCCAGTTGCGTTTCATCGGAAGCGTGCAGCACGAGATGAATAATGGGTTGGAATAATTCTTGATCCACAATCACAGCCACTACAGAGAAAAACACCACTAAAAGTGCGGTGAATGGCAACGATTCTTCAAAGGCTTTCCCTAACGCACTTTCTTCAGTAATGCCACAAAGTGCGGTTGCAAAAATAATCACACTTAAACCAATTAACCCTACCGCAGCAAGGTGGAATGCAAGCCCGATAATCAACCAAATTCCAGCAAGCGCCTGAACGCAGAGTTTCATTTTATCTTGTGGGGTAAGTTTTTTGTTTTGTGCTTGTTGGAAACGCGCAAGTACCACCCACACTTTTTGTGGCAAGCGATCGCCATAACCAAACACTTTGAATTTTTCCAATGCTACACAAGTCAGCAAGCCACAGATGAGTACAGGCAATGTCACAGGCAACATGCGCAAGAAAAATTCACCAAAGCCCCACTGCACACGCTCTGCGATAATTAAATTTTGCGGTTCACCCACCATTGTCATCACACCACCTAGTGCCGTGCCCACACCCGAGTGCATCATCAGGCTGCGTAAAAAGCCACGGAATTGCTCCAACGTATTTCGGCGTTTAGTAATGCTTTGATCATTGAGCAAATCGCCATGCTCGTCATCAAAGTGATAACCTGACGCAACTTTATGATAAACCGCATAAAAACCTGTACCAACACTGATAATCACTGCCACCACAGTCAGCGCGTCCAAAAATGCGGACAAAAACGCCGCACTGGCACAAAAAGACAACGAAAGCAGTTTTTTAGAGCGCACTACCAACAACAGTTTGGTAAATACAAATAGTAGCAAATCTTTCATAAAGAAAATCCCTGCTACCATAAACATCAACAGCAATAGCACCTCCATATTCGCCACCACTTCATGGTAAACATGCTCTGGCGTGGTCATACCAATGAAAAGTGCTTCGATCACCAACAATCCACCCGCTTGTAGAGGGTAGCATTTTAAAGCCATCGCCAAAGTGAAAATAAATTCAATTACTAGCGCCCAGCCTGCGATAAAGGGGCTTACGAAGAAAAAGAGAATCGGGTTTAGCACCAAAAATAGCATAATGGTAGTTTTATACCAATCTGGACTTTTCCCTAAAAAGTTGCGTAGAAATGCACTGCTCATATCCATTGTCTAATCCTAATAATCATCTAGGGGTGAAATGTATTGTTATCTTTATGGGTAGGCCTCTTATTTTAGTCATCTGACGAAAAAAAATAAGTGTTTATTTATCCGCATAAAAAAAGTGTTAAGTCTGTCACATTTTTATTGCTAATAAGTATACCGACAAATATGAAACTCTGTTTTTGTTTCAAAAAACAGCGATATTATGGATCATTTTATTTTCGGCTGTCTTGATTTTTCTCAATTTTTTATTGTTTCAGATAGCATTCAATTTGTGATATACTTCACACAGTTACAGCATCAAGGTGATCGGTTCTATTTTCCCTGAACCTCTGGGTGTTGTAGTAATTTTGTTAAACTAACCAAAGGTAAAAATCTTATGGCAATTAAAATTGGTATTAACGGTTTTGGTCGTATCGGCCGTATCGTATTTCGTGCTGCTGCAAAACGTGATGATATCGAAGTAGTTGGTATCAACGACCTGATCGACGTTGACTACATGGCGTACATGTTGAAATACGACTCAACTCACGGTCGCTTTGAAGGTAAAGTTGAAGTACAAGACGGTCACCTTGTTGTTGACGGCAAAAAAATCCGTGTAACTTCAGAACGTGACCCTGCAAACTTGAACTGGGCTGAACTGGGTGTTGATGTTGCCGTTGAAGCAACTGGTTTGTTCTTAACTGATGAAACTGCACGTAAACACATCACAGCGGGCGCTAAAAAAGTGGTTTTAACTGGCCCTTCAAAAGACAGCACTCCAATGTTCGTTCGCGGCGTAAACTTCAATGACTACAAAGGCCAAGACATCGTTTCTAACGCCTCTTGTACTACAAACTGCCTAGCACCATTAGCCCGTGTTATCCACGAAACTTTTGGTATTAAAGACGGCTTAATGACTACCGTTCACGCTACCACTGCAACTCAAAAAACTGTTGACGGCCCATCAATGAAAGACTGGCGCGGCGGCCGCGGTGCAAGCCAAAACATCATCCCATCATCAACTGGTGCTGCTAAAGCAGTAGGTAAAGTATTGCCAGCACTCAATGGTAAATTAACTGGTATGGCATTCCGCGTACCTACTCCAAACGTATCTGTTGTTGACTTGACTGTGAACCTTGAAAAAGGCGCAAGCTACGACGAAATCAAAAAAGCACTGAAAGACGCGGCTGAAGGTAAAACTTTCAACGGTGAATTAAAAGGCGTATTGGGCTACACTGAAGATGCTGTTGTTTCAACTGACTTCAACGGTGAAGTCTGCACCTCTGTATTCGACGCAGACGCTGGTATCGCATTGACTGATACTTTCGTGAAACTCGTTTCTTGGTATGACAACGAAACTGGTTACTCAAACAAAGTATTAGACCTTGTTAAACACGTCTACGATTACAAAGGCTAATCCCTTGTGCTCGAAAATACCGCACTAAAGTGCGGTATTTTTTTACCCCAAAAAAGCAAAGTGCGGTCATCAAACCGCACTTTAGTCTATTTTCTACTGTATCAACGCATTAAGCATTTTTTGTTTGGCTATTTTTCTAGGCTATAGATCATCAAGAGTCGTATAGCCTAAGTTAAACCCTGTTTGAGCCGTTCCCTAACGCGTTGATTACTCTCTCGAATACGGGCAAAAGTAGCCTGCTTACTTAGTTGCTAGCAGCTGTGCCAGCGTGCGTGGCACATCACCACTTTGGGCAATAGCAGAAATTACTGCTACGCCATCCGCACCCGCCGCGCGAATGGTGACCGCATCTTCTGAACGAATGCCGCCAATGGCCACCATCGGTTTCTCAAGCCCCGCAGCACGCACCGCGCGGATAGCCTCAACGCCCACCGCTGGGTCGGCATCTGGCTTAGATTGGGTTGGGAAAATCGGCCCAAAGCCACAATAATCAATCCCTGAAATAGTATTTGCGGCGCTAAACTGTGCGATATTATGGGTTGAAAGCCCCACCAACATGCGCCCTTGCACGCGTGCAATCAGCTCAAGAATGGGCATATCGCCTTGCCCCACGTGAATGCCATCGGCGTGCAGGGTTAACGCCAGTTGGAGATCATCATCAATAAAAAAAGGAACGTGATAACGCTGACACAAGGCCTGTGCGGCTTTGGCCAGGTGCATAATGTCGTCGCGATGTTGCAGCGCGCCTGCGCCTTTTTCACGAAATTGATAACACGTCAAACCGCACTTTAAGGCTTGCTCAAGGCAGTCAAGCAACGCTTGCGGGCGATTTGTCGCCTGTTTAAAATCTTGACTGCCCGCCACAAAATAGGCGCGCAGCATTTCGCGCACATTCATACTATCTCCTTTTTCGCTCAACATACGCCCAATGATTGGTTGGGCCATGCCCGTGGCCAATATTCAGTGGGTGACTGATGGCGGCGGTGATAAAGGCTTTGGCGGTGCGAATGGCCTCCTCTTGCGCCACACCTTTGGCCAGCTCAGCGGCAATACACGCGGAGAACGTGCAGCCTGTGCCGTGGGTGTGGCGGGTGAGCACGCGCGGCGCTTCAAGTTCAAAGTCGCCCGTGTCGGTAAACACCCAATCACAGCACTTTTTGCTTTTACTCTCTTGGCTATGCCCGCCTTTGATCACCACGGTTTTAGCACCCATCGATTGCAAAATCAATGCCGCTTTAGTGGCTGAAAGCTTGTCCACCACCTCAATGCCCGTGAGCGCATATGCCTCAGGCAAATTTGGTGTGATCACATCTGATAACGGCACCATCAACGCACTCAGCGCGCTGACCGCACTTTTATCGAGCAAGCGTGAACCACCTTTTGCGACCATGACTGGGTCAACCACAATCGGGCCAAAACGGCAGGTGCACAGTTTTTCTGCCACCGCTTCAATCACCGATTGCGTGCCCAGCATGCCCACTTTGCACGCACTCGGATTAAAATCTTCATTAATAGCTTGCAACTGCGCCAAAATAATATCGATCGGCACAGAGTGAATGGCACTCACGCCATGGGTATTTTGCGCCGTGACAGCACAAATCACACTCATGCCATAAACCTCTCGCATTTGAAAGGTTTTTAAATCGGCTTGAATGCCTGCACCGCCGCCGCTATCCGAACCAGCTACGGTGAGAGCTTGCTTAATTCTATTTAACATCAACCTTTTCCTCTTGCTTTATGGTGGCAGGATTAATCTCAGCCAAACTGTCTAACAACGCCACTACAAACTGCCCGCATTGGTGGGCACGCAAACCCTGTGCTGCGCGCTGGCCTGCAATGGCATAATCACGACACGCCTGCCACAAGGCATGAAAGTGGTCCTCTTTGCTAAGGGCTAAGTAGGCACCACACACTGCACTGAGCAAGCAGCCAGAGCCTGTGATGCGTGGGAACAGCGGCGTGCCGTTGCTCACGCGCGCGATGCGTGTGCCGTCGCTGATCACATCCACCGCGCCACTGACCACCACAACGCATTGATAGCGATTGGCCACGCTGCTTGCCATCTCTGCCACATCGCCCTCGCCTGTGCCCGCATCCACGCCTTTGCTTTGCCACTGCGCGCCAACCAAAGTGGCGATCTCACCCGCATTCCCGCGAATTGCTGTAAAGCGAATCTCCGCCAGCAGGGTGTTGACCGTTTCCAAGCGGAAAGCACTCGCGCCCACACCAACTGGGTCAAGCACTACAGGAATGCCGCATTCATTCGCACGCCTGCCTGCCACACGCATCGCCACAACTTGATCACGGGTGAGTGTACCGATGTTAATCACCAACGCTTGGCAAAGTGCGGTCAACGCGGGCATTTCCTCCTTCGCGTTCGACATTATCGGTGAAGCGCCCAGCGCCAACAGCCCATTGGCAACAAAATTACTCACCACCACGTTTGTGATATTTAATACTAACGGATTTTTAGCGCGAATGTGAGATAAATAGTCCATTTTGTGTTATTTCTCCGATAATTATATAGCTATTGGCTCAATCGCCGCACCATTTTGATAAGCCATTGAGCATTTAAAAATGAGGCAAGCATATATTATGAAGACACGATTGCTTACAGTAAGCAAAGATCATTAACGGATAATGCGTTCACGCTGTTTAACCGCAATGTAAAGCGCGCGTGAGTGTTATGCAGATCGGGGGGTAAGATTGGCTTATTTGCATGGTTAGTTTCCTACGTCAGTGTTAACTGTATCAGGTTCACGGGTATCATCTCAGCAGCAAACTGCACCCCGACTAATGGAGATAATGTACAAGCAGTGGCGTTAAATTACAATAATTTTTTTACACGCCGAGCATAAAAAAGGCTGCCTAAGCAGCCTTTAATCCATATAACTCATTATGCCATTTCGGAATCAGGATCACCTTTGGCGATCGGTTTTAAGAGGAAGAAGAAGCAGAATACAGCAGCAACTGTTAATGCCACACCAACCCACACAGCAATGCCGTATGGCAGGTGGAAACCAATTGGGGCGTAAGCGAGGTAAGTCGCACTCACCATGGTCATAAAAATAGCAGGGATTGTGCAAATCCAGTGGAACTTGCCATAGCGATAGAGATAGGCACCTGCCGTCCACAACATCACCATGGCGGTGGTTTGGTTCGCCCAACCGAAGTAACGCCAAATGACACCAAAATCCACTTTAGAAATGATAAAGCCGATCACAAACAGTGGAATAGCAATAATCAAGCGTTTCATAATGTTGCGTTGATCTAATTTGAAGAATTCCGCAATGATCAAACGTGCCGCACGAAATGAAGTATCCCCTGACGTAATCGGCAACACAACCACACCAAGCACCGCTAATAAACCACCAAACATGCCCAGCATGTGCGTAGCCGAATCATAGACCACCTTCGCTGGTGTACCTACGTCAATCGCTTGTTGCATTAGGGCTGGGCTGTCATAGAATGTTAAGCCAACAGAACACCAAATCAAGGCAATCACCCCTTCGCCAATCATCGCACCATAGAATACGAAACGACCTTCTTTTTCATTTTCCATACAACGTGCCATCAACGGTGATTGAGTGGCGTGGAAACCAGACACCGCACCACACGCGATGGTTACAAACAACAGTGGCCAAATTGGCAGATCTTTTGGTGAGAAGTTTTGGAAGATTTTATCCAAACTCATACCGCCAACACTGTGGAAAAGCGATTTATCCTCAAACAACAAGGCGAAGAACATACCAAATGACATAAACAGCAATAATGCGCCGAAGAGCGGATAAACTCGACCGATGATTTTATCAATAGGCACCAGTGTGGCAATGATGTAGTAAACAAAGATAATCGCAGTCCAAATCATCAACACTTGCGGTTGCGCCCAACCAGCGCTTGCACCGTAGTTATCTTGTGTGATGTTGGTCAACAATGCAGCAGGGCTAACCACAAAGACCACACCGACCAACACCAGTAGCAATAATGCCAAAATATTCATAAAGTGTTTAACTGGGCGGCCTAAATATTTGCCTGACAAATTCGGCACCGACGAACCACCATTGCGCACACTGAGCATGCCAGAGAAATAATCGTGTACAGCACCTGCGAAAATGCAGCCAAACACAATCCACACCATCGCAACAGGGCCATACAAGGCACCCAAAATTGGCCCAAAAATCGGACCTGTTCCAGCAATATTCAGCAACTGGATAAGCCAAATTTTACGCTTTGACATCGGCACATAATCCACACCATCACCCAACTGATGAGCGGGTGTTGCGCGTTTTGGATTGATTTTAAAGATACGCTCTACGATTGAGCCATAAATAAAGTATCCCGCTAGCAATAAGCCAAGACAACATAAAAACCACAGCATAATTTCGACCTCTAGATAAGGGATTAAGAAAACAGGTAAGTCGGGGGAATTCTAACAGAAATTTTTTGCTGTAAAACAGATGTAAACAAATCTCGGCAAATTTATATCAAAAATGTGACAAAACACACATTTCTTACCCTGCACTGCAGAAGAAATAAGCGCACAACGGCGTTGACAAAGTGCGGTTGTATGCCTATGGTGGAGGCAAACAACCAACACAGGTGAACTATGAGTAACGCATTATTAATGGACTACTATGAGCTTAGCATGGCAAACAGCTACTTTGAGCAAGGCCGAACCCATGAGTGGGCGGTGTTTGATTACTATTTCCGCCGCGTGCCTGACAACGGCGGTTATGCCGTTTTCGCAGGGCTAACCGCACTTTTGGCGTTTGTCGAGAAGCTGCGTTTTAGTGAGGAGGATATTGCTTTTTTACGCCAAAAAGGCGGGTTAAGTGAGGATTTTCTAGCCTATTTAAACGATTTCCACTTTCGTGGCGAAATTTATGCTTTTCCTGAGGGCAGCATTATTTTCCCCAATGAACCCGTGGTGACCGTACGCGCGCCACTGATTGACTGCCAGTTATTAGAAACCATGCTGTTAATTCATCTCAATCATCAATCCTTAATTGCCACTAAAGCTGCACGCATTTGCACCCAAGCGGGCACTCGCCCCGTGTTTGAGTTTGGCGCACGCCGCGCGCATGGCGCTGATGCCGCATTGCTTGGCGCACGCGCAGCCTATATTGGCGGCATTGCAGGCTCCGCCAACACCCAAGCAGAACTCACCTTTGGTGTGCCCGCAGTGGGTACGATGGCGCATGCCTATGTGCAAAGTTTCGACAGTGAATACGATGCTTTTGCGGCCTACGCCAAATGTTACCCCACCAACACCGTGTTATTAGTAGACACTTATGACACCTTACGCCAAGGCATTCCAAATGCCATCAAAGTGCAGCGTGACATTCTCGCACCCCTTGGGCACACGCTGAAAGGCATTCGTATAGACAGTGGCGATTTGGCGTATCTCAGCACGCAAGCGCGCAAGCTGCTTGATGAAGCAGGCTTGCAGCAAACGCAAATTATGGTTTCAAACTCACTGGATGAATATTTGATTAAAGATCTCACCACTCAACATGCCGCAATCGATGCCTTTGGCGTGGGTGAGCGGCTTATCACTGCGCGCAGTGAGCCAGTGTTTGGTGGGGTGTATAAAATTGTATCATTAGAGAAAAACGGGGAAATAATCCCAAAAATCAAACTCAGCGAAAATGCCATCAAAACAACCACGCCAGGCTTTAAGCAGGTTTATCGCTTATATGATCAAAAAGCGATGGCGATTGCGGATTTGGTGACGCTGCGCGATGAAGTGATTGATGAAAATGCGCCTTACATTCTCTTTGACCCACTCAACCCGTGGAAGAAAAAACGCATCACCCATTTTACCGCCAAGCCGATGTTACAGTGTGTGTGGCGAGAGGGTAAGCGTGTAGGCACCATCAATACCCTTGAGCAAGCACGTTTGCAGGCGAAAGCGGACTTGCACAGCCTATGGGATGAGGTGAAACGGCTTGAAAATCCGCACGGCTATTACGTTGACCTATCCCAGGCGCTATGGCAACTCAAACAGGATTTAATTGAACAACACACAGGACAAATGCTATGAACACCCAAGATTACTGCAACTACCTCGTTGATTGGCTCGAACAACAACGCAAAACGCTTTATCAGCTTGACGGGTATGTGCTCGGCTTAAGTGGCGGAATTGACTCGGCGGTGTGTTTATATCTTGCCGCCCAAACGGGGGCGCCAGTGTATGTGTATATGCTCCCAACGGATGTCAACAATCCGCAAGATCTCACCCATGCGCAGCTGATATTAGACGATCTTAAGCTGAAAGGCGAGGTGATCTCGATCCAGCCGATGTATGACGCGGTATGGGACAATATTCAAAGTGCGGTCAACCCCACCCCTGAGCGAGAAAATGTGTTGTATGGCAACTTAATGGCGCGGCTGAGAATGGTCACGCTATACACGCTGGCGCAAAGCCACCGTGCGGTGGTGATTGGCACGGACAATTTAGCCGAATCCTACACGGGCTATTTCACTAAATTTGGCGATGGCGCAGCTGATGTGTTGCCACTGGCGCGCCTTCGCAAAGAGCAAGTTTATCAACTCGCGTGCACCCTTGGCGTGCCACAGCCGATTATTGATAAAGCACCGAGTGCGGGCTTGTGGGAAGGGCAAACCGACGAAGGCGAGCTAGGCTTTAGTTATGCCGAACTCGATGCCTTTTTGCGGGGTGAAAAGGTCAGCGATGCGGTGCAAGCGCGGATCGCCTATTGGCACAACCGCTCACGGCATAAACGCATGCTGCCCCCATCACCTGAAAAAGCATTGGACTAATCAGCAAAGTGCGGTCAACCGCACTTTACTTTTGATCACGCGCTTTTGCTTCAGGTTCAGGGTCTTGCTTAATAACAGGCACACAGCGGCGGCAGCCACCGTTGTCAACGTTAAGGTCTTTGCAAAGCTCGTTGTATTTGTCTAACAATCGGCGAAAAAGGCCCTTTTTCTCCACAGACTCTGTCATACACGCTCCTAATCACGGAAATTATTAAATTGAAATGGCTGCCCCAGCTCGGCATTTTTCACCAGCTGAATCACCGCTTGCAATTCATCACGGGATTTACCACTCACCCGCACTTGATCGCCTTGAATTTGGGTTTGCACTTTGAGTTTGGCGTCTTTGATGAGCTTGGTCAGCTTTTTCGCCATGTCTGTTTCGATCCCTTGTTTCACCTTGACTGACTTGCTGTAAATTTTGCCGCTGTGCTCAAGGTTTTCGCTCACATCAAGGCTAGCTTGCTCAATACCGCGTTTCATCATGGCGTTACGCAAAATGTCTAACAATTGCTCCACTTGGAAGTCTGATTCACTGCTAACATTGATTAACAACTCTTTTTCGTTGAGCGTGATAGACGCTTCCACATTTTTAAAATCCCAACGATTGCCCAAATCGCGGTTGGCGTTATCAACCGCATTTTTAATTTCATGGGCGGTCACTTCAGAAACAATATCAAATGATGGCATAGCTACTCCTTCAATATAACTCAATCATAGATTGCTGCTGCGCTGTTTGGCGGTGAGCAAAATCAAAAGTGCGGTCAAATCACAAAAATTCACTTTAATCTCTGCTTGTTGCTGCACTTTGGGTTTCGCGTGATAGGCAATGCCAAGGCCAGCTTGCGCCATCATAGCTAAATCATTCGCGCCGTCACCGATGGCGATCACCTGCGATTTTGCAAGCCCTAGCTGCTCACGCAGTGCGTTTAATGTGTTGGCTTTATAAGTGGCATCGACAATATCGCCTTGCACCTGCCCTGTCAATTTGCCATTGATAATCTCAAAGCGATTGGAGACCGCTGCAAGCAAACCGAGCTTGTCTTTTAAAAAATCGGCAAAATAGGTAAAACCTCCCGAGGCGATGGCCGCGTGCCAGCCGTGAGCGTGCAGTTGCGCAATCAGCGTCTCAAGCCCAGGCATTAAGGGCAAAGTTGACCGCACTTTGGCCAAAATAGCCTCATCTGCGCCCTTGAGCGTGGCAACACGCTTGCGCAGACTTTGTGCAAAATCCAATTCGCCCCGCATTGCGCTTTCCGTAATTCGTGCCACTTCGTCGCCTGTGCCTGCCAGCTTGGCGATTTCATCAATGCACTCAATTTCAATGGCGGTCGAATCCATATCCATCACCAGCAAACCTGGCTGGTTGAAATCAGGGATGTTAGCCAGTGGCGCAAAATCCAGCGCAAGTGCGGTCAACTTATCATCAAGGGCGGCCCATTCGCCACGCACAATCGCGCACGCCACGCCTTGCAGCACAAAAGTATCACACAAGGCAACCGCACTTTGGCTTTCGCTAAAAAGTGCGGTCAACTGATCAAACGTTAATGCCTTGCCATAAAGCACGGCCATTGGTGCATCAGCCCTTGGTTGACCATGCCCATTCAATGCAACAGGCTGTGACAACGCAAAGTGAGATTGACTAAGGGAATTGACGTTAGGCATTTTTCACTCCACAATACGGCTACTGGCAAATTCAGCCTAGATTACCTGATTCAATTTCGTGTTACAATCCCCAAATCAACACGAGCAGAAAAAGAGGCGCTATGTTAACCCTAAATCGATCAAACTTGAGCAAAATGGCGCTGTTTATCAGCATTATAACGCTGTGTGCGCTGATTTTGTCGATGGTGTTTTTAGGCTTAAAACAATTCAAATTAGGCTCTCAGCTCTCTGGCAATGCACAAGTTTCGCATCTCTCCCATGCGCTGGTACGCCAACAAGCCAATTTGCTTTCAGTGCTGCTCGCCAACACCGCCAGCCAAGATATGCTTAATGCCAGCTTGGCTGAATTTTGTCAGCAAGATTTTGCCCTTGACGCCACGCTTTACGCCAGTAACGGCGCCATTTTAGCCAGCGCGGGGGAGCAGCCTTTCAACGAAACACGCTTGAAAATGCAATCCCCTAATCAACAACAAATCGTTGAGCCGATTACCAACGCTGCAGGCTTGCAGGGCTATCTGCGCGTGAGTTTTGATATACAATATTCACAAGCACCATCTGTAAAACTCAATCATTTATTCCATCAACTGTATGCCCAGCTGATCATCGTGTTTTTGTGCGGGGCAATTTTTGCCAGTAGCCTGCACTTTTGGCATAAAAAAGTACACATTATGCCTTTTCGTCGTCCTAATCGATATTTGCCACAACAAAAAAGCCCTGCCCTGCGCTTTCATGCCAACCGTCGGCGCATAAAATAGCCGTTTTGCTTTATTCCATAGTTCATTTTATAATAAATCGTTATATTAAAAAATATATAACAAGAGGTATGAAATGAAAGTCAAGGTGGCGTATAAATTTATCTTGCTGTGTGCATTGACAATCGGCTTATTCGGCATTGTCATCAGTGGCGTGGCACTTTATCTTGGCTGGCAACCATGGCTACTTAGCGTACATTTAGGATTTGCTATGTTGTTAGTCACAAGCCTTGTGTTGCATATATATAGTCGCAAAAATAAAGCACTCAAAATTACCTCTCAATTTCGCGATCTCGTGCTCAAAAGCCGTTATCCGAGCTTTTGTAATCTCGATCGTCTCATCACCACCTGTGGGAACGTCACGCCACACGCCCTGGCGCAACAACTCGGCCTGAGCTTTCAAAGCCTTGAACACGCCTTGCACGCAGCCAATATTACCCTGTGTGCGCCCGATCGCCCGTTGCGTGACAATTTCCCAACCAACGACGAGAAAATTTTCTCCGTTGTCTCCATTGCACTCTATCTCTGCTTTTCTGTAAACCCAAAAGAAAAATCTTATGAAAACAACTCTCCTGTACGCGGACATTAGCCTAGCTTGTCTGCCCGCCGCCGCTCAAGTATTTGAACTTGGACAAATTGAAGTTGTGGATGAAAAATCTCTGATTTAAGCACGGTGCGTGTTAATCAAGATGAACAGCAACGCAATAATATGACTAACATCGCTGAAATAGCGAAAGTGCTTTCGGACTTAACCCTTGAATGCAAAGGGTATGTGCACGCAACGAGTAAAACTTACTCGCATGTGGTCGTATGTCTGTGTTTATCGACGGCATTCCTGTTTATGTACCTTATGACGGTAATATGGATATTGGCCACTTTTGATCTTGCCTGTTAATAAGTATGCAGCATAAGATGCACTTTCCGCCCATTTCTGACCATTTTCAAAAATCCTTTTTTACATAGCCACTCCACAAATACAATAAAGCCCCATAAATAGGGGTTTCTCTCAACATTTTCTGTACAAAATTTTTTCTTTCACTTATGCAAAATGAATCTGTATCCTGCACTAACAACCAAAGTGCGGTCTGACCGCACTTTGGTTGTTAGTGCATAAAAAAAACCGCACTTTAAAAGTGCGGTTTTTGCGATAAATAAAAGTAATTAAGCGGCTAATTTTTTGATTTGAGCGCTTAATTTTGATTTGTGGTTTGCAGCTTTATTTTTGTGGATTAAGCCTTTAGATGCCATTCTGTCCACAACTTTTTGCATTTCAAGATAAGCGGCTTGCGCAGCTTCTTTTTCGCCCGCTTCTACTGCAGCGTAAACTTTTTTGATGTAAGTGCGCATCATAGAGCGATGGCTTGCATTGTGTTGACGGCGTTTTTCAGATTGAATCGCACGTTTTTTAGCTGACTTGATATTAGCCAAGGTCAAACTCCCAAGAATTTCTGTAAAAAATTAAGACATAAAAATAAGGTCGTAAAATATGCCTTTTTTTTATGCGCTTGTCAATGAATTTATTCAAATTGGCGTGGGCCAATGTTGGTTCGGTGAGACACAACCGAAAAACCACCTTCAAAACGTGGCCTGCGTGTGCCTTTCTCCATTTTGACGATGTGGGCAGCATTTTAACAGTTTTTTGCGCGAGAATATAGCGAAAAGCGAAATTTTCTATACAATGACGCTATTGGCTAATTATTGAAGAGTGCAGTTTTGAGCAAAGGACTTTTAAAATCAGGCATGGTGGTCAGCGTTATGACCCTGCTTTCACGCGTGTTAGGCCTCATTCGTGATGTGGTGATCGCCAACATTATCGGCGCGGGCGCCACGGCGGATGTTTTCTTGTTTGCCAACCGAATCCCAAACTTTTTGCGCCGCTTGTTTGCTGAAGGCGCGTTTTCTCAGGCGTTTATCCCCGTGCTGGCGGAATACCGCAAAGAGGGCGATTTAACCCAAACGCAAGAATTCATCGCCAAAGTCAACGGCACCCTCGGTGGGCTGGTGGCGGTGGTCACGGCGGTGGCCATGATTGGCTCGCCCGTGGTGGCGGCGATTTTCGGCACTGGCTGGTTTTTAGATTGGGTCAACGGCGGCGCGGACGGCGAAAAATATGTGCAGGCCTCGTTTTTGCTACGCATCACCTTCCCGTATTTGTGGTTCATCACCTTGGTGGCGCTCTCGGGCGCGATTTTAAACACCATCGGCAAATTTGGCGTGATGGCCTTTTCGCCCGTGCTGCTTAACATCGCGATGATCGCCAGTGCGCTTTTTCTCGCACCGCACTTTGACAGCCCTGATATTGCGTTGGCGATTGGGATATTTTTAGGTGGCTTGCTGCAATTTTTGTTCCAAATTCCATTTTTAAAACAGGCCAATTTGCTGGTTAAACCGAAATGGGCGTGGAATGACCCTGGCGTGAAAAAAATCCGCACGCTCATGATCCCCGCCCTTTTTGGTGTGTCGGTCAGCCAAATCAATTTATTGCTCGATACCTTCATCGCCAGTTTTTTGATGACGGGCTCGATTAGCTGGCTGTATTATTCCGACCGCTTACTTGAATTTCCGCTGGGATTGTTCGGCATTGCAATTTCCACGGTGATTTTGCCCACCCTTTCGCGCCACCACGTCAACCGTGCAAGCGACCAGCTCAGCGCCGAGCAAAACTTTCGCACCACGATGGACTGGGGCGTGCGTATGATTTTGCTACTTGGCGTGCCTGCAATGATCGGCATTGCGGTGCTGGCGCAACCAATGATGATGGTGTTATTTATGCGGGGAGAGTTTGCGCTCAATGATGTGCAAGCCGCGTCGTATTCGCTGTGGGCGTTCAACGCGGGGCTGCTGAGCTTTATGCTGATCAAAATTCTCGCCAATGGCTACTACGCCCGCCAAGACACCAAAACGCCCGTACGTTTTGGCATTATCGCCATGGTCAGCAATATGGGCTTTAATTTGCTGGCGATTCCGTTTAGCTATGTCGGGCTGGCGATGGCCTCTGCCATGTCTGCCACGCTCAACGCAGCACTGCTCTATCGCGGCCTGCACCAAGCTCAGGTGTATCGCTTTTCACGCCAAAGTGCGGTTTTCTTGCTTAAAATTGTGCTAGCAGCGTTGGTGATGGGGGCGACGATTTTATATTTCTGCCCACCGTTGGAAGTGTGGGCCACAATGACGTTTTTTACCCGTGTGCACTGGCTGGCATGGCTGATTTTGGTGGCGGTATTGACCTATTTCGTGATGTTGGCGCTACTGCGCATTAAAAAGCGTGACCTCAACGGCGCATAGTGGGCAAAGTGCGGTTACGTTGGCATTCACCGCAGGGTGAGAATGCGCTATAATGACGCCATTTTTAATTGATTGAGTTCTCCATGCAACTGATTCGTGGCTTATATAATCTACCGCACTTTGCACAAGGCTGTGTGCTCACCATTGGCAATTTTGATGGCTGCCATCGTGGGCATCAGGCGATTTTAACGCAGTTGAGCGAATGTGCCAAACGGCTCGCCCTGCCTTCGGTGGTGCTGATTTTTGAGCCGCAACCGAACGAATTTTTTGCCCCCGTTGAGCACACGCCCGCGCGGCTGATGCGATTGCGTGACAAAGTGCGGTTTATGCAAACCACCGCCGTCGATTATCTGTTATGTCTGCGCTTTGACCGCACTTTTGCCACTCTCACGCCAGATGCCTTTATTCGCACGATCTTGCTGCAAAAATTGAACGTTAAGCATTTAATTATCGGTGATGATTTCCGTTTCGGTGCGCAACGCGCAGGGGATTTCAGCACTCTCAAACAGGCAGGCGCACAATATGGCTTTGCCGTGCAAGATAACGCTAGCTTTATGCAAGGCGAACAGCGCATCAGCTCCACCTTAATTCGCCATGCCCTCGCGCAAGATAACTTACCGCTGGCACAAAGCATGCTTGGGCGGCCTTATGCCGTTCATGGGCGCGTGGTGCATGGTAAAAAACTCGGGCGCACCATTGGCTTTCCAACGGCGAATGTGTTTTTAAACCGCAAAGTTATTCCTATCCAAGGCGTTTATGCCGTCGAGGTGGCTACCCGCCAAGGGCGCTATTTTGGCGTGGCGAACATGGGCAATCGCCCAACGGTGGACGGGCTTTCACGCCCACTTTTGGAAGTGCATCTATTTGATTTTTCGCACTCACTTTATGGGCAAAGCATTGAGGTCATTTTTCACCACAAATTACGCCCCGAGGTGAAATTCGCCAGCCTTGAGCAGCTCAAAGCCCAAATTTGGCAAGACGCAGAAAAAGCAAAACAGTTTTTTCATAAAAAAGACACCAAAGTGCGGTCAGACGTTTGCATAACGCCTAAAAAAACGCTATAACTAGCCGATTATCTTTTATTCTTTTAATTTTGTTTTAAGTGGACAACGAACATGACAACCGACTACAAAAACACGCTCAATTTGCCGCATACTGACTTCCCAATGCGCGGCGATTTAGCCAAACGCGAACCGAAAATGCTCCAAAATTGGTACGATAAAAATCTTTATCAGAAAATCCGCGCCAGCCGCAAAGGCAAAAAGAGCTTTATCCTGCACGACGGCCCCCCGTATGCGAACGGCACCATCCACATTGGCCACGCTGTAAACAAAATTTTAAAAGATATTATTATTAAATCCAAAACTGCACTGGGCTTCGACAGCCCTTATGTGCCAGGCTGGGACTGCCACGGCTTGCCGATTGAGCTGAAAGTAGAAGGCTTGGTGGGTAAACCTGGTGACAAAGTCAGTGCCGCCGAGTTTCGTCAAGCATGTCGGAAATACGCCAAAGAGCAAGTGGAAGGCCAAAAGAAAGACTTTATCCGCCTAGGTGTGCTCGGAGATTGGGAGCACCCGTATCTCACCATGAATTTCGACACCGAAGCGAACATTATTCGCACCCTCGGCAAAGCCATTGCCAATGGACATTTATATAAAGGCTCTAAGCCTGTGCATTGGTGCTTGGATTGCGGCTCTGCGCTGGCGGAAGCGGAAGTGGAATATTATGACAAAAAGTCACCGTCGATTTATGTGGCTTTCAATGCGGTGGATAAAAGTGCGGTTTTGAGCAAATTCAACGCCAATGCCGAAGGCAACGTACAGGCGGTGATTTGGACCACCACGCCGTGGACAATCCCATCTAACCGTGCTATTGCCGTTCACCCTGAGCTGGATTATCAATTAATTGAAAGTGCGGGTCGCTACTTTATCCTCACAGCCAATTTGGTCGATAGCGTGATGAAAGCCATTGATGCAGCAGATTATCAAGTGCTTGGCAACGTAAAAGGCCGCGATTTGGAATTGCTGGAATTTCAACACCCGTTTTATGACTACACTGTACCAGTGATTTTAGGCGATCACGTCGGCGATGATGCTGGTACTGGCTTGGTACACACGGCACCAGACCACGGTCAAGACGACTTTGTAGTGGCGCAACGCTACAACTTGCCGATGTCAGGATTGATCGGCAACGACGGCAAATTCAACGCCAAAGCTGAATTTTTCGCAGGTCTTGAAGTGTTTGCCGCCAATCCTAAAGTGGTGGAAAAACTCGACGAGGTGGGCGCACTATTAAAAGTGGAAAACATCAGCCATAGTTATCCTCACTGCTGGCGCCACAAGACACCGATTATCTTCCGCGCTACACCACAATGGTTTATCGGCATGGAAACCCAAGGCCTGCGTGCCAAAGCACTTGAAGAGATCAAAGGTGTGCGTTGGATCCCAGATTGGGGGCAAGCACGCATTGAAATGATGGTGGCCAATCGTCCAGACTGGTGTATCTCACGCCAACGCACATGGGGTGTGCCAATTCCGTTGTTTATTCACAATGAAACCGAGCAACTTCACCCACGCACGGACGAATTTATCGAGGCGGTAGCTAAACGCGTGGAAAAAGACGGCATTCAAGCATGGTGGGATCTTGACGCCAAAGAATTACTCGGCGAAGATAGCGCGCACTACCACAAAGTGCAAGACACCTTAGACGTGTGGTTCGACTCTGGCTCAACCTATTCCTCAGTTGTAGCCAACCGTCCAGAGTTTGCAGACCGTCATGCCGATATGTACCTTGAAGGCTCGGATCAACATCGTGGCTGGTTTATGTCATCGTTGATGCTTTCCACAGCCACCGACAACAAAGCGCCATACACCCAAGTGCTCACCCATGGTTTCACTGTGGACGGGCAAGGACGCAAGATGTCAAAATCCATCGGTAATGTTGTCACCCCACAAGAGGTGATGGACAAATTCGGTGGCGATATTCTTCGCCTTTGGGTGGCGTCCACCGACTACACGGGTGAAATGACCGTTTCCGATGAAATTTTAAAACGTGCCGCCGACAGTTATCGCCGCATTCGCAACACCATGCGCTTTTTACTCGCCAATCTCAACGGCTTTGATCCAGCACGTGACAGCGTAGCCAAAGAGAAGATGATCAGCCTTGACCGCTGGGCGGTGGATTGTGCTTTGCAGGCGCAAGAAGAGATCAAAAACAGTTACGATAACTATCAATTCCACCAAGTGGTGCAACGCTTAATGCGCTTCTTCTCAATTGAGATGGGCTCGTTTTATCTCGATATCATCAAAGATCGCCAATACACCACCAAAGCCGACAGCCTCGCTCGTCGCAGTTGTCAGACCGCACTTTACCATATTGCCGAAGCTGCTGTGCGTTGGATTGCGCCAATTCTTTCGTTTACCGCCGATGAAGTATGGCAACATTTGCCTGGCGAACGCGGCGAGTTTGTCTTCACGGAAGAATTTTACGATGGATTATTCGCCCTTGATGATACCGTGATGAACGATGCCTACTGGCAACAAATTCTCACCGTGCGTGCTGAAGTCAACCGCGTGTTAGAACAAGCACGCAATGACAAAGTGATTGGTTCTGCTCTTGAAGCCGAAATCACCGTTTACGCCAATGATGAATTGCGTGCACTGCTCGAACAGCTCGGCGATGAATTGCGTTTTGTTTTCATCACATCAAAAGCGCAAGTCAAGCCATTAAGTGAGGCCGATGTCAGCGAAGGTGAATTGCATGGCTTGGCGGTGAAAGTGGTGCGCTCAAGCGCAGAAAAATGCCCGCGCTGCTGGCACTATTCTGACACCATCGGGCAAAGTGCCGAACACCCTCAACTGTGCGCACGCTGCGTAGAAAACGTTGCAGGCAGCGGTGAAAACCGCCAGTTTGCTTAATCTCTAGGGGCGAAAGCCCCTTTGGAGACGCTTATGACAAAAACAAAAAATGGACTGATCTATCTTTGGCTAAGTGCGCTTGTTATCGCCCTCGATCTTGGCTCAAAATACCTCGTCACGCGCACATTTGAACTACATGAAAGCGTGCAACTGTTGCCTGTGTTCAACCTGACCTATGTGCGCAATTACGGCGCGGCATTTAGCTTTTTGGCAGATCATAGCGGCTGGCAGAAATATTTTTTCATCGCCATTGCGCTAGTCATCTCCGCTATTTTAATCTATTGGCTCGCTCGCACGCCCGCCAACCGCACTTTAGCTAATTGTGGGTATGCCAGCATTATCGGCGGCGCGTTGGGCAATATGATCGATCGCAGCTACCATGGTTTTGTGGTGGATTTTTTTGACGCGTACTGGGATATTTATCACTACCCTGTGTTCAATGTAGCAGATATTGCCGTCACCTTAGGTGCGGCGATGTTGATTTTAGATCACTTCAAACACCCCGAGCCGAAAAGCAAACAAGGAGCTGCATGAAAATTCTACTTGCCAACCCACGTGGATTTTGCGCGGGCGTTGACCGCGCTATCAGCATTGTGGAGCTTGCCCTTGAAATTCACAAGCCGCCGATTTATGTCCGCCATGAAGTGGTACACAACCGTTTTGTAGTTGAAGGCTTGAAACAGCGCGGCGCTGTCTTTGTGGAAGAGCTTGACGAAGTGCCAGATGGCGCGATTGTGATTTTCTCGGCTCACGGTGTTTCGCAACAGGTTCGCCAAGAGGCCAAAAAACGCAACTTAAAAGTATTCGACGCCACCTGCCCGCTGGTAACCAAAGTGCATATGCAAGTGGCGCGCGCCAGTCGCAAAGGCACCAAAGCCATCTTGATTGGCCACCAAGGCCACCCCGAGGTGGAGGGCACCATGGGGCAATACGACAACCCCGAAGGCGGCATCTATTTGGTGGAATCGATTGACGATGTCGCGAAATTGCCCGTGAACAATGATGACAATTTAACCTTTATGACCCAAACCACATTATCGATCAACGACACCAGCGGCATCATTGATGAACTGAAAAATCAATTCCCTAGCATTCAAGGCCCGCGCAAAAACGATATTTGTTATGCCACCACCAATCGCCAAAATGCCGTGGCAGAGCTGGCGAAACAGTCAGATTTAGTGATTGTGGTGGGCTCTAAAAATTCCTCAAATTCCAATCGCCTAGCCGAGCTTGCCTCGCGCATGGGCGTGCCGTCAAAATTGATCGATGATGCTGCCGACATCAATCCTAAATGGCTCGAAGGGATTAATACCATTGGGATTACCGCAGGTGCATCCGCCCCTGAGGTGCTGGTTCAGTCCGTTGTGAGCCGCTTGCAAGCGCTGGGCGCAAGCGAGGTGTTAGACTTAGAAGGCTGCGAAGAAAATACCGTTTTTGAAGTGCCGAAAGAGTTGCGCGTGAAAGAGATCAATTAATTTTACGATCACGATCGCAGTCATTCACACCGCTGCTCGAAATTTTCTTTTATTTTTCACACACTAATGGCGTCAGATAACTGACGTCATTTTTGTTTAAAATAAAAGGAAACGCTATGTTCAAGAAAATAACGCCCTTACTCACCGCACTTTGCTTATTATGCTCAAGTGCATTTATCTCAAGTGCCTACGCAAAAGATAAAGCTGCACAAACACCAGCTACTCAACAAAACGAAGTGCAAGCCGATACCTCAAAGGTAGAAAAATCAGAGAGCCAAAAAGTTCACCTCAACAGCGCAACAGCAGACGAGTTGCAACAAATGCTCTCAGGCATTGGCGCAAAAAAAGCCCAAGCCATTGTGGAATACCGCGAACAAAACGGCAACTTCATCAGCATCGACCAACTTGAAGATGTCAAAGGCATCGGCAAAGCCACCGTGGATAAAAACCGCCAGCTATTGGCACTTTGATGCTACTCCCATAGCGGCAAGTTTTGCCGCTATGGGATTTCACTCCAGTGTGTAAGCGTTTGTGAAAGATTAGCACCACCAAACAATGCACTGCCACTTACAATCCAATCAATGTCGTACTGACAAAATACTTTTGCCATGTCTAATGTCATGGAGCCATCTATGCTAATAATTTTGCGTTCACGCTCATCGCTAAGGAGTTTATGCAGCTGTTTAATTCGTTCAACTGTATAATCAATTGATGCTTTATCACCTGTTCTAGGATCGAATGTCAACAATTGAATAACATCAACATACTGCAAATAATCTTGTAACTTTTCAAGTGGTGTTTCAGGGCATAAACTGAGTCCTGATAAAACCTGCTGTTCTGGCAAATATTGCTGAGATAACCATTGTAGTGATTTCAGTATATTGCCAGACGCTTCTAATTGCAATGTGATAACATTTGCACCTGATTTTATACATTGGGTTATTAATTCAATTTCATACTGGTTATTTGTCAATAAATGCACGTCTTTAAAACAGCTACTAGGAAACTTTGATACCGCCATGGGGCCTACGGTAAATAGGGATGAAAAACTGCCATCGGCTATATCAAAATGTAAAAGATTTATATTAAACTGCTTTAATAATGACAAATTTTCTTCAAAACACAGCCAATCTGAAGAAATAATACCAGCACTGATTTTTTCAGTCTTTATTTTTTGAACAAAATCAGATTTATTCATCATAGTTCATCCAGCTTAGGTAGAAACCAATTGAAGATTTTTTTGCTTCTTGGCTTAGACATAAGTGGCTCAAGTTCTTTTATGCAGCGTTTATAATGCTCTGTTGTGCGGTGTGCCTCTAAAGCTTGTTCGTTTTGATAGACTTCATAAGCATAAAACCGAGTTGGAACATCTGGGTCTCTCAGCACATCAAAACGTACATTACCCTTTTCATTACGTGTTCCATAATGATTTCGAGAAAAAACCTCTAAAAACTCTTCTTCTTTTCCCTCTTTAATATTAATTTCCACTAACATTGCAAACATAGATTTTATCTCCGTTAAAAAATGGAGATAATAAATAGAAACTATTATCTCCATAGATAATTAATTAGATTTCAACTCTAAATAGAGTTGATAAGCTTTTTCTGCTGTTTCATTGTCATGTACAACAGCATTCACAGCTTTAAGCATAGCAATTGGTGCGTCCGATTGGAAAATATTACGTCCCATATCAACGCCCGCGGCACCTTGATCAATTGCTTTATAACACATTTCTAAAGCTTCTTTTTCTGGAAGCTTTTTGCCGCCTGCAATCACAATAGGTACTGGACATCCTGCCGTAACACGTTCAAACCCTTGCTCAACGAAATAAGTTTTAATGACATGCGCACCCATTTCAGCAGCAATGCGAGTTGCAAGTGAAAAATAGCGTTGATCTCGCGCCATATCCTTACCAACGCCTGTCACGGCCATTGTTGGCATACCAAAACGCATACCATCATCAATCAACTTAATGATATTTTTGATTGATTGGTGCTCATATTCAGACCCAATATAGACTTGAGCAGCCATTGCAGATACATTCAATCTCAACGCATCTTCAACACCAACAGCAACCGCTTCATTGGACAACTCTGTTAAAATTGAATTTGCTCCAGACGCTCTTAGTACTACAGGTTTCCTTGTTTTGGATGGAACAATACTGCGTAGAATTCCTCTTGTACACATCAATACATCTGTGTATTCAAATAATGGAGCAATATTGAGATCAATTCGCTCTAGGCCCGTTGTTGGTCCTTGAAAATAACCGTGATCAAAAGCTAACATCACGGTCTTACCCGATTTTGGATTAAAAATATTTGCTAATCGTGATTGCATACCCCAGTCTAATGCGCCTAATCCCTTCATGTAGAAAGTATCATTTTTTTGAGGTGTATCTAAACCAAAATCTTTACCATCACGAATGTCGTCTAAATCAGCCATTTACTCTCTCCATCTTGTTAAAAATTGTAGTCATCAATATTATCTTTAGTGAAAACAACACGCTCAGGTAAAACAATTACACCATTATCATCAGCCTCATAACTATAGCCTTGCACGCTATTAGGTGAAATTTCCACCTCACCAACATTAGGCACATTGACTTTGTCGCCGATTTTGAATGCTTTACCTTTAAGCATATCATTTGCAATCGCAACAGATAACTTACCTTGCTTAACAACGTCCCATAACCCAAATTGTTTTACTGTGCCACGTTTCACATAAGGTCTCATCACATTTGGTGTGCTAAAGCCAACAATAACAACGCCTTGACGTTTTAAATTTTCTGCTGCTTGGGCAGCAGCTGGCAATGCATTAGCATCAGGTGCAATAACCGCATCTAAGTCGGGATAAGCCTTTAAAATACCTTCTGCTGTCTGCAAGGATTTAATCGCATCATTATAGCCAAATTGTGTTGTAACAATTTCCCATTCAGGATGCTCTTTTTGAATTTTATCTTTTGCAACTTTAACCCATTGGTTCTGATCCGTCACCGTTGGGCTAGAGTAAAAGAATGCCACTTTAGCTTTTGGCTTGCTAATTTGTGATGATGCCATATCAACCAACATTGCCCCCAACTGCGTTGGTGTGCCTTGATCGATATAATAGCTTCGACATTCAGGATTTGTATCAGAATCCCATGTTAAGACTTTGACACCTCGCTTCATTGCTCTTTTGAGCGTCGAACATAATCCATCGGGTGATACTGCAGCAACAACAATAGCGTTATATCCTTGATTTACAAAGTTATTAATTAGCTGAACTTGGTTTGACACGCTAGGCTCAGTCGGTCCATCATAGGTAACATCGACACCAAGTTCTTTTCCCATTGCTTGGGCGCCTTGTCCGCCGCTCGTGAAATAACCTACGCCTACAAGTTTAGGAATAAATGCAATCCTGTCTTTAGCTGATGCCACTGTGCTTAGTGTTACTCCTAATCCTAACGCAACGGCCAAAGCGGTTGTTTTAAAGAATGGCTTTTTCATGATCTTTCTCCTTATGTGTAAAATGCTTAATGTGAACATTTACGACTAAACCAAGCGTATATTGAGCCTGAATATAAACTCAATGATTTGCCAATCAATACAATGATCAATAGTGCACCCGATAAAGCGCTTGATATTTCATTGGGTACACCCACCATTTGTAACCCTTGTTGTAAATAACCTATTAAAATTGCAGCAATCGCCGTTCCAATAACAGAGCCTGCACCACCATAAATATTAGCCCCACCCAGCACCACAGCAGTAATCACTGGCATTAATAATGAACTGCCAAGATCAGAGCGAGCTGAACCGAAATAGGATACTAATAAAATACCAACAAAAGCGGCAACAATACCCAAAGCACAATAGATAATAAATAACGTTTTATTGACAGGTACAGCACTATAACGGGCGGTACGCTCACTTTGCCCAATTAAAAATGTATTTCGACCAATTGTTGTCTTGTGCATCAACAACCAAAAAAGTGCGGTCATGATAGCAAAATAAATGATAGGCATAGGGATAATCCATAGGGTTTGATTGGCGAACTCAAGTAAAGAATCTGGAAATCCACCAATGCCTTCATAACCTGTCGCCCCTGCAAAGCCCGACATCAATAGTGCGCCACCTCCATATAGATACATTGTTCCCAGCGTGATCACTAAAGGATTGACTTTGGTATAAATAATCAACAGTGCATTTAATAATCCACAAAATGCACCCAATATAAACGTAAGCGGTATAGCAATCATGAGAGGAACATCTAATTTGTACAATACACCTAAAAATATTGCACATAATCCCACCGTTGAGCCAAATGAAATATCAATTCCACCACTGACAATAATAAGCGTTAAAGGTAGCGCAAGCATGCCTATATAGATAAAATCACTTGTACTATAAAGCAACACATTCATATCTAGCATTCTAGGGTTAAACGCACCAAACCCTATTATTTCAATAACGAGTAAACACAGCAGAGTCATTTCCCAAGAATATTTTTTAATAACACGCATTTTTCACCTCATGACCGCACTTTAATCTTTTAAAAAGCGAAGATATTTTTGTGTTTTAATACTTTTTTCAATCATCACTCGGATACGTCCATCAAACACTAGTACCGCTAGCAACACGATTCCAGCAATAAAGTTATTCCAGTATGCAGGCACCTTCAAAAGCACTAGGACAGTATCTATTTGTATTAAAAAATATGCACCAAGAATAGCACCTAAAATATTACCCGACCCACCAAGCAGACTTATACCACCTAATACACAAGCTGCTATCGCTTTCATCTCTAAACCATTCCCTGTTGAGTTAGGTACAAATCCAATTTGAGATGCAAATACAATACCTGCTAAAGAGGCCATTAATCCGTTAATCATAAAGGCAGAAATCCGAATATAATTGATATGCACACCCAGTTGTAAAGCACCTTGTAAGTTATCCCCTACCGCATAAAACTGTCTACCTAATCGTATCTTAGATAAAAAGAAATAGCTCACTCCAATCATTAAAATAATAAAAATACCAATAATAGAAATATTCATAATATATGGCTCAGATAATGATTTTAGTGATTGAGGAAGTCCTTCAATCCATTTTCCGCCAGTAATGAGAAGCATAATACCTCGGTATAAGCCCAATGTACCCAAAGTAGCTACAATTGCGGGAATCCGTAAGTTAGTCACTAAAACACCATTGAACAACCCTGCTAATAATCCAATGCCAACAGTTCCAATTAGGGCGATGAAAAATCCGTAACCTGTATTGAGCAGGCTCCCCATAATAACCGCACTTAACCCCATAATAGAGCCGACAGAAACATCAATGTTACGGGTTAATATTACAAACGTCGCACCAATGGCTAATAAAATCACTATTTGTGAAGAACTAAAAATCATGGTAATTGTTTGTAAACTAAAGCTATTCCCTGCCGATAGGAATAACAATATAAACATCAGCATAATGGCGAAAAAGATGGTTAACTCTCTATTTTTTTGAATAAATTTCCACATATTACTGCTCTCCACTAAATGCCATTTGCATGATACGTTCTGAAGATATTTGTTCCCCTATTAATGAAGGACTTATTTCTCCATCGTGCATGACAATAACCCTATCAGACATCAATTCTATTTCTTCTAAATCGGAAGAAATAAACAAAACAGCAACACTCTGTTTCGCAATATTTTTTATTAATTGATAAATGTCTGCTCTTGCGCCTACATCAACGCCACGGGTAGGCTCATCAACAATTAACAAGGCAGGGTTAGCCTCTAAACATTTTGCAATTAATATCTTTTGCTGATTGCCACCTGAAAGCGTACGAACGCTCTGCTCAGGACTATTAAACTTAATCCCGATAGCACGTTGATAACGCTCAAAAATAGCATTTTCTTTAGCGCTATTGATCAACAATCCCATTTTGCTATATGTCAATCCATTCGTATTCCAAGATAGCGGAGCATCTAAATAGAGTCCTGAGGCTTGCCTATCCTCAGGCAAATAAACAATACCTTGATCCAACCGTTCACGAATAGATAGCTTATTGATTATCTGATCAAGAAATAGAATCTCTCCTTGTCTTGCCTGACGAAGTCCATAGATGGTTTCGGCAAGTTCTGTTCGCCCCGCTCCCACTACACCAGCTAATCCCAAAATCTCACCAGGGAAAATCTCCAAATCAATTTGCTTAAAGCCTTCACCACGCAAATTCTTGAGCGTTAATACAGGCTTGGATTTATCTTTTATACGATGGTGTCCTGGTAACTCTAGCCATAACTTTTGTGAATCACTTAATTTTGCATTTTTAGAACCTGGCGTTATAGCATCAATAACATCATCTCTATTCAAATCAGGAGTGTTACCATGTAGAGCGATATAACCATCTCTCATCACACTAATCTCATCAGCAATTCGATAAACTTCTGGCAACTTGTGGGAAATAAAAACTATTCCAACCCCTTTTGATAAGAGCTTCTGAATCTGTTTAAATAAATTTTCTGTTTCTACGGGCGTTAACGATGCAGTAGGTTCGTCTAAGATGAGAATTTTTGCATCTCTCATCAACCCACGCATAATTTCAACAAGCTGTTGATCAGCCACCTCAAGTAAACCTGCTTGGCTGTCTAACGATAAATGACAATTTAAATCACCTAATAATTTTTCTAACTTTTTGATGTTATCCCTATGCTGAGCAAGCCCAAACAGAATATTTTCTTGTACGCTTAAATTCGGAAACAATAAAGGCTCTTGTGGAACCAAATAGATACCTAATGTATGAGCTTTATGTGGTGTTAAATGATCTTGCACGACATCATGAATCCTAATTTCACCACTATCAGGTAGTTCAACACCTGCGATAATTTTCATCAATGTCGATTTTCCTGCACCATTACCACCAAGTAACGCATGTACTCTTCCAGCCAGCAGCGTAAAATCGATATTTTTTAATACACTGACGCTGGAAAACGATTTACTCACACCCTGTACTTTGAGAAGTGCTGTTGGTTCAACTGTATTAGCCATATACCACCATTGAACAAAAATATTTTAAAAATTCATATGTTCAAAAATATATCATAAAATTCATTTTATTCTGTGATTGAAATCACAAAATTCTTAAAAATATTTTTTTTAATTATTTTTATAGACTAAAAAAGCCATTTTTTGAACTAAATCACAAAATTCACTTTTTTTAGAAAGAACAATTGGTAAAATAATTATCATATGATTATGCTAAACACATAAAGCAGAGGACATCAAAATGAATGATCTGGATAGTAACAAATTTACTTTTAGCTCAGATTGTGAGGAAGAGCTTTTAGCGAGGATTGGTTGGTTTTATTACCATGACAATCTTACACAAAATGAAATTGGAAAGTTACTCAATATCCCTAGGCTGAAAGTTTCGAGACTATTAGAGAAAGCGCGTCAAATTGGTTTGATTAAGGTTGAAATCCGCTCTCGTTTTACGGGTTGTCTAGAATTAGAAGAGGCTCTAAAGCGGACATTTCATCTAAAACATATTCGAGTCATTCCTGCCTTAGAGTCGCATGAAATCAATGCTCGCCTCGGTATCGCAGCATCACAGTTACTAGGTACACTTATGATGCCAAATGACTTGTTAGCCATTGGCTTTGGTGAAACCATCATGGAAACCATCAAACACAGTAATGAGTTTATCACTCATAATAATATTAAACTTATTACTCTCTCTGGTGGTGTGGGCCCCTATATGAAGGGAATTGGACAGCTGAGTAGTAATTGTAATGTCAGCATTATCCCTGCTCCTCTTAGAGTATCATCGCGAGAAGCGGCAAATTTCTTTAAAAAAGAAGATTCAATTAAAAATATCATGCTTGCAGCCAGTTCTGCTAATGTTGCCATCGTCGGTATTGGTGCAACGTTACAAAAAGGTCAAGCAACACTGCTACGCTCAGGCTATATTACTGAAGAAAGTCAGCAACAACTTCGTCAAGAAGGTGCTATTGGGGACATTCTTGGATACTTTATGCAGGCAGATGGACGAATTAAAGATAATGTATCGCTTCATGATGAATTAATTAGTGTATCACTTGATAAGCTAAAACAAATTACTAATGTAGTCGGCATCGCAGGCGGAGAAAACAAAGTTGATGCTATATACAGCGCACTGAAAGGCAAATATATAAATTCTCTTGTTACCGAAGAAAATACTGCAAAAAGACTACTCGCCAAACACATCTAGATTAATTCAACTTGTTCGAGGGAGTTCCTATGGCTAGTCAAAATCAATACTTAATGGCATTAGACGCTGGCACAGGTAGTGTTCGTGCTGTCATATTTGATCTTCAAGGTAATCAAATTGCAACCGCACAACAAGAATGGACTCACCAAACTGATCCTAATATTCCAGGATCAATGAATTTTAATTTAGAGAAGAACTGGCAACTTGCCATTTCGTGTATCGCTCAAGCTATCAAAAAATCTCAGATCCAGCCCTCTGATATCAAAGCAATATCTACCTGCTCTATGCGTGAAGCAATTGTATTATATGATTCAAACAAAGCACCTATTTGGGCTTGTGGTAATGTTGATGCAAGGGCAATAAAGGAAGTTAAGCGGTTAAAAAATCGTGATGATGACTACGAAAAAACAATGTATAACAGCTCTGGGCAAACGTTATCACTAAGTGCAGTGCCAAGATTACTATGGTTAAAAGAAAATCAGCCTAGTATCTATAAAAAAGCACAGTTTATGACAATGCTGAGTGATTGGCTTGGCTTTATGCTCACAGGTGAAATTTCAGTAGAACCTTCCAACGCGGGCACAACAGGATTAATTAATCTTGAAACGAGACAGTGGGATACAACATTACTCGAAAATGTTGGGCTAAATCCTAACTTGCTACCACCCGTGAAAGAAACGGGTGAACGACTGGGTTATGTTACCGAGAATATTACACACCAAACTGGGCTGGCTATTAATACGCCTGTTATTGTGGGCGGAGGAGATGTTCAGTTAGGTTGCGTCGGCTTAGGTGTAACAGCGCCCACCCAAGCGGCGATTATCGGAGGCACATTTTGGCAACAAGTTGTTAATTTACCAAATGCAAAAACCGATCCTAATATGAATGTGAGAATTAATCCTCATGTTATTCCACCACTGGTTCAAGCCGAATCGATCAGTTTCTTTACAGGACTAACGATGCGCTGGTTTAGAGATGTGTTCTGCCATGAAGAAATCGTCCAAGCAGAAAAGGAAGGCGTAGACGCTTATAGTTTATTAGAATCGCAAGCACAACTCGTCCCTGTCGGTTCAAATGATGTCATACCTATCTTTTCTGACGCAATGCACTATGCCAACTGGTATCACGCTGCCCCTTCATTCATCAATTTGTCTATATCACCTGAAAAATGTAACAAAGCCGTACTTTTCAGGGCATTAGAAGAAAATGCCGCCATTGTATCAGCTTATAATTTAAGACAAGTTGAGCAATTCTCAGGCATCAAATTATCTTCCATCATCTTCGCTGGCGGTGGGTCAAAAGGAACGCTATGGTCACAAATCCTTGCCGACGTAACAGGGCTTATTATCCATGTCCCTGTCGTTAAAGAAGCAACGGCCTTAGGCTGCGCCATTGCCGCTGGAGTCGGCATTGGTTTATATGCTTCAATGCAGCAAGCAGGTGAACAACTAGTCAAAATTGAACGTACCTACTATCCCAATCCAGAGCACAACCGCTTATACCAAGGCCACATGCAGAAATGGGAAAAAGTCTATTCTGCTCAGCTAGCCCTAGTCAATCATGGACTAACTGAATCGTTATGGAAAGCCCCTGGCGTTTAGGCACGTTGAACAAACACCTCAACTGTTTTTTCAAAGCGTGCTAGGCCTTGGGAGAATTCGTCATCGGTGATGTTTAGTGAAGGGGCGAGGCGGATGACATTGGGGCCTGCGAGCAGGAGCATTAAGCCGTGCTGGTTGGCAAGTGCGTTAAATTCTGCGGCTTTGCCGTGATAAAGTGTATCTAATTCGCAGCCTAGCAGCAGCCCCTGACCGCGGATTTGGCGGAATAACCGCACTTTTTGATTCAGGCGTTCCAGCGCGGTAAATAATTGTTGTGAGCGAGTGCTTACTTGTATTAAAAAGTGCGGTTGGCTAATCAAATCAAGCACTTTGTTCGCCACTGCACACGCTAGAGGGTTGCCGCCAAAAGTGGTGCCGTGTACGCCTAGAGTAAAACTTTTCGCAATGTGATCGCGTGCAAGCATGGCGCCAATTGGGAAACCATTGCCCAGCGCTTTGGCGGTGGTGAGAATGTCAGGCTCAATATCAGTGTGCATGTAGGCATAAAGTTTGCCTGTGCGCCCCACGCCCGTTTGCACTTCGTCAAAAATTAACAGTGCGTTATATTGATCACAGACCTCACGCAGCCCGTGTAAAAAGTGCGGTTCGGCTGGAATCACCCCGCCCTCACCTAAAATCGGCTCAACAATAATGGCGCAAGTGTGATCGTCAATCACGGCTTTCACCGCGTTAAGATCATTATATGGCACATGCACAATGTCTGCTGGCTTTGGCCCAAAACCATCCGAATATTTTGGCTGCCCGCCAACGCTAACCGTAAACAGTGTTCGCCCGTGAAAACTTTGTTTAAAGGCGATGATTTTCGTTTTATGCGCACCAAAACGATCCACGGCATAACGGCGTGCCAGTTTCAGGGCAGCTTCATTTGCCTCCGCGCCTGAATTACAGAAAAAAGTGCGGTCAGCGAAGGTTAAATCGGCTAATTTTGACGCCAATGCGAGCGCAGGTTCATTGGTAAACCAATTGCTTGAATGCCACAACGTTTGGCTTTGCGCTTGCAGCACCGACACTACCTCGAGGTGGCAGTGACCAAGAGCATTGACGGCGATGCCACTGGTGAAGTCAATATACTCTTTACCAGCCTGATCCCACACGCGAGCGCCTTGCCCACGCACAGGAATAAATTGTGCGGGTGCATAATTTTGCATTAAAACTTTATCAAAGAGATCGCGTGTCAGTTGCATAATTTGTCCTTAATATTGAATGATATGCAAAGTGCGGACAACACCGCACTTTTGAATAATTATGCAACAAAATAGAATTTATTGTCAATTATTATGATGTACCACCCACAGTGATGTGATCAATTTTCAGCGCAGGCTGCCCAACGCCAACAGGCACGCTTTGCCCCTCTTTACCACACACACCAATGCCTGGATCGAGTTCGCTTTCATCACCCACCATGGAAATTTGCTGCATGGCTTCAATGCCTGAGCCAATCAAGGTTGCGCCAATAATCGGCTTGCCTAGCTTGCCTTTTTCGATTAAATATGCTTCAGAGGCCGAGAACACAAATTTGCCTGAGGTAATATCCACTTGCCCGCCGCCAAAGTGCGGTGCGTAAATGCCATAATCCACGCTGGCAATCATATCCTCTAGTGTGCTTTCACCTGCAAGCATATAAGTATTCGTCATACGAGGCATCGGCAAATGTGCATAAGACTCCCGCCGCCCATTGCCTGTTGGCTGCATGCCCATTAAGCGCGCGTTCATTTTGTCTTGCATATATCCTTGCAGTACGCCATCTTTAATCAGCACATTACGTTGGCTTGGCACGCCTTCGTCATCAATCGTCAGCGAGCCACGACGGTCGGCTATCGTGCCGTCGTCCACGATAGTACACAAAGGAGAGGTCACCAGCTCACCGATGCGATCGGTGAAAAACGACGATTTTTTACGATTAAAATCTCCTTCCAGCCCGTGTCCAACCGCCTCATGCAATAACACACCTGGCCAGCCAGCGCCTAAAATCACAGGCATCATGCCAGCGGGCGCACTCACAGCGCTCAGTTTAACCAACGCTTGACGCACAGCTTCTTTCGTGAACCACACCGCACGACTTACGCCTTGATAGTCCTGCATAAACCATTGCAATGAAAAACGCCCACCTGCGCCTGCGCTGCCACTTTCTCGCTTGCCATCTTGCTCCACCAGCACCGAAATTGACAACCGCACCAATGGGCGGATGTCTGCCGCCAATGTGCCGTCGGTCGCGGCCACCAACACTTCTTCATAAAGTGCGTTAATGCTCGCCGAAACCCGCACCACCCGCGGATCTTCTGCCCGTGCTGTTTGATCTATCAGATGCAACAGCGCGATTTTTTCTTCACGTTTTAAACTTTCCAGTGGGTCAAGGTGTGTATAACGCTGCGGTGCGTACACGCCTTTGAGCTGCAAACCGCACTTTAGGCTACCTTGCGCCTGCACGATGCCTTTGGTGGCTTGCACGCACTGATTGAGCTGCGCAAAATTAATCTGATCAGCATAGGCAAAGGCCGTTTTCTCGCCACTGATAGCGCGCACGCCAACGCCACAGTCAATGTAAAAGCCGCCTTCTTTGATAATGCTGTCTTCGAGCACCCAGTTTTCATTTTTACTGCTTTGAAAAAAGAGATCAGCGTAATCGATTGCGCGATCACTGTATTGATCCAATACGTTGCCGAGATCATCAAAGGTTAAATTTTCAGGGCCTAATAACGCGTTACTCACTTGTGGTAACATAATTCATTCCTTAAAGTGCGGTTAGATCATAACCACATCAAATTGTTCTTGATGATAAAAAACTTCCGTTTTTATCTGTACTTGCTTGCCGATAAACACTTCTAATTCGGCTAAAATGCCGTGTGCTTCTTCGTTGATTAAATACTCTGCCACCGCACGCGAAGCATAGACTAAAAATTGCTCACAATCGTATTGATGGTGAATGCGCACAATCTCACGCACGATTTCATAACTGATGGTTTCCACCGTTTTTGCCATGCCACGCCCATGGCATGCTGGGCATTCTTGGCATAATACACGCTCTAAGCTTTCGCGGGTGCGCTTACGCGTCATTTCCACCAGCCCAAGCTGAGTGAATCCATTCACAGTGGTTTTCACCCTGTCTTTCGACAGCGCCTCGCTCAGCGATTGCAATACGCGTGTACGGTGTTCTTCACTTTGCATATCAATAAAATCAATGATAATAATACCGCCAAGATTGCGTAATTGTAATTGCTGAGCAATGGTTTGCGTAGCTTCAATATTAGTATTAAAAATCGTTTCTTCCAAATTGCGATGCCCAACGAAAGCGCCTGTATTGATGTCAATGGTGGTCATCGCTTCGGTTTGCTCAATAATCAAATAGCCACCCGATTTCAGGTTGACCCGCTTATCCAGCGCACGCCCGATTGCCTCTTCCACGCCATAGAGATCAAACAACGGTGGGCTGCCCGTGTAAAGGCTGACTCGCTCGGTTAATTCGGGCATAAACTCTTCAGTGAACGTTTTCACATCTTGATGGGTCAATTTGGAGTCGATACGAATCAGATCCAGCGGTGTGCCAACAAAATCCCGTAACACGCGCTGCGCCAATGCCAGCTCACCGTAAAGCATCGAACGTGTTGGATAACGCCCTTTGCGCTCCATCACCTTGCGCCACAACCGCTTGAGAAACTGCGCATCTTGCTTGATTTCCTCTTCCGAGCACCCTTCTGCGGCAGTGCGCACAATAAAACCGCCGAGTTCATCACAATAGCCACTGACTAAATCTTTTAAGCGCTGGCGCTCGCCTTCACTTTCAATGCGTTGCGATACGCCCACATGGCTATTTTCAGGCATAAACACTAAATAACGTGACGGCAACGTGATGTCGGTGGTCAACCGCGCGCCTTTGGTGCCTAGCGGGTCTTTGACCACTTGCACCACAATGTCTTGCCCCTCACGCACCAGCTCGCTGATATCTTTGACCACAAATTGTTGCTTTTCGCATTCATCAACGCATTCTGTGTGGGAGACAATATCCGAGGCGTGCAAAAAAGCCGCTTTATCTAACCCAATATCCACAAATGCCGACTGCATGCCAGGCAGCACGCGCATCACGCGCCCTTTGTAGATGTTGCCAACAATGCCGCGCTTGGCCTCACGCTCAATATGCACTTCTTTGAGCACGCCCGTATCTAACAGCGCAATACGCGTTTCATTTGGGGTGACATTGACTAACAATTCAACACTTGAGCTCATAGTATTTCCTAATAATTTCAATGATATTATTCTAACTCAAAGTGCGGTTGAGCAAAATCGACTTTTACAAATAAAAAAGACTAAGGCACGCTTAGTCTTCTTCAATCCCATTTCGCCTTAGCTGGCGTTAGCTTACTTGTATTGTAACTTAGGTGGCTCGTTGTCTTCGATCACCGCTTTGTCGATGATTACCTTCTCAAGGTTTTCGATCGACGGCAAGTCATACATCGTATCAAGCAACACGGCTTCTAGAATAGAACGCAGTCCACGCGCGCCCGTTTTGCGTGCTAAGGCCTTTTTCGCCATGGCTCGCAATGCGTCATCGCTAAACTCAAGTGCCACATTTTCCAAACCAAAAAGCGCTTGATATTGCTTAGTGAGCGCATTTTTCGGCTCGGTGAGAATTTTCACCAGCGCTTCTTCATCCAGCTCAGTCAGCGAGGCCACCACTGGCAAGCGTCCGATAAACTCTGGGATCAAACCAAATTTGGTGAGATCTTCAGGTTCGACTTTTTGCAGCAATTTGCTAACATCTTCTTTCTCTTTTTTGCCTTTCACCTCGGCACCAAAGCCAATGCCTGTGTGGACGTTTTCACGCTGGGCGACAATTTTATCCAAGCCCACAAACGCACCGCCACAGATAAACAGGATTTTCGAGGTGTCCACTTGCAAAAACTCTTGTTGTGGGTGCTTACGCCCACCTTGTGGTGGCACAGAGGCCACAGTGCCTTCAATTAGCTTGAGCAGCGCTTGTTGTACGCCTTCACCAGAGACATCACGCGTAATCGACGGATTTTCAGACTTGCGAGTGATTTTATCGATCTCATCAATGTAGATAATTCCACGCTCCGCTTGCTCGGGCTTGTAATCACAGCGTTGCAGCAGCTTTTGAATGATGTTTTCCACATCTTCGCCGACATAGCCCGCCTCAGTCAATGTGGTGGCATCCGCCATCGCAAATGGCACATTGAGCATGCGCGCCATCGTTTCCGCCAGCAAGGTTTTACCGCTACCCGTTGGCCCAATCAACAAAATGTTACTTTTACCCAGCTCAACATCACCTTTGACTTCATTACGCAAGCGTTTGTAGTGGTTATATACCGCCACCGCTAGCACTTTTTTGGCGTGGTCTTGACCGATGACATAGTCATCGAGGTGTTGGCGGATTTCATGCGGCGTTGGCAATTTTTGATTGGCGAAATCGTCTTTCGCTGGCGCTTCAACCGCACTTTCATCGTTGCCATCACCCGACATCAAATCATGGCACAAGTCGATACATTCATCACAAATATAGCCGTCAATGCCTGAAATTAAGCGTTCCACTTCGTGTTCATCTTTGCCGCAAAACGAACAACGACGCACTTGGGATTTGTCTTTATCATCTGCCATAATTATTCACTCACTGCTTCGTTGCGAGAGGTCAACACATCATCAATCAAGCCATATTCTTTGGCTTGTTGCGCCGACATAAAGTTGTCGCGATCGGTGTCTTTTTCCACTTGTTCTAACGGCTTACCACTGTGATGGGCAATGCGCTCGTTTAAGGTTTTACGAATTTTCAAAATCTCTTGTGCGTGAATTTGAATGTCACTGGCTTGCCCGCGATAACCGCCGAGTGGCTGGTGGATCATCACTCGCGCGTGTGGCAGTGCAAAGCGTTTGCCTGCGGCACCACCAGCAAGCAAAAATGCGCCCATAGAGCAAGCCTGTCCCACGCACAGCGTGCTAACATCAGGCTTAATAAATTGCATGGTATCGTAAATGGCTAAGCCCGCGGTGACTACACCACCTGGTGAATTGATGTAAAGGTGAATATCCTTTTCAGGATCCACTGATTCTAAATACAACAGCTGGGCGACAATCAAATTCGCCATATTATCTTCCACTTCACCACTTAAAAACACAATACGTTCTTTTAACAAGCGGGAATAAATGTCGTAAGAGCGTTCACCGCGGGAGGTTTGATCGACCACCATTGGAACTAATGCCATAAAATCCTCTTTTCGTCTCTTGATTAGTGGGGCTTATTTTAGCTTAAATTGGGAGAAAAATCCCAAAAACCGCACTTTTTTGCACCATAAACAAAAAGTGCGGTCACAGACCGCACTTTAATTACCGTTAACGCCTTAGGCTTGTGGGTTCATGATCTCATCAAAGGTGGCGGCTTTATCACTCACTTGTGCTTTTTCTAACACTTTTTCCACCGCTTGCTCTTCAAGCACCACATTGCGGATGTTGTTGAGCAATTCTTTGTTTGAGTTGTAGTATTCCACCACTTCTTTTGGTTGTTCGTAAGCGGCTGCAATGTCTTGAATCATCGCTTTCACGCGTGCTTCATCGGCTTTCAATTCATTACTTGAAATCACCGCACCGAGCAACAAGCCCACTTGCACACGGCGTTTGGCTTGTTCTTCAAAAATTTCGCGTGGCAATTGGAAATCTTTTGGGGCTTGGCCGCCAAAACGTTCCATCGCTTGTTTTGCCAACACATCAATTTCTTGCTCAACCGCCGATTTTGGCACATCGATTTCATTTTGCGCTAATAAGCCATCAATCACTTGATTTTTGACTTGTGTCATCACCGCATTTTTCAGCTCGCGCTCCATGTTTTTCTTAATTTCGGCACGCAAGTCAGCCACGGTTTTGGTATTCGGGCCAAATTTTTGCACGAATTCATCAGTCACTTCAGGCAATTCCATCTCTTCAACTTTTTTCAAATTGATTTCAAATTTAGCCGCTTTGCCTTTAAGATTTTCTGCGTGGTATTCTTCTGGGAAGGTCACATCAATCGTGAATTTTTCACCTGCTTTGTGACCAACGATGCCGTCTTCAAAGCCTGGAATCATGCGGCCTTGCCCCATTAATAAAACATAATCTTGCGCTTTGCCACCTTCAAAGGCTTCGCCATCTACGCTGCCGTCAAAATCGATAGTAACGCGATCGTCAGCTTTAGCAGCGCCGTCGATAGTTTTCCATGTAGCTTGTTGTTTACGCAACACGTTGACCATATTGTCAATGTCGGCTTCGGTGACGTCAACAACAGGTTTTTCCACTTTAATCTCTTCTAAACCTTTTAACTCCACTTCTGGATACACTTCAACGCGCGCTTTGAACACGAAATCTTTGCCAAGTTCATATTGCTCAGGCTCAAACGTTGGGCGGCCTGCAAAGTTGATTTTGTCTTGCATCACGGCATCGAAGAAACTTTTTTGCATTAAATCGTTCAACACATCTTGACGAACAGACGCACCGAAACGTTGTTCTAAAATCGCTGGTGGGATTTTACCTTTGCGAAAACCGTCAATGCGGGCATTTTTTGCCACACGTTTCATTTCTTCACGCACTGCCGCATCAATGTCGGCTGCAGGCACAGTAATTGTGATAAGGCGCTCAAGACCTTGTGTTGATTCTACAGAAGATTGCATTTTTTACCTCAAAATTCAGATGATCTCGGCGTCACAAAACTTATCGACAAACACCGAATGAATAAAATAGACGCTAGATTATACCGATTGAAACGAATTTCGTCGAGATGTAAACAGCGAAAAGCGGATATTTGTTTACTATTTAAACAAAAAAGCAAAGTGCGGTCGCAAAAAGTGAAAAGCCTAGACCACAGCTAGGCTTTTACGCAGGGAGAAAATTACAACCCTTTTGGCAGGCGGATTTTTTGCCCTGGGAAGATTTTATCCGCGTCTTTGATCACCTCTTTGTTGGCATCAACAATGGCGGTGTACTTTGCACCGTTGCCATAAGTACGCTCAGCAATTTTCCACAACGTGTCACCTTTTTGGATGATGTAAAACGCATCCTCTGAGTCTTCGACTTTTTCGCCACTGGCAACGGTTACCCCGTCGGCTTCTACTTTAGTAATGCCTGCAATATTGCCCGCCATCAAAATTGCTTTTTCAAGTGCGGTTGCATCTTTAGCTTGGCCTTCAATTTTCGCCACGCCATTTTCAACAGTTACATTGACGTTTTCTACACCAGGGTTGTCTTCACTGATGTGCTCTGTCACTGCTTTAGAAGCGTCTTCTTCTTTACTGAAGAGTTTTTTACCGATGTCACTAACAAAATCAAATAGTCCCATTTTTTTATCCTTAGCTAAAAGCGTTAAAAGTTCGTGTTATTAATACCGCACTTTGAAGGTTAAATCAATCATTACACCGAAAATGGATAGGCAATTGGCCCATGGGATTGATACCCCTCCACCTTAAAATCTGCCATCGTGACCCACGTTTCTAAATCCTGTAATGTTTTTATCTCTGGGTTAATGATCAGTTTTGGCAAGGGGAATGGCTCACGTTTAAGTTGTACATCACGCATTAATTCCAGTTGATCTTCGTAAATATGCGCATTGATAATTTTATGATATGCCTTGCCTGCTTTATGCCCCGTGATCTGCGCCATTAACGCTAAAAACACGTAAACTTGAATTTGATTAAAATTCAACCCTAATGGCACATCACAAGAACGCTGATAACTGGTTAAATAAAGTGTGTCGCCAAGTAACGAGAAGGTATGCGTATGCATACACGGGCGCAGGCAACCCAGCTCACTTTCACCTGGGTTATAAAAGGTAATGATTTCGCCACGGTCGTCAATGCCTTGGCGCAAGTGTTCCACCACTTTGGCAAGCTGGTCAACGCATTCGCCGTTAGGCTTACGCCAGCGACGCCCTTGCACGCCATAAACACGCCCCATATCATCTTCCCCTTTACGGTGAGGGCTTTGCAACCAATCAGGGTTAAGATTTGCGTTCGCATCCCAGGTTTTTGTGCCCAGTGCACGGAAGTCCGCTGCGTTGTCATAGCCACGAATATAGCCTAAAAACTCCGCAATCGCCGCTTTCCAATAGCTTTTACGCGTGGTAATCAGTGGGAACTGCCCGCCACCCACATCATATTCTAAATCCGCATTAATCACCGTCAAACAACGCTTGCCTGTCCGTCGATTTTCCACCCACTGCCCGTGGTCGATAATCCGTTGGCATAAGTCAAGATATTGTCGCATAGCCCCTCCTAAACCGCACTTTTACGTTGTTTATACGCCACCAGCATAATGGCTGCGCCAATGATGATCATTGGTAGAGAGAGAATTTGCCCCATGGAGACACTTTGGCCGAAGAAAAGGCCGAGTTGGGCGTCGGGTTCGCGGAAAAATTCCACCACAAAGCGGAAGATGCCATAACAGAGCAAAAATAGGCCCGCCACCGAACCCTGTGGACGTGGCTTTTTGATAAACAGATTTAAGATGATAAACAACACCACGCCTTCTAAAAAAGCTTCGTAGAGCTGTGATGGATGGCGTGGCAAATAACCACCTGATGGGAATAATACCGCCCACGGCACATCAGTCACTCGCCCCCAGAGTTCGTCGTTAATAAAGTTCCCAATTCGCCCAGCACCTAAGCCAAATGGGATAAGCGGTGCGACAAAATCAGCGGTGGCCCAAAAGTGGCGATGTTGCCATTTGGCGGTGAGCCACATGGCAATAATCACCCCTAACAAGCCACCGTGGAATGACATTCCCCCCTCCCACACACGGAAAAGGTAGAGCGGGTCTTGCAAGAAAAAGTCAAAATGATAAAACAATACGTAGCCAATTCGCCCACCTAAAAACACGCCTAAAAAGCCGTTGAACAGCAAATTATCGACTTGATCGACCGTCCAGCCACTATTGGGCTTTTTAGCACGGTGTACGGCGAGTGTGCGAGCAAAAATAAAACCAATTAAATACATCAAGCCATACCAACGCAATCCAATGGGTCCAAACTCAAAAATCACAGGATCAAAGTTTGGAAAGGCGATATATGAATTCATAACTATCCTTATTAGTTTAGTGCAGTAAAATTTTAGCAACTACAACCAGCAACAGCACAGCAAAAGCCTTTTTCAGTGTTGCCACCGGCAGCGTACTGGCAAGATTAGCGCCAATTTTTGTGGTCATAAATGACGTGAGCGTCAGTAAAATGACGGCTGGTAAATAGACATAGCCAATGGAATAGCCAGGCATCATAGGTTGATTCCAACCACTGATCATAAAACTGAGCATCGCTGACATACTTAAAAAGATCCCGCATGTTGAAGAGGTGCCGATGGCGCGTTTCATCTCAAGCCCGCGTGCGTTTAAAAACGGCACAATAAAGCTACCACCCGCAATGCCTGCAAAGCTAGAGAGTACGCCAATCACACTGCCGCCAATCAGGCACGATTTCGGCGTGAGCGGTTTATTGGCAGGCGCGTGTTTGATGGATAAAATCATTTTAAGCGCCAAATAAAGTACCATCAGCGCAAATAGTTTGCTGGTAATAGCTTTGGGCAAATAAGCCACAAACTGCCCTGCAATAAAAATCGAAACCACCAGTGCAGGAATCATATACTTGGCTGCCGCCATGTCCACATTACCAAGACGATAGTGCCGTAGTGCGGAGGCAAAAGACGTCATCATAATAGAGGCAAAGGTCGTCCCAAGCGCCACATTCATCAATTGCGCATCAGGCACGCCAACTAAAGGCATAATATAAAGCATAACAGGTACAATAATCGTACCACCACCGATACCAAACAAGCCAGAGAAAAAGCCCGCCACGGCGCCAGTTAACAAACAGACGATAATGACTGTTATCACTTATCCCCCCTTGGATTACGCTCATTTTCACGCTGAAATGAGCTAGGCACTTTATCCTCACCACGCCAGCGACGTGGGCGCTTTTTGTAATTTTTAGGCTTGCGCACCGCACTTTGCACCGCGCCTGTGGCCTGTTGCTGGGCATAAGCCATCACAGTGGGAGCGAACTCTTTCATCACTTTACGATACACATCCCGCTTAAACGCAATAACTTGACGCACAGGATACCAATAGCTCACCCAGCGCCAACCATCAAATTCAGGATGTTTCGTGGCGTTTAAATCAATTTTACTCTCCGCACAAATTAAGCGCAGCAAGAACCAACGCTGCTTTTGCCCAATGCACACTGGATTAGTATCAGGGCGAATCAGCCGCTTAGGCAGCTTGTAGCGCAGCCAGCCTTTGGATACGGCTAAAATTTGCACATCATTGGAAGAAAGCCCCACTTCTTCGAAAAGCTCACGAAACATTGCCTGCTCAGGCGTTTCGCCCTCATTGATACCACCTTGCGGGAATTGCCACGAGTTTTGCCCAAAGCGTTTGGCCCATAGCGCCTGTCCTTGGGCATTACAAATAATAATGCCTACGTTCGGTCGATATCCATCGAAATCGATCACGGTTATCCCTTTTTTCAATTCGTTTATAGCGCGATTGTTTCATATTCTGCTTGTGCTGACAACCAATTCGACGCCTGTGACAAAACGAAAGTGTGGTTTTGCGCGCCTGTCCACAATTTTTGTGGATAACTGTGTGCGCAATCGGTTTAACAACTGTGAACCTTTATCCCGTCTATTGGTCTAAATGCAGTAGTGGTGGGCTTTGCCTGCCAAAGTGCGGTTGTGCATTTTGGCAGGGTAAAATTTAACCATAGGTGAATTTGCCCACTATTTTGCACAGAATTTGAGATAAAAATGCACCACCACGATCATTAAACGATCCAGTAAACAATCGTGACTGGCTTATCCCCTTTTTTTGTGGATAACATTGTGCGTGAGTAGTTGAGCAACTGTTTATAGCGCTAAAAAATCCTAACCGCACTTTTTATTTTCAATTTAAATCAGAGAGATAAAAAGTTATTAAAGATGGAAGTCAAAGTGCGGTCATACTGATGAAATATCGCGCATTTTACCTCACGGGGTGTCATTGATATAATGACGACCATGCTAATACAATGTGATCCTGTTTATGGTAACCAAAGCGCCTGAAACTCAAACAGCCTTGCTCTCTCGTGCGCAGATGCTAGCAGGCCTAACATTAAGTGAGATCGCGGCAATGCACGATGTTGCCGTGCCTGCGGATTTGCGCCGCCATAAAGGTTGGGTGGGCACGCTATTGGAAATGGCACTGGGTGCCGACGCTGGATCGAAAGCGCAGCCCGACTTCGTAGCCCTTGGGATCGAGCTAAAAACCATCCCCGTGGATGGACAAAATCAGCCCTTAGAAACAACGTTTGTGAGTCTCGCGCCGCTGACAGATAACACAGGCGTGTTGTGGGAAACGAGCCATGTGCGACAAAAATTGCAAAAAGTGCTGTGGATTCCCGTTGAGGGTGAACGCCATATTCCACTGGGACAACGTCGTGTGGGCATGCCGATTTTATGGCAGCCCAGTGCCGAGCAAGAACAACAATTGGCACGAGATTGGGAAGAATTAATGGAAATGATTGTGCTGGGTGATTATGGCAAAATTAATGCTCGCGTAGGGGAAGTGCTCCAGCTGCGGCCGAAAGGTGCCAATAGCCGTGAACGCACGCGCGGTTTTGATGTAAAAGGAAATTCAATTCAAACCCTTCCACTGGGCTTTTATTTACGTAAAATTTTCACTCAAAAAATTCTACAGGATTTTCTCAATCGTTAAAGTGTAGTAAGATTACTACTTAGTGTGCGACGCTAATGTATTAACAAATAAGGAAATTAGCAATGGCAAAGAAAATTTTACTGGTCGATGACGATATTGAATTGACAGAACTTCTCTCAGAAGTGCTGCAACTTGAAGGGTTCGAGGTGGAAACAGTGTATAACGGTTTGCAGGCACTCGATGCCCTTAATGCCACCCATGATTTGATTTTACTGGACATTATGATGCCTGAACTCAACGGCATTGAAACGCTCAAGCGCATCCGTCAACATTACACTACACCGATCATTATGCTCACCGCTCGTGGCGATGACATTGATCGCGTGTTAGGTCTAGAACTTGGATCCGATGACTACATTGCTAAGCCGTTTAATGATCGCGAGTTGGTCGCACGCATTAAGGCGATTTTGCGTCGCACCGCAAATGCTAATGATGAAGCCAGTGAAAAATCCCATATTGATATTGACGAACATACACAAGTTGAATTTGCTGGGGTTACACTCTACCCTGGTCGCCAACAAGCGATGTATGGCAACCAAGATTTGGATTTGACAGGGACTGAATTTGCCTTGCTTTATACCTTAATCAAACATCAGGGCAAGATTTTGTCCCGAGAGTTGCTCAGCCTTGAGATTTTAGGCAAGCGTTTAGCCCCATTTGACCGCTCGATTGACATGCATGTATCGAACCTGCGTAAAAAATTACCTGAACGCAGTGACGATCTACCATGGGTGAAAACCTTGCGTGGGCGGGGTTATCTGCTAGTAACCGAAAGCTAATTTCACAAAAGGTGCTGTTATGGGGTGGCGGTTTTATCCAACGATAAACTCTATCAATTTTAAAATCTTCTCCCTATTTTGGCTGATTTGGTTCTCTTTCTTTGCGTTAATGGGCATCGCCTTTTTTATCCCTAACATGGATGCCCGTAACCTTAACGCCCTTTCCGAAGAAGATATTCATTTTTACCAAACCAAAGTGATCCGCCTCTCAACAGACAACACCTTACACGATCTGCAATATTTTGATCCTAATGCACCCGATACGGGGGCAAACAAAGATAAAGAAGACAAAAAGCAGACTTTCCATGTCGCTTTGGTCAATCCGAATAATTATGACGATGTGCTCGGCGCACCGAGTCAAGAACAAGCCAGCGCATTATTTCAATTTGTACGGGAATCCGCTGACCCGCTATCCCCTAAAAAACGTCGTTTTTCTAATCTTGATGTGGTTGGTCCTTTTGTATCATCGTACCCATTTACCGATGCTGAGCCGTATTTGCTCTATTTTATTGAAACGGTCAACCCACAGCGGGAATTTGTTAACTTTATCTTTGATCACCCACTGGTGATGCTCTCATTGCTGATGGTCACCTCAACACCGTTGCTGATTTTGCTGATTTTTAGCCTCACGCGCCCAATTAAACGCCTGCGCAATGCCGCCAATGACATCAGTAACGGGCATTTGCAAGTGATGCCAGAATTGGAAAAATCGGGTCCGCAAGAACTGCGCGAGGTGGGCAAAAGTTTTAACCAAATGATAAGCTCTGTGGATAACGTTATCCATTCACAGCAACGCCTGCTTTCCGACATTTCACATGAACTGCGCACGCCACTTACTCGTTTACAGCTCGCTACCTCTTTGCTTCGTCGCCGTAATGGTGAAACTAGCGAAGTGACTCGCATTGAAACGGAAATTGAGCGGATGGATAAAATGATCGCGCAGTTGCTGCAGATGTCGCGCCATTACTTCAAAATTGAAATCAACCGCACCACCTTCCCAATCATTGATATTTGGGAAAACGTGGTCGAAGACGCCTATTTTGAAAGCCAAGAACGCAACATTATTTTTGTCTTCTCGCAATTTGTCCAGCGCCCTGAAAAACTCTTTATGCTCGGCAACAGCGAAGTGCTCGCACGTGCGCTGGAAAATGTGATCCGCAATGCGTTTAAATATGCGAGCGGCGAGGTACATTTAACTACTACACAATTACATGGATCAAAGCTGGAAATCTTAGTTGATGACAACGGCAAAGGCGTGCCTGATAGTGAATATGAACGGATCTTTAAACCGTTTTATCGTACTGATGAAGCGCGTGCACGCACCACAGGTGGAACAGGGCTGGGCTTGTCGATTGTAGCTAATGCCATTGAACAGCACGGCGGCAGTGTAAAAGCGAGCAAAAGCCCGCTCGGTGGTCTACGCATTCAGATTATCCTGCCCATTAAAAGCTAAAATTCAGAGATAAAAAAACCGCACTTTTATCAAAGTGCGGTCGAACTTTATCAATTAATTACAGTACGTTGCGACAGTTGAGATCGTCAAACGATTGTTCCAAACGTTTAGACATTGACTCTTCCATTTTGCGCAACCATACGCGTGGGTCGTAGTATTTTTTATTTGGTGCATCTTCACCTGTTGGATTGCCCAATTGGCCTTGCAAATACGCCTCGTTGGCTTTGTAGTACTGCAAGATACCGTTCCAAGAGGCCCATTGTGTGTCGGTATCGATGTTCATTTTCACCACACCATAGCCTACGGCTTCTTGAATTTCTTCATGAGTTGAACCCGAACCACCGTGGAACACATAAGAAACTGGTTTTTCATCGCTTAAGCCGTGTTTTTCACGGATGTAATCTTGACCTGCTTTCAAAATTTTCGGGGTCAATTTCACATTACCTGGTTTATACACGCCGTGTACGTTACCAAATGCGGCCGCAACAGTGAAACGTGGGCTGATTTTTGACAGCTCAGTATAAACGTAGTCAATCTCTTCTGGTTTAGAGTACAAATCCATTGGATCGCGATCTGAGTTATCCACACCGTCTTCCTCACCACCAGTGATGCCCAGTTCAATTTCCAACGTCATGCCAATTTTAGACATACGCTCAAGATATTTTTTACAGATTGCCATATTTTCTTCTAACGGCTCTTCGGAAAGATCGATCATGTGAGAAGAAAAGAGCGGTTTGCCTGTTTCCGCAAAGTGTTTTTCACCTGCATCAAGCATACCATCAATCCATGGTAGCAATTTTTTCGCACAGTGGTCAGTGTGCAAAATCACTGGCACGCCGTAGTGCTCCGCCATTTGGTGAACGTGTTTAGCGCCTGCAATCGCGCCTAACACGTCGGCACGTTGACCTTCTGGCAACTTAATGCCTTTGCCTGCATAGAACGCCGCGCCACCATTTGAGAATTGCACAATCACAGGCGCTTTTACACGTGCGGCCGTTTCTAGCACAGCATTGATAGAGTCAGAACCAACGCAGTTCACCGCTGGCAACGCAAAGTTGTTTTCTTTGGCCACTTTAAAGACTTTTTGTACATCATCACCTGTCAACACGCCAGGTTTTACGAAATCGAAAATTTTAGACATAGTCATATCCTTCTAGAAAGGGAAGGCGAGTGTGTCTCGCCTTGTATTATTAAGCTAGTTATTTGGCGCGTTCTTCTAAAATCGCAACGGCAGGTAATACTTTACCTTCCACAAATTCTAAGAAGGCACCACCACCGGTTGAAATATAAGAAATTTTATCGCCGATGCCGAAGAGATCAATTGCTGCTAAGGTGTCCCCACCCCCAGCGATAGAAAACGCATCACTTTCCGCAATGGCACGGGCAACAATTTCAGTTCCTTTGCGGAAATTCGGGAACTCAAAGACGCCCACAGGGCCATTCCATAAAATGGTTTTGGCGCCACGGATGATTTCAGCCAATTTTTCTGCTGACTTGTCACCCAAATCCATAATTTCTTCATCATCTTGCACGTCAGTTGCAGGTTTCACGGTTGCTGGTGCGGTTTCAGAAAATTCTTTACCCACGCGCACATCGGTTGGCATTGGAATATCAGATTCACCCAACAAGCGTTTTGCTTCAGGGATCAAATCAGGCTCATGCAATGATTTACCCACATTCAAGCCTTGTGCCGCCACAAAGGTATTAGAGATGCCACCACCGACGATCAATTGGTCAGCGATTTTTGCCAAAGAATCCAACACGGTTAATTTAGTTGACACTTTTGAACCGCCAACAATAGCCACCATTGGGCGTGCAGGGTTTTTCAGTGCTTTGCCCAAGGCATCTAATTCATTCGCCAGTAGAGGGCCTGCGCAGGCAATCGGCGCAAATTTAGCTACACCGTGGGTTGAGGCTTGTGCGCGGTGTGCGGTGCCGAACGCGTCCATCACAAACACATCGCACAGTGCGGCATATTGTTTGGCTAAATCATCCGCATCTTTTTTCTCACCCTTGTTAAAACGCACGTTTTCTAACACAACCAGTTCGTTAGGTTTCACATCAACGCCGTTTAAATAGTCTTTTTCTAAGCGCACTGGCACATCCAACACCTTATTCAGATAATCCACCACAGGTTGTAAAGAGAACTCAGCATTGTATTCCCCTTCCGTTGGGCGGCCGAAGTGGGAGGTCACCATCACGCTTGCGCCTTGTTCTAACGCGCGTTTAATGGTTGGGATAGATGCTTTAATACGCGCATCGGATGTCACTTTGCCATCTTTGACAGGCACGTTTAAATCTGAACGAATCAACACACGTTTGCCACTCAGATCTAAATCGGTCATTTTAATTACTGACATAATAAGTCCTCTTTTGGTTAAAAATAAAAATCAATACTGCTAAATTATAACAACTTCATCTTTCATCTCAATGTAAAATGCGCACAACAGGCCATTATTTTAAACAATTAAATAATTCCTTGATTAACGTCAAAACCGCACTTTACTATTTCATCGGGCAGTCCATCGGCTGCCATGATAAATCGTAACAAATTTTCAGTTCTGTTTTACTCGCCGCCATGTATTTGCCCGCCAACTGCGGATTGTGTTGGCGCATAAAGCGAAACAAATCACCTTTGCGCAAATTTTCTTGTGGCAACGTGAGGCTATGAAAGAGGCGCGCAGTTTGTTCAAAATATGCCTGAGGTTGTGCGAATGCGCAGGCACCGTGTTTTTCCCACTCGCCTTGCAATAACTGCAATCCTGGCGACATCGTTAAATACTGGTTCAGCAAAGTGCGGTCAACGGCAGGCAAATCACCTTGGCAAAAACGAGGGTGATCGCCAATATCACGCGCTTTCGCACTTTGCGGCCACAGCCCGTGCACCACCCAGCCAAAGTGGGTTTTGCTGTTGCATTGAAATTGCACGGCTTGCGGCAAATTTTTGCCGTATTGCTCGCGCTGCTCAGCGCAAAAAGCAGGTGACCACGAGAGCACCAGCATATAATAATCCACCTTCGCGTGCGTATTTTGGCCGAGTTTGTCTTGCGCAAGAGAAACGTCATAATCGCGATTGGTGTCCTCCCTGACCGCACTTTGGCTTTGCTGATGCGATTGTGGCTCACTGGCAGGCTTAGCAGGCGGAGGGGTTTGTTGGCGAGAATAGAAAAGTGCGGTCACCACCACCGAGATGATAATTACAATAATGCGCACGGCTTGACGTAATTGAGCGGGGGTTAACTTCATTATGTTCCCTTAAATTTGGTTTTTCATTCGCTTTTAGATTATAATCTACGCCCTTTTTATCACCAACAACAAATTATTAATTTTGCCATGGCGTTATTCATCACAGAAAAATGCACCAACTGCGATATGTGCGAGCCTGAATGCCCGAATGAGGCAATCAGCTTTGGTGCGGAGATCTATGTGATCAATCCAGCCCTCTGCACCGAATGTGTGGGGCATTATGACACGCCTACCTGCCAAAAAGTCTGCCCGATCAACAACTGCATCATTACCGATCCTGCCCACGTGGAATCGGAAGAAACACTGTGGGAGCGCTTCGCACTGCTCCACCACAGCGATAAATTATAATTAACGGAAATACCAGCGCGACATCACCACGCCCGCATTCACCGCCGCATTCAGTCCTTTCGTCAACGGGTTATCAAATGACAGTACCACGGTCTCGTCCACCGCGCACGCTAACGCTTCACTGTTGTCTGTTAACACGAGTGCGAGCTTGTCTGCAAACCGCACTTTGTTAAGGGCACTGGCCTGTTTGTCTTGGGTTATCGCTATAACCTGATAGCCAGCACGTTGCAATCTGGCAATGCTCGCCGCAAGCGAAAGGCTGTCTACCACGCTAACGTGTTCTAGTGCCCCTTCTGCCACCCTCGCAGCGAGGGGGCTAGCCAGCGTGTTCGCATCTTCGCTAATCACCGCACCTGCGCCATAAAAGGCCGCCGCGCGCAAAATCGCACCCAATGTGTGCGCATTTTGTACATTATCTAACACCAGCACACAGTCTTGCCGTTTCGCCTGCGCAAGATAACGCTCCAATGCCATAGGCGGCGTTTTTTTCACTAATAAACACATTCCACCGTGATGTTCACTGCCGCTGACGAGTGCCAACTCATTGCTGCTGACGATATGATAGACCTTTTTTTGGCTGGCAAGAAAGCTCAGCTGCTCGCCAAGTTTGTGGCTCATTTCCACCGTTGCCCACAGCCGCACAATGCTTTCAGGGCGCTGTTTAAAACGAGCAAGGCAGGCTTCAACGCCATAGATTTTCATCTCTTCATCACGATTTTTGCGGATTTTTTCAGGCGCCCGTGGCGACAGGGGGCCGGTTTTTTTTACACCCACGTCACCTTTGATAGTCACTTTCACCTCACCACGAGCATTACGCCCCGCTTTTTGTGCCGCCATTTCGCTTTGCGCCCAGACAAAACCTTCTGGCTCACGCGCAGGTTTCGCTTTGCTCACGCCACGGCGCGGCTTGTCGTCTTGCTTATGCTCAAAACGGGGAGATTTTTTATCTGAAAAACGCTGTTTGCTTTTCGTTTGCTGGAATACAGGTTTGCCTTTATTAACTTGCTCGCTCATGGTGTCTTGTCTTGCTGGGATAGTAAAGTTTCAGTATAACAAATTTTTAGCACAAAGTGCGGTTTTTGATTTTTCTGTTAAATTACACCATTTCAGAGTAAACTAACCGTTTATGAATATGGCTTTATTCAGATATTATGCAAAATACTAACTATTATCATGCAATTGAACAGCTTAATCGTTTAGCGTTTTTGCCACAAAAAGCCAGTGATGTGGCGTTTATTGATTCACCAGCAGCGTTTAAACAAACACTGTTGGATTTGATCGGATCTGCGCGTCATCGTATTATCATGACCGCACTTTATTGGCAAAACGATAATGCTGGTCAAGAAATTCTCGACGCACTTTATCGCGCCAAAAAAGCCCACCCTGAGATGGACGTTTGTGTGCTAGTGGATCTCCACCGCGCGCAACGTGGGCGCCTCGGTGAGGAAGAGAGCCAAACCAACGCCCAGTGGTATGAACAACAACGCCTTGCGCACAACCTGCCAGCAGAGCAAGAAATCTGCTTTTGGGGTATACCGATCAATACCCGTGAGCTGTTTGGCGTACTGCACTTAAAAGGCTTTGTGTTTGACGACACGGTACTTTACAGCGGCGCGAGCATTAATGATGTCTATCTGCATCAGCATGAGCGCTACCGCTATGACCGTTATCAAAAAATCACCAATGCACCACTAGCCAATGCTATGGTCAATTTTGTGCAGCATGTGGTGCTTAACGACACAGTGGTCAAACGCCTTGATCATGGTGAAAATCTTGACCGCACTTTGCGCCCGCAAGTGCGTCAGTACCGTAAAACACTCGCCAGTGAAGGACAATACATTGTCCCAAATGGGCAAGCTCTAAGCGAAACACAGCTGCAAATCGCACCGATTTTTGGCTTAGGCAACCATAATTTACTCAATACAACTATTGAAAATTTATTCAATGTAGTACAGCAAAAACTGATAATCTGTACACCATACTTTAATTTACCTCGCTATTTGCAACATCAAATCAAACAATTGATTAATGATGGAAAACAAGTGGAAATTATTGTCGGTGACAAAACTGCGAGTGATTTTTATACTCCCCCTGATGCGCCATTTCACATGGCATCCGCATTACCTTATTTATACGAAATGAATTTATGCAATTTTTGTAAAAAGTTCCAAACAGAAATTACTGAAAAACTGCTCACGATACGGATTTGGCAACATAATGAAAATTCTTATCATTTAAAAGGTGTTTGGGTAGATAATGATTATATCTTATTGACAGGGAACAATCTAAATCCTCGTGCATGGCGTTTAGATGCCGAAAATGGGTTGCTGATCCATGATCCTGAGCATGAATTACTTACCGATACGAATAGAGAACTTGAAATTATTCGCTCACATACATCCATTTTGCACAACTATCAATTTCTCGATAGACTGGAGGATTATCCTGCACAAGTTAAACGTTTATTGACACGCTTTAAACGGATAAAAGCAGATACTATTGTCAAAATGATACTATAAAAAACGGCGCAACTTGCGCCGTTTTCAACGTAAAAGTGCGGTTATAGCCCGAGTTTTTTCTCCAAATAATGGATATTGCTGCCGCCACGATTGAAAGACTCGTCCTCCATAATCATTTCATGCAATGGAATATTGGTCTTTAATCCTTCAATAATCACTTCAGATAGCGCATTACGCATACGCGTAATCGCTTCTTCACGGGTTTCGCCGTAGCTAATTAACTTGGCGATCATAGAATCGTAGTGCGGTGGCACTGTGTAGCCATCGTAGATGTGCGAATCCCAACGGATACCAAAGCCGCCTGGAGTATGCAAGCGGGTGACTTTGCCAGGCGACGGCAAGAAGTTGCGTGGATCTTCCGCATTAATGCGGCATTCGATAGCATGCCCACGCACTTTGATGTCATCTTGCTTGAACGACAACGGCATGCCTGAGGCAATGCGCAACTGCTCTTTTACCAAATCAACCCCTGTGATCATCTCAGTTACTGGGTGCTCCACTTGGATACGGGTGTTCATTTCAATGAAATAGAATTCGCCGTTTTCATACAAAAATTCAAATGTGCCCGCTCCGCGGTAACCGATTTCTACACACGCATTGGCACAACGTTGTCCAATATCCTTGCGCAATTGGGCATCAATGCCAGGTGCTGGTGCTTCTTCTACCACTTTTTGGTGGCGACGCTGCATTGAACAATCCCGCTCAGCGAGATACACCGCATGTCCATGGGTGTCGGCCAGCACTTGTATTTCCACATGGCGTGGGTTCTCAAGGTATTTTTCCATGTAGACAACATCGTTATTAAACGCTGCTTTCGCCTCAGATTTAGTCATAGCAATGGCTTGTTCTAGTTCTTCAGGGCCACGTACCACGCGCATACCGCGGCCACCGCCACCGCCTGAGGCTTTGATGATAACGGGATAACCAATTTTTTCTGCCATCGCAAGATTTTTCTTAATATCACCACCCAATGGGCCATCTGAACCAGGCACACATGGCACGCCCGCGGCTTTCATCGCATTAATGGCAGAGACTTTATCACCCATTAAACGAATCACATCCGCAGTTGGCCCGATGAAAATAAAGCCTGAGCGTTCAACTTGTTCTGCAAAATCAGCATTTTCTGACAAAAAGCCATAGCCTGGGTGAATAGCATCAGCACCAGTCACTTCAGCAGCAGCAATCAATGCTGGAATGTTGAGATAGCTTTTACTAGATGGTGCTGGCCCAATACAAATGCTCTCATCGGCGAGCAAAACATGTTTTAAATCTCTATCTGCGGTAGAATGCACTGCAACGGTTTTAATGCCCAGCTCTTTACAAGCTCGCAAAATGCGCAACGCAATTTCACCACGGTTAGCGATCACAACTTTTTTTAACATACACTCAATCCAAGATAGTCAAACCGCACTTTTAAACAAAAAGTGCGGTTGGATAATTATTCAATAATGATCAGTGCTTGATCAAATTCAACCGCGTCGCCATCATCAACCAAAATCGCTTTCACAACACCTGCTTTATCGGATTCAATCCGATTCATCATTTTCATTGCTTCCACAATGCACAATGGATCACCTACTTTCACTTGGCTGCCCACTTCAATAAATGGCGAAGCTTCAGGGCTTGGTGAGCGGTAGAATGTACCCACCATTGGGCTGCGAACTTCATGTCCTGAAGGCGTTGCAGGTAGCGCTGGTGCTGAGCTTTCGCTGGCAACTGGCGAGGCTGGCGCAGCTTGCATAGGAGCAGCTTGTGGGAGGGTATATTGCACCGCTTGTGGCGCACTACTGCCACGGCTGATGCGCACAGACTCTTCCCCTTCGGAAATTTCAATTTCCATAATGCCCGACTCTTCAACTAACTCGATTAACTTTTTAATTTTACGAATATCCATTACGTTCGCTCACTTTTTGTTTATCAATTTCAAGCCAAAATAATTTCAGCCTTTAAAAATAACACTACGGTAATTTTGGCTAGACTACCCTAATTTCGGGAAAATTGCGATAAATTTCGTTGAAATTAGCCAAGATGGCGCACAATTTACCCTTTTTGCTGCAAATAATCAACGGCAAAACGCAGCGCATAATGATAACCCCGCGCACCCAAGCCACAAATCACACCGACAGCTTTATCACTCAAATAGGAATGATGACGAAACGGCTCGCGCGCGTGCACGTTGGACAAATGTACCTCCACAAATGGAATTGCCACGCTTAACAGCGCATCGCGCAGCGCCACGCTGGTGTGGGTGAAGGCTGCAGGATTGATGATGATGAAATCCACTTTTTGAAAACTTTGGTGAATTTTATCAATGAGTTCCACTTCGCTATTCGTTTGAAAGCACGCCAACGTCACGCCTAATGTTTGCGCCTCTTGCGCCATATTTTGCTCAATTTGTGCCAGTGTCAAGCGCCCGTAATGCTCAGGCTCTCGCTTGCCGAGCATATTCAAATTAGGGCCATTGAGTAATAAAATGTTCATGCCGTGTCCTTTTTAAATTTATGCCATTATACGCAAGTTTTATCAAATAACCGCACTTTTCTCATCATTTTCCACGAATTTTGTGACAAACTCGACATTAAAGTGCGGTGATAAATTCGCTTTCAAGCCCTGCGATGGGTAATGATGAACCTTTCCATGGGCGCACAAGCTGAGTTTGCATGAGATCTAAGGTGTCCAGCCCTGGCGTGGTCTTTGGCGTATATTGCGCCGCGATGCGTGCGAGTTGTGTCAGCCCAAAACTGGATTCAATCGAAGAGCTGATCACCGCCAGCATACCCTGTGCGTGGGCTTGCTCAACCAACTCAACACAACGCTCAAGGCTGCCAATCAGCGTCGGTTTAATCACGATGGCTCGCACCCATTCATTTTTTTGCACGTCAGAGTGCGGTTCGCGTACGCTTTCATCCCACGCTAACGCAATGCCCGTTTCACGCGCAAATTCAAGGCTCAACTGCGGTGTTTTGCACGGCTCTTCGATAAATTGAATACGTGCGCGGTGCTCAGGTTTGACGTATTTAGCAAACTGGCGCGCTTTTTCCAATGTCCATACACGATTAGCGTCAAGACGCAACTGCAAGTCAGGGATGGCTTCTAAAAACATATCGGCAATCAGCCCGTCACGATTCGCTTCATAAAGCCCGACTTTGATTTTAGCGACTTTTTCACCTTCAATTTTATCCAATTTGGCATAAAGCTCATCAGGATCGCCATAACACAACGGCGCACTGTGGGTGTTCATCGCCTCACCTAGCTTTCCGCTAAGCTCCGCCATCGCACAACTTAGTCCAAACGCCACCGACGGATAAAGCCCTGTGAGCGACATTTTTTCGCATGGGCAACGCAGCGCCGACCAATCTTCAAGCCATGCACGCGCCTGCACCAAAGCCTGCTCGAGCGTTTCCGCGCTGTATTCTGGCAAGGGTGCAATCTCACCCCAGCCTTCATGCTCACCGCACTTTACGTGAACCAGCAAGCCCTCACGCTGTTTTAAAAATCGGTTACGCAGCACCACCTGTGAATCCATTGGAATGGTGTAGTGATAAAGTTGATATGATCGCATAATCATTCCTTTTGCAGTCAAAGTGCGGTCAACCGCACTTTATCTTACGGGTTACGTTTAAATTTGCTGAAATCGGGTTCGCGTTTTTGATTGAAGGCGTTGCGCCCTTCTTGGCCTTCTTCGGTCATGTAGAAGAGCATGGTGGCATTGCCAGCCAGTTCTTGTAAGCCTGCTTGCCCGTCGCAATCGGCATTCAATGCGGCTTTCAAGCAACGCAGGGCGATTGGACTGTTTTGCAGCATTTCGCGACACCAGCGCACGGTTTCACGTTCAAGTTCAGCATACGGCACTACGGTGTTGACCAAGCCCATATCAAGCGCTTCTTGCGCGCTGTATTGGCGGCATAAAAACCAAATTTCGCGCGCCTTTTTCTGCCCTACGATGCGTGCCATATAGCTTGCACCCCAGCCGCCGTCGAACGAGCCGACTTTTGGCCCCGTTTGCCCAAACACGGCATTATCGGCCGCTATGGTTAAATCACACATCATGTGCAGCACGTGACCACCGCCAATGGCAAAGCCCGCTACCATCGCCACCACCGGTTTTGGGCAGGTGCGAATATCGCGCTGAAAATCCAATACGTTGAGATGATGCACGCCACTTTCATCTTTATAGCCGCCATAATCGCCGCGCACTTTTTGATCGCCGCCAGCGCAAAAGGCTTTTTCACCTTGACCAGTGAGCACAATAACGCCGATCTTTTCATCAAAACGGGCATCAGAGAAGGCGTGGATCATCTCTTTCACCGTTTGTGGGCGAAAGGCGTTGCGCACTTGTGGGCGGTTGATGGTGATTTTCGCAATGCCGTCGGGGGATTTGTGATACAAAATATCGCTGTAATCACGGCTGCAATCGACCCACTCAACAGGGGCATATAATATTTCTTCGCTTGGGTATAACATGGATTATCCTTATAACAATGATTTAAAAAGTGCGGTCAACACTGCCGCATAGGCTTTGGGATTTTCACGGTGCGCATTATGCCCAGCGTGGGCGATGGTGTGTGTGATGAGTGCGTGCTCTTGCGCCATTTGGCAGAACTTTTGATCCTGCTCGCCACACACATAATGCACCGAAAAAGGGCTATTTTTCACCGAATCGATAAAACACGGCTGTTTTGCAAGGCTGGTGGCAAGCAGCATTTGGCTGATGGCCATAGGATCGTTGCCTGCACGCGCTTCCAGCAATGCGTTGCGCGCGCTAGGGGAAAGTGAAGCAAACACCTCTTGTTGATACCATACGCTTAATGTTTGATCAATGGGATGATGGGCAAAGTGTTCTGCCCATAGGGTATCATGCTCCCAACGTAATTGACGAGCGGTCGGGTCATTTAAACCAAGATTGCCCCCCTCAAGTATTAGCAAGTGCGGTTGCCGCCCTTTCGGCAAAAACGCATAGCTATAATACAGTGCAATGCGTGCGCCCAAAGAATACCCCACCAAAATCAGCGGGCGTTTGCGATAACTCTCCAGTTCGCCATCAAGCCAACACGCCACATCAAAAAAACTCTCCACGCTCACATCACGATTTTCACCATGCAAAGGCAAATCAAGGCTTAAGGTATCAATGGCAAGTTGTTTTTCAACCGCCTGCCAGTCCTGTTTGTCGCCTAGCAGGCCGTGTAAAAATACTGCAATGGGCTTAGCCACCGATCACCGCCTTAGCAATTTGGTCTAATAAATTACGATAAATATCGCTGCCTTCACTTGGGGCTGATTTAATTTCAATCAGCGTGGTTTCTTTGCGCGCGTAGGCTTGCTTGAGAACCGTATTGAGATCCGCCCATGTGTACGGGCGCTGATAATTCAAACCAAACATCGCCGCCGCTTGCGCAAATTCCAGCCCATGCGGCATACGATAAAAGGTGTCTTTAACATCTTGTTCAACGCCCAGCATATTAAAGATTGCCCCGCCATTATTGTTGATCACAAATACGATAGTTGGCTGCGGCACTTGGCGCAACAACGCCAACGAATTGAGATCATAAAGCGCGCTGACATCACCTATCATCGCCACCAACGGCTGCCCAGTGGCTTGCCCAACGCCTGCGGCTGTGGCAATTAAGCCGTCAATACCACTGGCGCCACGATTGGTGAACACGGGGTAATCCTCTGGCAAAAAGCCTAGGGCATCAACCAAACGGACAAATAAACTGTTGCCTAAAAATAATACGCCATTGCGTGGCAAAATCCGTTCCACAAAATGCGCTAATGACGCCTCATTGAGCTTGCCACCGACTTGTTGAGCGATAAATTCGCGACAAAATTTTGATAATGCTAAAGGCTCCAGTAGCCACTCACGTTGACGCAATGGTGGGTGTGCGCGTAGCCAGTGATGCACAGGCGCCACAAAGCGAGTGGCATGATGATGGTGCGGATCACAAGCGCTTGCCATTGTGTCCACCTGCCAAAATTCGCCCGAAAAGGTCGCCAAAAATTGCTGAACGCGTTTGCTAATGATTTGTCGCCCGAATTGAATCACAATGTCGGCGTTCAAGAGTTTGGTGCGCACCGCCTCATTAGCCAGCCAAATATCCGCATGTGGTAACGGTGCGGCGATCCCTGATTGAATATCAGTGATCATCACCCAGCCGAGCGTTTGCGCCCACTGTGCCAAGCCCATGCGTTCGCGCGCGCCGAGCTTGCCCACCACAATCACGCCGCGTTTGGTGCGCCACTCATCCCAATTTTCATGCACTAACACCTCGCGCTGCCCGTGGGGATAAATGCGCCAATGCTGGCTGCTTTTAAGCCACGGTTGAATAGGCTCAAGCCAGGGGTGGGCATTGACCGCACTTTCATCTACACCATAAAGCGGTTCTGCAAATGGCGCATTGATATGCACCACGCCACCTTGCTGCTGTTTGAATAGCGCCTCACTGAGCACACTCAACAACCACTGGGGCTTAAGTTCCTCGCTCGGGCGCGGCAAATTCAGTGCCGCTACGGGATAATCGGCGAAAATCCCTTGTTGCTCAATAGATTGATTGGCACCACAATGTAAAAGTTCCACAGGACGATCGGCTGAAAGCACCACCAATTTCACACCAGTGAGTGAGGCTTCAATCACCGCAGGATAAAGGTTCGCCACAGCTGTGCCAGATGTTGTGATGATCACAACACATTGCTCGCTGGATTTCGCCAAGCCTAAAGCATAAAATCCCAGCCCGCGCTCATCAAAATGCGTATGCACGCGCACGCGCTGCTCGCGCGCAAAACGCGCGGCTTCAAGCGTTAAAGGGGTTGAGCGCGATCCTGGCGCAATGCAAATATGCTGCACCCCTTGACGGATAAGTGCGGTTAAAATAACACGCGCCCAAACGCGATTAAACAGTGCAACCGACATGATTATCTCCCGTTATAATGCAAAACAGACAAAATCCCTGCTGTTTTGCGTTCAATTTCTTGCCATTCTAGCAAGGGATCAGATCCTCTCACAATCCCTGCGCCAGCGTAAACGCGAATTTGCCCCGCTATGCGATCAGCGCATCGGATCGCAACGCAAAATTCACTGCACTTTTGACTCATCAACCCAAACGTGCCCGCATACCAGCCCCGCTCGATATTGTGCTGCTTCAAAAAGGCCAAGGCAGGCGCTTTCGGCAGCCCGCCCACCGCAGCACTGGGGTGAATGGCGTGCGTGCATTGCGCATCGCTGACCGCACTTTTCAGGCGTGCGCTGATAGGGCGTGCCAAATGCTGTACATAACCCAACACGCGCCCTTCCAGTTCGCCGACTTCAATCTGATATGCAAGTGGCGTGAGCTTGTGCACAATATCCTCCACCACAAGATGATTTTCGTGGCTATTTTTATTGTCTTGCATCAGCCACGCCAACGCGCGCTGATTATCAACAGTGTGCTCACCGCACTTCACCGTGCCTGCTAGCGCCTCAGTGTGCAGCAGGCATCCTGTGCGGTGGTAAAAACGCTCTGGGCTGATGCCAAAAAAGGCTTGCGTTGGGCTTTGTGCCCACAAAAAGCCATAACACTGTGGCTGCTGTGCTTTCGCATGCGCAATAAAGTCGAGTGCGCAAAATGGGCTGTCAAAGTCGTAACATTTCATCTGTGCAGGCACCACTTTGACAAATTCGCCTGCATCAATTGCCGCAAGTGCTCGCGTCACTAAGGCACACCATTGTGCTTGATTGTAAGCTTGGCTAGTAAAACGCAATGCCGTTGTTATTGGCGCAATAGGTAACGGCTCACGCAAGCCGTCAAGCCAGTGCGCAACCGCACTTTTCTCTTCGCCTGCTTGCAAACACAAGGTGGCGTGTATCGCCGTTTCGCTACACGATAGCATTAAACGAGGCAATAAAAATTGCGCGCTACCATCAAATTTCACCCCGCCGATTAAACTCAGCGCGGTGCGATCCACCACCGCCTGCGCACAAGCAAGGTCACTTAACAATGCCACCTGCCCCAACGCCAGGGTGAGGTGCGATTGATTACGCGGCTGCCAAACACACTGCGGGAAATGCTGTTGCCCTTTAAGCCATGACAGTGCACTAGCATCGTCTTGACTGATAGGCACAGTGCAGCTCAGGGCGTAATAATCTTGCCAGTTTTCCTCGGCACTGCGCAAAGCGGTGTGGAGCGCGCGTTGTAATGATGCCCAACAATTCAGCACAAAAACCCCAAACTCGATCAATTCAATAAAGGGAGAATTTTACCGCACTTTTGCAAAAATTGCGGATAAAATCTTTAATTTTTTGCGCCAAAAGCGTAAAGTAAAGGCAATGATCGCTTAGTTTAAGGACTGCCAATGAACACGTTTCCGAAATCAGATAAATTAGAACACGTCTGCTATGATATTCGCGGCGTGGTGCACAAAGAGGCACTGCGTCTTGAAGAAGAAGGACATAAAATTCTCAAGCTCAACATTGGCAATCCTGCCCCGTTTGGTTTTGAAGCACCCGATGAAATTTTAGTCGATGTGATGCGCAACCTACCAACTGCACAAGGTTACTGCGACTCAAAAGGGCTTTATTCTGCGCGCAAAGCGGTGGTGCAATATTACCAATCCAAAGGCCTGCGCAGTCCATCGGTGAATGATGTGTATATCGGCAATGGCGTCTCTGAGCTGATTGTGATGTCGATGCAAGCGCTGCTCAACGACGGCGACGAAGTGCTGGTGCCGATGCCAGATTATCCACTGTGGACGGCGGCGGTGACACTCTCGGGTGGCAAAGCAGTGCATTATATGTGCGATGAAAGCGCCGATTGGTTTCCTGACATTGACGACATCAAAAGCAAAATCAGTGAACGCACCAAAGGGATTGTGATTATCAACCCGAACAACCCAACAGGGGCGGTTTATAGCCGCGAATTGTTGCTGCAAATTGCGGAAGTGGCGCGCCAAAATAAATTGATCATCTTTGCCGATGAAATCTACGACAAAATTCTCTACGACGGCGCAGTGCATCACCATATCGCCGCCCTTGCACCTGACCTGCTAACGGTGACCTTCAATGGGTTATCTAAAGCCTATCGGGTTGCAGGCTTTCGCCAAGGCTGGATGTTGCTCCACGGGCCGAAACACGCCGCAGCGGGCTACATTGAAGGCTTAGATATGCTCGCCTCCATGCGCCTGTGTGCCAACGTGCCGATGCAACATGCGATTCAAACCGCACTTGGGGGCTATCAAAGCATTAACGAATATATTCTCCCCGGTGGGCGGCTTTTGGAGCAGCGCAACAAAGCCTATGAGATGCTCAACAGCATTCCAGGCATCAGTTGTGTGAAGCCGATGGGTGCGATGTATATGTTCCCGAAAATCGACACACATATGTACAGCATCTACGATGATGAGAAATTTGTGCTCGATTTACTGTTACAAGAAAAGGTTCTACTCGTGCATGGCCGCGGCTTCAACTGGCATCAACCCGACCACTTCCGCGTCGTCACCCTCCCACACGTGCAACAACTTGAAACCGCACTTAAGCAATTAGAAAAATTCTTAAGCGGTTATCGACAATAACGTTCTCTCCCCTACTAGCTTATGGGATTACTGGAATATAAAGTGCGGTTAGACCGCAC
>NZ_JABMII010000008.1 GCF_014884995.1 Spirabiliibacterium pneumoniae
AAGCACAGGGGATTGTCTCTGCGCCAACCAATGGCAAGCGCGAGATTTTAGCGCCGCGCAGCGACATCTAAGAAACTTCAACGTCAAAGTGCGGTCTAAGCAGCTAAGAGGTAACCAAGAGGATAGTTATGAAAGTGATGAATAAAGCCATGTTTGCGCTCGCATTGGGGGCGATTTCCAGTGTTGCGTTGGCAGATGCAGCGGGTGATTTGCAACAGCGTTTGTCGCAGGTGTCATCATACAAAGCAGATTTTGCTCAGCGTGTGACCACCGCGCAAGGCAAGCTGGTACAAGAAGGCAGCGGTAAGTTTCAAGTCAAACGCCCGAATTTATTTCGTTTAGATACCAAAGCGCCGCAAGAAACGCACATCATCGCAGATGGTAAAACCTTGTGGTATTACGATCCTTTTGTGCAACAAGTGACGGCAAAAAAAGTGACCGATGCCATTGTCAATACGCCATTTATTTTGCTCACCACCAATGATCCTGCTAAATGGCAGCAGTACCAAGTGAGCCAACAGGGCGATAATTTCACACTGGTGCCAAAGGCGAAAAATAGTAATATTAAAAAATTCCAGATTCGCATTGATGCTAACGGCTTGCTGAAAAATTTCAGCACCGTTGAGCAAGATGGGCAAGCTAATTTGTATCAATTGCGTAATATCAACAATTTACCGATTGACGCAAGTGTATTTAGCTTTAAAGTGCCAAAAGGCGTGGAATTAGACGACCAACGTTAATCAAAAGTGCGGTGATGAGCAATTTAACCTTCGACTTCGCCCCTGATTTCCGCCCGCTGGCAGCGAGAATGCGCCCACAAACGCTGGATCATTACTACGGGCAAGAACATCTTTTAGCACCTGATAAGCCGTTGCGGCGCGCCATTGAGGCAGGCTTTATTCATTCCATGATTTTGTGGGGGCCGCCTGGCACGGGCAAAACGACATTAGCGGAGATTATGGCGCAGCGCATTCAAGCGGAAGTGGAGCGCATTTCTGCGGTCATCTCAGGGGTAAAAGAAATACGCGCTGCGATTGAAAAAGCACAGCACAACCGCACTTGTGATAAACGCACCATTTTATTTGTTGATGAAGTCCATCGCTTCAATAAAAGCCAGCAAGATGCTTTTTTGCCCTATATTGAAGACGGCACTATTATTTTTATCGGTGCGACCACCGAAAACCCCTCTTTTGAGCTCAACAGCGCGATTTTATCCCGTGCACGGGTGTATCGTCTAAAAGGGCTGGATAGTCAGGCCATTTTGCAAGTGCTTGAACGGGCATTAAGTGATGAAAAGTGCGGTTATGGTGGACAGGCGATCACTATGGATGAAAATGTGCTGACCATGCTGGCGGATTATGTCAACGGTGATGCGCGTCTTGCCCTGAACTGCCTTGAATTGATGCTTGATATGGCGCTAGAGCAACAAGGTGCTAAACACTTGAGTGTACAACTGCTCACAGATGTGCTTGGCGAGCGACAAGCGCGGTTTGATAAACAAGGTGATCGTTATTACGATCTTATCTCTGCGCTGCATAAATCGGTGCGTGGTTCAGCGCCTGATGCCGCACTTTATTGGTATGCACGCATTATTACAGCAGGGGGCGACCCGCTTTATGTGGCGCGGCGGCTGCTCGCTATCGCCTCTGAAGATGTCGGCAATGCAGACCCGCGCGCGATGCAAGTGGCCATTGCCGCGTGGGATTGTTTCACCCGCGTGGGGGCGTATGAAGGTGAGCGCGCCATAGCGCAGGCGATAGTCTATCTTGCGGTTGCACCGAAAAGTAATGCGGTGCATACGGCGTTTAAAGCCGCCAAGCAGCTCGCCCTTGAAAGCCCTGATTTTGATGTGCCCGCGCACCTGCGTAATGCGCCAACGCGACTGATGAAAGATCTTGGCTTTGGCGCAGAATACCGCTATGCCCACCACGAAGAACACGCGTATGCCGCAGGCGAGAATTATTTCCCCCCTGAGCTTGCCGACACCCAGCTCTATTTCCCCACCGAGCGAGGCATGGAAGCAAAAATCAAACAAAAACTCGATTGGCTCAATGCGCTGGACGAAAACAGCGACACCAAACGCTACTCAAAATAAACCGCACTTTAACGTGCGGTTTGATTTTCTATTTTCTGCGGCAACCGCACTCTTATTCAAATAATTCGCTGTGCAATTTTACCACAATTTCATTAGCGTGTTCGCTTGGTACCAGTAGGCAGACATTGTTGGTGCTGGCGCCATAGCCGATCATTCGCACATTATATGGCTCAAGGGTGGTGAACAGGCGTTTTGCCACACCTGATGTCAGGTGCAAGTCGTTGCCGATTAACGCAACCAAATCTAGCCCTGAGTCCACCTTAACATGGCACACTTCACTTAATGCGTCCATCAATTCGCTAGATAGCATTGATGCGCCTGAAGAGGCTGAACCTGTTTTATCCAGCGTCACTGCAACGCTCACTTCGGACGTGGTCACGGTGTCAACTGAGATTTTGTATTTCGCTAAAATTGCAAAGACATTGGCTAAAAAGCCTTGTGCGTGCAGCATACTCAGGCTGGTCAGCGTGAGGAGTGTTTGATCACGGCGCAGCGCAATGGCGCGGAAGGTTGGGCGCGGTTGCGGATCGCGTGTCACCCAAGTGCCACCCGCTTCTGGCGCTTTACTTGAACCAACATAAACAGGAATATTACTGCGCACCGCAGGCAGCAAGGTGGCAGGGTGTAGCACTTTTGCACCAAAGGTTGCCATTTCGGCGGCTTCAGCAAAGCTCATGGTATCAATTTTTTGCGCTTGTGGCACAATGCGTGGGTCGGTAGTGTAGATGCCTGGCACATCAGTCCAAATCAGTACATCTTTAGCGTTAAGCATTTCGGCTAAAAGTGCAGCAGAATAGTCACTACCACCGCGACCGAGAGTGGTGGTTTTACCTAATTCATCACGCCCAATGAAACCTTGCGTGATCACCAGTTCGCCTTGATCGATCAAGGGTTTTAAGATGTTGTCACAGTTTTTCTGGGTTTTGGCATCATCAGGTGCAGCTTTACCGTAGTGACTATTGGTAGCGACCAGTTGGCGCACATCCACCCAAGTAGCACGGGTATTGAGTTCGTGTAGGATTTCAATAAAAATCTTGGTTGACATCATCTCACCATGGCTAATCAACTCATCGGTCAATGCAGGTGATGTGGCAAGGCTAGCAGCTTCCGCAAGGCCTTTGATGTTTGCTAATAGGCGGTCAATGTCAGTACAAATAGCGTGATTGTCTTTAATTTCATCTAAAATGGCATACTGAATTTGGTGTAATTGTGCAAGTAGTTCTTCACGTCGGGCGGCATCACAGCCGTTGGCCAGTTCAACTAAAATATTAGTGACGCCAGCAGAGGCGGAGAGCACCACTACACGGGTGTTAGGATCATTAATGACAATGCGAGCACAGGCTTGCATGGCAGGGTAGTTGGCAACACTGGTGCCGCCAAATTTTGCAACTGAAAGATGTGACATAAAATTTCCTGTAAAGTTAAACGATAAATAATGTTGTTATAGATTGCGTAAACAGAAAGGAAAGTGCGGTTGATGAGATTGAAGCACTCCATCACAAGCGTGATGACAGCCCTAGGGATTCAGCCCTAGCAGCCGATAAATGATATTGTCGGATATCACTCACCTCGGCAACGTTCCCCTGATTATCTCCGCCCGACGCGTTGAGATAACTGCCTGACCGTTGCGCCTCTTCTGTTCACTCGCAAACGTGAACCTGTATAGAAATAACGTTTTATCCGTGAGTTGTCAATACAAAAGTGATTCAACTGGCGAAAAACCGCACTTTACCTTTTTGATCAAAAAAAGCCACTGCAAGCAGTGGCTTTGAGGTTGTGTTTTGGTTGGTTAGTTCAACTCTTTACGTAATTGTTTGGTCACGCTTACCATCACTTCTAACGCGGCGTTGGTTTCAGGCCAAGCACGAGTTTTTAAGCCGCAGTCTGGGTTGACCCATAGGCGTTCAGCTGGAATAACATCTAAGGCTTTGCGCAATAGATGCTCAATCTCGCTGGCTTGTGGTACGCGCGGGCTGTGGATGTCGTAAACCCCTGGGCCAATGTCGTTTGGATATTTGAAGTCACCAAAGGCGGTGAGCAGTTCCATATCTGAACGTGAGGTTTCGATGGTGATCACATCGGCATCCATTGAGGCAATCGCTGGCAGAATGTCGTTGAACTCAGAATAACACATGTGGGTGTGAATTTGAGTGGAGTCTTCTGCACCGTGTGACGTCAAACGGAACGCTTCAGTTGCCCATTTAAGGTATTCATCCCAATCAGCACGTTTGAGTGGCAAGCCTTCACGAATGGCTGGCTCATCAATTTGAATGACTTTGATGCCCGCTTTTTCAAGATCAAGCACTTCGTCATTCAATGCTAAACCGATTTGTTTACAAACTTGTGAACGCGGAATGTCGTTGCGCACAAATGACCATTGCAGCATGGTAACTGGGCCTGTGAGCATGCCTTTCATTGGTTTTTTAGTCAGGCTTTGCGCATAGGTTGACCAAGATACTGTCATCGGCTCTGGGCGCACTACGTCACCAAAAATAATCGGTGGTTTAACACAGCGGCTACCGTAGCTTTGCACCCAACCAAATTTAGTGAAGGCGTAGCCATCGAGCAATTCACCGAAGTATTCCACCATATCGTTACGTTCGGCTTCACCGTGAACTAACACATCAAGATCCAATTTCTCTTGTTGTTCGACCACATAAGCGATCTCTTTTTTCATCGCTGCTTCATAGTCTTCAGCCGACAATGTGCCTTTTTTGAAGGCCGCACGGGCTTGGCGAATCTCGGTTGTTTGCGGGAATGAACCGATATTGGTGGTTGGCAATAATGGAAGTTTTAACCACTCTTGCTGTAATTTGATACGCTGTGCAAATGGAGATTTACGTTGATCTGCATTAGCTGGCAAATCTTTCAAGCGGGCAGCCACTTCTGGGCGGTGAATTGCTTTAGAGCTTGCACGCGCATCCGCAGCTGCTTGGCTGGCGTCTAATTCAGATTGTACTGCCGCGCGGCCTTCATTAAGTGCGGTTTTCAACACACGCAATTCATCAACTTTTTGCAAGCAGAAGGCAAGCCATGAGTAGAGATCTTGATCCAATTTGGTTTCAACCGATAAATCATACGGCACATGCAACAATGAGCAGCTTGGGGCAATCCATAAGCGGTCACCCAATTGTGCTTTTAATGGCTCAAGCACATCAAGCACCGCATTTAAATTCGCACGCCAGATATTACGTCCGTCGATCACGCCCGCAGACAGGACTTTGTCGTAGTCTTTGAACGCATCAATTTGTTCAGGCGCGCGCACCAAATCCAGGTGCAAGCCGTCCACTGGCAAACTTTTCAGTAAAGCCGCGTGTTCAGCAACTGAGCCGAAATATGTCGCAAGCAATAATTTAGCATCCACTTTGCTGAGTTGTGAGTAAGTGTCTTTGAAGGCATCTAGCCACGCTTGTGGCAAGTCAACGGCCAAAATTGGCTCATCGATTTGAATCCACTCGCAGCCAGCCTCGGCAACAGCACTTAGGATTTCAGCGTACACAGGTAACAGTTTTGGTAACAATGATAAACGGTCAAACGCCTCTTTACCTTTTTCTTTACCCAAGAATAAGAATGAAATTGGGCCTACCAAGGTCGCTTTCGGGGTTAAGCCGAGCGCTTTGGCTTCTTGCACTTGTTGCATATAATGCGCTGGATTGGCTTTAAATTCGGTGTCTTTTAAAAATTCTGGCACAAGGTAGTGATAGTTAGTGTCGAACCATTTTGTCATTTCAATCGCGTGCTGAGTTTTGTTGCCGCGCGCCAGCTCGAAAAATTGCTCTAACGTCAATTTTTGGCTGTCGAATCCAAAACGCGCTGGGATGGCGCCAGTGGCCACTTGTAGATCTAAAATATGATCATAAAAGGTAAAATCAGCTACAGCGACGTAGTCTGCGTTCGCCTCGGCTTGGTGTTTCCAGTTTTTCTCACGCAGCGCTTTGGCGAGATCCAATAAATCTTGCTCACCCAATTCTTTGCGCCAATAACGTTCTTGCGCGAATTTTAATTCACGTTTTGCACCCACACGCGGAAAGCCGCTTAAATGAAATGTCGTCATAGTTTTCTCCAGTTTTATTTTTTTAATCTCAAATAGACGTCTAAATGTCTATCTGTGATGCAGAATGCAAGATTTTAGGGTATTATGCAACATCATAATTTTCACATAACTATGAATTTGATTAATGAAGCCGATATTTTTAGAACTACGCCATTTGAAAACCTTAGTTGCTCTGAAAGAGGCGGGTAGTGTTTCGCTTGCCGCACAGCGAGTGTACCTTACGCAATCTGCACTGTCGCATCAAATCAAACAGCTTGAAGAGCAATACGGCTTAACACTGTTTGAGCGCAAAACCCAGCCGTTGCATTTCACCGCCGCCGGCGAGCGCCTGATCAAATTGGCCTACGACATTTTGCCGAAAATTGCCGAGGCGGAGCTCGACATTGTGCGGGTGAAGGAAGGTGATGCAGGGGAGCTGCGCATTGCGGTGGAGTGCCACACCTGCTTTGACTGGTTGATGCCCGCGATGGACGCCTTTCGTCAACACTGGCCGTTGGTAGAGCTGGATATTGTGTCAGGTTTTCACACTGATGCCATTGGGCTTTTGCTGACACACCGCTCGGACATGGCGATTGTGTCTGAAATTGAAGAAACGCCAGGTATTGTACATAAACCACTCTTTGCCTATGAAATGGTCGGGCTTTGCAGTAAAGATCATCCGCTAGCCAATAAAAACACTTGGCAGGCGGAGGATTTTATTGATGAAACCTTGATCACCTATCCTGTGCCTGATGACATGCTGGATTTGGTGCGCAAAGTGCTCAGCCCGAAAGGCATCCGCCCAGAGCGGCGCACCAGCGAGCTGACCATTGCCATTATTCAATTGGTGGCGAGCCGACGTGGCGTGGCCGCGCTACCGTATTGGGCGGTGTTGCCGTATCTTGAACGAGGTTATGTGGTGGCGCGCAAAATCACTCGCAAAGGCTTGTTCAGCCAGCTTTATGCTGCGATGCGTGAAACTGATGCTGAGCGCGCATTTATGCAGGATTTTTACCACACGGTTAAAGCCAAAAGTTTCGCCAGCCTACCAGGGCTTGCACCACTGGATTAAAATGCAAAGTGCGGTTTTTGACCGCACTTTCTGTCTTTTAGCTGATTAATTCGATATTTTCCATTGCGCGTTCAATATAGTCGCCCCCAAAACGGTGACTAAAATTGAGTAGATAATACAATTGATAAATGGTCTGGCGATAAGCATAGCCTTGATCGATTGGGCAAATGTCACTGTAGCCTTGATAAAACGCATCAAGATCACTCTCAAACAATGCATTGAGCGCTAAATCACACTCATGATCACCCCAATAACAAGCAGGGTCAAATAGTACTATGTCGTCGTCACTCACTCCACGATTTTTGGCATAAAATGCGCCATGTAAAAGTGCAGGTTTTGGTTGATGTTTGGCAAGGTGAAAACTCACCGCTGAGATAATGTTTTCAAAATTGCCAAAATGAATGCCTTGTTCTTTGCACAATTGCAACTGCCAACCGATACGATTTTCCGCAAAAAAGGTGCTCCAGTTTTTACGCCAAGCGTTAGGTTGGTAAACTGGCCCGAGCCAAGTGTCGTAGTCAAAACCATAGCTATCCGTTGTGCTATGGCTATGTAATTGGGCTAGTTTACGACCAAGCGCTTTTTGGTTTTTAGCAGAAATTGGGGAAAGTGGAAGATATTCCATCACAATAAAGCTGCTGTTTTCTGAGCAGCCTACGCCGTAAACGCGTGGCACGCGAACGGTTTTGGTCGCAGCCAGTGCTTCAAGCTGATCGGCTTCGGCGCGAAAAGTGGCGCGAAAAGTGCGGTCGTTGGCTTTCACAAACACGGGTAGCGTGCCGTCGTCAATCACCCACGCGTGGTGTTGCTCGCCGTCTTGCACCGCCTCTTTGGTTTTAATGGAATAATATGCACCGAGTTGATCGGCTAGCAATTGCGAAATGGCTTTCCACATAATCCACCCCCATGGCTATTATTCTAGTCTTATTGTATCCCATTTATCACTGTAAAAGGCGGATTTCCTAAAGCAAACCGCACTTTTGTGATCCAGCTCTCAATAAAAGTGCGGTTGGGCAAAAATGGTGCTATACTATTGCCCCTATTGGCTTGTGCTTGCCTCGACATTGTGGGTCAAGGCCGTGCAAGCTGTGATCATTTTTTCAACCACAAGTTGCCTTACGTAGGGGTGACCACTGTAAAAGGATATTTTATGCCAGTTATTACTTTACCCGATGGCTCAAAACGTGAATTTGAGCATGCTGTTTCCATTTATGACGTTGCCGCCAGCATTGGCAGCGGCTTAGCCAAAGCCTGCATTGCAGGGCGTGTGAATGGCGAGCGCAAAGACGCTTGCGATCTCATCACCGATGACAGCACATTGGAAATCATCACCGCCAAAGACGAAGACGGTTTAGAAATCATCCGCCACTCTTGTGCGCACTTATTGGGGCATGCCATCAAGCAGCTCTTCCCAGATGTGAAAATGGCGATTGGACCGACGATTGACAATGGCTTTTATTATGATGTGGATCTCGACCGTTCTTTGACCGCTGAAGATATCGAGGCACTTGAAAAACGCATGCTTGAGTTGGCAAAAACCGACTACGACGTGGTGAAAGAAGTGGTTGACTGGCAAAAAGCTTACGACACATTTAAAGCGCGTGGTGAAGAGTATAAACTGGCGATCTTGGATGAAAATATTCCAAAAGATGCCACTCCAGCGCTTTATCATCACCAAGAATATATTGATATGTGCCGTGGCCCACACGTGCCGAACATGAAATTCTGTCATCATTTCAAACTGCAAAAAGTGGCAGGCGCTTACTGGCGTGGCAATTCAGACAACAAAATGCTGCAACGCATTTACGGCACCGCATGGGCGGATAAAAAACAACTTTCTGCCTATTTGCAACGCCTAGAAGAGGCGGCCAAACGGGATCACCGCAAAATCGGTAAAGCACTTGACCTTTACCACATGCAAGAAGAAGCACCTGGTATGGTGTTTTGGCACAATAACGGCTGGACGATTTTCCGTGAGTTGGAAACTTTTGTACGCACCAAGTTGAAACAATACGACTATCAAGAAGTGAAAGGCCCCTTTATGATGGACCGCGTATTGTGGGAGCGCACAGGCCACTGGCAAAACTACGGTGATTTAATGTTCACTACCTCATCGGAAAACCGTGAATATGCCATCAAGCCGATGAACTGCCCAGGGCACGTGCAAATTTTCAACCAAGGCTTGAAATCCTACCGCGATTTGCCACTGCGCATGGCAGAGTTTGGCTCATGTCACCGCAATGAACCATCAGGCTCACTGCACGGCTTGATGCGTGTGCGCGGTTTCACCCAAGATGATGCGCATATTTTCTGTACTGAAGAGCAAGTGGAAGGCGAGGTGACCTCGTGCATCAAAATGGTGTACGACATTTACAGCACCTTTGGCTTTAAAGACATCGACGTCAAGCTCTCCACTCGCCCAGAATCGCGCATCGGCAGTGATGAAATGTGGGACAAGGCAGAGGCTGACCTTGCCGCCGCGCTTGAGCACAATGGCTTGCAATTTGAAATTCAAGAGGGTGAAGGTGCGTTCTATGGCCCGAAAATTGAATTCACACTGCACGACTGCCTTGATCGTGAATGGCAATGCGGCACTATCCAGCTCGACTTTGCGCTGCCTGGCCGCTTGAATGCCTCTTATGTGGCGGAAGACAACGAGCGCAGAACTCCGGTGATGATTCACCGTGCGATCTTAGGCTCCCTAGAGCGCTTTATCGGTATCATCACCGAAGAATACGCGGGCTTCTACCCAGCGTGGCTGGCGCCAACCCAAGCGGTGGTGATGAACATTACCGACAGCCAATCAGATTATGTGCACCAAGTGGCGAAAAAACTCTCTGACGCAGGCTTGCGGGTAAAAACCGACCTACGCAATGAAAAAATTGGCTTCAAAATCCGCGAACACACCTTGCAACGCGTGCCGTATATGCTCGTGTGCGGTGACAAAGAGATGGCGGAAGGCAAAATCGCCGTGCGCACTCGCAAAGGTAAAGATCTCGGCGCCATTGCTGTGGATGAGTTTGTGGAACAACTCAAACAACAAGTCCACAACCGTGAACTCAAGCTGACTGGCGAAGAGTAGTGAGAGAAAAAGCAAGCCTTGGGCTTGCTTTTTTATTGCGAAGAATAAACTATGAACAAGTTATTGAATTTTTTTATCCAAATGTAAACCAAGGCATTTCGTCTGTTTGTTCTTTGCCTATCTTTTTTATTTACCGTTGCAACTCCTTCGACTCCACCATTAGAGTGGAGATCTTTGCAAGATGTTGAACATAGCGATGTTCAATTTCCTAAAACGCTGGAGTTTGAAGGGCGAATTTATGAGGTCAGGTTTATGGATGAAAAAACACGTATTATTTTATATAATCATTATAATCGAAAGGATAGAAAAAGCTTTGGGGGCTGTGTTTTTGGTGCAACTTATTATCTGTACTATGATCCGATAATTCATAAAATTATAGCTTCAGTTCAAGATGTTTATGGGCTTTATCCTGCATATCTTGCTGGTGGTTATAAAAGCGTTGGAGATACAGATAATGATGCAAAATTAGACGACTATTTACAGCAATATTATAATTTCTAATAAGGAACTCTTTTATGAGTACTGGGAATAAAAGATTGTCAGCATCTGCCTTGTATTCTGATAGCCCACGAAAGCAAAGTGCGGTCAGCGCTTGCAAATCACTTGAAGAGTGCGTATAATCCACACGTTATGCTTTTTCTAAAAGCGGATCGCTGTTGTCTTTTTGAAGGCGACGATTATTTGACTAGTAAAGGAATGAGATTATTAAGACTGTGAAAAGAGTTCAAACAAACCGCCCGAATCGTATTAATGATGAAATCAAAGTGAAAGAAGTTCGTTTGATTGACGCCGAAGGCGAGCAAGTTGGGATTGTCGATATTCAAGAAGCGTTGGACAAAGCGGAAGCTGCCGCGCTTGATTTAGTGGAAATCAGCCCGAATGCGGAGCCACCTGTGTGCCGCATTATGAACTACGGTAAATTCCTCTACGAAAAAAGTAAAATTGCCAAAGAGCAAAAGAAAAAGCAAAAAGTTGTTCAGGTCAAGGAAATCAAATTCCGACCTGGTACAGACGAGGGTGACTATCAGGTAAAACTACGCAGCCTGACTCGTTTCCTCGAAGATGGGGATAAAACCAAAATCACTATCCGCTTTCGCGGACGTGAAATGGCCCATCAACAAATCGGGGTCGATCTGCTTGAGCGTGTAAAAAACGATCTCGCAGACATCGCCGTGGTGGAGTCCGCTCCATCAAAACTGGAAGGCCGTCAAATGGTGATGGTGCTTGCCCCTAAGAAAAAGTAATGAGGCTTGCAAGTTAAGAGTGCAACCGCACTTTTACGCCTGATTATCTTGTTTGATTAACATACAATGCGGAGTTATCCAAATTATGCCAAAAATTAAAACAGTACGCGGTGCTGCGAAGCGTTTCAAAAAAACAGCTTCTGGCGGTTTTAAGCGTAAACAATCTCACTTGCGTCATATTTTGACCAAGAAATCAACTAAACGTAAACGTCATTTGCGCCACAAATCCATGGTTGCAAAATCAGACCAAGTATTAGTCGTTGCTTGTTTGCCGTACGTCTAGTTCATCTTAGTTAAAATATTCAAGGAGATTCCCTATGGCCCGTGTAAAACGTGGTGTTGTTGCTAGAGCTCGTCATAAGAAAGTTCTTAAGGCTGCTAAAGGTTATTATGGTGCACGTTCACGCGTGTATCGCGTTGCTTTCCAAGCGGTTATCAAAGCAGGTCAATATGCTTACCGTGACCGTCGTCAACGTAAACGTCAATTCCGTCAATTGTGGATCGCGCGTATCAACGCAGCGGCTCGTCAAAACGGATTGTCATACAGCCGTTTCATCAATGGTTTGAAAAAAGCCTCTGTTGAAATCGACCGTAAAATTTTGGCAGACATTGCTGTATTCGATAAAGTGGCTTTCGCTGCTTTGGTTGAAAAAGCAAAATCTGCACTATAACTTGATTTTCAAGTGATAAAAAGGAACGCTTGCCGTTCCTTTTTTTATGGAGTTTTTATGCGATTAAGACAAATTATTATGTTAGCAAGTTTCGGTACGCTGTCATTTGCCGTGTGGGGAGAGGCGTTTGAGCCGATTCATTTTGCTAAAGGCAGCTCGAGTGCGCAGTTAGTCGGTGATATTCAAGCAAATAATAGCAAGGTGTATCGTTTTTGGGCGAAAAAAGGGCAATTATTGACCGTCGCGAATCTCGTTGATTCACCTGTGGAGTACGCGCTGTTGCCCATCAAGCATAATGTTGAGCAAATTTTATCTGGGCGTTATCAAGTGCTGCCTTATACGGGCATGTATGAATGGCGAGCGGTGCTTAACCGACAATTTGCACGCACCCATTCTAAAGACACATTTCATTACGCTGTCCGTTTTAAAATTGAGAATGTCACGGAGCCAAACGTGTTCCCGCCAATGCAGATAAATTACCGCTGCAGTAATGCACAATTTTTACCAGTACACTTTTTGTTGGAAGAAGGTAAAAGTGCGGTTGGGTTGAATTGGCAAGGTAAATCATTAAAATTAATCCAATCTGGGAAATACAGTCAGCCAAATAATCCTGTTTATGCCAATGAGCATTATATGTTAAGCCTAGGTACACTGGATAATGGCAATTTAATGCAATCGCAGGTGTATTCATTGTTATCATTAGATGATGACAAGGCGGTCCTGCAAGATTGTGTCGTAGAGTAGTCATTGCATTTTTAGCAAAACTTACGCACAATAGGGTTTTGACTTAACCGCACTTTGATAAGTGCTTTTTATTTTAAGGAAATATCATGAAAAAATGGTTGGTTATTATTGTCATCGCGGTGATTGCTGGCTTCACGTTGATGTCAAGCTACAACGGCTTAGTGCGCGCGGAAGAGCAGATTAACTCTGTGTGGGCGAATGTGGAAACCCAATATCAACGCCGCGCTGAATTAATTCCGAATTTGGTTAACACCGTGAAAGGGCAGGCCAATTTTGAGCGTGAAACGTTAACCGCCGTGGTTGATGCTCGCTCTAAAGCGTCACAAACACAAATTGATCCAGCGAATATGACGCAAGAGCAATTAAATCAATTCCAACAAAACCAAGGTGAGGTTAGCTCAGCATTGTCGCGTTTGTTGGTCACTGTTGAGCGTTACCCAGAATTACGCGCCAATGAGGGCTTTTTAAACCTGCAAGCTCAGCTTGAAGGCACTGAAAACCGCATTAATAAAGCACGTAACGATTTCAATGCCGCTGCGAAAGAATACAACCAAAAAGTGCGCCAATTCCCAACCAAATTGGTGGCAATGCTGTTTGGCTTTAAAGATAAACCGTATTTCAAAGCGCAAGCAGGCTCTGAAAACGCACCTGTCGTGAACTTTAACTAAAAGTGCGGTTATGCCTTTATTTGCTAAATCAGCTATTGACAGCCAAGCGGTAGAGTCTGCTATTGCGATGCTAGAAAATCGCACCTCGGCGGAGTTGCGTGTGGTTATTGAAAAAAATGCTAAGTTTAGTGATGTGCTTGCACATGAAAGTCCTGTTGTGGCGCGTGCTGAGCAAGTATTCAATGAACTTGGTATGCAACAAACTGCCGCCCATAATGGGGTGTTGATTTATGTGGTGCTTAATCAACGGCAATGTGCGGTGATTGGTGACTATGGCATTGATCGTTTTGTGCAGGCGGATTTCTGGCAGCAGTGTTGCGATGTGATTTCGCAACACGCCAGCGTTGATGCGCTTACGCAAGGTATTAGCCAAGCTATTGCGATGATTGGTGATAAGTTGGCGGTGCATTTCCCTTATCAGGATGGTGATGTCAATGAATTGCCCAATGAGGTGGTTATTCGATGAGATTATTTTACCGCACTTTGCTGTTGCTCCTTGCTTTTGTCGCTTGTGTTGCACAGGCGGCGTATGACTTTCCAAACGTGCCTAAGCCATTTCGTTATGTTAATGATTACACTCACACATTGACAGCGGCGCAAGCACAAACGTTAGAAAGTTATTTACAAGATTATAGCCGTAAGACCAGCTCGCAAATCACGGTGGTGATGCTCCCAAGTGTCGGGGATAATGATATTTCGGAATATGCTTTTGCGTTAGGTGATCACTGGGGTGTTGGGCGCAAAAATTTGGATAATGGCGTACTGATGCTGATTGCCAAAAACGATCGCAAAATGTTTATCGCCACAGGGCGTGGGCTGGAAGGTGCGCTGCCCGATGCGTTGCTCTCACAGCTCATTCGTCATGAAATCACGCCGCAATTTAAGCAAGGCAATTATTTTCAAGGCATTGCGAACGGTTTGCAAGCCATCATGAAAGCCAGCGTTGGTGAGTATGCACCACAAAAAGTAGAAGATGATGACAACATAGCAGGTTGGATTTTTGGCCTAGCAGTGCAGCTGTTTATTTTCTTTGTGTTTATTCAAATTTTGCGTGGGCATCGCAGCGTTTATGTCAGCCCAAGCAATGTGGAAAGTGCGCTAAGACGCTCTCGCTCTCGCCATGACCGTGGCGGATTTGGTGGTGGTTTTGGCGGCGGCTTCGGCGGAGGCGGCTTTGGTGGCGGCGGCGGATTCGGTGGTGGTGGATTCGGCGGCGGTGGTGCTGGCGGTAATTGGTAAAATAAAAAGTGCGGTCCGAAAAACCGCACTTTTATTTTAGGTAATCATCAGTTAGCTTTGCTAGTTTCTAACCGTTCAAACCGCAATACATAATTTTCTAGATAACGCAGTAGCACAGTGGCAATGGCGGTGATGACGAGATAAATCACCCCAGCTAAACCGTAGATCAGCAAAGCGTCGTATTGTGTGCCATAAAGCTGACGAGCATAGCCCATGATATCCATAATCGTGATGGTCGAGGCTAGTGATGTGCCTTTGAACACCAAGATGATTTCATTGGTATATGACGGCAGCGCACGTTTAAGGGCGAACGGCACCAAGATGCGCAAGGTCTGCCAGCGACTTAAGCCCAGTGCCGCAGTGCCTTCCCATTGGCTTTTTGGAATAGCTTTTACTGCGCCATAGAACAATTGGGCGGAATAGGCGGCAGAATTCAGTGCCAGTGCTAACATAGCGCAAAACCATGCATCAGAGAGCAGATGCCAAAATGGGCTGTCGATAATCCACTGAAATTGCCCAGGACCTGCATAGATCAAAAAGATTTGCACCAATAGTGGCGTGCCAGTGAACACGGTGATATAGCCATTGACCAGCATTTTGAGCCAGCGCAAATTGGAGGCCAAAACAAAGGTGAACACAATGGCAAGGACAAACGCCACAATCAGTGATACGAGAGTGAGCAATAAACTGGTTGGAATACCTTGTGCGATAGTGGAAAAATAGTCGCTGATCATGCGCCCTCCCGCTCAAAACGTGTAAAGCGTTGCTCAAGATGACGAATGCCCATTTTGCTGACGATCGTGATCAGTAAATACAACACTGCCGCCAGTCCATACCATGTGAAAGGTTGGTGCGTGTTGGCGTTATTCAGCTCAGCTTGACGCATAATATCACTGACTCCAATTAAAGATACCAGTGCAGTATCTTTGAGCAGTACTAACCATTGATTGCTCAGCCCAGGTAACGCATGGCGCCACACTTGTGGCATAATGATATAAATAAAGGCTTGTGCACGGGTTAATCCTAATGCCGCAGCAGATTCCCATTGCCCGAGAGCAATGGCTTGAATTGCTCCTCGTAGAGATTGCGAAGCATAGGCGGCGAAGATGATAGCAAGGGCAACCACCCCACAGCCAAAGGCGCCAAACTCCACATAGTCACCTGTTATCATAAACAGCACTTGAGTAGAGCCATAATAGATCAAGAACACCACCAAAATTTCAGGCAACCCCCGAAAGAGCGTAAGCAAAACGGAGGTGCTTACCCGTAACCATTTAAATTTCGCTGTTTCCAGCACTACAAAGAGGATGGCTAGCACCATTCCCAATAGCAATGCACACAACGCCAGCCCTATGGTCATAAGGGTGGCGTTGCCCATCAGCGAAAGGAAGTTATTAAACATAATGCCAGCTTATTATTTTCCGCTCATCCATTTATCATAGATTTTTTGATATTCACCGTTGGCTTTGATCGCTGCTAGACCTTTGTTTAGCTCATCTAAAAGTGCGGTATTACTTTTATTAACTGCAATCCCCATGCCTGTGCCGAAGAATTTCGGATCAGTGACTTTTTCACCAGCAAAAGCAAGATTGTCATCTGATTTCATCCAATCGGCTAATACGGCGGTGTCACCAAAAATTAAATCAATACGACCATTTTTTAAATCCAAGACCGCACTTTGCAGTGTGGCGTAAGCATTGGCCTTATATTGTTTATCATTTTCAGCCACATATTGTTGGAAAGTTGTACCATTTTGTACGCCCACAGTTTTAGCACTTTCACGAGTGGCTTTGCCTTTCACGCCGATAAAGCTGGCAGAGCTATCGTAGTACGGGTTAGAAAAGCTGACTTGTTTCGCGCGATCTTCTGTGATGTCGATTGCAGAGATAGCTGCATCAAAGCGTTTAAATTTTAAACCAGGGATCAAGCTGTCAAAAGCTTGATTTTGGAAGCTACAGTTTGCTTTGATTTCAGCACAAATCGCGTTAGCAACGTCAATATCAAAGCCGACAATTTTGCCGTTAGAATCGGTGTTTTCAAACGGCGGATAAGTTGGCTCGGTTGCAAATGTAATGTCTAATGCGCTTGCGCTCATGGCAGTTGTGGCTAAAAGTGTGGTTAAAATAACTTTTTTCATGGTATCTCCTAGATAAATAGATTTATTAGTGGGATAGATATTGTGCAAAGGCCTCAGTTTTTGGATTTTCAAAGCAACTTGAGTCTCCAGTTTCAATAATGTGGCCTTTTTCCATATAAATGACTTTGGTTGCAACTTTGCGAGCAACGTTTACTTCGTGAGTAACAATCACCTGAGTGATACCCAACTCTTGTAACTCCTGAATAATAGAAATGACTTGGGCTGTAATGGCTGGATCTAGTGCTGCAGTCGGCTCATCAAATAATAAGACTTGAGGCTTCATCATCAGTGCACGGGCAATGGCTACACGTTGTTGCTGACCACCAGATAAATGTAAGGGATAACGATCAGCATGCTCTTCAACTTGTAAACGCTTAAGTAAGCGTTGAGCCCGTTCAATTGCATCTGCTTTACTCATTCGAAGCACTTTCATGGGGGCCTCAATCAAATTTTGCATGACGGTATAGTGCGGCCACAAATTGTATTGTTGAAACACCATGCCAACATCAGTACGCAATTTTCGGATTTTTTCTACATCAGTTTTAGCTAAGCTTAAGTCAAACTCATTACCAGCAATGGTTAGTTGACCAGATTGAGGTGTTTCAAGCAGATTAAGGGTTCGAATTAAGGTACTTTTCCCCGCACCACTCGAGCCTAATAGAACGACAATGTCACTGCTTTTAGCCTCAAAATTAATATCAAAGAGGGCTTGTGTTTTGCCGTAGAAAAAATTGAGATTTTCAATACGAATACTCATCTATACTGCCTTTGCTAATAAATGTGACTAAATAGTAATGATAATTTACTTTTTATGCAAATAATTTTTCATAAAAAAGGCTAAACATGGCATAAAAATTCATTTATTTGCATTTTTTATGAATAAATAAGCGATGCAACACTATAAAAAATAAAGTAAACTGTACTTTTTATCTCTGATTATTACGCCATTTCCTGTTCAATTAGCATAATCAAAATATGAATAATTTTAATGTGCACTTCTTGAATACGATCGGCAAAACCAAAGTGCGGTACGCGAATTTCGACATCCGCAAGCCCCGCCATTTGCCCACCATCTTTGCCCGTTAGAAGAATAACTTTCATGCCTTTCGTGCGCGCAGCAGTAATAGCGTTGAGGATATTTTTCGAATTACCCGAGGTTGAAATGCCAAACAGCACATCATCTTGTTGCCCGACGGCTTCGATATAGCGCGAAAAGACAAAATCAAACCCAAAATCATTGCTCACACAGCTTAAATGACTCGGATCCGATATCGCAATGGCAGGGTAGCCTGGGCGATTTTCACGATAACGCCCTGTCAGCTCTTCAGCGAAGTGCATGGCATCACAGTGAGAACCGCCATTGCCGCAAGAAAGCACCTTGCCGCCTTGTTTAAAGCTCGCGCTCAATAATTTTGCGGCCTGCTCGATTTGCTCGATATGTTTGTCATCATTTAAAAACGCATTTAACACATCGGCCGCTTGTGTCAGCTCCGCTTTGATTTGATTGAAATACATATTTTCTCCTTTGTTGAAAATACAGCGTTCACGCTGTGATACTAACCTATTATTTGATTTTGTCCAACAACTCGCTGATAAATGCCAAGCGCTCAACCGCACTTTCAAGTGGCTTGTTAAAGCGAAACTTGCTTGGGCCGTCAAAGCGATAAACGCCGGGATCTTCACGAATTAGTGTTAAAAATGGCTGCGGATCGAGTTCAACCGACGGTTTAAATTCAATGTGCCCACCTTGCGCGTAGGCTTCGATTTTTTGGATGCCGAGCAATTTGGCAGATTGGCGTAGTTGAGCAATCTTGATCAAATTTTTGGCAGACTGTGGCAAGGCGCCAAAGCGGTCAATTAACTCGACTTTCAATTCATCTAGCTCCAGTTCGGAATGCGCGCTGGCAATGCGTTTGTAGAACGACAATCGCATATTGACATCGCCCAAATACGTTTCAGGCAACAGGGCGGGAATGCGCAGGTCAATTTCTACTTGCTGTGAGGTTAGCTCATCTAGGGTTGGCTCACGGCCATTTTTAAGGGCGTCGACCGCACTTTCGAGTAATTCCATATAAAGTGAAAAGCCAATGGACTCAATTTGCCCGCTTTGCTCCGCACCTAATAGCTCGCCAGCACCACGAATTTCCAGATCGTGGGTCGCCAACACAAAGCCTGCGCCAAGATTATCAAGGCTTTCAAGTGCTTCTAAGCGTTTGCGCGCATCAGCCGTCATGCGTTTAGGATGCGGGGTGAGCAAATAGGCGTAGGCTTGGTGATGCGAGCGCCCAACCCGTCCACGCAATTGATGCAACTGCGCCAGCCCGAATTTATCGGCACGTTCAATGATAATGGTGTTCGCCGTTGGCACGTCGATGCCTGTTTCGATAATGGTAGAGCAGACCAGAACATTGTAACGCTGGTGATAGAAATCACTCATCACGCGCTCCAGCTCACGTTCGCGCATTTGCCCATGCCCGATAGTGATGCGTGCCTCTGGAATAAGTTCCGCCAAAGACTCAGCACAATTCTCAATGGTGGAAACATCATTGTGGAGGTAATACACTTGTCCGCCACGCAGAATTTCACGCAACACCGCCTCACGAATGGTAAGCGGATCACTTTGACGTACAAAGGTTTTGATGGTCAGCCGTCTCGCTGGTGGTGTAGAGATGATCGAGAGATCTCGCATGCCGCTCATTGCCATATTTAAGGTGCGCGGAATCGGTGTAGCAGTGAGAGTGAGAATATCAATGTTGGCACGCAGCTGCTTGATTTTTTCTTTTTGCCGCACGCCAAAACGGTGTTCTTCGTCCACCACCAGCAGCCCAAGCTGTTTGAATTTCACATCGGATTGCAGCAATTTGTGCGTGCCGATCAAAATGTCCACCTTGCCTTCGGCCAGATCGGACAAAATCGCTTTTTGCTCTTTAGCGGTTTTAAAGCGTGACAGCATCTCTACATTCACGGGCAGGTTAGCAAAACGATCTTTAAAATTATCAAAGTGCTGTTGTGCCAGCAGTGTGGTAGGTACTAGCACGGCCACTTGGCGGTTGTTGTTGACCGCCAAAAACGCCGCGCGCATTGCCACTTCTGTTTTCCCAAAGCCCACATCGCCACACACTAAGCGATCCATCGCTTTTGGCTGGCACATATCGCTGATCACTGCATTGATCGCCATGGCTTGGTCGGGCGTTTCCTCAAAAGGGAAGGTGTCACAAAATTGTTTAAATTCGTCGCGCTGATAGTTAAAGGCAAAACCTGTTTGCGTTTCTCTTTTGGCATATACATCTAATAGTTCGGCGGCCACATCGCGAATTTTTTCCGCTGCACGGTTGCGTGCTTTAACCCAGGCATCACTGCCGAGCTTATGCAACGGCGCGGTTTCATCATTACCACCGACATAGCGGCTTAATAAGTGCAACGAGGACACAGGCACATACAACTTAGCGTCGTTGGCATAGTGTAACAATAAGTATTCTGCCGTAATACCACCCGCTTCAAGGGTAGTTAAGCCGCCATAACGCCCCACACCGTGTTCCAAATGCACCACAGGTTGCCCGATTTTCAGCTCAGCCAGATGGCGAATGAGGGTGTCTGGATTGATGCTTTTGCGTGCATCGCGTTTACGTTGCTGCACGCGCTCGCCAAGCAAATTAGTTTCCGTGATAAGGGCGTAGGCATCATTGGCGATAAAGCCGTGTTCAAGCTGGCTAATCATCAAGTTGACCGCACTTTTACATTCGCTCAACGTGGTGGCAAAGTGCGGTTTCAGTTTAAGTGGCTTGAGCAAGTCCAGCAAGGTTTCGCGCCGTCCTTCCGATTCCACGGAAAAGATAATCCGCCCCGTAAAGTGCTCTTGAAATTGGCGCAGCAATTGTAGCGGCTCTTTGCTTTGGTGCGCCAACGTCAGGCTTGGCAATGGCTCAACGGCTAGGTTGCTTTGTTTGACTGAGTTGCGTAAATTTTCAGGCGTAAAGGTGATTTGCGGGTAATTTTTCAGCGCATGATTGACAGCCTCTGCACGCAGCCACAAGTCGTCAGGTGGCAGCAGTGGGCGCATGGGGTCAACTTTGCGGCTTTCAAAGCGAGTGACCGCATCTTGAAAGAAACGCTCGCTTTTTTCAGCGCAATCACGGTAATTGATGAAAAGCGCCTTTTCAGGCAGATAATCAAACAAGGTGGCCATCTGCTCGAAAAAGAGCGGTTGCCAATACTCAATGCCTGCCGCCAGCGTGCCTTTGCTGATTTGTTGATAAATATGCTCGCTATCACGGCGAATTTCAAAGCGTTCACGAAATTGGGTGCGGAAAAATTCGATGGCTTTGTCATCGGTTGGAAATTCGTGCGCGGGTAAAAGATCGATTTTCTCAATTTTTTCTAGGCTGCGTTGTGAATCCACATCGAAGGTGCGAATAGTATCAATTTCATCATCAAAGAAATCCAAGCGAAAAGGCGTGTTGCTGCCCATCGGGAAAAGATCGACAATCGCGCCACGAATGGCAAATTCACCATGCTCAAGTACTTGCTCGACAGCGCGATAACCCGCACTTTCTAATTTGCGCCGAAATTGCTCAATGTTCAACTTGTCATTAGGTTTGATGAGCAACACATTATTTTGTAAAAAGTGCGGTGGGCACAAGCGCTGCATTAAGGTATTGACTGGCAAAATAAAAATACCGTCGCGCGCATGTTGTAAGAAAAAGAGTGCACTTAATCGCGCTGAAATAATGTCTTGATGAGGGGAAAAACTATCATAAGGCAAGGTTTCCCAATCGGGGAAAAAGCGAACGTGCTTGTCAGTGAGTGTGCGCAGTTTTTTTTCTAAATTCAGCGCGCTGCGGGTGTCGGTGGTGACCACAACACACAAGCCTGTGTGTTGTTGCGCCATTTGAGTAATGGCGAGTGCGTCACTGTCGCCAATATGATTGCCTAATCGTTTGTGATCCCCTGCTTTTTGTGGCAAGGGAAGGGAAAATAATGCGTGCATAGCGTCTCTGATAAACCCAAGAAAGGCATAGTTTACCCAAGCGCTTTGAGAAAAGCAAAGTGCGGTTGCTATGCGTTAATCACACGGCACAATTTTAATAGCAAGGCCGCCCGTTGAGGTTTCACGGTATTTCGCATTCATATCTTTGCCCGTTTCAAACATCGTTTCGATCACTTTATCTAGGCTCACCGATGGGCGCGTGGTGCGCCTTAACGCCATGCGGCTGGCATTAATGGCTTTAACCGCAGCAATGGCATTGCGCTCAATGCAAGGCACTTGCACCTGCCCGTTAACGGGGTCGCAGGTGAGGCCTAAATTATGCTCCATGGCAATTTCAGCGGCAATGCACACCTGCTCAGGACTGCCGCCTAAGATTTCAGTTAAGCCCGCCGCTGCCATAGAACACGCTACGCCCACCTCACCTTGGCAACCCACTTCGGCGCCTGAAATGGACGCATTCATTTTGTACAGAGAGCCAATAATGCCACAGGTGAGCAAATAACGCTCAATGGTGTCGTCATTGAGTGGGGAAATAAATTGCTGATAATACGCCAGCACCGCAGGCACAATCCCGCAGGCGCCGTTTGTTGGCGCAGTCACCACGCGCCCGCCGGCTGCATTTTCTTCATTGATGGCAAGGGCAAACATATTCACCCAATCGATAATTTTCATGGGGTCATTTGATAATGTGTTGTTTGATTCTAACACCCGACGAAGTGCGGTGGCGCGACGGGGGAGTTTTAATTTACCAGGCAGGATGCCTTCCGTGTGCATGCCACGTTGCATACATTCCCACATGGTCGCCCAAATGTGATGTAAATAGTGTTTGACTTCTGCTAGCGGGCGCAGGGCAGTTTCATTTTTTAACATCAGTGTTGAGATAGCAAAACCTTGTTCTTGGCAATAGGTTAAAATGTCCTCTGCACTGCGGTAGGGATAAGGCACACTTTGCGGATTGTCATCAACTTGGTTAAAGTGCGCTTCATCAACGATAAAACCGCCCCCGATAGAATAATAAGTTTGAGAGTAACAAAGTTGCTCGCCTTGAAATGCGCGAAAGCGCATGCCATTTTCATGAAGCGGTAAAAAAGTGCGGTGAAACACCAAATCGCGCGCCGTGTCAAACGCAATGCTTTTATCTTCACGCAAGCACAAACGCCGATGTTGTTGAATGCTGGCGATAAAGTGCGGTATGGTGTCAATCTCAACATTATCAGGGGTGAAGCCAGCCAAGCCAAGCAACAAGGCAGTGTCAGTATTATGACCAAGGCCTGTAAGTGACAATGAGCCATAAACACCGATTTCAATACGATCAATCGTGGCTAACAGATGTTGCGTTTCAAGTTCATCAACAAAGGCGCGAGCCGCTTTCATCGGGCCGACCGTGTGAGAGCTTGATGGGCCAATCCCCACTTTAAATAAATCAAAAACCGAGATCATCAACGCCCCGCTAAAAAGGCCTGAAGATGATCTAAAAACACCACAAAATCATCACTACCACAATAGGCTATCAACTCGGCGTCGTATTCATGCAGTGTGTCGTCAAGTGTGAGGGCATCACAAGGCAGGCTAAGGGCGTGGGCTTGTACACAAACATCCATTGCATCAAAGCTGAGATCAAATTCATGTCCATGTAGTATTTCAGGTGTGCGAGTGTGGTGTGCAATGGCGTGTTCAACGCGCGCTTTCAGCGCTGAGATGGCCGCTTGCGAGTGTGGCAGCTCATCACAAGCCCAACGCGCCAGTGCCTCATGCCCCATGGAGCATGTCACCACCAGCGCACGTTGAGCATCAAATGCAAATTGATAATCCATCAGCCTCAAATGCTAAATGACGAGCCACAGCCACAGGTGGTGGTGGCGTTAGGATTGTCAACAATAAAACGCGATCCTTCCAAGCCTTCGGTGTAATCTACAGTGCCGCCGATTAAATACTGCAAACTCATTGGATCAATCACCAAGCCAACACCATTTTTTTCAATGGTCAAATCACCATCGTTGACTTTTTCATCAAAGGTGAAACCATACTGAAAACCGCTGCAACCGCCGCCAGTGATATAAACACGCAGTTTCAAATTTGGGTTTTCTTCATCCGCAATCAGCGCCTTGACCTTGTTCGCTGCTGCATCTGTGAATGTTAAAGGAATTGCATCGTTCATAAATATCGCGCCATTAAATTAAGAATTGGCGGATTATATCACAATTTTGCGCCATCTGTTCAAGTGGATTTATTGCTTACAATCATAATGAGGTGCGCTATAATTCAAAGACAACGATCAAACAAAGGATTTCTAATGGCTATTCCAATTCGTACAGCGCAAGAACTTGAGAAGATCCGCACGGCTTGTCAATTAGCCCAAGCGGTATTGGTGATGATTGAACCTTATGTCAAAGCGGGTGTGAGCACGGGTGAGCTTGACAAAATTTGTCATGACTACATCACCCAAACGCAGCAGGCAATTCCTGCGTGTCTGAACTATCACGGTTTTCCAAAATCGGTGTGTATTTCCATCAATGAAGTGGTGTGCCACGGCATTCCAAGTGATGATCGCGTGTTGAAAAACGGCGATATTGTCAACATTGATGTCACCGTCATCAAAGATGGCTATTTTGGTGACAATTCCAAAATGTATTTTGTGGGCGAGCCGAGCATTAAAGGCAAGCGGCTGTGTGAAGTAACACAAGAGTCGCTTTACAAAGCACTTCATATCGTGCGCGCTGGTATTCGTTTAAATCAGATCGGCAAAGTTATTCAGCAGTATGTTGAGAGCAAAGGTTACTCCGTGGTGCGTGAATATTGTGGGCATGGTGTGGGCAGCGAGTTTCATTGCGATCCACAAGTGTTGCACTATTATGCCGACGATGGTGGCGTGATTTTACAGCCTGGTATGGTGTTTACGATTGAGCCAATGGTTAATGCAGGGCGCAAAGAAATTCGCTTAATGGGCGATGGGTGGACGGTAAAAACCAAAGACCGCAGCCCGTCAGCGCAATATGAGCACCAAATTGTGATCACCGAAGACGGCTGTGAGATTATGACTATTCGTGATGAAGAAATCGCGGAAGGTCGCATTGCCCGCATTATGCACAATGGCTAATGTGCTTACTGTTGAGGGCGTAAAAGCGGCCTTAAATGCGCTGAAGGCGCATGAAATCAGCGCATTGTCCACCGCCGATGTGACCGCACTTTTGCACGCCCGCAGCTGTTTCTTTGATCACATCATACGCACACTGTGGCAACAATTTGCATTGAGCCAAAGCACGTTGTGCTTAATGGCAGTGGGGGGCTATGGGCGTGAAGAAATGTTTCCACACTCGGATCTTGATCTCCTGCTGTTGAGTGAAACCGCACTTTGTGAGCCTGAAACTGCGCGTTGGCAATCTTTCACCCAATTTTTATGGGATTGTGGTCTCCATCTAGGGCAAGCGGTGCGTACGTTAAGCGAATGTGAGCAAGACGGGCAACGTGATTTAAGTATCGCCACCACGTTTTTTGAAGCGCGTTTATTGTGCGGCAATGTTCAGCTGGCGCAGGCGTTGAAAGCGATAACTGAGCAGCCAACGTTTTGGCCTTTGGCTGAATATTATCATGGGCGTATGGCCGAGCGTGAGCAACGTTATGCGCGCTATCACAACACCAGTTACAATCTTGAGCCAGATGTGAAATACAGTCCTGGCGGCCTGCGAGATCTGCATTTGCTAAGCTGGTTGACTCGTCGTCACAACGGCGATCAAAGCCTTGAACAAATGCGTCAGTCGAGTTTTATTTACCCAGAAGAGTTTGAGCTGCTGTTTCGCGCGCAGCAGTTTTTATTCAAAGTGCGGTTTGCATTGCATTTGCTGCTCAAACGCGCCGATAATCGGTTATTATTTGCACATCAGGTTCGAGTTAGCGAGTTGTTAGGCTTTGAGCAAAGCCAAAGCAATCGTGCGGTTGAGACAATGATGCGCCAGTATTTCCGCCACACGCATCATGTGATGGCATTGAGCGAAATGCTGTTGCAAGACTACGCCGAGCAATTTCTGCACCCTGCTGAACATGAAACAGGCAAGGCATTGGATGATGATTTTTTCTTGCAGGGCAATGCCATTCGAATTGGTGACAACGTCACTTTTTCTGAAAGGCCTGAACGCATTATCACGCTGTTTATTCACCTTGCGGGGGCACCGGCGCGTTATATTCATGCCTCCACATTGCGCCAGTTGCGCCGCGCACTATCACGACGCAGACACTATCTAATTGAGCATGAAGCTGTGCGTCGCGCCTTTATCACGCTGCTAAATCAGCCGAAGGCCATTGCCCGTGCGCTGGTGCCCATGCGTCAGTTTGGGGTGCTGAACGCCTATTTTAGTGCGTGGGACAAGATTGACGGACTGATGCAGTTCGATCTCTTCCACGCCTACACGGTGGACGAACACACCTTGCGCGTGTTACTTAAGATCGAAAATTTTTTGAGTGCCCCAGCGCAAACAGCGCACCCATTGTGTGCGGCGATTTTCCCCCAATTGCCAAATCGTACACTGCTTTACATTACCGCACTTTTTCACGACATCGCAAAAGGCCGTGGTGGCGATCACGCAGAGCTGGGCGCTATTGATGTGTATGAATTTGCTAAACAGCACTTTTTTGGGGAAAGTGAAGCGGAAACCATGGCGTGGCTGGTGCAAAATCATTTGGTGATGTCCATCACCGCTCAACGGCGTGATATTTATGACCCTGATATCATCAACCAATTTGCACGACGGGTAAAAAGCCAAGTGCGGTTAGATTATTTGTTGTGCCTGACCGTGGCAGACATTAGCGCCACCAATAATCAATTGTGGAATAGCTGGAAGCGCTCACTGTTGCAAACGCTTTATCAATTCACCACACAGCAGTTAACCCAAGGTAGTGACGCGCCGTTAGACATCTCTGAGCAGATCCTCACTCACCGATTGCAAGCATTAGATGCGCTACGTGATGACATTCAAGCCCAGTGTTTGGATAAAGCGCAAGTGCAGGCGTTTTGGGCGCGCTGCCCACAGGATTACTTTTTACGCAATAACGGCGCACAGCTGGCGTGGCATTTACGCCTAATTACGCCTAATACCGAGTTGGTGTGTAAGGCCAGTAACCGCTTTAGCCGTGGTGGTTCGGAGCTTTTTGTTTATTGCCCTGATCAACCTTATGTGTTCAATAAAATTGCGCGCACACTGGAGGCGAAAAAGGTTTCTATTCATGATGCGCAAATCATCACCAGCCACGACGGCTATTGTTTAGACAGCTTTATTTTCACTGAGCACAATGGCGAGTTGGTAAAATTCGACCGCCGCCGCGAGATTGAAAGTGCGGTTGAAGCCGCGCTACTCGGAGAATATCAACCCGCCACACCACGGCAAAACACACGCTTAGATCACTTTGCCATCACTACGCAAGTACGGTTTTTAAACCGTGACAAACGCGATCAAACCGAGCTTGAAATTTTCACTCTCGACAAACCTGGCCTGCTTGCCCAAATTAGTGCGATTTTCAGCGAACTGAATTTAAGCCTGATCAACGCTAAAATTATGACCATTGGCGAAAAAGCAGAAGACTTTTTTATTTTGCAAAATGCTGACGGTGAAGCGCTCACCCCTGCGCAGTGTGAGCAGCTTGAAACCGCACTTTATCACGCGTTGGATTAAAAACTAGCGCGTGTTAGATGATAGGTGTCGTTACAGCGTAACAATTCAAAATTACCTTTGCTGTCAACGTATTGCTGAATATAGCGCACGTGATTAATGGCGGTGTTTAAAACAGAAAAACTTTGCGCAGGGTCACGGTGTGTTTGCCATGTGCCGCCTTGTAAAATATGCAGTAATAAGCGCAATGTGTGCCCGTGCGATACCAACAAGATCGCCCCGTGTGAGTGCTGCTCGATGATACTTGCAAAGCAAGGTATCAGGCGATGATAAAGCTGTTCAAAGGTTTCTCCGCCGTTGGACGTTGCGTGATAGTTTGCTGGGTCGTGGCGCATGGTTTGAAATTCGGGCAGTTTGCTTAATTTTTCCACACTTTGCCCCTCCCAGCGACCAAATCCTTGTTCATTTAGCCCTGCAAGTGGCTCAACAGGCAAAGTGCGGTCGCCTAAAATCAGCCTAGCCGTCGTGATTGCGCGGGGTAATTGGCTGGCGTATGCCGCGCAAAAATCCACCTCTTTTAGGGCTTGAGCCGTAGCTTTTGCGCCTGCAATGCCTGCGGCAGTTAAGGGCGAGTCACCATGGCCTTGCAATAAGCCAAGTTCATTCCATTGGGTGCGCCCGTGGCGGATAATGTAAAAATCAAGTTGTTTATATGGCATCATTTAAAGCAGTGGACTAAATAAAAAACAAACCCGTTCTAGCAGGCGTTGATAAAGAGGGCGTTTGGCCCAGTGTTGCTGATTGAGCAAGTGCGATTGCGTGATGTAGGCGTGCTGTAGCTGATTAACTTCTTCGCCAAAGCGTAAATCGTCAACAATCATCGTTACCTCAAAATTAAGCATAAAGCTGCGTGCGTCCATATTGACGGTGCCCACCAGCGCAAGACGGCGGTCAATTAAAATGCTTTTGGTGTGCAATAGTCCGCCATCAAATTGATAAATGTTGACGCCCGCGCTGAGCAATTCATCAAAAAAAGTGCGGCTCGCCCAATGCACCAGCCAAGAATCGTTTTTCTTCGGCACAATTAAATTGACTGTTACACCACGAATAGCGGCTGTGGCAAGGCTGCTGGCGATGGTGTGGCTCGGCACAAAATAGGGCGATGTGATGGTGATCGACTCGCGCGCGGAGCTGATGGCCAGCAGCAAAGATTGGCTCATCATACTTTCAGGAAACCCAGGGCCTGATGGCAGAATTTGCACACCGTGGGTGTCGCTTGGCTCAAGGGGCTTGAGCGGGCATTGTGGCAGCAGGTTAATAGCATTGCCTGTTTCCATTTGCCAGTCAAGATGATGCACCCCTTGTAAAATTAACGCCACAGGCCCTTGCATACGCACCATAATGTCGACCCATTGCCCCACATTGCTGTCGGCTTTGAAATAGAGAGGATCCACCATATTCATGCTGCCCGTGTAGGCGATGTAGTCATCAATCACAACGATTTTGCGATGCTGGCGCAAGTCGGCCCGGCGAAAAAACATCCGAATCAGGTTCGCGTGTAAGGCCTCTTCAATATGAATGCCGCGGCTGCGCATTTGTCGGCAACGGCGGCTCGCCAAAAAGACCTTGCTGCCCACGGAGTCCAGCAGTAATTGCACTTTCACGCCGCGCGCAACCGCACTTTCAAGTGCGCGGTTGACCTCTTCCACCCAGCCACGTTGCGCCCAGATGTAAAACGTCATGGAAATGCTGTGTTGCGCGCGTTCAATGTCTGCAAGCAAGCTTTCATAAATCGCTTTAGGAGTATTGAGAATATGCAGCTCATTGCCCAATACACACGGAATGCCGAGCGCCTTGCGGCACAGGGCAAAGAGCGGTTTGAAACGCAAGTGCTCGTGGCGCAAGGTGAGGTTGGAGCACTCATCAAAGCTGTGAAACCACTGCTGATAAAGCGGTGTGAGCTTTTTAAAGGTTTCTGCCCGGCGGCGGCCGAGTTTAATTTCACCGAGAATTAAATAAGCGATAATCCCAAAAATGGGGATCATAAAAATAATCAAAAACCATGCCAGTGTGACCGACACCGCTTGTTTTTTAAACGCTAAACGGGCGGTTATCCCAATGCCGAGAACCCAAAGTGCGGTTGGAATGACAATGCTTAAAATTTGCGAAAGGGAGCTATTCATACTATATTTAATTTTTAATAACGGCTGAGGGGGAGTATGACAACATCTTTTCATATTGTCTATCAACATCCTGATTTTCTGGTGTTAGATAAGCCACCTGGGCTGTCTGTCCACAAAGATGAACACGAACGGGGTCTAGTTGAGCGCGTAGCAGATGCCACAGGACATGAAAAATTGTGGTTGGTGCATCGCCTTGATAAAGTGACATCGGGTTTACTGATTTTAGCTAAAAATGCACAAAGTGCGGTGCAGTTTCAGCAATTATTTGCGCAAAAAGCCGTTGAGAAACAGTATATTGCACTGGCCATGGGTAAGCCAAAGAAAAAACAAGGCTTGATTATAGGCGATATGCAAAAAGCGCGCAATGGCAGCTGGCGGCTGAGTAAAACACAGGAAAATCCTGCGATAACGCGTTTTTATAGTCAATCAGTGATGCCAAATTTGCGCCTTTATCACCTGTGGCCGAAAACGGGCAAAACGCACCAATTGCGCGTGGCGATGAAAAGTCTCGGGGTGCCGATTTTAGGTGATAGGCGTTATGCTGGCGAGCAGGCTGACCGCACTTATTTGCATGCTTATGCGCTGCAATTTGCGTATAATGGGCAAACGATTGCAATATCCTGCGCACCAAAGTGCGGTCAATGGTTTCAAGATGCGCGTGTCCAGCAGGCAATCAACTTATTACATAAACACAATACGGGGTAGTTATGCGTTGGAGAGGAAGACGAGAAAGCGGCAATATTGATGACCGCCGTGGGCAAGGTGGTGGTTTTATTGGCGGCGGTAAAGGCGGCATTGTCGGGTTGATTATTGTGCTAGTGGGCGCGTATTATGGCGTGGATCTTTCAGGGCTGGTTGGCGGTTTTGAAGGAGAGGCGCAAACACAAAATTATACGCCAACAGCGCAAGAACAGGAGCTGGCGAGTTTTTCTAAAGTGGTGCTTGCCGATACGGAAGATGTGTGGGGCAACTATTTCAGCCAGTTAGGGGAGCGCTACAATCCGCCGACGATGGTGCTTTACACCCGCGCCACACAAACAGCTTGTGGTACAGGCCAGGCGGCAATGGGGCCGTTTTATTGCCCTGACGATCAGCGTGTTTATCTCGATTTATCGTTTTATCAAGATATGCAACACAAGCTCAAAGCCTCAGGTGATGCGGCGTTTGCTTATGTTATCGCCCACGAAGTCGGGCACCATGTGCAAAATTTGCTCGGCATTTTGCCGAAAGCGCATCAAGTGATGCAACGCAGTGGTAGCAAAACGGCAGCGAACCAAATCTCGGTGAAAATCGAGTTGCAGGCCGACTGTTTTGCTGGCGTGTGGGGGCATTATGCTAACGAACAAGGTATTATGGAACCTGGCGATTTAGAAGAAGCCTTTAACGCAGCACAAGCGGTGGGGGATGATCGTTTACAAAAACAAAGTCAAGGCTATGTGGTGCCAGACAGTTTTACCCACGGCAGTGCGAAACAACGGATGTACTGGCTCAAACGTGGGCTGGAAAGCGGCGATATTCGTCAGTGTAATACGTTTGACAGTTAACGAAAGTGCGGTTTGACCGCACTTTTTTACGCTTGCTCTTCTGCCAAAAAGCCGCCACTTTGGTGTGCCCAGAGTTTGGCGTAAACGCCCCCTTGAGTGAGCAGTTCGCTGTGGCTGCCTTGCTCAATGATTTGCCCTTTATCCATCACGATCAATCTATCCATGGCGGCAATGGTGGACAGGCGGTGTGCGATCGCAATTACCGTTTTGCCTTGCATCAGTTTTTCAAGGTTTTCTTGAATGGCGATTTCCACTTCGCTATCGAGCGCGCTGGTGGCTTCGTCGAGTAATAAAATTGGTGCGTCTTTGAGCATCACTCGTGCGATGGCAATCCGCTGCCGTTGCCCACCTGAGAGTTTTACGCCACGTTCGCCGACATGGGCATCATAGCCTGTACGGCCTTGCGCGTCGCTCAGTTGTGGAATGAAACTGTCGGCGGCAGCTTTTTGCGCTGCGCGATACATTTCCGCGTCGCTGGCTTGTGGGCGACCGTAGACAATGTTTTCCCGCACGGAGCGATGCAGCAAAGAGGTGTCTTGCGTCACCAGCCCAATTTGTGCGCGCAGGCTTTCTTGGGTCACGGCCTTGATGTTTTGCCCATCGATTAAAATTTCCCCATCATTGACATCATAAAAGCGTAGCAATAAATTGGTCAGGGTTGATTTGCCTGCGCCAGAGCGCCCAACAAGACCGACCTTTTCGCCAGGTTTGATGTGCAAATTGAAATGCGAGAGCAAAGTGCGGTTGGCGTCATAGTTGAAGGTGACATTGTTGAATTGAATATCGCCCCCTTTCACTACTAATGGCTTGGCATCACTTGCGTCAATCACCGTGTGCGGTTTACTTAAGGTGGAAATGCCGTCTTTCACAGTGCCGAGATTTTCAAACAAGCGCGCCGCTTCCCACATCATCCAGTGAGAAAGGCCATTGACACGCAGTGCCATCGCAGTGGCGGCAGCAATGACTCCGACGTTGACCGCACTTTGATACCACAACCACACACCGATGGCGGCGGTGCTGGCGGCGAGCGAAGTATTTAATATATGGTTGCACACTTCAAGGCGACTGACGAGGCGCATTTGCGCGTGCACGGTGAGCATAAACGATTGCATCGAGGCTTTGGCATATTGGGATTCACGTTGCCCATGGGAAAATAATTTCACTGTGGCAATATTAGCATAAGCATCTGTTACGCGCCCTGTCATCAGCGAGCGGGCATCGGCTTGTGCGCTAGCGGTTTGCGCAAGGCGTGGTACGAAATAGATCATCATCAGGGCAAAAAGCACTAACCAGCTGACGAAAGGCACAATCAGCCAGCCGTCGAATTGCAGCAAAATGACGCCGCTGGAAATAAAATAGACAGCCACATAAACGACCATATCCGCGAAAACCATCACGGTATCGCGCACAGCAAGGGCCGTTTGCATCACTTTAGCGGAGACGCGGCCAGCAAATTCATCTTGATAAAACGCTAAACTTTGCCCTAGCATTAAGCGGTGGAAATTCCAGCGCAACCGCATAGGGAAGGTGCCTTGCAAGGTTTGAAATTGGATCAGACTTTTTAGACCCAACCAAACGGGGCTAAGAGCAAGCATGATGCCAATCGCCCAAAGGCTTGTGCTGTGTTGACTTAAAAAGGTCGCAGGAGTGGATTGCCCTAGCCAGTCAACCAAAAGCCCCATAATTTTAAATAATAGTGCGGAGAAAATCCCCATGCCCGTGTTGAGAATAATCAGTGCTAGTAGCCACCAGCGTAAGCCCGCCAGCCCCGACCAGATAAACGACAACACGCCACTTTTTGGCGTTTGTGCTGCGCTATCGGGGTAGGGGTCAATGCGGCGTTCAAAAAAGTGAAACAGGCGATTGAACATCACTCCACCGCCTTAATCATAATTTCGCCATCGGCACGGTAGTCGTCTTGTTCTTCGTCCACAAAAGGAGCAAAGTGCGGTTTGTCAAAGGCGATGTCGCCTTCGTCGTCTAAGGTGGTGTCTTGCGTGAGGGTAGTGAACGGGAAGTGGCGCGTATCGCATAAGTGTGACAACGTCACGTTTTGCATCGCACGGAACATACTTTCTAGCCGCCCAGGGTGAGATTTATCCCAGCCTTGCAGCATCTCTTTCACCACTTGGCGTTGCAAATTGGGCTGTGAGCCACACAAATTGCACGGAATGATCGGGAACTGCTTAATCTCGGCATAGCGCACAATGTCCTTTTCTTTGCAGTAGGCCAGCGGGCGGATAACAATATGTTTGCCGTCATCGCTTAACAATTTAGGCGGCATGCTCTTCATTTTGCCCCCGTAAAACATATTCAAAAAAAGCGTTTCGAGCATGTCATCACGGTGATGCCCGAGTGCGATTTTTGTTGCGCCTTGCTCGCTTGCCGTGCGGTATAAAATGCCACGGCGCAGGCGTGAGCATAACGAACAAGTGGTTTTACCCTCAGGGATTTTTTCTTTCACAATGCCGTAGGTGTTTTCTTCCACGATCACATAATCCACGCCGATGCTTTCAAGATAGTGCGGCAACACTTCTTCAGGGAAGCCTGGCTGTTTTTGATCGAGATTGACCGCCACAATGTCAAAATGAATCGGCGCATTGAGGCGCAGATTGAGTAGAATATCCAGCAGCGTGTAGCTGTCTTTGCCGCCTGAGAGGCAAACCATCACTTTATCGCCGTCTTCAATCATATTGAAATCAGCAATGGCGTTGCCCACGTTGCGGCGTAGGCGTTTGTGGAGTTTGTTGGCGTTGTAAGTTGCTTTGCGGTTTTGGTTCAACGACATTGTTTCTTGCTCTTGCATATCATTAGACTAAAAAGTGAAAATTGCGCATAGGATACTGGCTAATGACAGCTTTTGCTAGTCTTTAGCCCGATTTTGCCTAGTTTTTAACGCAAAAAGCGCTTATAATTTCACGCCTGAAATTTATAACCCAATGAGAGCAGCCGTGTCATTCACCCTCGATAACCGCACTTTGGCTTTTGCCATCGCCTTGCTAGGCGGAGTTAGTGCGTATGCTAGTCCATGTCCCATCAGCGCGAGCTTGCTGGGCAAAACGGTGAATGTTGGCGAAGTGTTGCGAGGGCAAACATTGCAGGTGCGCGGGCCGAGCAATAATGGCAAGGTGGCGATTACTTTTGGTAACACCTTAGGCTTTGTGCCGCAAGAATGTGTAGGCAAGGTGCCTGAGCGTGATCGTACTCGCAAGGTGACCGATTATGTCATCACCCGCACAGCCGCGGTGATTTATCAAAAAGCTGATCGTCAATCAAGCAAACTGGCGCGCCTTGATGCGGGGTTGCGATATCCGATTATGGGCAAAGCGCAAGGAGACTTTTACCCGATTCAAATTGGTGGACGAAAGGCGTTTTTGGATAAAAGTGCGGTCGAGCTGGATAAAGGCGTGCCAGTTTTAACCTATCACCACCTATTAAAAGATCAAGAAAATATCCGCTTTCAACGCACCTCAACCACCACTTCAGTCAGCGCGTTTAAACACCAAATGCAGCTGATCAAAGCCCTTGGCTACCGTACGATTTCGCTCTATGATCTTGAGGGTTATTTGCAAGCCACCGAAAATTTACCAGACAAAGTGGTGGTGCTGACCTTTGATGATGGGCTGGAGTCGGTACACCGTTATGCTTACCCGATTTTGAAAGCGCTGAAGATGCAAGCAGTGATTTTTATGATTACCTCACGCATTAAATATACGCCGCAAAAATGGGATCCTGAACATTTACAATTTATCAATCGTAAAGATTTGCGCAAAATGCAAGATGTGTTTGATGTGCAAAGCCACACCCATTTTTTGCATCGCTATTCCAAACTGCGCCCTGTGATTTTCCAGCGTAACTATCACAATATTTTTATGGATTTAAAACGTGCACGTCAAATTTTGCACGCTTTCAACCCGCGGGCTGATTATTTAGCCTATCCGTTTGGCGCACACACCGAAACCGCCCGCCAAGCCGCGCGCGATCTCGGGATTCGCATGGCGTTCACCACCAAAATAGGCAAAGTGCGGTTTGGTGATGATCCTTATCAGCTTAAGCGTTTGTATCTAATGAAAAACGACAGCGACAGCTATATTATCGAAAAATTGCGCGATTAATTGGGCGTTTTAGGCTGTTGTTGGGTGAAATTTAAGTTATAATTAAACACTTTAATAGACCTTGATCCCACTACGCGAGTTGATTTTATGACAGAAACAGCGCAAACCATCCCAGAACTGGTGAATTGGGCGAAACAGCGTGAGTTCTCTTTGCAACTTTCTACCGAGCGGCTAGCTTTCTTGCTGGCCATTGCCATCTACAATAACGAACGCATTGACAGCGAAATGATCGAACATGATTTGTTTGATCTCTTCCGTTTGGTGTCTCAACAGTTTGGGCAGTCAGATGACACGGTGACGCAGCGCGCCAATAATGCCATCAACGAGCTGGTTAAACAGCGTTTTTTAAATCGTTTTAGTAGTGAATTTACCGAAGGGCTTTCCATTTATCGCTTAACGCCTTTGGGTGTGGGGGTGTCGGATTATTATATTCGTCAGCGCGAGTTTTCCACATTGCGCTTGTCTGTTCAGCTTTCCATCGTGGCAGATGAAATTCAACGTGCCTCAAATGCTGCAGAAGAAGGGGGCGATGAATTGCATTGGCGACGCAACGTTTATGCGCCGCTGAAATATTCGGTTGCGGAGATTTTCGACAGTATCGATCTCTCGCAGCGGATTATGGACGAAAACCAACAAGGCATTAAAGATCAAATCGCTCAGTTGCTGACACAAGATTGGCAAACCGCACTTTCAAGCTGTGAGCAGCTGCTTGATGAAACATCAGGTAACCTGCGGGAACTGCAAGATACGTTAAGTGCGGCGGGCGACAAGCTGCAAGCGCAATTGTTGCGCATTCAAGATTGTATTATCGGGCGTGATGAGCTGGATTTTGTGGCACAATTGGTGGTGAATTTGCAAGCTAAGCTCGACCGCATCATTAGCTGGGGGCAGCAGGCGATAGATTTGTGGATCGGCTATGACCGCCATGTGCATAAATTTATCCGCACCGCTATTGATATGGACAAAAACCGCGTGTTTTCCCGCCGTTTGCGTCAATCTATTCACAACTATTTCGATGCTCCGTGGTATTTATGGGTGGCCAATGCGCAGCGTTTAGTTGACTTGCGTGACGAAGAAGCAGTGCTTAGCGAAGAAGATGCGTTGGGAGAACTGCCAGCGGAATTAGAATTTGAATCTTTGGCGGATGTGCATGAGCATATTGTTGAGCAAATGCAAGCGCTATTAATTGCCTACCGAGAGCAAGAAACACCGATTGATTTGGGGCAGGTTTTACGCGAACAGTTGGCAGCGCAGCCACTGTCACGTCATTTTGATGTGGCGCGCATTATTGTGGATCAAGCCATTAAACTTGGCATGTCGAGTGATGACTTAAGTGCCATTAGCACGCCTGCGTGGCAAAATGTGAATGACTACGGCGCGCAAGTCCAAGCGCACGTGATCGATAAATATAAATAAGCAAGGTTTTTGAGATGAACAGTGAAAATACCCAAAACGATGTCATGCCAGTGAAATTATCTCAGGCAATTGCCAATCCGCTTTTTCCCGCAATCGACAGTCAGCTGCGTTCAGGGCGGCATATTAGCGTGGATGATTTAGACAATCACGCGTTCTTGATGGATTTTCAATTTGAATTAGAGCAATTTTATCGTCGTTACAATGTTGAACTCATTCGTGCGCCAGAAGGTTTTTTCTACCTGCGGCCAAAAGCAACCACGCTGATTTCGCGTAGCGTACTCTCAGAGCTTGAAATGTTGGTGGGCAAAGTGTTGTGTTACCTTTATCTCAGCCCAGAGCGTTTGGCGCAGCAGGGCATCTTTAGTAATGAAGATGTGTATGACGAGCTGTTAAACCTTGCTGATGAAAGCAAATTATTAAAAGCCGTTAATCAACGTTCATCGGGTTCTGATTTAGATAAACAAAAACTCGCCGAGCGTACCCGTGCAGCACTCAATCGCTTAAAACGACTCGGCATGATCACAACCGTAGGCGATCAATACAGCGGCAAATTTGTGATTTCAGAAGCGGTATTTCGTTTTGGAGCCGAAGTACGTGTAGGCGATGATCCGCGTGAGGCGCAAGCGCGATTGCTGCGTGAGGGGGAAATAGCAACGCCTGAAGCGTTAGCACAAGTGCCGTCGCAAGACGAAACAGCGCAAGATGACGACAGCATGGACGAAGACGATAAAGACATGAATTTAGCCAGTGACGACAAGCTTGAGGACGAAGAATAATGGAACAGTTTGAGCAAAATAGTGACAACGTAACAACAACCGTCGCCAATCCTTTTGCCCTTGAGCGCGATCTCCCGCGGGGTAAATTCCGCGCTTTGACCTTGATTAACTGGAACGGTTTTTTTGCCCGCACCTTTGATTTAGATGCCTTAGTTACGACGCTTTCAGGCGGTAATGGGGCGGGGAAATCCACCACAATGGCAGGCTTTGTCACGGCATTAATCCCCGACTTAACGCTTTTGCATTTTCGCAACACCACAGAAGCGGGTGCCAGCGGTGGTTCGCGTGATAAAGGCTTGCACGGTAAACTACGCCCAGGCGTGTGTTATGCCACCATTGATGCGTTAAATTCCCGTCAACAGCGCGTGCTTGTGGGGGTTCGGCTGCAACAAATCGCTGGGCGCGATAAAAAAGTGGACATCAAGCCGTTTTCGATTCAAGGATTGAGTTTGGACGTGGATTTGACCGCACTTTTCACCCAAGCGGTGAACGACAAACAAGCCCGTGTGCTCAATTTGCAGGAGCTTAAAGAGCGCTGCGATGCGCAAGATGTACAGTTTAAGCAATACAATTCCGTCACCGACTATCACTCGATGATGTTTGAGCTTGGTCTGTTGCCAAAACGCTTGCGCTCAGCGTCTGACCGCAGCAAATTTTATAAATTGATCGAGGCTTCACTTTATGGTGGGATTTCGAGTGCTATTACGCGCTCTTTGCGGGACTATTTATTGCCCGAAAATTTAGGCGTGCGCAAAGCCTTTCAGGATATGGAAGCGGCATTGCGTGAAAACCGCATGACGCTCGAGGCTATTAAAGTCACCCAATCGGATCGTGATTTATTCAAGCATTTAATTAACGAATCCACCGCCTATGTGGCGTCAGATTATATGCGCAACGCCAATGAGCGGCGCACGAATGTGGACATTGCGCTCAATTTCCGACAACAGTTGTTTAAAGCCCAAAGTGATTTGTTGAATGCACAACAACGGGTGGTGGATTATGCCCGAGAGGCTCAGGAGCTGAGTGAAGTGCAAGCGCGCTTGGAAATCGACCACCAAAGTGCGGTCGACCAGCTTAATTTGGTGCAAAATGCCGTGCGCCATCAAGAAAAAATTAATCGTTATCAAGACGAAGTGCAAACGTTGCGTGAAAAACTCGAAGAGCAGCAGATAGTGGTGGAAACCGCCCGTGAGGCGCTGGAAGAGGCGCAGCTCGCACTTGAGCAAAGCGATAATGATGTTGAAGACGTGCGCAATCAGCTGGCGGACTATCAAGAGGCGCTCAACGCGCAACAAACCAAAGCGGTGCAATATCAGCAGGCGCAAAAAGCCATGGAGCGCGCGCAAAGCGTGTGTGGTTTGCCTGCGTTATCGCTGAAAAACTTGGATCAATACTGCGATGAATTTGAGGCGCAAGTTGAGCAGCTCACCGAAAGTGTGTTAGCGCTTGAACAGCGTTTATCCGTGGCCAGCGCAGGGCACAATCAATTTGAAAAAGCCTTTGGGCTTTTAAGCGAGATTGCAGGCGAACTTTCTCGTGCGAATGCCTATGCGCAGGCCAAAGCCTTGCTTGACGCCTATCCACAACAAAAAGCGATGGCGCAAAGTGCGGTCTCCATTCGCGCTCGGCTTAATGAGCTTGAAAACAAACTGATGGCGCAGCAAAGCGCGCGGCAAATGCTCGCACAGTTCAACCAGCGCAGTGGCTTGGATTTGCAAGACGCGGCAGCATTAGACGATTACTTAATCCAAATGCAAGATGTGCTCGATGATCTCACAGCAAGTTTGAGTGAAGCGGGTGAAACGCGCTCAGGTCTGCGTGAAAAACGCGAACAATTGACCGCACTTTATGCCGAACAAGAGCGCAAAGCGCCAGCGTGGCTCACAGCACAATCTGCCCTTGAGCGTGTGCGTGAGCAAAGCGGGCAGGCGTTTGATGACAGCCAAGATGTGATGAATTTTATGCAGTTGCAGCTGGAAAAAGAGCGTGAACTGACCTTTGAGCGCGATCAACTGCAAGGGCAAAAAACACAACTGGAGCAGCAAATTAGCCGTTTAAGTCAACCTGACGGCTCAGAAGATGCGAGGCTCAATGTGCTCGCTCAGCGCTTTGACGGTGTGTTGCTTTCTGAGCTTTATGAGGACGTGGCACTTGACGATGCGCCGTATTTTTCTGCACTTTATGGCCCCGCGCGCCATGCGATTGTGGTGCGTGATCTTGAAGCGGTGAAAAAACAGCTTGCGCAGTTAGAGGATTGTCCAGATGATCTTTATTTGATTGAAGGCGATCCAGCCGCATTTGATGACAATGTATTCAGCGCACAAGAGCTCGACGCAGGCGTTGTAGTGCAAGTGAGCGAGCGTGAGGTGCGCTATTCCAAATTCCCAAGCGTGCCGCTATTTGGGCGCGCTGCACGGGAAAAACGCTTAGAAGAGCTACAAGCGGAGCTTGTCGAGGTGAACGAACGCCACGCGCAGTTGGCTTTTGATGTGCAAAAATGCCAGCGGCTGCACCAACACCTAAGCCAATTCGTTGGCTTGCACTTAGCGCTGGCGTTTATGCCTGACCCTGAGGCGCAAATGCAATCATTGAGAGCACAACGCAATGATATTGAACGTGAAATTAATCAAATCAGCGCCAACGAGCAAGACATTCGTAATCAGTTAAATGAAACCAAAGAGCAAGTACGGTTATTGAATAAACTCGCACCGCACTTTGAGTTGCTGGCTGATGATGAGCTGATAGAGCAAGTGGAAGAATACCGCGCGCAACTGCTTGAGGCAGAAGATGATGTGCAATTTGTGCGTCAATATGGCGCACAACTGGAACAACTGCAGCCGATTGCCAGCAGTTTGCAAAGTGACCCGCAACAATTTGAGCGCTTGCAGCAGGATTACGACACCACGCTTGCCCAGCAAAAACGCGCGCAACAGTGCCTTTATGCGCTTTCCGACGTGCAGCAGCGCAAAGCGCACTTTGCCTATGCGGATCAATTACAAAGCGAAGGCTCAACACTTAATCAACAGCTGCGTGAGCGTTTAGAGCAGCTGCAAGCCCAGCGCCAGACCCTGCGAGACAGTGTGCAGCAAAAACAAAAAGCCTTTGGTGAATACAATCAGGTGAGCATTGCGCTGAAAAGCTCACTCGACGCAAGACAAGGCATGCTGCAGGAGTTGCTTTTTGAAATGGATAAAATTGGTGGGCGAGCCGATGCGCAAACCGAGCAGCGTGCGCTTAAACGCCGAGATGAGCTACACCAACAACTGGCACAAAATCGCCAACGTCACAGCTATTTGGAAAAACAATTAGCGTTGTTAGATGCTGAAAGTGACAATCTCAACCGCACTATTCGCAAAGTCGAGCGAGATTATCGCACCCAACGTTCGCTAGTAGTAGGGGCGAAGATGAGCTGGTGTGCGGTGCTGCGCCTTTCGCGCAACAGTGATGTGGAAAAACGCCTCAACAAGCGCGAGCTGGCGTATATGAGCGCCGATGACTTGCGCTCCATGTCGGATAAAGCCCTTGGCGCTTTGCGCACGGCAGTGGCGGATAATGAATATTTGCGCGATAGTCTGCGCCAGTCTGAAGACCCACGCAAACCCGAGAACAAAGTGCGGTTTTTCATTGATGTATATCAACATCTGCGTGAGCGTATTCGCCAAGATATTATCAAAACCGATGATCCTATTGATGCCATTGAGCAGATGGAAGTGGAACTTTCTCGCCTGACTGAAGAGCTGACCAACCGCGAGCGTAAACTGGCGATTTCCAGCGAAAGTGTGGCGAATATTATGCGCAAAACCATTCAGCGAGAACAAAATCGCATCCGTATGCTCAATCAAGGGCTGCAAAATATCGCATTCGGGCAGGTGAAGAGCGTACGCTTAGTGGTGAACATTCGTGACACTCACGCTATTTTGCTCAACGCACTTTCTGGTGAGCAAGAGGAATACCAAGATTTGTTTAACAATCAACAAATCACCTTCTCCGAAGCGTTGGCGAAGCTCTATCAACGCGTTAATCCGCATATTGATATGGGCCAACGCAGCGCGCAAACCGTGGGGGAAGAGTTGTTAGATTATCGTAATTACCTCGAGCTGGAAGTGGAAGTGTTCCGCGGCGCGGATGGTTGGCTGCGCGCTGAAAGTGGCGCGCTCTCCACTGGGGAAGCGATTGGTACGGGCATGTCGATTTTGCTGATGGTAGTACAAAGCTGGGAGGAAGAATCACGCCGCATTCGCGCTAAAGACATTCTGCCGTGCCGCTTGTTGTTCCTAGATGAGGCAGCAAGGCTGGATGCGCGCTCGATTTCCACCTTGTTTGAACTGTGCGAGCGGTTGGATATGCAATTATTGATCGCCGCCCCTGAAAACATCAGTCCAGAAAAAGGCACCACCTACAAGCTCACGCGGAAAGTGGCAAACAACCACGAATATGTGCATGTGGTGGGCTTGAAAGGCTTTGGCGCGCGGGAAGAATAATAATGCTGTTTTTATTGATTGCTATTGCTTGTAGTGTGGCGGTGTCGGTGTTTTTGAAACTCGCCCGCCGCCAAAGCATTGATATTCGTCAGGCGATAGCCTTTAATTATCTGACCGCACTTTTGCTCACCTTCACGTTGCTCAAGCCTGATCTCAGCGCCGAGCATGTGCAAGTGGCGATGAATCAAGGCGCAGGGGTGTTGCTACTGGCGCTAGGCATTTTGTTGCCAAGCGTATTTTTGGTGCTATTTCGTGCAGTGGAATGCGCTGGCATTGTGCGTACTGATGCCGCCCAGCGTTTGTCGCTTTTTTTACCCATTATTGCCGCCTTCACATTATTTGGTGAAACGGTGTTAATGACGCGCATTTTCAGTCTGGTGCTGGCGTTTGCCGCGCTGTTTTGCTTGTTATGGAAGCCCGATCCCAACAATCACACCACGAAAAGTGCGGTCATTTTGTTAGTGGTGTGGTTTGGCTTTGGCATTATCGACATCTTGCTCAAGCAAATTTCCAAACTAGGCCAAGCACTGCCGCTGACATTATTTGTAATTTTTGCCATCGCCGCTTGCGTGATGTTCGCCTATTTGCAGGGTCGGCAGCTGCTCACTGGCATGCGCTGGCAGGGTAAAAGTATGCTGTCAGGCTTACTCTTAGGTGGGCTGAATTTTATGAACATTTATTTCTACCTGCTCGCCCACCGCACATTTAGCCAAAATCCAACGTTAGTGTTTGCAGGCATGAATGTGGGCGTGATTTGCTTAGGCTCGTTGATTGGCTTGTGGGTGTTTAAAGAAAAGATGAGCCGCATCAATTTTGCGGGCGTTGGTCTTGGCATTGTGGCAATTTTATGCCTATTTTATCTTGATTCTTGGGTGGCATGATGGCAGAACAGACCTTTTTTTTCTATGATTATGAAAGTTTTGGCGTTGATCCTGCGCGCGATCGCCCAGCCCAGTTTGCAGGCATTCGCACCGATGGAGATTTTAACCCCATCGGCGAGCCTGTTATGTTTTACTGCAAGCAAACCAATGACTATTTGCCACAACCTGAAGCGGTATTGATTACGGGTATCACACCGCAAAAATGCAACCAAGCAGGGCTTGATGAACCGCACTTTGCTGAAAAAATTTTAAACGAGTTCAGTCAACCGAACACTTGTATTTTAGGGTATAACAACATTCGTTATGATGATGAAATGACCCGTTATACCTTTTTTAGAAATTTTATCGATCCTTATGAATACAGCTGGAAAAACGGCAATTCGCGCTGGGATTTGCTCGATCTTGTGCGGGCGTGTTTCGCATTGCGCCCTGAGGGGATAAATTGGGTTTATGATGATAATGGCTTGCCGAGTTTTCGTTTAGAACTGTTGACCAAAGCCAATGGCATTGCGCATGAAAATGCCCATGATGCGATGTCTGACGTTTATGCCACCATTGCGATGGCAAAGTTAATCAAAGCCAAACAACCGCGCTTTTTTGACTACTTTTTTAATTTAAGGCATAAAAGTGCGGTGCGTGAGCTGCTTGAATTGAAAAACATGACGCCACTTGTGCATGTGTCAGGTATGTTTGGTGCAGCGCGCAGCAACACCAGCATCATTGCACCGCTGGCAGAAAATCCGCTCAATCCCAATATGATCATCTGCTGTGATCTCAGCGCAGATTTAGAGGATCTACTATACCTTGATGCCAACACGTTGCGCGAGCGCCTTTACACCTCAAAAATTCAGCTGGAAGAGCAAGGCATAAACCCTGTACCGCTTAAAGGCGTACACCTTAATAAATGCCCGATTTTAGCTCCACTCAACACGCTGTTGCCAGAAACAGCTGAGCGCCTCGCACTTGATCGCGATGCCTGCCTTGCTAACTGGCAAAAATTACGCCAAAGCACGGAAATTCGCGATAAAGTGGCGGATATTTTCAATGTTGAACGCACCTTGGCGCCTGACATCAACGTGGAAACCGCACTTTATGCGGGCTTTTTCTCCCATGCGGATAAAAATAATCTTGCCATTTTGCGTAGCCTATCGCCTGAACAACTCGCCAACCACAACCTCGCTTTCAGCGACCCACGCATTCCCAAATTGCTATTTCACTACCGTGCTCGCCATCATTATTCGACCTTAACTCGCACCGAGCAGCTTAAATGGCAAAAATATCGCCAACAAAAACTCGCCCAAGGCATTGATGATTACGCCTTACGCCTTGAGAATCTACTCAACGAATACGCCGAAGACAACGAAAAATCCCAGTTACTTCAACACGTCCTAGCCCACGTTCAAAGCGTCACACGGGATATTTGATAACGTTTTAACGGCACTAAAAAACCGCACTGATAAAGTGCGGTTTTGGTTTCTTGTTGCTAGAAGCTCGCGTTGCGAGGGTAGCGTGGGAATGGAATGACGTCGCGGATGTTTTGTACGCCAGTGACGTAGACGATAAGGCGTTCAAAGCCGAGGCCGAAGCCGGAGTGTGGCACGCTGCCGTAGCGGCGTAGGTCGCGGTACCACCAGTAGTCTTCAGGGTTTAAGCCCATTTCAAGCATGCGTTTGTCAAGCACTTCAAGGCGTTCTTCCCGTTGTGAGCCACCGATAATTTCGCCGATGCCAGGGGCGAGGACGTCCATAGCGGCAACGGTTTTGCCGTCGTCGTTCAGACGCATATAGAATGCTTTGATGTCTTTCGGGTAGTTTTTCACCACCACAGGGGAGTGAAAGTGCTCTTCTGCAAGATAGCGTTCATGCTCCGAAGACAAATCAATGCCCCATTCCACTGGGAACTCGAACTCTTTGCCTGAATTGAGTAGGACGTCGATAGCGTCAGTGTAGTCGATTTGGGCAAAATCGGAGTTGATGAACGCTTGCAGGCGGTTGATCACGTCTTTATCTACGCGTTGTTCAAAGAATTTTAAGTCATCCATGCGTTCTTCAAGTACCGCGTTGAAGACATATTTAAGCATGTCTTCAGCTAATTTGGCGTTGTCGCTTAAGTCAGCAAAGGCGACTTCAGGCTCCACCATCCAAAACTCAGCCAAGTGGCGGCTGGTGTTGGAGTTTTCAGCGCGGAAAGTTGGGCCGAAAGTGTAGATTTTGCTCAGCGCGCAGGCGTAGGTTTCACCATTGAGCTGACCAGAGACCGTCAAAAAGGCCTCTTTGCCAAAGAAATCTTGCTTGAAATCCACCAAGCCGTTATCACCACGCGGGAGATTTTCTACATCCAAGGTGGATACACGGAACATTTCACCAGCACCTTCGGTATCGGAGGCGGTAATCAGCGGGGTAGCGACCCAATAAAAGCCACGCTCATGGAAGAAGCGGTGAATGGCTTGCGCTAAGCAGTGACGTACGCGTGCCACTGCACCGATTAAGTTGGTGCGAGGGCGCAGGTGAGCCACTTCACGCAAATATTCAACACTGTGGCGTTTGGCCGCCATTGGGTAGGTTTCAGGATCATCAACAAAACCAGTCACTACCACATCGCTGGCTTTTAGCTCCACCGCTTGCCCTTTACCTTGGGATTCCACCACTTGACCTGTGATAACCACGGCGCAGCCAGTGGTGAGGTTGAGCACGTCTTGCTCGTAGTTAGATAAGCTATTTTCTACCACCACTTGAATAGGGTCAAAGCAGGAACCGTCGTAAACAGCGACAAATGAAAAACCCGCTTTAGAATCACGACGGGTGCGCACCCAGCCGCGAATAGTAACAGTTTCACCGACGCTAACCGCACTTTGCAAAACCGCTTTAACTGATGCTATTTTAGCCATTATTTCCTCTAAATCTTATTTTAAATAATGGGTGTTAGTTTACTTATTCCCACTGAAATTACAATTGAAATCTAGTCAAAGTGCGGTTTTTTCTTGCATAATTGCTAAGCAATTAGAGCGCTGTTTCGTGAGTTAAGTAGCATAATTTTAATTGCTTTGTTGTCAAAGTCTAATTTTGTGGGTATAAAGTCGTAATCACGAATAAAAAAGCAGGATAGGTAGTATGCCAAAGTCAAAGCATGATTGTTATATTAGCCGCATCAATTTGCGTCATTTGGGAACTATATACCGTTTGATTGAGCAATTTGAGTTAATTTCGCGTATTGATTTGTCCAAAATTGCGGGTTTTGCTCCTGCGAGCATCACCAATTTAACTCGCGAGCTGATTAAAGCACACTTTATCGAAGAGCGAGCCGTGCAAAATACTATTGTGCGAGGGCGCCCAGCGGTGGGCATTTGTCTGTCGCCACATTATTGGCAATATCTCGCGATCACATTAGCAGAGACAACCATTGATATCAGTTTGTGTGAGCTTGATGCGCGCGTGGTGGAGCACCAGCAAATTCACTATAACCCTGCACAAGGCGTGGAAAAGGTGATTATGAACACGATTGAAGCCTTTGTGAATAAGCATATTGATCAGGTGACCAATCTGTTGGCGTGTTCATTGTGCATTTTAGGGCGGGTGGATAAAGTGCAACAAAAGGTTTATCTTGGCCACACCGTGTTAGGCGCAGAGTTACAAGAACATTTGCAAGCTCATTACGATTTTCCTATTTTGGTGGCAGAGCATTTTGCAATGTGGACATTTGCTGAGAGCCATCTTGGCAACGCTATTCATTCAAACAATGTGATTTTCTTGCAATTTGATGATGCAATCAATATCAGTGTGTTGAGCGAAGGTAAGATGATTCGTAATGAAAAACAAAAACGGATGAATATTGATAAAGTCGCGCTGCCGAAAATCAGTGATTTAAGTGATAAAATTGCGCAAGATGTGCCAGAAATTGAACGTCATTACCTGTATAATCAAGTGAGCAATAAGGCGATTTATCAGCTAGTGGATCTATTGCTGCCGAATGATTTGCCAAACGATGAAAGTAAAATTGGCTTTTTGTGTGAGCAAGCACAAGCCGAAGATCCACAGGCTATCCGTATCATTCATCACTTAGCCGACAGTGTATCGTATTTATTGATGTATTTGACCAATATTTTTGCCTCCGAAAAGATTATGATCAATACGCGTTTACTGGCAGTGAAGGAGCTGTTTTTGCAACGTTTAGCACTGAAATTACAAGATGCATTGCTTTCGGATGAACAACAAGTGGAGATCATTACCTCCAAGTTTAGCTGGAATGACCCAGCCATCGCCTCGTCGGCGGTTAAACAAGAGCTTTATAGTGGCGATTTATTTGCTCAAATTATCCGGTAATATGCTTTTTTCGTGAAAACTTGTTTTGGCTCAAGAAATGCTGTTTCATTTTTGCCTACAATTTCTCCTATGTTTTGACATAGGGAAAAATCATGAGCTGTTTTTTTGTGACTGGCACAGACAGTGGTGTGGGCAAAACGGTGGTCAGCCGTGCAATTATTCAGGCCATGCAACAGCAACATTGTCAAATTGTGGGTTATAAGCCCGTTGCCTGTAATAGCCATTCGTTTAGTTATTTCAACCAAATCAATGAAGAAAACGAGCAAAATGCGGACGTGCTCACGCTACTTGAAAGCACGCAGCAGGCGGTGAATTATCAAGACATCAATAGTTATACGTTGCATGCTGGCCAAGAGCCAGGCATTATCGATTTGCTTAGTCAATGCCAATCTATCGACATCAACAAAATTAACCGCGATCTTGATGTGCTTGCCAGCCGTTTTGAATCCGTGTTAGTGGAGGGCAGTTTTGGCTGGAAGACGCCCATCACGCAACAACTGTTTTTCTCTGACTGGGTGATGCAGCGCAAAATGCCCGTTGTATTAGTGGTCGGAATAAAAGAAGGTTGCATTAATCATGCCTTGCTTACCGCAGAGTCCATCGTGCAGTGTGGTGTCACATTGTTGGGCTGGGTGGCTAACCGTATCAATCCTGGAATTAGCAATTATCCTGCGATCATTGAGCTATTGATGAAAAAGCTCAATGCACCACTATTGGGGCAAATTCCATATTTGCATCATCCAGAGAGTAAAGATCTCGCCCATTTTATTACCAACCACGAGCGGCTGAATTATTGCCGTACGGTCATTAGCTAAAGTGCGGTCACCGCACTTTTGCGATTATTTCATCATTTAATAATAAACTCACGTTATTATTGTGTCTTTTTTATGCAAATAGAAGTGAGAACTATTCCTATATTAAAAAACAGTGGCTATAATCCCACTCCCTTTTAACAATAAAAATAATAAGGTTATTAAAATGAAAAAAATCACATTCGGTTTATTGTTGGTTTTAGCCACACCGGCGGCATTGGCAAGTCATTGGGAGTACACATTAGGCGGTGAAGTTTATCGTGAAACCTACCGTGAATATGTCAATGGAAGTGAACGTTTTATGCAGCAGCGCGCGCATATGCACGGACTAAGTGGCGCGGCGACTTACCATTTCAATCCGCAAAGTGCGGTAATTTTAGAAGGGCGCTATGTTAAAGGTAAAAGTCATTATGTTGGCAGCGAAGGTCCAAGTGAGGAAAAACCAGAAGGCACGCCTTATGGATCGGTGACTATTCACGGTACACCACGTAACAGCTATGATTTGCGCGCCCTTTATCAGCATCATTTTTATGCTATGCAACGTGATTGGCGTGTGCAAGTGGGGGGTGGGTATCGTATTTTAAACGATCTCAATAGCCGTAAAGACGCAGAGGATTATGATCGTAAAAACCGTTTAATTTACGCTCATATTGGCGTGAGCACTGATTTTGCGCTGCCAAACGGTTTCACGTTATCTCCAAAAATTGGCTACAATCAGCTGATTCGCGCGCGGCAGTATTCTTACATCGAGCAAACAGCCATTAATAAGCAACGCAATGGCAAAGGTTTAGAGTTTGAGTTGGGGCTGAGTAAAGTAGTTGGCAAAGGTAAGGTGACATTTTCACCGTTTTACCGTGGCTGGAAGGTGTTTGATTCCAATCGCATTGTACAAAATACCGACGGTGAAATCGGTGAGATTGTCGAACCGAAAAACATCACCCACGAAGTGGGCGTGAAACTTTCCTACACCTTTTAATAAGTAAAAGTGCGGTCAGACCGCACTTTACTTTTGCTACCAAACAATATGAAAATCGGGGGCATCGGGGTTGGTGCTCACCAGCACTTTGGCAAACACATGCGTAAGCGCGCCGTTGGCATCTTCAAGCCCAATCCACACTTCAGCAAAGGCCTCGGGGTCAATGAGTACGCCAATTTCTTCATCCCAATTTTCTGCGGTGTCCATCAGTTGTAGGCTGCCATGTTCGGCAAACTGTGCATTGAACAGTGCGATTTGTTGCTCATTTAGGTTTTCGCCTGCCATTTCAAGAAAAATGGCATAGGCACTGTCTAAAATTTGCTCGTCGGTAAGTGTCATAAAACCTCGCAGGCAAAGTGCGGTTAAACCGCACTTTGAATTTTTATTAGCCTGTATTGCGCATGCCAGCGGCAATGCCCGTGATGGTGATCATCAATGCTTGATTGAGATTAGCATCTTGTTCGGCTTCGTCCACTTGGCGTAAGCGATGGAGCAACTCCACTTGCAGCAAGTTGAGCGGGTCAGTGTAAACATTACGCAGTGCGATAGACTGTGCAATCCACGGCAAATCCGCCATCAGCTGGTCACGGTGAGAAAGTGACAGCAGCGTTTGCACATCAGCTTGCAGTTGCGCGCGCAAATGCTCACCCAGCGGCCAGAGAGATTTGTCTACCAAACGTTGGTCGTAATATTCCGCCAGCCACAAGTCTGATTTACTAAACACCATTTCCAGCATACCGACACGGGTGGAGAAAAATGGCCATTTTTCACACATTTCTTCCACGACCGCACTTTTGCCTTGTTCAAGCAGCTGTTGAATGGATTGCGCTGCGCCAAGCCAAGCTGGCAGCATCAAGCGGTTTTGCATCCAAGCGAAAATCCAAGGGATTGCACGCAGGCTTTCCACGCCGCCTTTCGGATTGCGTTTTGCAGGGCGTGAACCCAGCGGAAGGCGGGAGAGTTCTTGCTCTGGGGTGGCAGAACGGAAATACGGGACAAAATCTGGCTGCTTGCGCACCACATCGCGATAAGCCTCACAAGAGAGGGTAGAGAGCTCATCCATAATATCGCGCCAGCCTTGTTGTGGTGATGGCGGCGGCAACAAATTGGCCTCTAAAATAGCACTGGCATAAAGCTCAAGGCTGTCGATAGCCACTTGTGGCAGCCCGAGTTTGAAGCGGATCATTTCCCCTTGCTCAGTCACGCGCAGGCCATTTTTCAAGGATTTAGGCGGTTGAGAGAGCAACGCGGCATGTGCTGGTGCACCACCACGGCCAATAGTACCGCCACGGCCGTGGAAAAGCGTTAGTTCAATATGTAGGCGTTCGCATAAGTTGACCAAGGCTTCTTGCGCCCGATATTGAGCCCATGAGGCCGCCATCATGCCAGCATCTTTGGCGGAGTCAGAATAGCCAATCATCACCATTTGTTGGTTATTGATAAAGCCACGATACCAACCCACGTTGAATAGCTGTTCCATCACGCTTTCAGCGTGGTCAAGGTCATCTAGCGTTTCAAACAGTGGTGCTACTGGGATGCGTTTGGTGTTGCCTGCTTCTTTCAGCAGCAAATGTACCGCCAGCACGTCAGAGGCACTGCGCGCCATAGAGATCACATAAGCGGAAATCACGCCTTCATTTTGTTCCGCCACCACCTTGCAGGTGTCGAGCACTTCGCGCGTTTCTTCGCTTGGGTGCCAATCAATCGGCACTAATGGACGACGTGAGTTCAGCTCACGAATCAAAAACGCCTGTTTGTCTTCTTCTGACCATTGCGCATAATCGCCTAAGCCGATATAACGGGTGATTTCAGCAATGGCCTGTGTGTGGCGGGTGCTTTCTTGGCGAATATCCATACGTGACAACGTCACACCGAAACAGCGAATGCGGCGCAACGTGTCTAGCAGCAAGCCGTTAGCGATGATACGCATACCGCACTTATTCAGTGATTGATACACATCCAACAACGGCTCCCAAAGTTGTTCATTGCGGGTGATGATGTGCTCTTGGGTGGTGCGTGGCTGTTTGTCGCTGAGCAAGTCGTTAAAGTGATTTTGTGTTAGTTTCAACTTGGTGCGTAGCGCTTTCACGACATGGCGGTAAGGCTCTTCGTGCTCGCCATATTTTGCTGTAAACTCGGGTGAGGCCTCAACCATGGAGAGCTCGTCACATAGCAGCTTGATGTCTTCCAAAAAGAGTTCGGCTGCTTTGGCGCGAGCAAGGTTGAGTACGCGGCGAGTGATTTTGCTGGTGACAAACGGGTTGCCATCACGATCACCTCCCATCCACGATGAAAAGCGCACTGGCGTGAATTCAACTGGGAGATGGAAGTCAAAAAATTCCACTGTGCTGTCGTTGAGTTGACGCAGAAAGTTAGGCACCGCATGCCATAAGCTGTTTTCAATCACGCTATAACCCCATTTGGCCTCTTCAAACGGGGTTGGGCGCTGGGTGCGGATTTCATTGGTGTGCCATGCTTCTGCAATCAAACGTTTGAGTTGGCGCTCAATGCTTTTGCGCTCTTTGTCAGTCAAATCAGAGTGTTCAAGCTGGCTTAAACATTTGTTGATTTCAACGTGTTTGTGGGTGAGCGAGCGGCGAGTGACCTCGGTTGGGTGAGCGGTCAGCACTAATTCGATGAGTAAATTATCAATTGCAGCCAGCACATCTTCTTTCGCAAGATTCTGTGCTTTGAGTTTCTCAAATAAGCAGCTAATGGAACGTTGGCTCAGTGCAAGATCGTTGTGGTGGCGCGAGATAGACTGATATTGCTCAGCAATGTTGGTCAGATTCAGAAAGTGGCTAAAGGCGCGCACAACAGGAATAATTTGATCACTTGAGATGTTATCTAAAATAGATAAGAGTTGTTCACGGGCAAGATTATCCCCCGCACGAGAATTGCGGGAAAGCACGCGAATTTTTTCAATCAAGTCCAAAATCTCGCTGCCTTGTGCTTCACTGATGGTATCGCCAAGAAAGCGCCCAAGCATGCTGATGTTGTTACGCATCTCACTATACTGCTGCATAAATTATCCTTAGTTGTAAAGTCATAATGTTGAATTTTGTGATAGATTTAACAAAAAAAGTGCGGTTTATGCAATGATATTAATCAAATTTATATCATTTTTGGAAATGTATTTTGTTTTTAATATTAAAAGTGCGGTTTTGTTAGATAATTTTTAAATTGGTGGGTGAAAAAATGCCCTTGCGAGCAAGGGCAGATGAGATTAATCCACTTTGACGATCCAACCTGCTGGCGCGCTTTTATCGCCAAACTGGATGCCAGTCAGTTCATCATAGAGTTTTTGTGTGATTGGGCCTACCTCGGTTTCAGAATAGAATACGTGGAAGTTATCACCATATTGAATGCCGCCGATAGGGGTGATGACGGCAGCCGTACCACAAGCACCCGCTTCGGCAAACTCATCAAGTTTATCAATATAGACATCGCCCTCAATCGCTTCAAGGCCAAGGCGAGCGCGAGCGAGTTCTAGCAATGAGTACTTGGTAATGCTAGGTAAAATCGACGGCGAATAAGGGGTGACAAATTTATTATCACGGGTGATACCAAAAAAGTTGGCTGAGCCCACTTCTTCAATTTTGGTATGTGTCTTCGGATCAAGGTAGATACAATCGCCAAATTTACGTTCATGTGCAAGATGGCCTGGCAATAAGCTGGCAGCGTAGTTGCCACCGACTTTGGCAGCACCTGTGCCGTTAGGGGCTGCGCGATCGTAGTCAGAGACAATAAAGTTGGTCGGTTGCATGCCGCCTTTGAAATAGGCACCCACAGGGCAGCAGAACACAGTGAAAATAAACTCAGGCGCTGAGTGTACGCCGATGTTGTCGCCGACGCCGATGATCAAAGGGCGAAGATATAAGGTTGCGCCAAAGCCATAAGGGGCGACAAAGCGCTCGTTGGCTTTCACCACTTGCTTACACGCATTAATAAACATCTCAGTTGGCACTTCTGGCATCAACAATCGTTGACAGCTTTTTTGCAGCCGTTGCGCATTTTGATCGGGGCGGAAGAGGTTAATTGAGCCGTCTTTGCAGCGATAGGCTTTCAAGCCTTCAAAGCTCTGTTGACCATAGTGAAGTGCGGTTGACCCTTCACTGATATGCAGCGTGTTATCTTGTGTCAACTCACCTTGATTCCATTTGCCGTCTTTCCAATGGGCGATGTAGCGATAATCGGTTTTCACATAGCTAAATCCAAGATTAGCCCAATCAATAGTGCTGTCTGTCATAGGTTGTCCTTAAAATGTATTGAGTGATGAATTATTTTTAACCCTTTTGCGTGTGAAATCAATCTTTAATTTGCATTTGGCTAATTTGCCGACATATCATACAGTCAGGGAAAGAATTTTACGTCCAAGGAATAGCGTGAGATGGATTTTATGATAGTATAACGCAGATAAAAAAAGCCACCCAAGTGGGTGGCCTATAAATCAAAAAATATACAGGAAGTTAAGAGTAGAACTCAAATCTAGAAAACTAGATAAAACACAACATCATACTTAAAGCAGCAGTCAATTGCTTAAGTAATGGTTGTATTTTAAGAGCTATCAGCGCCTACAACAATCTATATTTTTTTATCGCTTGCATTAGTTTTTTTTATGAGTAAGGACGTTGTATGCAGAATAAAAATTTGCCGCCACTCAATGCGCTCAAGGCGTTTGAAGCCTCAGCACGGCTGTTGAGCTTCACTAAAGCGGCAGATGAGCTGTTTGTCACACAGGCTGCGATCAGTCACCAAATAAAATTATTGGAAGACTATCTAGGTCTAGCATTGTTTGTGCGGAAAAATCGTACGCTTATGCTTACAGACGAAGGCAGCACCTATTTTTATGATGTGCGTGCAGCATTGCAACGCCTTGCGCAAGCTACGCGCAAAATCAAAAATCAACGCTCTAGTGAGCATTTGACCATCAAGGTGCCACAAACTTTCGGCATGGCATGGTTAATACCGCACTTGGGCGAATTTAACCAGCGCTATCCGCAAATTGAAGTGGCTATTCAAGGGGTGGATTATGATGAAAGTGCGGTCATTACCGATGCTGATGTGGCGATTTTCTATGGGCGGGGTCATTGGGCAGGGCTTGAGAGCCATCAGTTATTTTCAGGCAAATTATCGATTTTGGCCGCGCCGAGTCTGCTGGCACAAAAGCCGTTGACCTCTCTTAATGCACTCAAACAGCACAATTTGTTACATATTCACAGTCGTGAAAACTGGCAAAATATGGTGGCGCACTTGGGCGTGGAGGATATTGATATTGCTCATGGTGTGGTGTTTAGCCACACGTTTATGGCGCTTCAAGCGGCAATTCATGGGCAAGGGGTGGTGCTGGCAAATACTATTCTAACGCAAAAATACCTCAACGAAGGCTTGTTAAACGAGGTGTTTTTAACCGATGTAACAGATCCCAAATCGTTTTATGTAGTGTATCATAGCGATAACAAAGACAAAGCGCCCGTGCTGGCGTTTGTTGATTGGATTAGCCAACACCGTCAATAGGAGAGCAAATATGGGGAATCGATTTTTAGTGTTAGCTGCGCTGAGTGGCTTATTTTCAGTCGCTTTTGGGGCTTACAGTGCGCATGCTTTGGTCGGGGATATGACCGCACTTGCGCAAGATTGGCTTATCAAAGCGCAAAACTATCAGTTTGTCCACACGTTAGCGTTGTTGGCGCTGGGTTTTTTCGTGGCTGCGACCAAAAACCAAGTGCAGCCGTCATGCCGTCGCATGGGGCTTAACTGGATTGGCTACAGCTGGGCGGTGGGTATTGTTTGCTTTAGTGGCAGTTTATACTTAATGGCAGCAACAGGCACAGAGGCGGTGAAATACCTCACGCCAATTGGTGGCGTGGCGTTTTTGCTTGGCTGGGGCGCGCTTGCGGTGATCAGCATTGGCAACTGCATTAAACCGCGGGATTAAGTTTGAACGCGTTACTTATCTATTGCCGTGCAGGCTTTGAAAAGGAAGTGGCGGCAGAAATCAGCGATAAAGCCGCACAAGCAGGGGGCTTTGGTTATGCGAAAGTGGTATCCGATAGTGGCTGGGTACTGTTTAGCGTGCATCCGCCTGTCAAGGCATCATTTTTAGCCAAAGCCATTGACTTTAAACAACTCATTTTTGCACGTCAGCTGATTGTGGTGTGCGATGAATTGACACAATTACCGCTGTCTGATCGCATCACACCGATCATATCCAGTTTGCAAACCCAGTTTACTGATGAATTATTGCGCCGCAGTGACACGCTATGGCTGGAAACACCAGACACCAACGAGAGCAAATCGCTTGCCACCTTTTGCCGAAAATTGACGGTGCCGCTACGCAGCGCGATGAAAAAGTGCGGTTGGTTACAATATCGTGGTGTGGTGGGCGTGAGCGTGCATTTGCTCTTTTTAGCCAATAACCACTGTTTTTTGGGCTATTCATATAATGATAATCATTCACCGCACTTTATGGGCATTGCGCGTTTGCGATTCCCACACGACGCCCCCAGCCGTTCAACGTTAAAGTTAGACGAGGCGATCACCACCTTTTTGCCAGGTCAGCTGGCGCAAAAACGCCTGCGTGAGGGCATGCAAGCGGTGGATCTTGGCGCTTGTCCTGGGGGCTGGACATACCAATTAGTTAAACGTGGACTGTTTGTTTATGGGGTTGATCACGGCAAAATTGCGCCGAGCTTGATGGCAACGAGCAAAGTGGAACACTGCGCCGAAGATGGCTTTGTGTTTAAGCCTCCGAGGCACGCTAATATCGATTGGCTGGTGTGTGATATGGTTGAGCAGCCTCAGCGCATTAGCGCGCTGATATGTAAGTGGCTGACCCAAGGCTGGGCGCGTCAGAGTATTTTTAACCTTAAATTGCCGATGAAAAAACGTTATCAAGAAGTGATGCGTTGCTTTGAGTTGATCGATCAAAACCTCACTCAAGCAGGACTTACTTATGAACTGCAAGCTAAGCAGCTTTATCACGACCGAGAAGAAATTACCGTTTATATCAATATAAAAGGATAACGCAATGACACAATTACGCATTGCCGTCGCAGGTGCAGGCGGCCGAATGGGAAAAAATTTAATTAAAGCCGTCAGCCAAGCTGACGGCGTGGTGCTCACTGTGGCTCTTGAGCGTCAAGGATCTACGTTGACAGGCGTGGACGCTGGCGAGCTGGCAGGGATCGGGCGCAATGGTGTGCGGGTGAGTGATGATATTGAGGCGGTGATCAAGGATTTTGATGTGTTGATTGATTTCACTCGCCCTGAGGGCACGCTGGCATATTTACAGCACTGCGTGGAGCACCACAAAAAAATGGTGATTGGCACAACTGGCCTTGATGCCAGTGAGAAAGCCGTGTTGGCGCGCGCAGGCAAGCAAATTGCCATTGTGTTTGCCTCTAACTATTCTGTTGGGGTGAATTTGGTGTTTAAATTGCTTGAAAAAGCAGCGAAAGTGATGGGTGAGTATTGCGATATTGAAGTGATTGAAGCCCACCATCGCCACAAAGTGGATGCACCGTCAGGCACCGCACTTTCTATGGGTGAGCATATTGCGAAAACCCTCGGGCGAGATTTGAGCAAGGACGGCGTATTTTGCCGTGAGGGTATAACCAGCGAGCGCAAGCAAAATGAAATTGGCTTTGCCACCATTCGTGCCGCCGACGTGGTGGGTGAGCATACGGTGTGGTTTGCCGATGAGGGTGAGCGAGTGGAAATTGCCCACAAAGCCTCTAGCCGAATGACGTTTGCCAACGGTGCAGTGCGCGCGGCCAAGTGGCTAAACGCACAAAAGTGCGGTTTGTTTGATATGACCGATGTGCTCGATCTCAATAGCCTTTAGTGCTAGAATGGCGCGAGTTTAACCCACAGGAGACGTTATGCTAAAACTGACCGCACTTTTGTTGTCGAGCCTGTTTTTGGCAGCGTGTACGCCATCGATGTCAACATCATCAACTTTGCAGCAGGCACCCATTGATGCCTTGCTCAAACGCACTTGGCAGGTGGTCGCCCTTGATGGTAAACCTGTGCGCGCGCAAGATTATCAACTGCAAATCGATGATGACGGTAGACTGAGTGCTTATTTTGGGTGTAATCGCATTCTTGGCACCCTGAAACAGGCGCACGACGGGGAGTTTCAGCTTATAGAGAATGTAGCCAGCACGCGGATGTTATGTCGACATGATGATGAACAGCAAGGCATAAAGGCGCTGCAAAGTGCGGTACGCTATGATGTGGTGACACGAAAAGCGCCATTTGAGCAACTGATGCTGCGCGATGCCACAGGCAAGGTGCGGTTGGAAGCACTTTTTCAGATTTTTTGATCATAACCGCACTTTTTAGTGCGGTTTTTTATGATGTTATTTTTAATGAATATTTATTCTTAAAAGTGAATATTTATTATGGACAACAGGATTAAAAATTTGGATAATGCATAGCATTATCTTTTATCAACACCAAATCAATAGGGATTATTATGTCTGCGACAATTCTTGAATCGTTACCGAAAGGTAAAAAAGTGGGAATCGCTTTTTCAGGCGGTTTAGACACCAGCGCCGCACTTTTGTGGATGCGTCAAAAAGGCGCCGTGCCTTATGCCTACACGGCGAATTTAGGGCAGCCTGATGAGGACGATTACGAGGCTATTCCGCGCAAAGCCAAAGAATATGGCGCAGAAGATGCTCGCTTAATCGATTGTCGCAAACAGCTCGCCCATGAGGGTATTGCGGCTATCCAATGTGGTGCATTTCACATCACAACAGGAGGTATGACTTATTTCAACACCACCCCTCTTGGTCGCGCGGTGACAGGCACAATGTTGGTGGCGGCGATGAAAGAAGATGATGTGAATATTTGGGGCGATGGCAGTACGTTCAAAGGCAATGACATTGAGCGCTTTTATCGCTATGGCTTGCTGACCAACCCGAATCTTAAAATCTATAAGCCTTGGCTTGATCAACAATTTATTGATGAGCTAGGCGGGCGCCATGAAATGTCTGAATTTTTAATTGCCAACGGCTTTAACTACAAAATGTCGGTGGAAAAAGCCTATTCCACCGACTCCAATATGCTAGGCGCCACCCACGAGGCGAAAGATCTCGAGTTTTTAAATGCCAGCATTCGCATTGTGAACCCGATTATGGGTGTGCCGTTTTGGAAAGAAGACGTCATCATCAAGCCAGAAGAGGTCAAAGTGCGGTTTGAAGAAGGTATGCCAGTGGCTTTAAATGGTCAAGAGTTTAGCAATCCTGTGGAATTATTTTTAGAAGCCAATCGTATTGGTGGCCGTCACGGGTTGGGTATGAGCGATCAGATTGAAAACCGCATCATTGAGGCGAAAAGCCGTGGAATTTATGAAGCGCCAGGTATGGCGTTATTACACATTGCCTATGAACGTTTGGTCAGTGGCATTCACAACGAAGACACCATCGAGCAATACCGCATCAACGGTTTGCGCTTAGGGCGTTTGCTCTATCAAGGCCGTTGGTTTGATCCACAAGCCTTAATGCTGCGTGAAACGGCGCAACGTTGGGTGGCGCGAGCCATCACAGGCGAAGTAACCCTTGAGCTGCGCCGTGGTAATGATTACTCGATTCTGAATACCGAATCGCCGAATTTAACCTATGCGCCAGAGCGTTTGAGCATGGAAAAAGTGGAAAATGCACCATTTAGTCCAGCGGATCGTATTGGTCAATTAACAATGCGTAATCTAGATATTGTCGATACACGCGAAAAAATTGGTATCTACAAGCAAACTGGCTTACTCACAGCTAGTCAAGAAAGTCAGCTGCCACAACTAGACGCAAAAAAATAAGTTTAAGCACCATCACAACCGCACTTTGATTTAAAGTGCGGTTTTTTATATGTATTCTTTTTGTGAGTTAAATAAGATAGAATTTGAATTTATTTATACTTAAGGAAATGACATGTTAAGTCGTAAAGAATTGGCTGTACTCGGAATGATGATTTTCTCGCTTTTTCTTGGGGCGGGCAATATCATTTTCCCACCGATGGAAGGCTATCACGCAGGCACGCATTGGCTATTTGCTGCGCTTGGATTTGTGCTCACAGGCGTATTTATGCCATTTATCACGTTAATTGTGGTCTCAGTTAAAGGGCGTGGTGAGGCGCTTTCTACCGATTTGCCAAAATGGGCTGGAGTGCTCTTTTGGTCGATTTTGTATTTGGTGATTGGCTCTACATTCGCTATGCCACGGGTGACAAATGTGGCATTTGAAATGGCGTGGGTGCCACTGAATATCTACAATGGCGATAACGCCCATTTGATTTTTGCGTTTGTTTTCAACATTATCGGGATGTTTTTTATGCTGGGGCGCAGCACAATGATTTCCACGATTGGGAAATTTATGGCACCAGCATTGCTGATTTTATTATTGATAGTAGCCTACGCTGTGATCACCTCACCAATTTCACCGATGGTGCAGCCAAGTCATGCTTATGCGGAAAATTCTGCCGTGACGACAGGCCTTGTCGGGGGCTATCAAACCATGGATGTACTTTCGGCTATGGCCTTTGGTGGCATTGTGGCGCGTGCGATGGCCGTCAATGGCGTAGAAAACAGCAAAGCAATTGTGAAATATACGCTCACAGCAGGTACAATTTCGGTGCTTTTGCTGACTGGGCTATATTTCTGTTTGTTCTATCTCGGGGCAACGAGTGAACAAGTGGCTGCTAGCTCCACCAACGGTGGGCAAATTTTCGCCCGATCTGTAGATGTGCTGTTTGGCCGGCAAGGTTCATGGATTATGAGTGGCATTGTGATGTTAGCCAATCTCACCACGTTGGTGGGTGTGACCAGCGCGTGCGCCGATTATTTCTCCAAATTTAACCACCGCTTGAATTACCGTTTTTTTGTTATTTTATTCACCATTTGTACGATTATTATTTCAGATACAGGGCTGGATACACTACTGCGTGTAACAATTCCTGCATTGTTGCTGATTTATCCGATTGCGATTATGCTGGTGGTGTTGCAATTATTGCGCCGTACATTGCCGAACATTGCGTTGTCATATAACCTCACCATTGCGGTAACCGCACTTTTAAGCGCGTGCGATAGTTTGAAAAATATCGGACTGTTGCCGCAAGTCATTGATCACCTAGTGGGCTATATTCCATTAGCCAACGAAGGCTTAATGTGGCTGTTGCCAGCAGCACTGGCATTAGTTATCAGCGTGTTGTGGGGCAAAGCGACGGTGAAATAATTGCCACTTGGGCTGGCGCAATGCGCCAGTTCAGATTATAATACCTGACTAAAACATAAAACTATTTTAGAGGCAAATATGGAAACCATTGAGAGAATTAAACAACAAATTAGCGAAAACCCGATTCTGCTGTATATGAAAGGTTCGCCGAAGTTTCCTTCCTGTGGCTTTTCAGCGCGTGCTGTGGAAGCGTTAATTCACTGCAAAGTGCCATTTGGCTATGTAGATATTTTGCAAAACCCTGATATTCGTGCGGAATTGCCTAATTATGCCAACTGGCCAACGTTTCCACAACTGTGGGTGGAAGGCGAGCTGATTGGCGGCTGTGACATCATTATGGAAATGTTCCAACAAGGCGAACTACAGCCATTACTTAGCGAAGTGGCAGCGAAACACCAAAACGACGCTCAAGCGTGATTTATCAAAAATAAAAAGTGCGGTCAGTTTATTAGTTGACCGCACTTTTGTTATTCTCCGATAGAGAGAGAAGCACGAGATTTAAATGCTTTTTTTAATAATGTCAAAACACACTGGACTTTAGCAGATTGAGCTCGGTGAGCAGACACTGCATAAATGTTATAACTCGGCATTTCAAGCATAGGTAATATGATTTCAAGTTCCTTTTTTTCTACAGCAGTGTTAATTTCACCCATAAGTTGAAATGTTATGCCAAAACCTGAAATAGCAAGGCTTCGAGCGGTGAGGATATTAGGGCAGTAGAGAATATTATGGCTAGCAAAAGCCCCTAAATTCAAACTTGAAAAGGCATTGTCAAAAATATTGTTGTCATACTTAATCCATTTTTGTATTAATAAGTCATTCAGTGAATTGATTGGTTTTTTAGCGAGATAATTAGGTGATGCGCAAAGGCAAAGCTGCCATTGAGTTAAGTAACGGACTATCAGTTGACTGTTAGGTTGTGGTTCTGCTGCGCGTATTGCAATATCAATTTTGCCTTCCATCAAATCTGCTATATTGTCATCGGTATGTAAAATTAACTCAATCTGAGGATAATCTGTTGTAAGGCTACTGATAAAGTATTTAATTTCGCTGCTTTCGATGAATCCACTTGGCAGACTAAGATGCACCTCACCCTTAAAATGCGTTTGAAGATGGATTAAATTTTCTTCAGCACTTAAGAGTGACTTCTTAATATTTTTTGCCCCTTGCCACATCACTAATCCTGCTTCTGTTGGCTTTATGCGTCGAGTCGTTCTATTCAGAAGCTTTATATCATAGTGTTTTTCTAGTTGTTGAATATGTTGACTTACAGCAGAACTGCTAATGCCCAGCTCTCTAGCCACTTCAGACATATTTTCTTTCTCTAAAACTTTTCCTAACATCAAGATTGCTTTAATGACATCCATTAAATGTTCCTTATTTTTAAGCATTACTTAAAAGTGTATAAAGAAAAAAGGGGATTATCAAGTTAATATAACGCTGTATAATGCTTTAAAGATTTAATAAATGACTAAAATCAAGAGCAAATTATTATGCCACACATTAATATAAAATCTTATCCAAAGAATTTAACCAAAATTGAATTTGATAACTTTATATCAGAGTTAAATACTGTAATTCAGAGATATTTAAAAGCAAGTGATGATGTAATTTCCATTCATTATACTGAAGTTACGCAAGAAAACTGGCATGAGGTTTATAATCAAGAAATTAAACCTAATTTAAAATTTCTCGCTAAAAAACCAAACTACGAGATGTAACGATATTTTGAGATTAAATATGAAAGCTATTGTTGTTCGTAATCCTTGTGGAGCAAACGCTTTGCAAGTGGAGGAAGTCGCTTTGCCTCTTGTGAGGAAAGGCTGGGTTCGTGTGAAAATTAGAGCTTTTGGTATTAATCGGGCTGAAATTTATACGCGTAATGGTCTTTCTCCAGAAGTAAAATTTCCTAGAATCATAGGAATTGAGTGTGTTGGTGAAATTGATGACCCTTCAGATAGTGATTTTACTAAAGGTCAAAAAGTAGTTTCCTTAATGAAAGGTATGGGGCGAAACTTTGATGGAAGCTATGCAGAGTATGTGCTTATACCAAGTGATCAGGTTTATCCTATAAGAAGTAATATTCCATGGAATATTCTAGCCTCCATTCCTATAGGATATGGTACTGCTTTCGGCTCATTATTTGAGGTGCTACACCTAAAACATAACGAACATCTACTCATTCGGGGCGCAACTAGTTCTGTTGGTTTGGCAGCTGTTAAATTCGCGAAAGCCCTAGATTGCTTTGTTTATGCTACAACAAGAAACTTATCTCATAAAAATAAACTTATAGCATTGGGTGTAGATCAAGTCATTTTTGACGATGGTAACTTGGCCAAAAAAGGTCTTAAAGTTGATAAGACGCTAGAGCTGGTTGGTGCCAAAACTGTTAAAGACAGTCTCAAATGTACTCGTTGTGGCGGTATAGTTTGTTTTACTGGAATTTTAAGTGGCTGGATTGTACATGATTTCTATCCAATTGATGATATTCCTACAGGGGTTTATTTATCATCTTTTCATAGTGATAATTTAAATAAAGAATCTATTATTAATCTTTTTGATTTTATTGATAGACATGCTATCAAGTTAGAAAATCCCATTAGCTTTCCTTTGTCTGAAATTTCTCAAGCACACAAATTAATGGAAAGTAATCAGAGTATTAATAAAATTGTTATCGTCAATTTTGAGGAGTAATTGGGTGTTCATTGAAACCATCCAGACATTAATCAGTCGTAGGGAATTTTTTCTGAACCTTTTTCTAGAGCACTTACTTTTAAGTGGCATTGCTGCTGTGTTTTCAATTATTATTGGAGTATTATTGGGTGCTCTAATTTCTGAAAACAGAAAACTTGCACCATTTGTGATGCAAACTAGTAACATATTTTATACTATACCGTCAATTTCATTATTTGGATTGTTAATTCCATTGACGGGAATTGGAAATATATCTGCAGTTATAGCATTAACTGTATATGGTTTATTACCAGTGATTGGTGGAACATATGCTGGAATTAAACAAATTGACTTAGGTTTAATTGAAGCTGCCCAAGCTTTAGGGATGAATAAAAAACAAATACTTTATAGGATAAAGTTACCAATCGCATTTCCTATTATATTATCATCAATAAGAACAATGTTCGTAATGACGATTTCTTTAGCAGGAATAGCGTCATTTATTGGATCAGGTGGTCTAGGCGTTGCTATTTATCGTGGCATTACTACTAATAATACGAGTATGACTCTTATAGGTAGTCTGTTGATTATGTTTATTGCATTTGTAGTAGATTTTTTTTGTATATGTTTTGAGAAAAACATAAAATGGAGAAATTACTAATGTTTAAAAAATTATTTTACTTTTTATTTCTTTCATTATTTTTATTATTAACGGCTTGTCAGGAAAAAGATAAAATTAGAATTGCTACCAAACCAATGACTGAACAATTCATTTTGTCTGAGATGCTTGGTATCTTAATCAGACAAGAAATAGGAGTTGATGTGGAGATTACCAAAGGTATTGGTGGAGGTACAGCGAACATTCATCCAGCAATTTTGAAAGGTGACTTTGATCTATACCCTGAATATACAGGTACAGCTTGGTTATATGTTTTGAAAAAACAGCCTATTACTAATCCAGAATTATTACTCAATGAGCTAAAGAAAGAGTACAAGGAAAAATATAATCTTGAATGGGTTGGTATATATGGTTTTAATAATACTTTTGGTTTAGCTGTGAGATCGGATTATGCCTCTCAATATAAAATAAAAAGTTATTCTGACTTAGTAAAATATAGTCCTGGTTTGATATTCGGTGCTGAATATGATTTTTTTTGAGAGAGAAGATGGATATAAAGCACTTATTCATACCTATGGCTTTAATTTTGAAAAATCTAAGGATTTAGATATAAGTCTAAAATATCAAGCACTTAATAAAAAACAAATTGATGTTGTCGCTATATCAACAACTGATGGTGCATTATCCAATTCCAATATTCAAGTATTGTTAGACGATAAGCATTTTTATAATGATTATTATCTTGGAACAGTTGTTCGTGAATCGACTTTGAAAAAATTCCCAAAACTTAAAACTGCTCTCTTAAAAATGGAAAATTTGATCAGTGAAAAAGAGATGGCGACAATGAATGACTTAGTTGAAAATCACAATCAGGATGAAAAAGTAGTCGCCTATGAATTTTTAAAACAGAAAGGGTTAATCTTAAATAAAAAATGAGTATTTTAAATTATAAGATTAAATAAAATCTAATTATTGAACAACTTATAAATCATAAAAGTGCGGTCAGTGATTATGTGCCGACCGCACTTTTGTTATGCCAAGCTGACAAACTCCAGCGGTAATTTGCATAGAGTGGCGAGCAGTTGTTGCGCCATCACTTTTTGACTGATCGGTGATTTTTTCTCAATTAATACTGCGCGTTTGATGTTTTGTAGTTCAAAGCCGCTCATAATCAAGTGATTGATCGCCACTTGTAGCGCATTCAAACTTGGGTTGAAGGCGGCGTTTTCAGTATAGCTACCCCAGAAATAGAAACTGTCTTCCGTTTCCAGTGCAGCCCCTGCAAATGCACCACTGTAAGGCGCATGGCTGATGTTAAGGCCAGCCAGCGCAGCCTCATGTAATGGATCTTCACATAGCAACAAATAGCCGTTATCACGCGGCAATAGCAAACGCTCATTGATGTCTAAGTCATTCGGACCAAAGCTATGTGGCAGGAAAGTTTTTAGTGCATTGTTTGGATTTTCAGGCAAGTTAATCACTAATCCGTCAGCTTTGTTAAGCTCGTTCATAAATTGCCGACAATGCCCACAGGGCGCATAATTTACCGAAATCTCACGTAGGGCAGTTTCGCCACGAATCCAAGCATGGGCAATGGCGCTTTGCTCGGCGTGTACCGTTTGCTGAATACAGCTCGCTTTAAACTCTAAATTAGCACCAAAATAAAACGCGCCACTTTCTCCGATCGCTATCGCGCCGACATTGAATTTTGAGATAGGCGTGTGCGCATAAGCGCTTGCCACTGGCAGTAACGCTAATGAGAGTTCACGCGCAGTAAGGTTAAACTTATCACACAAATGGCGCACAGCAAAGTGCGGTAAATAAGCATTAAAACGTTGTTCACTAAAAAGCGTGAACACTGTTTGCGCTAAGTTTGGGTTTTTCAGTTGCCCACAAGCCTCGCGCACTTTGTCAGAAATATGACGTTCTGGCTGATAATGGTTTGGCATAATTCACCTCTTTATTGTTATTGTTTTTCTCATAATACGCGAAAATAAAAAAAAGGTCTTTGAGAAAAGACCTTTTTGTGAGACAAGTCAACAATAGAGCGTGCAATCGGTTATTTTTTGCGTGTTAGCAGTAAGCTGACCGTCACCAAGAGCAATGACAAGATAATCATTAAAAACGCTAGTGCGTTGATTTCGGGAGTGACACCCGTTTTCACCATTGAGAAGATTTTCAACGGTAAAATTTCATAGCTGATTCCACTCACGAAAGAGGATACCACCACATCGTCAAGCGAGATAGTGAAGCTCAATAGCCAGCCAGAGACAATCGCTGGTAATGCCAATGGCAGGATAATTTTGCCTAAAATGGTCAGCTCGCTGGCACCGAGATCCTTGGCTGCTTCAAGCATTTTAATGTCAAAGCCTTTGAGGCGCGATAAAATCGTGATCACCACATACGGCAGGCAGAAGGTGATGTGCGCAAGCAGCAGAGAGGTGAAACCTAGCTGCATACTAAAGAGCATAAACAGTGCCAACAGACTGACCGCCATCACAATATCAGGGGACATCATCACCACAAACAGCATGCCGCCCACAAATTGCTTGCCCCGAAAACGGTAGCGATAGAGGGCAATCGCCGTTAGTCCGCCGATGATCGTCGCCATGCTGGCAGCAAAAAAGGCAATGGTCACTGAGTGGATAGCGGCTTGGATTAGCGTGTCATTTTGCGCTAAATTGGTGTACCATTTCCATGTGAAACCTTTCCAGCTCAAGCCGTATCGGTCTTCATTGAAGGAGTTAACAATCAGAATAATAATTGGAATATAGAGATAGCTATATACCAAAAACATAAAACCGCCGCGTAAATATTTGCCCATTATTCTAACTCCGGTTTTTTGTTAAACAGTTTGCCTGCACGGTAGTACACATACAGCAGCAGCGCCATCAATAGTGTTAAACCAATGCTAATTGCCGCGCCAAAAGGCCAGTTGCGAGAAACCAAAAACTCATTTTTGATTACATTCCCCACTAGCAGGATTTTTGAACCGCCGAGCAAATCAGCGACGTAGAACATACCCATCGCTGGTAGTAATACCAACAAACAACCCGCGATAATGCCAGGCATCGTCAGTGGCAAAATGATTTTGACAAAACGCTGAAAAGCATTAGCACCAAGATCTTTAGCGGCTTCTAACAGGCGACTATCAAGTTTTTCAATGGCAGAGTAGAGCGGCAAAATCATAAAAGGCAGCAAAATATACACCAGCCCGATGATGACCGCACTTTCACTGTTGATAATCCGTATCGGTGTATCAATAATGCCAAGTGACATTAACGTGTTATTGAGCACCCCGCGCGCGCCGAGAAATATCTTCATGCCGTAAATGCGAATGAGGGAATTAGTCCAGAAAGGCAAAATCACCATAAACAGTAAAATCGGGCGGTATTTTTGTGGTAAGCGTGCGATGAAAAAAGCAAAAGGGTACCCCACCAACAAGCAGATGATGGTGGCAATGCCTGACATATAAAGTGAGTTCCAAATCACTTTGGCATACAGGGGATCCACTAAACGTTTGTAGCTGTCTAACGAAAACGTAAAGTCGATTAACTCACTGCTGTTGCGCGTTAAAAAGCTCGCCCCCAGCACCAACAAATTTGGCACGAGAATAAAAAAGATCAACCAGGCGAAAATCACCGCCACAGTCATGGTTTGAAAATTACGCGTTGTTATCTTCATCTTCCAATACCACTTCCCAGCTTTCAACCCAAGTGATTGCCACTTTTTGATTTAACGAGTGATCCACATCAGGGTCATCTTCATTGAAAAATTCGCTAATCAGCACAATTTTTCCGTTTTCCAATTCAATCGTAGAATCGAGTGTCATGCCTTTGTAGTTACGCTCTCGCACAAAACCAATTAAGCCATTGCCTTTTTCGTCATGGTCAACCTCTTCTAGGCGTAAATCTTCAGGGCGAAGCAGTACTTTGAGTTTAGCACCAACATCAAAAGTGCGGTTGGCGTAAATATCACAAATGCGACCTTCCACATTGGCGCGCAAGCGGCGTTCGTCAAGGCGTTCGATCACAGTGGCATCAAAAATATTGATTTCACCAATAAAGCGCGCAACAAACAAGGAGTTAGGCTCTTCGTAAATTTCACGCGGTGTGCCGTCTTGTTGCAATTTGCCTTCCCGCAGCACAATGATGCGGTCCGACATACTTAAGGCTTCTTCTTGATCGTGCGTGACGAAAATAAAGGTGATGCCCAGCTGGCGCTGCAATGCTTTGAGTTCATTTTGCATCTGCTTGCGTAGGTTATAGTCAAGGGCAGAGAGGGATTCATCAAGTAGCAACACTTTAGGTTTATTCACCACCGCGCGAGCAATCGCCACACGTTGCTGTTGCCCGCCTGACAGTTGCGCTGGTTTGCGCTTGGCGTATGTCTCAAGCTGCACCATGCGTAAGGCTTCCATCACGCGTGGCTTGATTTCATCACTGGGTACATTTTGCATTTTTAAACCGAAAGCGACATTGTCAAAAATGCTCATGTGCGGGAAGAGGGCATAGCTTTGAAAAACGGTGTTGACGGGGCGTTGTTCTGCTGGCATATCGCTGATGTCTTGTCCATCTAGAATAATTTGCCCACCATCGAGGGATTCAAAACCGGCAATCAGGCGTAAAATGGTGGTTTTACCACAGCCAGAAGGCCCTAAAATCGTGATGAATTCACCGTTATTGATCGATAAAGAGAAGTTTTCGATAATGGCTTTGCCATCAAATTCTTTACGAATTGAACGCAGTTCAATAACGGGCGCAGCATTGACAATATTTTCCACTTTCTTTGGTTTCCCCCTATAGGATTGACGCGCAATCAATCACAGTTGTTTTAATAAAATACAAAGGCGTAAGAATACCACAATTAAATTTAAGATGACAAAAAATTCCGTGTATTTTCGCCCATTTTTGCAAACTTTTTTTAAGCCTTAAAAGTGCGGTTTTAGATATTGATTTTATTATGATTTTTATAGGCGTTGTAAGGACTTAAAAGTCAGGCTTAAGATTTTGCTTAAATGCACTTGGCTTTTTATGGTAGAATCCGCGCAAACTGATGACATCACAATGAAAGGAATACTATGAAATATATTGAAGGCCTGCTGACTGCGCCAAATGCGCGCATTGCTGTGGCTATTGCTCGCTTTAATAGCTTTATTAACGACAGCCTGCAAGCGGGCGCAGTGGATGCACTTAAGCGTGTAGGTCAGGTAAAAGATGAGAATATCACCATCGTGAAAGTTCCAGGTGCCTATGAGCTGCCGCTGGTGGTGCGCCGCTTGGCTGCCACAGGGCAGTATGATGCCATTGTCGCGCTTGGTACGGTGATTCGAGGCGGTACAGCACATTTTGAATATGTTGCAGGTGAGGCTGCCAGTGGGCTTGGGCAAGTGGCCATGCTCGCTGATTTACCTGTGGCGTTTGGTGTGTTGACTACAGAAAACATTGAACAAGCGATTGAACGCGCGGGCACTAAGGCAGGTAACAAAGGGGCTGAGGCCGCTTTAGTGGCGCTTGAGATGATCAGTGTGCTCAATCAAATTAAACAAGGAGGCAAAAATGAGTAAAATTTCTCCTCGTCATCGCGCGCGCGAATGTGCGCTGCAAGCTCTGTATTCTTGGTTGATGTCGCATAATGATGTTGCCGATGTGGAAGTGGCGTTTATGCTTGAGCAAGAGATGAAAGGCGTTGATGTGGCCTATTTCCGCACGCTTTTGCAAGAGACCGTTAAGCACGAAGAGGCGCTTAAAGCCTTGATTGAACCGCACTTAGATCGTGCGTTTAAAAGCCTTGACCCGATTGAACGCGTATTATTATTGATGGCGGCCTATGAACTGCGTTATCAGGATGTGCCTTATAAAGTGGTGATCAATGAAGCGGTGGAAGTGGCGAAAACATTTGGCGCCGAAGAAGGTCATAAATACATTAATGGTGTCTTAGACAAGATTGCACAAGGGCTTGCGAAATAAAACATCGCCCTGCTGTTTTAAGGAGTGCTTGTGTCGCAAAACAAAGCAGAATTTGATTTAATCAAACGCTATTTTAGTGCTTCACGTCGCAGCCCGCGGCGTGATGTTGCGTTGGCGGTCGGTGACGATTGTGCCATTTGCGAAGTACAACCCAATCAACACCTTGCCATAACAAGCGACACTATGGTGCAAGGCACCCATTTTTACCCTGATATTGACCCCGCCGATCTTGCTTATAAAGCGGTGGCTGTGAATCTCAGTGATCTCGCCTCCATGGGGGCGGAGCCTGCGTGGGTAACATTAGCATTAACGTTGCCTAACATTGAACACGACTGGCTTTCGCGCTTTAGTGCGAGCTTTTTTGAGATTATCGACCACTACAATGTCGATTTGGTTGGCGGCGACACCACCCGAGGCAATCTTTCAATCACCATCACCGCCCACGGCCTGCTACCACGCGATAAAGGCATCTGCCGTCACCACGCCCACGTGGGAGATTGGATTTATGTAACGGGCAGCTTAGGCGACAGCGCGAAAGGTTTTGCGTTACTTAGTGCAGGTAAACAAAAAGCCACTGCTGGAGCGAATGAGTTGTATCTGATGGAGCGCCATCTGCGCCCAACGCCGCGTGTGTTGTTTGGGCAAACAATTGTGCCGTTTGCCAGCGCAGCGATTGATATATCGGATGGATTGTTGGCCGATTTAGGGCATATTGTCGAGCGCAGTGGTGTGAGTGCTGTGATTGACATAGATAAAATTCCACTTTCCCCGCAACTGTTGGCGACAACCGCACTTGAGCAGGCGCAAACACTGGCACTCACTGGGGGGGAGGATTATGAATTGTGCTTTTGCCTGCCTGAATCACAACGCTCGAAACTGGAAAAAGCCTTAACGCATATCGGCGTGCCTTATACTTGCATTGGGCAAATCCGCGGCGCGAAAGGAGAAAGTGCGGTTTTGTTACAACGTCACGGAAAAATCATTCCCGCCCCCGAGTATACGGGTTATGACCATTTTGGAGCAGACAATGAATAAACGCCCTGAACTGCAAAAACTCAACGTCAAAAACCCCATTCATTTCGCCGCGGTTGGTTTTGGCTCGGGGTTAATTTATCCAGCCCCTGGCACGTGGGGCACGTTGGCAGGCTGGCTGATAGGGCTTGGCGTGCTGAGCCTATTGGGCAATATCGCACTTTGGATTTTTGCCCTTATCGCGTTTGCTATCGGCGCTAAAATTTGTGGGCAAACCGCACAGGATTTAGGCGTGCATGATCACGGCTCGATTGTATGGGATGAAATCGCTGCGATTTGGCTCGTGCTTGCCTGCTTGCCTGCGCCAACCGCACTTTGGTGCATTGCGGGGTTTGTCTTATTTCGTTTTTTTGATATTTTAAAACCTTATCCGATCAAAATCTTAGATCGCAAATTGCACACGGGCTTCGGCATTATGATTGACGACACTCTCGCTGCGGTGTTTAGCTTGATTGTGCTTTATCTGATTGATTGGCTTGTTTAATCAAAGGCTATTATGTTGTTTGCCCTTAAAATTTTATTAATTCACACCATCGCCCTTATGAGCCCAGGGCCTGATTTCTTTTTTGTCGCGCGCAAATCATTGGCTGAACCTCGGCATAACGTCGTGCTTGGCATTTTGGGCATTTGCGCTGGCTTGAGTATTTGGGTGGTCGGCAGTATTGTTGGGTTAGCGATTTTATTTGCGCTTTATCCTGCCATTCAAAGTGCGGTTTGGCTATTGGGTGGAGCTTATTTAGGTTACGTTGGAGTGAAATTGCTTGGCGTGCGGCGTAATATGGATCCGTCACAATTAACGAATACTCCCTTAAAAGCATCCTCTTCACGTTTAAACCACTTTCGCCAAGGACTGTGGGTGAATTTATCCAATGCCAAAGTGTTGATTTTTTTCAGTGGCATTTTTTCGATGCTGGTTTCCCATCTCGGTGCTGGCTGGGTTGGCTTTGTTGCAGTGATGGTGGTGCTGGAAAGTTTTGTTTATTTTTATCTCGTTGCGCGCTTGTTCTCGCTGCAAGCGGTGAAGCAGTTCTATTTGCAATACAGCCGCTACATCGACAATCTTTGTGGGTTGGTGTTTGTGAGTTTTGGGCTATTTTTGATTTACAGCGCGTTGCAAACAGGCCTGAACGCATAAAAGAAAACCCGATAGCCAAAGCGGGCATATCGGGGGAGGTCTTACAATAAGTAAAATGTAAAAAGACAACTGCATTTGCAGTGCACTAGCATTAACTAAGACTCAAGTGCGGTCAAAAAGTTCATAAAAAAGTGCAATTTTTTTAGAAATTTTTAACTGCTTGAATTTTTTCAATAATACTGTTTGCATTTAGCCCCAGCTCAGCAAGCACTTCGGCGGGATCACCTTGGGCAATAAATTCATCGGCAAAACCTAACGACAGCAAGCGTGCGTTGTGTGGCTGCGTGAGTGCCCGTTGATTAAGGTATTCGCCTACCGCGCTACCAGCGCCGCCTTTAAGCGCGTTATCTTCCACACTGACCAGCAAAGTGTGATCATCAAGCAAAGTGGCAAGCATTGCCTCATCGATAGGCTTAGCAAAACGCATATCCACTACGGTTGCATCGAGTGTTTCCGCCGCCAGCATCACCTCACCGAGCAACGTGCCGAAGTTTAATAGTGCAATGTTTGAACCCGACCGCACTTTGCGTGCTTTGCCAATCTCCAATTGTGTCAGTGGCTGCAATTCACACCCTGTGGCATTGCCGCGCGGATAACGCACAGCAGCAGGGCCATTGTAATGCAGGCCAGTGAAGAGCATTTGCCGACACTCATTTTCATCACTAGGGGTCATAATGACCATATTTGGGATACAACGCATAAAGCTAATATCAAATGCGCCTTGGTGTGTTTGCCCATCAGCACCGACTACGCCAGCACGATCGATGGCGAATAGCACAGGCAAGTTTGGAATTGCGACATCGTGAATGAGTTGGTCATAGGCACGTTGCAAAAAGGTGGAATAAATTGCCACCACAGGCTTAAGCCCTGCAATCGCCATGCCCGCGGCGAGCGTCACTGCGTGCTGCTCGGCAATGGCTACATCAAAATACTGTTCAGGAAAGCGGTTGGAAAATTCCACCATACCAGAGCCTTCACGCATAGCAGGCGTAATACCCACTACAGTGGCGTCTTTTTCTGCCATTTCGCACAGCCAACGGCCAAATACAGCAGAGTAGGTGGGTACTTGTGCAACTTTTTTCGGCAATTGACCTAAAATATGGTCAAATTTTGGCACGCCGTGAAAGCCGATAGGATCTTTTTCCGCTGGCGCGTAGCCTTTGCCTTTTTTGGTCATGATATGCAAAAACTGCGGGCCTTTTAGGTTGCGCATGTTTTTCAGCGTGGAGACCAATTCCTCCACATTATGCCCATCAATTGGGCCGATGTAGTTAAAGCCGAGTTCTTCAAACAATGTACCGCCTGGAGAAACAAAGCCTTTAAGATGTTCTTCGGTTTTTTTCACGAAGGCTTTAATCGGTGGCAAGCCTGAGAGCAAGTTTTTACTGCTTTCACGAATAGAGGAGTAAAACGAGCCAGAGAGCAGCCGTGCAAGGTGATTGTTCAATGCGCCGACATTTTCTGAAATCGACATTTCATTATCGTTTAAAATCACCAGCATATCGGTATGCAAGGAGCCAGCGTGATTGAGTGCCTCAAACGCCATACCTGCAGTCATTGCACCATCACCTATCACGCAAATGGTTTTGCGATCAGCGTTTTCTTTTTCTGCCGCAATAGCAATGCCAAGCCCTGCACTGATGGAAGTGGATGAATGCCCCACACTGAGCACATCGTACTCACTCTCTCCGCGCCACGGGAAAGGGTGCAGTCCATTTTTTTGCCGAATGGTGTGCATGCGCTCGCGCCGACCCGTAAGAATTTTGTGCGGGTAGGCCTGATGGCCAACATCCCAAATCAGTTGATCAAATGGTGTGTTGAACACATAATGCAACGCCACCGTCAATTCAACGGTGCCCAAGCCCGATGCTAAATGCCCACTGCTTTGGCTAACGGATTCCAACAAAAATGCACGCAACTCGTCACACAGCTGAGGCAGCTGTTCGCGCGAGAGCAGACGCAAATCGTCTGGCGTGTTGATGGTCGATAATAAAGAATATTTTTGCATAGCGTGAATTATAACGAGAATTGCATCAAACATAAATCACAAAATGCCAATTCGGCGTGATTATCAGGCATTTAGCTTCCTCGCGTGATGATAAATGCTGCCAGTGCTTGGTGCGCACTGACATCTAACCCCATATTAGCGAGCACACCAAGCACTTGCTGCGCCTGTTCGATCAGCGCTTGTGCTTTAGCTTTGGCGCCGTCAAGGCCTAACAATTTTGGATAGGTGCTTTTATCGTGTGCTAAATCTGAACCCGCATCTTTGCCCAGTGTGGCGGAGTCTGCGGTGATGTCTAGGATGTCATCTTGCACTTGGAATGCCAGCCCGATAAGCGAGGCAAAACGTCGCAAATGTTGTGCAAGTGTTGGATCGGCAAAGTGCGGTGAGCAGACAAGTCCCATCTCCACCGCGCAAATAATCATTGCGCCTGTTTTATTGTGATGAATGCGTTCTAAAAATGTCAAATCTACGGCTTGTTGCTCGGCAAACAGATCCAAGGCTTGCCCGAGACACATGCCTTGTGCGCCAGCACTGTGTGAAAGCAGTTGTACCAACCGCACTTTTTGCTCAGCACTGATTGTTGGGGTGTCGCACAACAGTGTGAACGCCCAGCTTTGTAACGCATCGCCTGCCAAAATCGCGGTGGCCTGATCAAATTCAATGTGGCAAGTATTTTGCCCACGGCGTAGTGTGTCATCGTCCATTGCGGGGAGATCGTCGTGAATTAGCGAATAACAGTGCACCGCCTCCACTGCAGCGGCAGCGAAGTCTAAACTCGCAAGTGGCGCATTGAGCATACGCCCTGTGCAATAGGTTAAAAAAGGGCGCAAACGCTTGCCACCGAGCAGCACGCCATAACGCATTGCATCGGCAAGTGGTGCAGGCTGAGAGTCAAGATCCAGTTTTTGGGTTAAAAATGTATTGATGCGTGCACGAAAATGCTGCAAATCCGTTTGAAAATTGTAGTTCATTTTGTGGCCTTAAAATGCAGCGTCATCATCACTAGCAGGCTGGTCATCACGTTGCGCGCGAGCATTGCCCGTTTTGCGCGTGTTGTCATCTTCTTCAAACGGCGCAAGGGGAGCAACCGCACTTTTTTCCAGCAAAATGCTGACTTGTTGCTGTGCTTGCTGTAAGCGTTGTTGCCCCGCTTGCGCGAGCTGCACGCCTTTTTCAAACTCAATAAGCGCTTTTTCCAGTGGCAGCTCACCACTTTCCAGCCGCCCGACGATGCTTTCCAGTTCGTTTAAGGTGCTTTCAAAATCCAAAGAAGTTGCTTTTTTCGCCATAACAGTATCCAAAAAGAGTATGAGAGTATGTGTCGTCTATTGTACTTGAGTTTGTATTATTTGTCGTTTTTTTTAGCTGTCAGCGGGAATTTCAGGTACAATGGCGCCAATTTTGGCATTTGTAGTGATTCTATGAAATTTATTATCAAATTATTCCCCGAAGTGATGGTCAAAAGTGATTCCGTGCGCAAACGGTTTATTAAAATTTTGGCTGGTAATATTCGTAATATTTTAAACAAGCAAGATGATACCGTGGCCGTGGTGCACCATTGGGATTACATCGAAGTGCGTTCAAAAGATGTCAGTAAGCGCGATTTATTACTGGATTTTTTGCAGCGCACCCCTGGTATTCACCACATTTTGGAGGTGGAAGGTATCCCATTTACTTCAATGCACGATATTTTTGAATACACCTTAAAAAATACGCGTGAGCAATTGGAAAACCGCACTTTTTGTGTGCGCGTCAAGCGTAAGGGTAAACATGATTTTAGCTCACTGGATCTTGAGCGTTATGTCGGTGGTGGCTTGAATCAACATATTGAAACGGCCAAAGTGCGGTTGAAAAATCCTGATGTGACGGTCAATATCACCATCGAAGATGACCAAATGTTACTCATCAAAAACCGTTTTGAGGGTATTGGCGGCTATCCTGTTGGCACACAAGAAGATGTGCTCAGCCTTATTTCCGGCGGGTTTGACTCAGGCGTGTCGAGCTATATGTTTATCCGCCGTGGCTCGAAAGTGCATTATTGCTTTTTCAACCTTGGTGGGCAGGCGCACGAAATCGGCGTGAAACAGATGGCCTATCACATTTGGTCACGTTACAGTTCGTCGGTCAAAGTGCGGTTTGTGGCGATTAATTTTGAAGGCGTGGTGGCGGAGATTTTGGAAAAAATCGATAACGGTCAGATGGGCGTGGTGCTCAAGCGCATGATGGTGCGCGCCGCCAGCCGCGTGGCGGAACGCTTTGGCATTCAAGCCATCGTCACTGGCGAAGCGCTCGGGCAGGTCTCCAGCCAAACGCTGACCAACTTGCGCTTGATTGATGAAGCCGCCAGCGTACTAGTGCTGCGCCCACTTATCACTCACGATAAGCCGCAAATTATCGCCACGGCACAGCAAATTGGCACCGATGAAATTGCCAAGTCCATGCCTGAATTTTGCGGTGTAATTTCCAAAAATCCAACGGTTAAGGCCATTCCTGAACGGATCATCAAAGAAGAGGCGCATTTTGATTTCACTGTGTTGGATGAGGCGGTAGCTGGCGCACAGTATCTTGATATTCGCGACATCGCCAACGCCGATAAAAGTGCGGTCGAGGACGTGGAGATTGTTGATAAGGTAGGTTTAGACGAGGTGGTGATTGATGTGCGCAGTGAAGAAGAACGTGAGGATAAGCCTATGTATTTGCCAGAGTGTGAGCTGTTGGCGATTCCGTTTTTCAAACTCGGCAGTGCTTTTGCGCAATTGGATCGCAACACCACCTATTTGCTCTATTGCGAAAAAGGGGTGATGAGCCAGTTACAGGCGCAGTTTTTGCATCAGCAAGGCTATGACAATGTGAAAGTGCTACGCTTGCGTTAAAATAGTACTACGCAAGTGCGCTATTTTTTTGTACAATAAATACTCTTATTTCAACAATAGCAAACAGCCTTCAACCCTAAAATTATGATTGATTATCTCATTATCGGTATTATTGTTTTTTCATTAATTGTCAGCCTATTGCGTGGCTTTGTACGCGAAGCTGTATCACTAGGGAGCTGGGTTGTCGCCTTTTTTGTCGCCAGCCGTTTTTATCCCTATCTGGCAGGCTATCTCACACAAATTGAATCACAAAATATTCGCATTGGCGTGGCGATTGCGATTTTGTTTATCGCTAGCCTGATTGTGGGCGCCATCGTCAACTATATTTTAGGTCAATTGGTGGATAAAACAGGCTTAAGCGGTACGGATCGCGTGTTGGGTGCGTGTTTTGGCGTGTTGCGCGGGGTGTTAATTGTGTCGGCATTGCTGTTTTGCATGGATACCTTCACCAATTTAAATCAAACCGAGTGGTGGCAAAATTCAAAATTGATACCGCACTTTGGGTTTGTGGTTGACTGGTTTTTTCAACAGATTCAACAAAATTCCTCTTTTTTAACTCCGAAATTGTAAGGGCGAAACTATGTGTGGCATTATTGGGATTATCGGCGAAACCCCCGTCAACCAAGCGTTGTATGATGCGCTTACGGTGTTGCAACACCGCGGGCAAGATGCTGCAGGCATCATGACCATTGACCGCGAAAGCCGTTTTCGGCTGCGCAAAGCCAATGGGTTGGTCAGCGATGTGTTCCGCCAAGAACACATGGACAGGTTGCAAGGCACGGTTGGGATCGGGCATGTGCGCTACCCAACGGCGGGCAGCTCCAGTGTGTCAGAGGCGCAGCCATTTTATGTCAACTCGCCCTATGGCATCACGTTGGTACACAATGGCAATTTGACCAACTCACGGGCGCTCAAAGATAAACTGTTTAAACTTGCCCGCCGCCATGTGAATACCAATTCTGATTCCGAAGCCTTATTAAATATTCTTGCCTACCATCTCGACCAAAGCCCACACCACCAATTAACGCCTGACGACATTTTCGCCGCTGTCACTAAAACCCACGACGACATCAAAGGGGCTTATGCTTGCGTAGCGATGATTATCGGCTTTGGTATGATTGCCTTTCGTGATCCGCATGGCATCCGCCCATTGGTGTTGGGCAAACGCACACAAGCGAGTGGCAAAGTGGAATATGCTTTTGCCTCTGAAAGTGTTGCGCTGGACATCATCGGCTTTGAATTTGTGCGTGATGTTGCCCCAGGTGAGGCGATTTATGTGGATTTTAACGGTGAATTTTATTCGCACCAATGCTCAACCACGCCCGATTTATGCCCGTGCATTTTTGAATATGTCTATTTCGCACGCCCTGACTCTTACATTGATGGCGTATCGGTCTATGCCGCACGCGTACACATGGGCGAGGCTTTAGGGCGCAAAATTGCCAAAGAATGGCACGATCACGACATTGATGTGGTTATCCCCATTCCAGAAACGTCTAACGACATCGCTTTGCGCATCGCCAAAGAGTTGAATTTGCCTTATCGCCAAGGTTTTGTGAAAAATCGCTACGTTGGGCGCACCTTTATTATGCCAGGGCAAACCCAGCGCCGTCACTCAGTGCGACGCAAGCTCAACACTATTTCGTCGGAGTTTAAAGACAAAAATGTGCTGCTGGTGGATGATTCTATCGTGCGTGGCACCACCTCGGAACAAATCGTGGACATGGTGCGTCAAGCGGGCGCGAAGAAAATTTACTTAGCCTCAGCTGCACCTGAAGTGCGCCACCCAAATGTTTACGGTATTGATATGCCATCTGTTAATGAACTGATTGCCTACAACCGTAGTGTAGATGAAATTGCTGAACTAATTGGCGTGGACGGGCTGATTTTCCAAGATTTAGCGGATTTAGAAAATGCGATTCGTAAAGAAAATCCGCATATCCAGCATTTTGACAGCTCTGTGTTCACAGGCTGCTACATCACAGGGGATGTGACAGAAGAGTATCTCGCTCAAGTAGAGGCCATGCGTAATGATAAAGCCAAGCGCCGCCAAGAGCGAGATGAGACCAATTTAGAAATGCACAACGAAGCCTAATGAAAGCCAAACGACTCATTATTGCCATCACCGGTGCCTCAGGCGCCATTTATGCAATCCGCTTGTTACAAGTGCTGGCAGCAACGGAGATTGAAACCCATTTGATTATCTCCAATGCTGCGCGCCAAACCATTGCGATTGAAACCGATTTCAGCTTAAATGACGTTAAAGCGCTGGCCGATGTGGTGTATGACAATCGCGATATTGGCGCGGCTATTTCATCGGGGTCATACCGCACTTTGGGCATGCTGGTGGTGCCGTGTTCCATCAAAACCCTCTCTGCCATCGCACACAGTTATAGCGATGATTTAATTTCTCGCGCGGCAGATGTTTGCCTTAAAGAACGCAAGCCCGTTCACCTGTGCCTGCGGGAAACACCGCTGCATTTAGGCCACCTGCGGCTGATGACCCAAGCGGCTGAAATCGGCGCCACACTCACGCCACTTATGCCCGCGTTTTACCATAAACCGCAAAGCATTGACGACATCATCAACCAATCCGTCAACCGCTTGTGCGATCAATTTGAGATTGAACTGCCTGAAGACTTGTTTGAACGCTGGCAGGGCGTTTAAGGATGAAAGTGCGGTTAACCGCACTTTGGATTTTAGGGTAGTTTGAGGGTGGTAAACTGCATGTTTAAGGCGTCAATCAGTAGCAGTTTGCCCACCAATGGCTCGCCGATATTGAGCAATAATTTTAAGGTTTCCATCGCTTGTAGTGTGCCGACAATGCCGACAATCGGGGAGAGCACACCCGCTTCCACGCAGGAGAGCGTGTTGTCGCCAAACAGGCGGCTGATGCTGCGATAATTAGGGGTGTTGGGCTGATAGGTAAACACCGATAATTGCCCCTCCATGCGAATAGCGGCGCCAAACACGAGCGGGGTTTGGCTTTGTTGGCAGAGCACATCAAGGCGATTGCGTGTGGCGACATTGTCTGAGCAATCCACTACTACATCTGATCGTGTGACAACGTCACGAAATTCATCATCATCTAAATCAGCGTTAATAGCATTGACAGTGACATGTGGGTTTAAAGCACAAAGTGCGGTTTTGGCAGAATCCACTTTCGGCTGACCCATGCGCGCCTCAGTGTGCAGTACTTGACGCTGTAAATTAGACAGGCTGACGATGTCGAAGTCGACCAGCGTTAAGGTGCCAACGCCGCTGGCAGCTAAATATTGCGCAGCGGCACACCCCAAACCGCCCACGCCGATAATCGCCACATGGGATTGTTTAAGGCGTTCTTGCCCGTCAAAGTCAATTTGTGGCAGCACAATTTGGCGGTTGTAGCGTAGTGCTTCCGCATCCGATAAGATATCAGCCATTATTGCAACACATCACCAAAAGGTTCAATTACAACCTGTTCGCCAGCGGCCACATTGCCACGTTCGCGCTCAAGCACAATCAGGCAGTTACTTTGCACAAAAGAGCTGAACATATGCGAGCCTTGAAAGCCCACGGGCTGCACTTCAATTTGCCCTTGTGCATTCACACGGTAATGCCCACGTTGAAAATCCAAGCGTCCAGGCGTTTTTTTCATCGCGCTGCCAGCAATGGCGGGTAGTTGTGGCGGCAGCTGCCATTGGCTAAAGCCTGTTAAGCGCGCCAGCACGGGCTGCACCAGTTGATAAAAGGTGACAAGAGCTGAAACAGGGTTGCCTGGCAGGCCGCAAAACCACGCGTGGTCAAATTTACCAAAGGCAAACGGCTTGCCCGGCTTCATCGCCAATTTCCAAAAATTCATTTGCCCGAGTTGCTCAAGCACATCTTTGGTGAAATCCGCCTCACCCACCGACACGCCACCGCTGGTGATCACCAAATCGGCTTTTTGCTGCGCTTCAGAAAAGGTTTTGGCAAACCGCACTTTATCGTCGGGTAAAATGCTGTAATCTAAAATGTCACAGTGCCAATTTTCCAGCAGCAAGCGCACAGTAAAGCGATTGGTGTCGTAGATTTGCCCTTTTTTCAAAGGATTGCCAACACTGACCAGCTCGTCGCCAGTGGAAATGAGTGCCACTTTAATTTTACGATAAACGCGCACTTGCTCAAGCCCAAGCGAAGCAAGCAAGGGGAGTGAAAGTGCGGTCAGTTTCGCGCCTTTTTTAAGCACAATATCACCTTTTTTGACATCATCGCCCAAGCGGCGAATGTTTTGCCCTGCTTTAGCCTCTTGCGTGAACCGCACTTTGCCATCTGCTTGCACCTCGGCGTGCTCTTGCATAATGACCGCCTCGCACCCATCTGGTACAACAGCACCTGTCATGATGCGCACTACTGAACCTTTTGTCCATTCACCTTCAAACGGGCTGCCCGCGAAACTTTTGCCTGCAACAGTCAGCGGTTCGCCAGTGAGATCAGTCATGCGCACGGCATAACCGTCCATCGCGGAGTTGTCAAAGCCAGGTACATTAATGGGCGAGTGAATATCTTCTGCACAGATGCGGTTGTGTGCCACATCAAGGCTGACCCATTCAGTGTGTGAATCGGGTGGAAAACTTAGCGCACGGGTGATTTTAGCCAGTGCATCGTCAAGAGAGATAAGTGAATTCATACAGTCACCTTTTGGTTGAAATCGGCTTTATTCTAACAAACTTTAAGAAATTTTCAGTTAATTTCGTAGAATTCTTGTTGTATTTTTCATTATTCTGTTAAAATAATTGCCTTGTTTTTTGGAGATGTTAAACCACAATGAGTAAAATTTCAGCAGAGGCGCAGCAAGTTCGAGCCGCGTTGATTGCAAAAGGCATTGAAACCCCGATGAAAGCGTTGGATCTGTCCCTTGACCAACGTCGAGCACAAATTGAACAGCATATGAAAAGTGTGTTGGAACTAATTGGCTTAGATTTGAGCGATGACAGCATTGAGCAAACCCCCGCGCGCTTGGCGAAAATGTACCTTGATGAAATTTTCACAGGCATGGATTATGCGAATTTTCCAAAAATCACGACGATTCGTAATCGCATGCAGGTCAGTGAAATGGTGTTGGTCAATGACGTGACGCTCACCAGCACTTGTGAACACCATTTTGTCACCATCGATGGCAAAGTCTCCGTAGCTTATTACCCGAAAGAGTGGGTGATTGGGCTATCGAAAATTAACCGTGTTGTTGCCTTTTTGGCGCAACGTCCGCAAGTGCAAGAACGGCTAACTGAACAAATTTTGACAGCTTTGCAGACGATTTTACAGACAGATGATGTCGCGGTGTATGTGAAAGCAACCCATTTTTGTGTTAAGTGTCGTGGCATTAAAGACAGTAATAGTTACACTGTCACATCAGCCTTTGGTGGCGTTTTCTTGCAAGACCGCGAAACGCGCAAGGAATTTTTAAGCTTAATCGAACGATAATAAAAAGCAGCGCCATAGCACTGCTTTGATAATGAAACTGACCACACTTTATCGCTAAAGTGCGGTTTTTTACATCTTATTGACTACTTCAATGCCCAACAACTCAAGCCCCTGCTTGAGCGTACGTTGCGCAATTGCGGCTAATTGCAAGCGGCTGTTTTTGGTATGCTCATCATCGCAGCTTAAAATTGGGCATTGTTCATAGAATTGTGAGAATATGCCCGCCAGTTCATACAAATAAGCACACAACACGTGCGGCGTTCCTTCTTTGGCGACCACGGCAACAGCTTCTTCAAATTGCAATAATTTCAGTAATAAGGCGCGCTCTTTGCCTTCGGTCACGTTAATTTCACCCTGCAATGTGTCGGGATTAATGCCACTTTTAGCAAAAATAGAGTGAATGCGGGTGTAGGCATATTGCATATAAGGCGCGGTGTTGCCTTCAAAAGAAAGCATATTATCCCAATCGAACACATAATCGGTGGTGCGATTTTTAGACAAATCGGCGTATTTCACTGCACCAATGGCAACGGCATTGATCACTTTGTCAAGCTCGGCAGGTGAAAGTGCGGTGCTTTTCTCGCGGATCAACTTGCCTGCGCGTTCAACGGCTTCGTCGAGCAAATCATTGAGCTTAACGGTTTCGCCCGAGCGCGTTTTAAAAGGCTTGTTATCTTTTCCGAGCATCATGCCAAAATTGATGTGTTCCAACCGCATACTGTCAGGAACATAGCCCGCTTTGCGGACAATGGTCCAAGCCTGCTGTAAGTGTTGGCTTTGACGCGTGTCGGTGAAATAAAGGGCGCGGTTGGCGTGCAGCGTTTCCCAGCGGTATTTGGCCGCAGCAATATCGGTGGTGGTGTAAAGAAAACCGCCGTCGCGTTTTTGGATGATCACACCCATTGGTTCACCTTCTTTATTTTTAAATTCAGGCAAAAAAACGACCACCGCACCTTGATCTTCCTGGGCAATGCCTTTGGCTTTCAAATCGGCCACAATTTCAGGCAACATTGGATTATAAAGGCTTTCGCCCATGATGTCGTCGTTGCTCAAAGTCACATTTAAGCGATCGTATGTGCGCTGATTTTGCTCCATAGTGATGTCCACCAACTTGCGCCACATTGCCAAGCAGTAGCTGTCGCCACCTTGCAGTTTCACCACATATTGACGTGCTTTCTCCGCAAAGGCTTCATCGCTGTCGTAGTGGGCTTTGGCGGCACGATAGAAGGCTTCTAAATCGCTTAGGGCTAGATCATCTGCGTTTTCATTTTGCATTTTTTCAAGGTAGGCAATCAGCATGCCAAATTGTGTGCCCCAATCGCCTACATGGTTGGCACGAATCACATTATGACCTAAAAATGCCAGCACACGCACCACCGCGTCGCCAATAATGGTGGAGCGTAAATGCCCTACGTGCATCTGTTTTGCTACATTCGGTGCAGAGTAGTCTGCTACAATAGTTTGCGGCGCGTCAACAGGGGCGATAAGTGCGGTTTGACCTAGCAGCATTTGCCCTTGCTTGGCCAGCCAAGTGCGGTTGAGGGTAATGTTAATAAAGCCAGGGCCTGCAATCTCGAGTTTTTCAATCATCTCGCCACCATCAAGCGCGTCGAGCACGCGTTGTGCCAGCTCACGCGGTGGTATACCGATCTTTTTCGCTGCTGCCATCACACCGTTGGCTTGGTAATCACCAAATTGCGGCTTTGCCGATTGCCGCACCAATGCATCACAGCCACCTGCGCCGACGTTGTTCAGTGCTTGGGTGATTTTGTGCGACAAAATTGTTTGAATGTTCACGAATTGTCCTTGTTGTAAGCATTATCAAATAAATTCCGATATAATACCTTGATATCACGTTGGAGAAAAGAGAGATTAGCAAAATGACACAACCGCACTTTTTACAGGCCCAGTTGACCACGCTGGCAGAGCAGTTGGCAGACTTTGAGCGGCAGATTTTAGTTCTTGCACAGGAGTTTGGGCTAACGCTGGCTGATTATGAGATTGACCACATCGCGCTACGAGTCAATACCCTTGAACGTGGGCAGCAGTGGCTGGCGGTGTTGCAAGCCAATGGCGAAGTGATTTCAGATAACATCATCAACGGCCGGCCGATTTACCTCATCAAGTTGCGCGAGTCTTTACAATTATTTGCACAATCGATTGCCGTTATTGAGTTGCCGATGCCGAAAAAGCGTTATCCTGTTGAGGGCTGGGAGCATATTGAGGTAGTGTTGCCAGCTCTTTTTGGTGAAACACCGAGTCAGTGGTGTGAAAGGATACTTGAGCAATTCAAACTAAAGAACAAAACCGCACTTTGTCTTAAAATTGATGCGCCTAAAGGGGAGGGCGAGCGATTAGATAACACTACCATTTCAATTACAAAACTTGACAATAGTAAAAATAAATGTTGTATTAAGCTCCACTCACACTCTATAATTGAGGTGATTAACTCAGAATCCGAGTTTAGTTAATAAGGAAAACACAATGAAAAAATCAGTTTTAGTCGCTTCTTTGTTTATCGGCCTGGCAACTGTTGGCTGCGCGAATAAAGATATTTATCGTGGTGATGTTTACACTGGCGATCAAACCAAAGAAGCTCGCTCAATTAGTTATGGTACAATTGTGTCAACTAAGCCTGTGACCATCCAAGCCCCTAACGAAGGCGTGATCGGCACCGTAGGCGGTGGCGCATTGGGTGGCATTTTGGGCTCAGGCGTAGGCGGCGGCACAGGTAATGCTATCGCTACTGCCGTTGGCGCTATTGCAGGTGCTGTGATCGGCAACACAGTGGAGCAAAAAGCAAGCCAAGCTAATGGTGTACAAATGGTGATCAAAAAAGACGACGGTAAAGAGATTGTTGTGGTACAAAAAGCAGACCCTCGTTTAGTGGCGGGTACACGCGTTCAAATTATTGGTGGTTCATCACTCAACGTGATGCCACTGTAATCGAAATAAAAAAAGTGCGGTGATAATTCGACCGCACTTTTTTTGACATTTATTCTTGCTCCGCGTTAGCTTTGCGTTTACGCCTAAAATAAGCGATAAGTACAAACAGTAAAATGACACCCAAAATACCATAAATGCCCATTTGCCCATGGCGCATTTGCGCTTTTATCCAGTCTATATTTTCAGCCCCATGATGACCGAGATAGACCCAAATTGGAACAGAGATAATGGCAGCGCAAAAATCAATCAAAATAAAACGAATAACACCCACCCGACGGGTGACGCCTGAAATAATATAAACAGGCGTACGCAAGCCAGGTAAAAACCGTGCAATGAATAACAAGCGATTGCCATATCGGTCAAATTTATTTTTAACCATTTGTAATCGTTTGAACGTGATGAAACGTTTGATCAGACGAAAGCGTAGGATTTTTACCCCATAAAAGCGCCCAAGCATATACATTAGTAAATCGCCTAGTAATACGCCTAACATTCCAACAACGACCATCCAATGAGGGTTGGCATAACCAAGCCCAGAAATGATGCCACCTGACACTAACGTGATGTCTTCGGGAATAGGCACTCCAAGCCCACAGAGTATTAGTACTGCAAAGACCGCGGCATAGCCATAATGAGTAAAAAAATCAATAAAAAATTGCACAGTTAACCTAATTTTTTTAGAATGGACGCCGTTTAGCGTATAAATCAATGCACTTATTGTGCCTTTTTTTAACGCTAATTACCATAGCCTAAAGGCGAATATTGCAATGAAAAAGGTATTATCTGCAAATATTCTTGCGATGGGCTGATAAAGTGTGTAGAATGTGCTCCCTTGAGCATATGCTCAAGTGAATAGACGTTGAGTTGTAGGGTCGCCTACAGCTTAAACTTTAACTTAAAAGAGAGAAAATTATGTTTAAATTTGATGCACAAGTTCGTGAAGCGCAAGGTACGGGTGCGAGCCGCCGTCAGCGTTTACAAGGTCAATTGCCGGCCATCGTTTACGGTGGAAGCGAAGCGCCAGTTGCTATCGTGTTAGACCACGATAAAGTTAACAACGCGCAAGCCGATGAAAAATTCTACAGCGAAAATATCACATTGGTAATTAATGGCAAAGATGTTGTGGTGAAAATCCAAGCGATGCAACGCCACCCATTCAAACCAAAATTGCTTCATTTAGATTTCAAACGCGTTTAATCTTTAAACGCAAAAAACACCAGCAATCGTTGATTGTTTGGTGTTTTTTTTCATCTCAATATTGGGAGGCTGGTGTGAAAATCGCACTTGGGGTTGAATACAACGGCGCACACTATTTCGGTTGGCAACGTCAACAACATCTTGACAGTGTACAACAGCGCCTTGAGCAGGCGCTCTCTAACGTGGCGAATGAAGATATTCATTTGTTTTGCGCGGGGCGTACGGATTCAGGAGTGCACGCCACAGGACAGGTGGTGCATTTTGAAACACAGTCTGAGCGCGCGCTCAAGGCATGGTATTTGGGGGTGAATGCGAATCTTCCTAATGATATAAAAGTGCGGTGGGCGAAAGCGGTACGTGATGATTTTCATGCACGCTTTAGCGCAACAGCACGTCGCTATCGCTATGTGATTTATAATCATCCGCTACGCCCAGCGATTTTGGCAGACGGCTTGACCCATTATCATCTCCCACTCGATCATAAAAAAATGCACCAAGCAGGGCAACAGTTGCTTGGCGAGCGAGATTTTAGCTCATTTCGCGCTGCGCAGTGTCAATCTCACACACCGTGGCGTAATGTGCACCATTTGAACGTATTTCGTCAAGGCGATTATGTGGTTGTTGATATTCAAGCTAACGCATTTGTGCATCACATGGTGCGTAATATTGTGGGCAGCCTTATCGAGGTGGGCAACGGCAATCAAACAGTTGAGTGGCTCGCATGGCTGCAAGCCCAATGCAACCGCACTTTGGCACCTGCCACTGCCAAACCTAACGGTTTGTATTTGGTGTCGGTGAGCTATCCAGAGGAATTTGCATTGCCGAAAACCGCACTTGGGCCGCTTTTTTTACCCGATTAAAAATTGTGACAAAACGGTTCAAAAGCGCACGTAAATATGATGTAATGGGCAAATTAATCAGCACAAAAATGAAGAGTTAAGGTAACCCATGAGTTGGATTGAACGAATTTTTAACAAAGGCTCGGTGAGTAGCAACAACCAAAAAGCCAATGTGCCAGAAGGTATTTGGACAAAATGTACTGGCTGTGATCAAGTGCTTTATCGCGATGAAGTGGTGCGCAACTTAGAGGTATGCCCAAAGTGCGGTCACCATATGCGCATTGACCCGCGAGTGCGTTTAGAAAAACTGCTTGATGAAGGAACAATTGAAGAAATTGGGGCTGAAATTGAACCTGAAGATATCTTAAAATTCAAAGACTTAAAAAAATATAAAGACCGTTTAAACGCAGCACAAAAACAAACAGGCGAAAAAGACGCTTTGATTGTCATGAAAGGGGCAATTTGGGGCATACCTGTGGTAGCCGCTGCGTTTAACTTTAACTTTATGGGCGGCTCCATGGGGAGCGTGGTGGGCGGCAAATTTGTTAAAGCAGCACAAACTGCGCTGGATCAAGGCTGCCCGTTGATTTGTTTTTCTGCCAGTGGTGGTGCGCGTATGCAAGAAGCACTATTCTCACTGATGCAAATGGCCAAAACCAGTGCCATTTTGGCAAAACTCAAAGAAAAAGGCATTCCTTATATTTCTGTTTTGACAGATCCAACGATGGGGGGCGTGTCAGCCAGCTTTGCGATGCTAGGAGACATCAACATTGCTGAGCCTAAGGCCTTAATTGGCTTTGCAGGCCCCCGTGTGATTGAGCAAACTGTACGTGAAAAATTGCCTGAAGGCTTCCAGCGCAGCGAATTTTTGCTAGAAAAAGGGGCGATCGATATGATTGTCAACCGCAAAGAAATGCGCGACAAGCTCGCCAGCATTTTGGCTAAACTCTGTGGCAAGCCTTCGCCATTTGTGACAACAGAGAGTGTGATTATCCCGCCTGTGCAAACGCCTGTCAAAATCGAGGGCAAAAGCGCATAATGACCCGAGCACAACTTACAGCCACATCGCCACTTGAGATGTGGCTTTCCTATATTGAAAGCAGCCACAGTAAAGCCATCGACATGGGGCTTACACGCGTTAAAGCGGTGGCCAGTGAATTGGATCTGCTCACACCCGCGCCTTATGTTATCACCGTAGGCGGCACCAATGGAAAAGGCACAACATGTCGCTTACTTGAACTAATTTTGCTCAATGCTGGCTTGAACGTTGGCGTGTTTAGCTCACCGCACTTGATTGATTATAACGAGCGCGTGCGTATAAATGATGCTGTGTTGCCAGACAGCGCACACAGTGCGGCATTTGCCTTCATTGATAGTCACAAATCACATTCATTAAGTTATTTTGAATTTAGTACACTAGGCGCGCTGTATCTATTTAAACAAGCACAGCTTGATGTGGTGATTTTAGAAGTGGGCCTAGGCGGGCGGCTGGATGCCACCAATATCATTGATGCCGATATTTGCGCCATTACCTCGATTGATATTGACCATGTCGATTATCTTGGTGATACACGTGAGCAAATTGGCTTTGAAAAAGCGGGCATTATGCGCGCAGGTAAAAGTGCGGTTATCGGCGAGCAAGACATTCCAATCACGGTGCTGGCACATGCTAATTCGTTACCCTGTCACGTTTTGCGTAATGGTGTCGAATGGCACTATCAACGACAAGGGGATATGTGGACATTTGTTGGGCAAAAAGTGCGGTTTGATCAGTTGCCCGTACCTGCTATGCCAGTGCAAAATGCCGCTACAGCTTTGGCATTGTGCGAACAGCTACCATGGGCTATATCGCAAGACACCCTCACCAAAGCACTACGCGAGATGACGCTAGTTGGGCGCTTTCAACGCCTAACGCCAACGCAACGGGCTTCGCTTTTTGCCCATGTTGGGGCGAGCCAATGTGAGCAAATTTATCTCGACGTGGGCCACAATCCGCATGCGGCACGCTATTTGGCACAAAAAGTGCGGTCGCTTAAAACTGACGATGTACGTGTATTCGGGGTGCTTGGCATGCTGCAAGACAAAGATGCCCTGCATGTGGCGCAACCTCTTGCGGGATTAATTGATCAGTGGTTTTGCTGCTCGTTAGATGGCGCGCGTGGGCAAAGTGCGGTTACATTGCGTGATAAAATTGCCGCAGCACTGCCAAATGCCGATATTCGTTGTTTTGACAGCGTGCAGGCAGGCACAAAAGCAGCTTTGCAAACGGCGCGCAAGCAAGATATTGTGCTCATTTTTGGCTCATTTCATACGGTGGCGGCCATTGTGGCACTTTTTTCGGCTAAAAACGCATAAATTGATCGCGAAAGCGCACAAAACAGGGTAGGATAGTGCTATGAAAATTGTGTGTCAATGAGCGATATGAACGGATTTTTTTATTGGGAATACAGCAATGTGGCGCAGTGTTTAATGCTTTGCTCGCAAGACACGGGGCGACGTATTCGCACTTCGCTTGAAAAATCCATGCTAACGCAATCTGCACTTAATGTCAGTGATTGCGATATGGAAGACTTTTTGTTTTTCAACGTGGTGATTGATGCCCTTAAAACGTATGCCATTGACGATTCTCAGCGTGAATTTTTAGCCTATTCGGCGGTAGCTGCGCGGCAGTTTTTGCTGCCTATTCAACCGAAAAGCTGGTTTTTTAGCCTACTCAACGGAATTGAAATTTGCGATGAAGCCGAGCCAAAATTGGTGCAAGCGCACATCAAAGAGCGCGACGAGTGGGTTAATCTGCTCTTGGTACAAATCAGCGGCAACGTGGCCGATTGCTTATTACTTGACCGCACTTTACAGCTCTCTGGGCTGAAGCTGACGTTTGCTCAGCCACTGCGTTTGTTCGCTAACCGCTTGCGGGCGATGCCCGAACAAGCGGTGAAAGCCGATTCACCTCTCACTCAGCAACGTGCATGATATGACGTTATCTCAACATCATTTTGACCTTCACTGTCACAGTAATGCCTCCGATGGGGTGCTTAGCCCTGCGGATGTCGTGGCGCGCGCCGCTGATCAAGGCGTGAAGGTACTCGCCTTGTGTGATCATGACACCATCGCAGGCATGGATGAGGCTTTCAACGCTGCCAAAGCCCATGATATCCAGCTTATCACGGGGGTTGAAATTTCGACTTTGTGGCAAAATCGTGGGATTCACATCGTAGGGTTGAATTTTGCGGTAAACCACCCCGATATGACCGCACTTTTAGTCGAGCAGGCACGTTTGCGTGAGGCGCGAGCAATTCAAATTGGTGAAAAATTAGCAAAGTGCGGTCTGCCTAACGCTTATGAAGGCGCTAAACAGCTGGCTGGTGGCGAAGTTACGCGCGCACATTATGCCCGTTTGTTGGTGCAATCAGGCAAGGTGAAGAATGAAACCCAAGCATTTAAACGGTATTTAGGGCAAGGGAAATCAGCCTATGTGAACGCGAATTGGTGCAGCATGGCTGAGGCCATCGAGGTGATTCAGCGTGCTGGCGGCTTGGCGGTATGCGCCCACCCGTTGCGTTATCCGCTTACGCGCAAATGGCTTTTGCGCCTGCTAGATGATTTTAAGGCAGTGGGCGGAGATGCGGTGGAGGTAGCGCACAGTGGGCAGTCGCCTGAGCAACGTCACCAACTTGGCAGCATTGTGCAGACGATGGGACTACTGGCCTCAGCAGGGTCGGATTTTCATTTTCCCTGCGGATGGGTAGAGCTGGGCAAAAATTTATGGTTGCCTGAAAATGTCACGCCCATTTGGACCCATTTTTAACGCACTTTTCACTCAATAAATCGTATACTTTCGTGTATAATTGCGCCATTTAATACCAATTGGGTAAAATTATGAGTCAATTTTTCTATATTCACCCAGATAATCCGCAAGCACGTTTGATTAAACAAGCGGCTGATATTGTGCGCGACGGTGGCGTAATAGTCTATCCTACCGATTCGGGGTATGCTTTAGGTTGCGCGCTAGGGGATAAACACGCGATGGATCGTATCGTCGCACTCCGTCAGCTGCCTGCAAACCATAATTTCACGCTGGTATGCCATGATTTATCAGAGCTGTCGAATTATGCGGTGGTTGATAATGTAGCTTATCGGTTGATTAAAAATAACACGCCAGGGCATTACACTTTTATTTTAACCGCAACCAAAGAAGTGCCGCGTCGTTTGATGACTAAACGCAAAACAATTGGCTTGCGTGTGCCTGACAATGCGATTGCACTGGCGTTACTTGCAGAACTCGGCGAACCGATTTTATCATGCTCATTGATTATGCCAGGTGAGCAAACAACACAATTCGACCCCGAAGAAATTCGTGATCGGCTTGAAAAACAGGTGGATTTAATCATTAATGGCGGTTATTTGGGCGAAAGCCCGACCACCGTGATTGACTTAACTGGCAGCGCACTCGAGATTGTGCGTGTGGGTAATGGTGATACCACCCCATTTGAATGACGCTCGCGAGAGTGACATAAAGGATATTTATGCAAAATAAACAAAATGTTGCAGGTGAAAAACTGCAAAAAATTCTTGCGCGAGCAGGCAAAGGTTCGCGCCGTGAAATTGAAGCCATGATTACTCAAAATCGTGTGAGTGTAGATGGCAAAATTGCGACGCTAGGTGACCGCGTTGAACTGAAAACCGACACCAAAATTCGCCTTGATGGGCAATTGGTGAACGTGCAGCCTGAGCAAAAACAGATCTGCCGTGTGCTGATGTATTACAAACCTGAAGGGGAGTTGTGTACTCGTCGCGACCCTGAAGGGCGTGCAACAGTGTTTGAACGCCTGCCAAAACTGCGCGGTGCACGCTGGATTGCGGTGGGACGGCTGGATATTAATACTTCTGGCTTGATGCTGTTTACCACCGATGGGGAGTTAGCCAATCGTTTAATGCACCCAAGCCGTGAAATTGAACGAGAATATTCTGTGCGCGTTTTTGGCGAAGTGAATGACGCGATGTTGCAAACATTGCGCAAAGGTGTGCAGCTTGAAGATGGCATGGCGGCGTTTAAGCAAATTAGTCCGCGCGGTGGGCAGGGGATTAATCAATGGTTTGATGTCACGCTAACAGAAGGTCGTAACCGAGAAGTTCGCCGATTGTGGGAGTCGCAAGGTGTACAGGTAAGCCGCTTGATTCGTATTCGCTATGGGAATATTGCCTTAACCAAGCAATTACCGCGCGGTGGCTGGCAAGAAATGAGCCTTAAAGAGGTGAATTATTTGCGTGAACTGGTGGGCTTAGCGTTAGAAACTGACTCTAAACTGGAACAACATCAGCCACAACGCCGATTAAAAACCGCTAAAATTCGTAAAGCGGTGAAACGTTTTTCAACTCCAAGTACTAGACGGCGTTAATCACAGTAATGAAGTTACAACAATTACGCTATTTAGTTGAAATAGCAGAGCAAAATCTTAATATTACAGATGCCGCCGAGGCGCTTTATACTTCACAGCCAGGTATCAGTAAGCAAGTGCGCTTGCTTGAGCAAGAGCTGGGGCTGGAGATTTTTGAGCGCAATGGCAAACACATTAAAAGCATTACGCCGCAAGGGGAGATGATTATCCAAATTGCGCGTGAATTGCTTGCCAAGGCGGAAAATATCAAATCCATTGCTCAAGAGTTCAACCGCCCTGATCATGGTTTATTACGCATTGCGACCACCAACACACAAGCACGCTATGTGTTGCCTGAGGTGGTCAAACGGTTTGTTAAGCGCTATCCAAATGTAAGTTTGCAAATCAATCAAGGCACGCCTGCTCAAATGGCAGAGCAGTTAGCGTCAGGCTGTGTGGACATGGCGATTATCACTGAAGGGCATAATCTGTTTGAAGATATGGCGTTATTGCCCTGTTATCACTGGAATCGCTCAGTCATCGTGCCTGCTGGGCATCCGTTAATTGAGCAAGAATTGAGTATTGAAACATTAGGGCAGTATCCGCTTGTGACCTATACTTTTGGGTTTATGGGGGCATCTGACTTAGCGAAAGCCTTTAATCATAAGGGCATTATGCCACACATTGCGTTTACCGCAACCGATGCTGATGTGTTGAAAACATATGTGCGGCTTGGTCTTGGTGTGGGCATTATTGCTTCAATGGCACATACGCCTGCAGATAGTGATTTAATTGCACTCGACGCTGCCCATTTATTTCATTACAGCAGCACGCATATCGCATTTAAACGTGGCACATTTTTACGCCAATATATGTATGACTTCATCGAATTTTTCGCACCGCACTTAACCAAAAGTGCGGTTGAAAAAGCGGAATTACTCAACAACAATCACGCAATCGATCAATTTTTCTCTCATATCAAACTCGCCCATCGCTAATTTCTAGCAAATACTAAAGTGCGGTCTAACCGCACTTTTTTTTGCATTCAATTTTAAAAATAGTGCAATAAAGCCTACTTAACACTGTTATTTTTTAAATATGCACATCGCAGCATCGCATTTTTACAATGTGCTGATAAATATCAGTGACACTGTATAACTTCTGTATTTCATTTGGATAAAAGTGACAAAAACTGCAAAATAACAGACACAGTGTGAATAGCACACTTGTGGATAACCCTGTGATTTTATTATATCGTAGTATCTGCTCACCTTATCACTAATTGCGCATAATGTATATTATGTTAAATGTAATAATTATAAATGTCACTTTTTAATCTCATGCAGTGCTCTATTCACAGTTGTTTTCAGGAATAGAAAATAAATACGATTGATTCATTGGTTGGCAATATTCTGTGACTGTGTCACATTTAATCGGTGGTGATATAACAAACACCGCGGCGTTTTAAAAAACGTGCGTAGGTAAAATCTGAGCATTTTTAGCTACTGTGATACACCAGATTTTAAAATTTGCACATCAAATTGCACTTTGCTTTTTAGAAGTGAAATGATAATAGTTGTTATTTCTTTATTTTTTAACAACTTACGAACAAGTTTGGCTTGCTTTTATACAAAAAGACGGTATGATTAGGCTATCGCTATTAAAAAACGCATTTTAATAGTCCAAATCGAAATAATTTCTATTAAAAGGATATCAATATGTTAAATTGTAAAATTATTGATAAATTAAACGAACAGATTAATTTAGAATTCTACTCTTCTAACCTGTATCTTCAAATGAGTGCGTGGTGTGCGCAGAAAGGGTTTGAAGGTGCTGCTGCATTTTTGTTAAAACACGCTGATGAAGAAATGCTACATATGCAAAAGCTGTTTCAGTATTTAAATGACACAGGGAATATGCCAGTGTTAGGCGAGATTGAAGCGCCAAAAAAAGATTTTGCCTCTCTTAAAGAAGTGTTTGAATTGACACTGGAGCATGAAAAACATATCACCAAAAAAATCAATGAATTGGTTGAAGTGACCTTTGAATGCAACGATCAATCCAGCTTCCATTTCTTGCAATGGTATGTGGCAGAACAGCATGAAGAAGAAAAATTGTTCGGCAGCATCATTGATAAATTCAATTTGTTAGGCGACAGCGGTTTATCGCTCTATTTCATCGATAAAGAATTGGCAGCATTGTAAGGGGAAAGATATGTTATCACAAAATATTATTAACGATTTAAATGAACAACTTAATCTTGAGTTTTATTCTTCAAACCTTTATTTGCAAATGAGTGCGTGGTGTGAAAAGCAAGGCTACCCAGGCGCCGCAAAATTTTTACTTGCTCACGCCGATGAAGAAATGCAACACATGCGTCGCTTATTCACCTATTTGACAGAGACAGGGGCATTGGCGGTGATCGGCAAAATTGAAGCACCAGCTCATGAGTTTGAATCTCTAAAACAAGTGTTTGAATTGACCTATAAGCATGAGAAATTAGTGACATCGCAAATCAATGAATTGGTGGATATTACCTTTAGTGAGAAAGATTTTTCTTCTTTCAACTTCTTACAATGGTATGTGGCTGAACAACACGAAGAAGAAAAACTATTCACCTCTATTTTAGATAAATTCAACCTTGTGGGTACTGATGGCCGTGGGCTTTATCACATTGATAATGAACTGGCTAAATTGGCGGGCGGAGAGGCTGCTACTCAAGGCTAATTTGTTACCCTGTCACGAAGGTCGCCGATTGGCGACTTTTTTATTACTCACTCTGCTCTGTCTGCACCGCACTTTGAGTATATGGATTGTGATAAGTGCGGTATAAAAATGCACTGATTAAAATCAGCAACGCAATAACAATTTGAATAATGCGGGCTTTCGTCAGTTTTTGCACGGGCATGGTGTATCCTTTTCTTTTCTCACTGGCAAAATAATGCTAGAATTATTGAGTTAGATCAATTTTTATAAGGGATTTTTATGGCTCCAATCATCTCAGGTATTCGCGTACAGTCTGGTGGTTGTGCAATTCATTGTCAGGAATGCAGCATTAGCACGCTGTGCATTCCCTTTACGCTGAATAATCAAGAATTGGATCAGCTTGATAATATTATAGAACGAAAAAAGCCCATTCAGAAATCACAAATTCTGTTTAAAGCGGGTGATCCGCTGCGCTCATTATATGCTATTCGCTCTGGTACAATCAAAACTTACACCATCAGCGAAACAGGTCAAGAACAAATCACTTCATTTCATTTACCAGGCGATTTAGTCGGCTTTGATGCGATTACGGATATGCGCCACCCGAGCTTTGCGCAAGCCTTAGAAACGGCGATGGTGTGTGAAATTCCGTTTGATATTTTAGATGATTTGGCGGGAAAAATGCCGAAATTGCGCCAGCAAATCATGCGCTTGATGAGCAGCGAAATTAAAAGCGATCAGGAAATGATTTTACTGCTGTCGAAAATGAATGCGGAAGAGCGCTTAGCGGCGTTTATCAATAATCTTTCTGTGCGCTATTCGGCTCGCGGCTTCTCTGCTCGTGAATTTGGGTTAACCATGACCCGTGGCGATATTGCTAATTATCTTGGCTTGACGGTGGAGACCATTAGCCGGCTTTTAGGGCGGTTTAAAAAGAGCGGTATTTTGTCGGTGCAAGGCAAATTTATCACTATTAATGATATGGAAAAGCTCAAAACCATGGCCGATGCCACAAAATGTAAAGGAAAATAACAGCCTAGCCACTAAAATTGTTGTTGTTTAAGTGATTTTACTCTATTCTATAAGGAGTATTCCTTATCTTAGAGGTTTAACCCATGCGTTTTAACAACATTTTAGTGGTTATTGACCCCACTTCAGACACTCAACCTAGCCTTTCTCGCGCATTGCACCTTGCGCAACAGCTTGAAAAAGCTAATGAATCTGTAAAGCTAACGCTTTTTCTTTCTTTGTATGACTTCTCGTTTGAAATGAGTGCGATGCTCTCTTCTGAGGAGCGTGAAAGCATGCACCAAGGCGTGATTAGTCAGAAAAAGGCTTGGCTTGAGCAGCTTATCGCCAGCCAAATTCCTGCGCAGTCAACGATTCAAACTGATACTGCTGTGATGTGGAAATCTCGCGATTATGAAGCGATTATTGAACAAGTTGAATTAGGTCAGCATGATTTGGTGGTTAAAGAAGCTAAACCTGCCGAAGGGTTAGACGCATTGATTTTTACTCCAACCGATTGGCAGTTGCTGCGTAAATGTGCCTGCCCTATTTTAATGGTGAAAGAACACGAATGGCAAAGCGAAGGGCGCATTTTGGTAGCAGTGAATGTGTCTGACGATGAGGCCTATCACGATGTGTTAAATAAAAAATTGGTCACATCGAGTCGTGATCTGGCTTCGGTTTTGAGTGCTGGACGTATTCATCTTGTTTCAGCCTACCCGACTACGCCAGTCAATATGGCTATTGATTTGCCTGAATTTAACCCAAATGCCTACACTGACAGTGTGCGTGGACAGCATTTAATCAATATGAAGGCACTGCGTCAGCATTTCCATATTGATGAAGACCATACCCATGTGGAAGAAGGTTTACCTGAAGAGGTCATTCCACAAGTGGCTGAAGAAATTAAAGCTGAACTTGTCGTGCTTGGTACCATTGGGCGCACGGGGCTTTCAGCTGCCTTTTTGGGGAACACCGCTGAACACGTGATTGGGCGCCTAAATTGTGATGTATTAGCAATTAAGCCTGATCCAGAAACTGAAGCATAAAATGAAAGCCACCCAATCGGTGGCTTTTTGTTATGTGACCGCACTTTTATCATACAGCTTTTGCTTAGCGCATCATCAACACTGGGCGGTGGCTATAACGCGCAACTTTTACGGTATCTGAGCTTAAGCCCTCTTTTTTCTGCTGTTGGCGTGCCTTTTGGGTGGCCATCATCATAATCAAATCCACATCTTTTTCTTCTGCGATGCGGTTGACTTCTTCATATACCGTGCCATAAGCGACAATATGCTGCACTTTTTTGCCTTCGGGGAAGATATTTTTGGTGAATTCATGCAGCTTTTTGTTAGCCTCTGCCAGCACATCTTTATCGAAATTTTTTGGCAAAAATGACGACACAATGCTATTTGTTGGCGCAGGCACAATGCCCGCAACACGATAGATTGTCTTTTCTTGATGCTCGGTCATATCAAGTGCGGTTTGAATGAGGCGCTTGGCCTCACTCAGATGGCTTAAATCAATGACCACTAAGATATTATTAAACATTTACAGCTCCCTGTTGTTGGCGCAGCCGACGGCGGCGCTGATTCAATCCAAGCCCAACCAGTACTGCCAACGCTGGGACAAAGACCAGTTCTTTTGGCAAGGTGTCATGGCGTGGCAAGGCGACATACAAAATTGTTTGATCCCAGTTTAGGCCTGCTTTAGCGGCAGGTGATCCTAACTCGGCGTTATCAATAATAATTTTGTGGATTTGTTCGCCTTCAACTTCAATAGTTTCCCCTGTGTCAAGCAAGGTTAAGCCGAGGTCTTTAAGGCGGGTTTCACCATCTTGCCCTTCAGGCACTTTCAACTCGGTATAAAACTCAACTGGTGAGCCATATTGATTGATGCCTGCCACTTTCAAAGTGAACGGCTCGCCCACTGGTGCTTTTCCCAACTCTTCCACTAAGTGACTTGGTTGCACATGGCGGTCGGTTGGTGAGATATATTCCATAAAAAAGCCTGGGCGGAATAGTGCAAAGGAAATCAACAATAAAAGTGCGGTTTCCCACCATTTATTGTGATCAAAGAAATAGCGCATTGAGGCTGCCGTGAATGCCAATATAGCAATCGTGGCGACCACGAACACCATTATCCCCTTCCAGATATCTACATCAATCAACAACAAATCGGTGTTGAAAATAAACAAAAACGGCAAAAGTGCGGTTCGCAGGCTGTAGCCAAAGGCAATTAGCCCTGTTTGAATTGGTTTACCGCCCGACACCGCGGCAGCTGCAAACGACGCTAAACCAACAGGTGGTGTGACGTCTGCCATAATGCCGAAATAGAACACAAATAAGTGAACAGCAATTAATGGCACAATTAAACCGTTTTGACGACCAACTTCCACAATCACAGTGGCCATCAATGACGACACCACGATATAGTTGGCTGTGGTTGGCAAGCCCATGCCTAAAATTAAGCTAAACATCGCCACCAAAATCAGCATTAATAAAATGTTACCCATCGATAAGAATTCGATAATGCTAGAAAGCTGCACGCCGAAACCTGTAAGTGATACCACGCCCACGATAATGCCAGCGGTCGCAGTGGCAATGCCGATGCCGATCATATTGCGCGCGCCACCTTCAAGCCCTGTGACTAAGTCTTCAAAGCCTGCTTTAAATGCGTTGCCAATATCATTTTGCTTGCGGTAAAGCTGTAAGATTGGGCGCTGGGTGAGCAAAATAAAGCACAGCGCTAAACTGCCCCAAAAAGCTGACAGCCCAGGAGACATCCGTTCAATCATCAAACACCAAATCAAAATCACCACTGGCAGCAAAAAGTGCAAGCCAGCATTCACGGTTGGCTTCACCGACGGTAATTTCACAACTGGCGATTCAGGGTCGTCAATTTCCAAATCTTTAAAGCGTGAAACACGTTTAAGTAGTAGGAAATAGACTATCCCAACAATCACGGAAACAATGGCAAATGCGTGGCTTGGCGCAACGACTTTGATCCATCCTAAACTGTATTTAATCACGAAATAAAGTAAACAAATCGAGATAAACGTGCACAATGCGCGCAAAATGGTGATCATCAATGGTGACGGCGCATCAGAGCGCTCAAGGCCCTGCAAATTCATTTTGCAGGCTTCTAAATGCACGATATAAACCAATGCGATGTAAGAAATTACCGCAGGTAAAAAGGCATGCGTGATGAGTTCGTTATACGGCATATTGACGTATTCAATCATCAAAAACGCCGCTGCGCCCATCACAGGTGGCATAATTTGCCCGTTCACAGATGACGCTACCTCAACGGCGCCAGCCTTTTCAGACGAAAAGCCTACTCGTTTCATCATTGGAATGGTAAATGTACCAGTAGTTACTACGTTGGCAATGGATGAACCTGAAATCAATCCCGTCAAACCTGATGCCACCACCGCCGCTTTGGCTGGGCCACCTTTAAAATGCCCAAGATAAGCAAAGGCGGTCTTGATAAAATAATTTCCTGCCCCTGCTTTTTCTAGCAATGCACCAAATAACACGAACAAGAACACATATTTGGTGGAAACGCCTAACGCAACACCAAACACGCCTTCAGTGGTAACCCATTGTTGGTTGATGATGTGCTCCATCGTACCGGTGCGATGACTCACAATCCAGTCACCGGGGAAGAATTGCCCAACATAATTGTATAGTAAAAATACGGTTGCAATAATTACCAACGGCAGGCCGAGACTACGTCGTGTTGCTTCAAGTAACAAAATAATACCAACCACACCCACGATAATATCTTGTGTATTTGGTGCGCCAAAACGGGTGATAAGGCTTTCATAGAAAAAGAGATAATATGCGGCACAAAAAGCCGCCACAAAGGCAAAAATCCAGTCGATCAGTGGCACGCGATGAATCGGTGATGATTTAAATGCTGGGTACGACAGATAAGCCAAAAAGAGCGCAAACGCCAAGTGAATGGAGCGTGCTTTGGTGTCGTCAAACACCACGTTAATTGAACCTAGACCAATGGATCGCAAAAATTCCTGAAATACAAATGGCAGAGGTGAAGCGTAGTAAATTTGAAATAACGACCACGCAATCGCAACGCCAATAATCAGTTTTTTAGTAAAACCGTATGGGTTTCGTCCGCCTGTATCATTGGCGGCGACCATATCTTGCAAATCATCTTGATCTAGGGCCGTATTTTTTATATCAGACATACTTAATCCCTATATAATATGACACGAAAAGGCAGGGGAACCCCCTGCCCTAAGAAAAGCAAAAGTGCGGTTTGGATTACATCCAGCCACGTTCTTTATAATAGCGTACTGCACCTGGATGAAGTGGCGCAGACAAGGCATTTTTGATCATGTCTTGTTCTTTTAAATTAGCAAAGGCAGGGTGTAAGCGTTTGAAACGATCAAAATTGTCAAATACGGCTTTCACCACTTCGTAAACTTTATCTTCGCCGACATTCGCTTGTGTCACTAAAGTGGCATAAACCCCAAAGGTATCCGTTGGTTTATCTGAGCCTTTGTACAAGCCGCCTGGAATGGTTGCTTTCGCATAATACGGGAAGTCTGCAACCAGTTTATCAATAGCTTCACCTGTCACAGGCACTAAGTGCGCTGCACATGATGCGGCGGCTTCTTTTAGCGCTCCATTTGGATGCCCTACGTTATAGGTGATTGCATCAAGGTTGTTATCACACATCACAGAGGCCATTTCCGCAGGTTTAAGCTCTGATGCCACTTTAAATGCACTATCATCCCAACCCTTGGCATTTAAGATGACATTCATCGTAGCTCGTGTGCCAGAACCTGGGTCACCTACATTCACACGTTTGCCTTTTAAGTCATCAAAATTTTTGATGCCTGAATCATCGCGCGCCATAACGGTGAATGGTTCTGGATGAATGGAGAAAATGGCTCTAAGTTGATCATTTTTTTTGTCTTTAAAGGTGCTCGATCCATTGTAGGCATGATATTGCCAGTCAGATTGTACAATCCCCATATCAAATTGGTTGCTGGCAATGGCGTTAAGATTTCCAACCGAGCCACCACTTGATGGTGCATTACATTTAATGCCTGTTTTGGCAGAGTCACGGTTTACCAATTGGCAGACAGATTGCCCAACCACGTAGTAAACCCCTGTTTGGCCACCTGTACCGATGGTGATGAATTTATCTTCTGCCATCACTGCAGCTGAAGACACCATAAGACCTGTAATTAAAGATAACTTAAAGAGTTTCTTCATATTCTCTCCCTATGTTGTGTTTATAATCAGTGTGTTACACCGAGTAGAATGGTCAAGCTCCGAGATAAGCTTAATTGATAACATATATCAAACGTTATGTAAAAATCAACTACAAATGTGAAACATCTCAGATCAAATGTAAATTTTTTGCGTTTGCTCTCAAATTTGGACAAAACAACCGCACTTTTTAGCCTGTGACCGCACTTTGGGCGTATTGGCAAACCGCACTTTGCATGCCAAGTGCCTCCAGCGCGTGTTGCCAGCGCATATCCAATCCCGCTTGGCATATCAGCACCTTGCCTGTGGTGGGGTGAATAAAGTGAATTTGGCTGGCGTGCAGCATCAAGCCATTTACCCCAATATGCTGTGCAAAAGTGCGGTTTTGCCGCAAATCGCCATACACGGTATCGCCAATGATGGGGTGACGCAGGTGCTTCATGTGCCGTCGTAGTTGGTGTTTGCGCCCTGTTTGTGGGTTAAGTTGCACCAACGTGTAACGAGAGGTGGGATAGCGATCATTGCTAGCAAAGGGCATTTCAGCCTGTAAAAGTGCGGTGTAATCGCTCACCGCCTCTTGTGCAGGCTTATCTGTGCGTGCAAATTTATCCGCAATTTTATCGTGCCGATAGCTCAGGGCGTAATCCACTCTCCCCTCGCCTGTTAAATACCCTCGCACAAGGGCAAGATAATTTTTTTTAATGGTTTTTTGCTCAAATTGCTCGCTTAACTGGCGCGCAACGCTCGGGTTTAGTCCAAATACCATCACGCCTGATGTGGGGCGATCAAGGCGGTGAATAGTGTAAACGTGTTGCCCGATTTGATCACGCAGCGTTTGCATTAAAAATGTGCTTTCGTGGCGATCAAGCCAGCTGCGGTGCACCAGCATATTGGCAGGTTTATTGACCACCACAACAGCATCATCTTGGTAGATAATGTCAATCGTGGCTGTCATTGAGTATACGCTCCAGCGCATATAGTGGGGTTAAAATGCGTGCCAATTGGTCCGTTTCTTTCATCGCCTCTTCGATATAAGGCGAAATGGCAAAATTACGCGGCAGATCTGCTTTTGCGGCCAGCAAAGCTCGCATCCGTGGGATAAAAATCCATTGTAGCCATTCGTGCGGTTCGAGTGTATCAAGTGCAAAAGGCGCTGTGCTTGCCAGCTTGCTTGGATGTGGCGGCTGACTTTGCCACAAATTAAGTGCAACGAGACTCTCAGCGAGTTGTTGCAAATGTATTTCAACAAGGTGGGTCATAATATTCCTCTCAAATTTGCCTTATTCTACCCTATTTTATGCGTAAAGTTTGCAAGAAATACACAACATTGTGATACTATTTTCTCTTTTAAAATAACAATTATCCTATGCAAGACAAAAACGACATTATGCACCAGCTCACCCTTGGGCAGAAAGTGCAATATAAGGCTGAATACGACCGCACTTTACTGCAAGGTGTGCCACGCGCATTGCAACGCCGAACATTGGGCGACTCACCGCACTTTTGTGCTGGCGCAGATTTTTGGACGCTATATGAGTTATCATGGCTTAGCCCCACAGGCATGCCACAGGTGGCGATTGGCGAAGTGGCTGTCGATTGCTTTAGTCCCCATTTAATTGAATCGAAAAGCTTTAAGCTTTATCTTAACAGTTTTAATCAAACGCAGTTTGCCAATATTGATGAGGTGCAAGCGACCCTTGCTCGGGATTTACAAGCGTGCGCACAAGGCGATGTCAAAGTGCGGTTGCACCCACTGTCGCATTATGCACAAACGCCCATTGTGGAATTGTCTGGTGAATGCATTGATACGCCAACCGTAGAGATTACGACTTACGATTACACTCCTGAACTACTTACCGATGTTGCAGGTAAGGAGCAAGTAACAGAAACCTTAGTCAGCCATGTGTTGAAATCGAACTGTTTGATCACCCAACAACCTGATTGGGGCAGCGTGCAAATTCACTACACGGGGGCGAGACTTGACCGCACTTTACTACTGCGTTATTTGGTGTCGTTTCGCCAACATAATGAATTTCACGAACACTGTGTAGAGCGCATTTTTCACGACATTATGCACTACGCTAAACCACAAAAATTATGCGTTTACGCCCGTTACACTCGCCGTGGTGGCTTGGATATTAATCCATGGCGTGCCAATTTTGTACCCGAGATAATTTCACAAGGCCGCCTTGCACGACAATAGCGGCACAAAGAAGGAGAAAAAATGAGTTCTCATATTATTAATCCGCGTGGGAGCATGGATCAGCTCTCGCACTTAGAAGTTGAGCTGCTGCAAAAAGGCGCAGCAGGTAATTTATACCCACTTTATCGTAACTGTTCACTGGCGGTGCTCAATTCAGGCTCGGTGACTGACGACAGCCGCATTTTGCTGACCAAATATGCCGATTTTGAAATCGAGCTTGTGGCGCGTGAACGAGGCATTTCCTTACGTTTGATTAATCCGCCAGAAGATGCGTTTGTTGATGATAAATTAATCCGTAATATTCAATATCACTTGTTTGCCGTCTTGCGGGATATTTTGTTCGTTAATGTGATCACCAAATACAATGCCAACGGTGTGTGTGGCAGCAACGCAAACAAAATTACTAACTATATTTTCACCATTTTGCGTAATGCAAAAGCATTGATTGTCGGTGAACAGCCTAATTTAGTGGTTTGCTGGGGTGGACACTCCATTGGTGATGTAGAATATGCCTACTGCCGTGCGGTCGGACTACAATTGGGCTTGCGCGAGCTGAATATTGTCACAGGCTGTGGACCAGGTGTTATGGAGGCACCGATGAAGGGGGCTGCCATTGGGCATGCTAATCAGCGTTTTAAAAATAGCCGTTTTATCGGGATTACTGAGCCATCGATCATTGCCTCTGAGCCGCCGAATCCGATCGTCAATGAGCTGATCATTATGCCAGATATTGAAAAGCGCCTCGAAGCATTTGTGCGTATGGGACATTGTATAGTGGTGTTTCCTGGGGGCCCAGGTACGTTTGAAGAACTGCTGTATATTATCGGTATTAAGCTCAACCCTGCCAACAAAGACATTCCACTGCCCCTTTATTTAACGGGTCCAAAAGAAAGTGCGGACTATTTTGTCACCATTGATCGTTTTATCGGTGATGTTTTTGGCCCAGAGGTGCAATCGCTGTATGAAATCATTATTGATGATCCTGTAAAACTTTCACGTGAAATCAGCCATCAGATGGGCAAAATTCAACAAGCGCGTGCACAAGGTAATGACTCTTATGGTTTTAATTGGCGGCTTGAAATTGCTGAGGCTTTCCAGCAGCCATTTGAGCCAACCCATAAAAATATGAGCGCGCTGGACTTGCACCTTGAGCAAAGTAAAGCCGATTTAGCCGCCAATTTGCGCCGTGCATTTTCGGGCATTGTGGCGGGCAACATCAAACCTGATTATATCGAAAAAGTCGAACAACTCGGTCCGTATGAGCTCCATGGTGACCCAGTTTTACTTGAGAAGATGGATCAAGTGCTTAAAGATTTCATCACCCAAGACCGCATGAAACTGCCAGGCGGTGATGCCTACCAGCCGTGTTATAAAATCATGAAATAACCGCCATAAAAAAAACCGCACTTTTAAAAGTGCGGTTTTTGTTTGCCTGCGCATTGAGCTATTTAATCAAGCCCATCGCTTTGGCAATTTCAAGGTTAACAGCTAGTACATTGACCGTATCAGCCCCAAATACCCCAAACAATTTGCCAGAGGTGTTATTGGCAATCATTTGTTTGACTTGCTGTTCACTTAGACCAGATGCTTTCACAATCCGCGGCACTTGTACACTTGCCGCTTCAGGTGAAATATCTGGATCGAGGCCAGAACCAGATGCTGTGAGTAAATCTGCTGGGATTTGCTCTTGTTTGATGTCAGGGTTACGTGCTAAGAAAGCTTGTAAATCCTGTGCAACTCGCGCTTTGAGATCAGGGTTAGATGGTGCATAGTTATCTGAACCTGAACTAATTCCCTCAAACTTATCACCACTTAAGGTAACTTGTTCGCCGTTTTTCTCATCGTACATGTTGTAACCAACAGCAGACGGACGAGACCATAAATAGTAGTCGGCATCAAATTGTTGCCCCACATAACGTGCGCCTACAGCTTGACCATCGACCGTCACCAAGCTTCCTTTGGCTTGATCAGGGAAAAGCCAAGAGGAAAGTGCGGTCATCGCCAGCGGGTAGCCTAATCCACAAATGGCCATAAACAACAGTGAGATGACAATCGCTGGGCGTAAGTTTTGCACAATACTTTTCATTCTTCTCTCCTTAAAAACCTAATGCTTGCAATAACGGTGCAATGATGATATCGATGAGTTTAATGCCGATAAATGGCACCACAACACCACCTAAACCATAGACCATCATATTGCGCGCTAACAACTTGCCAGAGGACATTGGGCGGTATTTTACACCACGCATGGCCAATGGAATCAGGCATGGGATAATGATAGCATTAAAGATTAATGCCGACAAAATCGCACTCGCAGGCGTTGCTAGGTTCATAATATTGAGCACTTGCATTTGCGGAATGGCCAACATAAACATTGCTGGGATGATAGCAAAATATTTTGCAATATCATTAGCAATGGAGAAGGTGGTCAAACTACCGCGGGTGATCAAAAGCTGTTTACCGATTTCAACCACTTCCAAAATTTTGGTTGGGTCAGAATCAAGGTCAACCATGTTGGCCGCTTCTTTTGCTGCAGTGGTACCACTGTTCATTGCAAGGCCGACATTCGCTTGTGCCAAGGCTGGCGCATCGTTGGTACCATCCCCTGTCATAGCAACAATTTTACCTTCAGCTTGTTCTTTTTTGATCACATCAATTTTGTCTTCTGGCTTACATTCTGCCACAAAACCGTCCACGCCAGCTTCTTTTGCGATAGTAGCTGCGGTCAATGGGTTGTCACCAGTACACATAATAGTTTTGATACCGATTGCGCGCAGGCGTTCAAAACGCTCAACCATGCCTGGTTTCACGGTATCTTTAAGGTAAATCACCCCTAAGATGCGGTTGTTTTCACACACGGTTAACGGTGTGCCACCAAGGCCGGAGACTTCGCTGACGGTATTTTCTAAATCAGATGGGATTTCACCACCTTTTTCCAACACATAGTTGCGAATGGCATCACTCGCCCCTTTGCGAATGGCAGTGCCGTCGGCCAAATTCACCCCACTCATACGGGTTTGTGCGGTAAATTCAATAAACTCTGCATCAGTTTGCTCAGGGGTGTTGTCACCCATGTTGCGTGCCAATTCTAAAGTTGATTTTCCTTCTGGTGTTTGGTCTTTATAACAGGTTAACACCGCACAGCGAATCAACTCTTCTTTAGTTGCATTGCCTACAGGGTAAAACTCAGCGGCCATACGGTTACCAAAGGTAATGGTACCTGTTTTATCCAAAATCATGGTATCTACATCACCACAGGCTTCCACTGCTTTACCTGACATTGCAATCACGTTAAAGCGAGTCACACGGTCCATCCCCGCAATCCCGATAGCAGATAGCAAACCACCAATGGTAGTTGGAATCAAACACACAGCTAACGCAATCAGAGTTGAAATTGGCAATTGCACACCAGAATAGATACTGATTGGATAAAGTGTAATGATCACAATCATAAAGATGATGGTCAGTGACACCAACAGCGTATTAAGTGCAATTTCATTTGGGGTTTTCTTACGTGAAGCGCCTTCTACCAATGAAATCATGCGATCTAGGAAGCTATTGCCTGGATCAGCCGTGATTTGGATTTTCAGCCAGTCAGATACTACAGTTGTACCGCCTGTGACTGAACAAAAATCACCGCCAGACTCACGTACAACAGGAGCAGATTCCCCAGTAATGGCAGATTCATCGACAGAGGCAATCCCTTCAATGACTTCACCGTCACTTGGGATGACTTCGCCGGCGGACACCATCACGATATCACCGCGTTTTAGCTCACTCGAAGAGACCACAGTTTCACTACCGTCGCTGTTAAGTAGGCGAGCTTGAGTTTCTTTTTGGGTTTTCTTCAAACTGGCTGCTTGGGCTTTACCACGTCCTTCAGCCACAGATTCGGCAAAGTTGGCAAATAAAATTGTTACAAACAAAATGATCGCTACAATAATATTGTAGATGCGAGCATTGCTTGAGCTTTCATCGCCAAAAATAGCTGGATAAATCGACAACACCAATGTGATGAAAAAGCCGATTTCAACGACAAACATGACTGGGTTTTTCATCATATAAAGTGGGTTAAGTTTGGTAAACGAGCCCACAATTGCTTGGCGTAAAATCTCTGGTGTAATCAGTTTTTGATTTTGTTTTTTCTTACTCATGTTCTCCCCCTAATTATCCCCAAATTGTTAAATGTTCTGCAATCGGCCCAAGTGCAAGCACTGGGAAGAAAGTTAATGCTGCAAAAACATAAACAACAAACACGAGAATAATGGCAAAAGAGATAGTGTCTGTGTGTAATGTACCTGCGGATTCATTCACAAAGGCTTTTTTCATGATTGAGCCTGCAATGGCAAGTTGTAATGCAATAGAGATATAGCGACCAAAGAGCATTACTAAGCCAGTGCTGACGTTCCAAAAGAGCGAGTCATCGCTTAATCCTTCAAAGCCAGAGCCGTTGTTAGCTGCTGATGAACTGTATTCATACAACACTTGTGACAGTCCATGGAAGCCTGGATTGGTGATACCTTCGAGTCCACCTTGGGTGGCTACAGCGAGTGCAGATGAAGCTAAAATCAACAATGGATGCACAATAATGCAAAGTGCGGTCAGCTTCATTTCACGGCCTTCGATTTTTTTACCTAAATATTCAGGTGTACGACCAATCATCAAGCCACAGATAAACACGGCCAAAATGGCATATAAAATCATGTTCATCAAGCCAACACCTTTACCACCAAACACAACGTTGAGCATCATTTGCAATAATGGCACCATACCGCCAAGTGGGGTTAAGGTATCATGCATATTGTTCACAGTACCCGTGGTAAATGAAGTTGTGGTGGTTGAGAACATCGCAGATTGAGCAATGCCAAAGCGCACTTCTTTACCTTCCATACTACCCATCGCTTGATTTAAGCCAATGTTGGATAAAATTGGATTGCCTTGACTTTCAGCCCAATAGCACAATGCGAGTGCGAGTAGGAACAAAATACTCATTGCTAAGAAGATACTGCGACCTTCACGTCCAAAGAAACGTACACTCATACCACGCGCTGCGGCGTTTTGCGCCATGCGATCTTTAACCATTTTACCAAAGGCAATAACACAAGAACCTGGTAAAATCATCATGGCATAAAGCTCAATGAGGTCGGTTATGATGTTTGGATTTTCAATTGGAGTGGATGAGTTTGCACCAATAAAGCCACCACCGTTGGTACCGACGTGCTTGATGATTTCAATAGCAGCTGCAGGCCCCATAGCAATCACTTGTTTGTGCCCTTCTAAAGTGTTGATCACAATATTAGCGTCCATATTTTGAGGTACACCTTGCCAAACCAACAACAAACAACCAATAATAGACAATGGTAGCATCACACGGATGATAACACGGGTTAAATCCACATAAAAATTACCCATGTTGTCTTTACTTTTACCCGCTAAGCCACGAATAAATGCCATGCACGCCGCATAGCCACTGGCAGCGGAAACAAACATCATAAAGCAAATAACAACCATTTGTGACAGATATGACAAACCAGATTCACCACTGTAGTGCTGTAAGTTGGTGTTGGTCATAAAGCTGATGATGGTATTGAACGCCAAAGACGATTCCATGCCTTCAATCCCATTTGGGTTGAACAGTGAAATGCTTTGACCACGCAAAACGAGATAACCTATTAACACCATAATGGCGTTAGTTAACACCAGCGCAATGGCATATTGCTTCCAATTCATGGTGCTGTCGTAACGTACACCGATGATTTTGTAAAGTAGGTTATCAATTGGATTGAACACAGGGTCGAACACAGTTTTGTTGCCTTGTGCAATATTGGCTAAGTAATGCCCCATCGGGATTACAATCAGCAAAAATATAATAAACGTTAAACTTAGCTGAAACATACGAATCTCCTAAAATAGGTTAAAACTGTTCGGGATGTACCAGCGCGTAAAACAGATAAAGCACCAGTAAAACAATCATTATTCCAAGTATCCACATATTTACCTCTCTCTATTCTTTCGCATTCAGTTGGCTTTGACACCACGCAATGAGCACGAAAATTAGTCCATAACCTAAAACCATTGCAATTAACATTGCGACATCGAGCATATTCCACCTCCTAGTTGATTGAGAAATTGATTCTGCCCATAAAAAAATAGCCTCCAAAGTGGAGGTCATCTCATGATTTTTGTGTATGAAATACTCAATTTTTGCTGTTTTACTGTATGTTTTTTCTCCGTTAAAAATTCAACAAGGCGATAATACTCCTTTAAAATAAAAAAACAACCAAAATAGTTTAATTTTGTTATTTTTAACATTTGTTGTTATTTTGGGGCTTTTTATTGAATTTTAGCTGCAAAGTTACGTTATTTATCAAACTAAATAAAAATTTTAAAATAATCAAAACGAATAAAATTTGGTCAAACGAATCATAGCTTATTCATTATTTGGTGATTGGGTAGAAAAAAACGGCCTTGCCTAAGCAAGGCCGACAAGTGATTGCTATTTGTGAAAAATGCGGTTCACGCGGTTTTTCACCGAAGATAAAAAGTGCGGTTTAGATTTTGGTAAGTGTCTTTCAAATGCAAAACGCGTGTTTTCAATACTTAAACGTCGCCGCTCAAGTACTAAACCACATTCGTTAAGTAGTGCAACAACTAAGTTTTTTTCAAAAAATGAGAGTGGTTTATCACCGATCGGGATGCCGACTACCCCCATTACAGTATCCATACTACGTACTGCGAGGTAAAGATTTTTGACGTGCGCCAAGGTTTTCGTTGTTGCACCAGCTTGTTTGTTGTTTTTCGCAACCCATTTGGCCACGGCGCGTTCTTCAATGGTCATGTTAGCCACTGCGTTCTCACCATCGCCATCTTGCTCAATATTCACCCCTTGGAAATGTAATGCGCCTTGGCCAGTAGCCTCAGTTTGTGCATACACAATAGAGCGATTGAGCAACTGACTAAGCAACTTAGCAGCAATGCTTAAAATTTCTTTTTCATTGTCGCCCTGCTGTAAATGCTGACTGGCATTAAGCAAAAGCTCAATATAATATGCCCGTTGCGCAGCTTGGTTAGCCTGCTCTTGCACTTTAGTTGTGAGCGTGCTGGCAATCATACTGGCGATGATCATAATTGCAAAAGTGATGAGGTATTCAGGATCATTGACCATCAGCGTAAAACGTGGATCAGTAAAGAAGTAGTTGAACAGCAATACACTGAACACCGAGCATAACACGCCATAAAATATCCCCTGTGTCAGAATGGAGGTGATTAATACCGCTACCAAATAAACAATCACCACATTGGCTTCACGCATTCCATTAGAGTCAAATAAAATGCTGATTGCTGTCGCAATGGCGGTAATGAGCAGCATTTTGATAAAATCACCACCATTAAACTGGAAGGCTTTTTTATTGCGCCTAAACAGTGCCTTGCGCCCTTTCTCCACTGGCTGATTGTCGGGGATAACATAAATATCAATGTTTTCCAAAAGTGGCGGTAGTCGATCGGCTAATGCTTTTTGCCGTCCAAACCAACCGCGTTTTTGATAAGTGGAACGCCCAAGCACAATTTTAGTCACCCCACTGGATTTCGCATATTCAGCAATCTGTTCAGCAGGGTCTTCACCATAAATGGTGTTAACTCGTGCACCAAGTTGTTCAGCAAGATGTAAATTTCCTCGTAAGCGTTTGCGCTCTTGCTCGTTCATTGCCTCAGTACGACTATTTTCCAGCAAAAGTGCGGTAAATCCGCAGTGGAATGCTTCAGCCATACGCGCTGCAGAGCGGATCACCTTCGCATTTGATGGCAAGTCGGATAAACAAATTAAAATATGTTCACCCACAAGGCTGCCAGCGGCTTTACCTTGCTTAATAGAGTGCTGATTAAGTCTATCAGCGCAGCGACGCAGTGCAATTTCACGTAATGCGGCAAGATTGTCTAGATTAAAGAAATTATCTAGTGCTCGAGATGCTTGTACTTTTTGATAAATTTTTCCTTCTTGAAGACGTTTAATTAAATCGCTTGGTTCAATATCCACTAGCTCAACTTGTGATGCCATATTAAAAATTTCATCAGGCACACGCTCAGACACGGAGACTTTAGTGATCGACGCGACTTGATCATATAAAGATTCAAGATGCTGCACATTGACAGTGGTATAAACATCAATGCCGTTATTAAGCAATTCTTTAATATCTTGATAGCGTTTTAAATGGCGACTGCCTTGCGCATTACTGTGCGCTAATTCATCAACCAAAATTAATTCGGGCTTTCTTGCAAGCGCTGCATCAAGGTCAAACTCTGTTAGTGCGATATTTTTATACTCTAGCTGCTTAGTAGGTAAAATTTCTAAACCATCGAGTAATGCAAGTGTATCAGGACGGGTATGGCGTTCAACATAGCCAACTACGACATCACGCCCTTCGTCTTTAGCCTTATGAGCAGCTTTCAACATTGTGTAGGTTTTTCCAACACCTGCCGCAAAACCAAAAAATATTTTTAATTTACCTTGAGTAGACGACGTTTCCGTTTCTCCTTGAATTTTCTTCAATAACACCTGTGGATCAGGGCGGCTTTCATCATCAATCATATAATAACCTCACTTGTATAATAAGATACTATAATAAACACATATTCCATCTATGTTAATTTCTTAATCCAATACCTTTATTAATTAAATAATAAACGAAACCATACAACGCAATGATAAAGAGCGCAAGCACCATAAAAGTGCGGTATAGCGCAATATCACTCACACCCAAGAAGCCAAAACGAAACCCGTTGATCATATATACAATGGGGTTGAGTTTCGATACGCCTTGCCAAAATTCAGGTAACAGCGAGATCGAATAAAACACGCCACCAAGATAGGTTAATGGCGTTAGCACAAATGTTGGGATAATGGAGATGTCGTCAAATGAGCGGGCAAATACGGCATTAATCAATCCACCGAGAGCAAAAGTCGCACTGGTCATCAATAAAATGGCTAAGATGACCCACCACGAATGCACATGCAACGGTACAAAAAAGAGTGACACGATAGTCACTAATGTTCCAACAATAATTCCGCGAGCCATACCTCCACACACATAGCCTAGAATGATCACATGAGTTGAGGTTGGCGACACTAAAAGCTCCTCAACATTGCGTGCAAATTTGGTGCTATAAAACGAAGAGGCCACATTGGCGAATGAATTAGTAATGACCGACATCATAATCAGTCCTGGCACAATAAATTGAATGTAGCTATATCCGCCCATCTCGCCGATACGTGAGCCGATTAATTGCCCAAAAATCACGAAATAGAGCGTCATCGTGATGACGGGTGGCACTAAGGTTTGCACCCAAATACGCATAAAACGATGAATTTCTTTGTGTAAAATCGTGAAAAACGCCACGCGTGACAACGACATATTATGCTCCTTGTGTGCTTTTTTGTGTTAACGCCATACGGATAAACAGCTCTTCCAAGCGATTGGTTTTATTACGCATACTCAGTACATCAATCTGTTGAGCGCTAAGCTGAGCGAATAAGTCATTTAGCCCTTGGCGACGCGACACATCCACCTCGAGCGTGTTGTCGTCCACCAAGCGGGTAACATAGCCTTCAATTTGTGGCTTGACCGCACTTTGTGCTAAATCGAGCACAAACGTTTCCGATTCTAGCTGGCTTAACAGTGCTTTCATGGTAGTGTCGACCACCAGCCGTCCGTGTTGAATGATGCCAATGTGGCGGCAAAGCATTTCTGCCTCTTCTAGATAATGGGTGGTGAGAATGATGGTGGTGCCGTGCTGATTGATTTCGCGTAAAAAATGCCACATTGAACGGCGCAGTTCGATGTCCACGCCTGCCGTTGGCTCATCTAAAATCAGCAAGCGAGGGTTGTGCATTAGTGCGCGAGCAATCATTAAACGGCGTTTCATGCCACCTGATAGGCGCATAGATTTTTGATCTCGCTTGTCCCACAAATCGAGCATTTTCAGCCATTTCTCGGCACGTTTGATCGCCTCTTTGCGTGGCACGCCGTAGTAGCCCGCTTGGTTGATCAAAATATTCATCGCGGTTTCAAAATTATTGAAGTTAAATTCTTGTGGTACTACGCCAATTTGCTTTTTCAGTTCGGTCAGTTGAGTGTCGAGATCAAACCCAAATACCCGTACGTTGCCCGCACTTTTGGTGACCAATGAGCTTATGATGCCAATCGTGGTGGATTTGCCTGCCCCATTGTGCCCCAACAGCGCATAAAAATCCCCTTCTTGCACGCGTAAATTAATCCCATATAGAGCGGTGAAGCCGTTTGGATACGTCTTCTTCAGCCCTTCTATCTCAAGTGCATACATCAAAATACCTTCATACTGATTCATCTCAATGTCGCATAGTATACACCATCTCACCGTCACTGGCGAAGATGATACTGGCATAATCTCAGCCAACAAAAAAGCCAAGCAACGCAATGCCTGGCTTTGTAACAGATTAAGTGCAACCGCACTTTGACTATCAGGCTTTTTCTGCCTGTGCGAGCAACAAGTTCGCTAAAGTGTTCACGCCAATGCCCGTCGCTCCTGTGGCCCATTGTGCATTAGCAGATTTTCTGAACGTGGCTGAACAGTCAATATGCACCCAACGTTTGTGGTATTTTTCCACAAAGTAAGACAAAAATGCCGTTGCAGTGCTCGCGCCTGCGCTGGTGCCTGCGGGTACACTGGCTGTATTACAAATATCAGCAAATTGTGATTTTATTTGCCCACGGTGGAATGGTTCAAATGGCAAGCGCCAAAAGCGTTCCTGCTCTTGCTCAGCGGCTTTAAACAAAGCTTTCACCAATTTGTCGTCCATCGATAATACACTGTGGTAATCATTGCCTACCGCCACTTTAGCTGCCCCTGTGAGCGTGGCGCAATCAATGATAAAGTGCGGTTTGTCGGCACTGGCGTTGATCAAGCCATCAGCCAAGACCAAGCGGCCTTCCGCGTCGGTATTGAGCACTTCCACTTTCACGCCGTTGCGATACTCAATGATGTCGCCGAGTTTAAAGGCCTGTGAGCTGACCATATTCTCCGCGCAACATAAATAGAGTTTCACCCGTTGGTTTAAGCCGCAGGCAATCGCCAAGCCCAATGCGCCAGTTAACAGGGCTGCGCCGCCCATGTCTGAGCGCATAGAATCCATGGAGCTGCTCGGTTTGAGGCTGTAACCGCCTGAGTCAAATGTGATGCCTTTGCCCACTAAACTGGCCATCACGGGCGCGCTTGCATCGCCTGTTGGGTTGAAGTCAAGCTGCAACATGGCTGGGCTGTACTGCGAACCGCGGCCGACGGTCAAAATGCCGTTGTAGTTCTTTTCGAGCAATTCGTCTTTGGTCACAATGTGGTAGCTGACCGCACTTTGCATCTCAACGCTTTCGGCTTGTTGCAAAATAAATGCTGCCGCGCGTTGTGCCAATACTTCAGGGGTGATCACATCTGCTGGCAGATTGATGATTTCACGCACAAAATCGCCACATTCAATTTGGCGGAAAAGCTGCTGCTGTTCGGCATCGTCTAAATGTGGAAATTCGATGCTAAAATCTTGTTTCGCGGAATAAAAGCCTTGATAAAACGCCCAGCAGCGTGGCAAATCCCACGCAGAACCTGCCAGTTCAACATCATTGATGCCTTGCCCACGCAAGCGCCGCGCGGCAGTTTGGATGGTTTGTAGCTCATTATTAAAATGAATATGCGCACCTTTACTGTTAAAACTCAGCAACGCCTCTTTGCCCCACTGCGCATCAGCGGTTTTGTTGTCTAAAAAAATTTGCATACACATAGAAAGTCCTACTCATAGAAATGTGGGTGTAGTATAGCGCAGTTGAGGAAAAAAATAACCTACTACGGCCACAAACACAGTTGTTCGGATTGTTGCTTAGGGCTAATAGTAACTTGCAGCCCAATCAAGCGCACGCTGCGGTTTTTGCGCCGTAGCCAAATTTGTGCCAGCAATTGTTGAAAATGGGCTTTGCTGACGTTCAAAGTGCGGTTTTCCAGTGTAGTGGTTTGAAAATCGCTAAACTTGAGCTTGACGCCAAGATGATGAAAGTCTGATAACATACGATTGGGATAAGCTTTTTGCAATCGAATAATAAGTTTGTCATAAAGTGCGTTGAGCACTTCAATGCCCGATTGCAGGCTGTCGATATCGTGCTGCAATGTGATTTCTACGCCAAGGGATTTGCGCGTGCGTTGCGCTTGGACGCGACGATGATCTTGTCCATGGCTAAATTGCCAAATGCGCTGCCCTAGCTTGCCAAAGGTGTCAAACAAAATGTACGGCTCAATGGCACAGACATCCGCACAGGTTTCCAGCCCCATTTGTTTGAGTTTGTGCGCAGTAACCTTGCCCACGCCTGGGATTTTAGCCAGAGGCAAACGCTGCACAAAGACTGGCACGTCTTGTGGGGTAATGACAAATTGCCCGTTGGGTTTGTTCATATCCGAGGCAATTTTAGCGAGAAATTTCAACGGCGCAATGCCTGCGGAGGCGGTGAGTTGAGTTTCTTTAAAAATGGCTTGGCGAATCGCTTGGGCAATCCAAGTAGCAGAGCCATTGAAAGCACAACAATCGGTTACATCAAGGTAGGCTTCATCGAGTGAAAGTGGCTCAATAATGTCGGTATAACGGCTGAAAATACGATGTATTTGCGCCGAAACATCACGATAAAGTGCCATATTGCCTTTAAGCAAAATCAGCTGTGGACATTTACGAAGTGCGGTTGCACTCGGCATCGCACTATGTAGCCCAAAGCGACGCGCTTCATAATTACACGTGCTTAGTACCCCGCGATGATCTGGCGAGCCACCCACAGCCACAGGTTTGCCCTGTAGATGAGGGTTTTCGCGTATTTCCACCGCAGCATAAAAGCAGTCCATATCAATATGGATTATCTTTCGCACCCTGTCACCTAAATGTTGTTTTAGATGATGTATTATAGCAATTATACTGTATAAATGAACAGTATAATTTAAAATAAAAGAAGTACGATTTTAAATACCAACGGCGCAAGAATGGAGGTGATAATGCCGCATAGAACCAGCGCAATTGAGCTATAAATACCCGCTTGTTTGTCCAACTCAAGGGTGCGCGCAGTACCCAAGGCATGGGAGGCAGCGCCGATAGACAACCCAATGGCCTCAGGATGTTTGAGCTTGAGTTTTTTCAACAAAACATACCCAAAAATGGAGCCTTGTAATCCAGCCAGTACTACGCTCACTGCGGTAACGGAAGGCACGCCGCCGATGGTTTCCGCCACCGCCATCGCAATCGGCGTGCTGATAGATTTGGGCAGCAGCGTTGCCATAATTTCTTGGTTTGCGCCCAATAACACTGCCAATGTCGCCCCAGTGAACATAGAAAACACCGATGCGGTGGTGGTGATCAGCAAAATGCTCTTCCAGCGGCTGCTAATTTGGCGCAGCTGTTCATACAGTGGCAGTGCAAGAGCGACAATGGCAGGCCCGAGTAAATTATTGAGCGGCGCATTGCCTTGCATATAGCTGTCGTAAGGAATATCAAAAATCAGTAAAATTGCCACCAGCATTAAAATGGTGAGTACAAATGAGTTAAAGATAATCGAACGCCAACGCTTGCTGATCCACACCGCGATAATAAATACCACAAGAGTCAACCCGGAATAAAGCCAAAGTGCGGTTTCGTTTAATAGAGCCTGCCACATCACGCCTGTCCTCTGCGTCGTTTGCTGACTTTGCGTCGCAAAGATGAGATAGAATGACGATTATATAAATAATCGCCCATAAAGCCGATCACCACCATGGTAAGCACGGTGGAAATGAAGTTAGGAATCAACAGTTGTTTGGCGTTATTGAGCAATACATCACTGTATTTGATAATCCCCACACTCACTGGCACAAATAGCATTGCCATATAACGCACCAAAAGCGATGCACCGAGTGAAATCCACTGTACTTTCACCACCTGTGTGGTCAAGCAAAAGAACAGAATCAGCAGCCCCCAAATACTGCCTGGCACGCCAATGGGGATTAAATGCTCGATAAAAATGCCGATATAGAGCACCACATATAAAATGACGAGCGCGCGCAAAAGATGAAAAAATTTCTGTTGCATAGGTTGTATGATAATTTAAATCGGTTTAAAGTCTTTTTTAAAATATCACGCAATTTTACTCTTATTTTGTGAACAATGTCACCCTTTGCATACAATAAAATCCCCTCTTTTTGCAGGCTTTTTTGCTTGGCAACCGCACTTTGTTTGGCTGTCGCCCCAGCACAAAGCAAGCGCCACAACATTCAGCGCACAGCGGTGATACAGCACTGCTTTGTACGTTATGTGATTGATGGCGATACGTTTATCTGCCAATTTAGCCAAAATCAAACGCAACGCGTGCGCCTCATTGACATCGACAGCCCTGAGCGTAGTCAGCCGTTTTATCACGTTTCTCGCCGCGCCCTGCGTGAGCTGATTGAAAAGCAGATTGTGATGCTACACACTTACGGAAAAGACCAATACAACCGCTTGCTTAGCCGTGTGTATGACGCGCAAGGTCAGCAAGATATGAATTTGGCGATGGTGGCACAAGGGCTTGCATGGGTTTATCATTATAGTGATAATGCACAATACAAACAGGCCGAGCAGCAAGCACGCGCGGCTAAACGTGGGCTGTGGCAAGACTCAACAAGCCAAGATCCGTATGATTTTCGTAAACAACATAAAAGGCTGAAATGACAGCACAACACCGAGAGTTTCGAACTGAATTTCCCTATTTCAACACACCCGAGGCAAATGTCTATCTTGACAGTGCCGCTAGCGCGCTTAAGCCGCAAGTGCTGATCGAGGCAACCCACGCATACTATACCCAAGCTGGCAGCGTGCACCGCGGGCTGCAACAAGCCCGCACAACGGAAGCCTTCGAGCACGCGCGGGCATTGATGGCGCAATGGCTCAACGCATCAAGCGCAGACTGCGTGGTGTGGACATCGGGCGCAACGGCCAGCATTAATATGGTCGCGCACAGCTTGGCAAACTCGCTTACTGCCGATGATAACATCATCACCACTCGCGCGGAGCATCACGCCAATTTTGTGCCTTGGGTGATACTGTCACAAAAGTGCGGTGTGGCGCTGCGCATCGTTGACTTTGATGAACAGTTCAAACTGGATCAAACCGCACTTTTGCACCAGCTTGACGCCAACACCAAATTAGTGGCGCTCAGTATGCAATCGAATATCACCGGTCAAGTGCAAGATGTTACCACGCTCATTCCGCTCATTCGCCGCCATGCCCCCAACGCCTTGATTTTGCTCGATTGCGCGCAAGCCGTTGTGCATCAGCGTATTGATATGCAACGCGTGGGCGCCGATTTTTATATTTTCTCCGCACATAAACTTTATGGCCCGACAGGGCTGGGCGTGCTAGCGGGCACTCGCGATGCGCTTGATGGGCTGCAACCGCTCTTTTATGGCGGCAAAATGGTTGCTCGCGTGAGCGAAAGTGTGATCAGCTTTGCCCCACTGCCCCAACGCCTTGAAGCCGGCACGCCCAATGTGGCCGCGGTGATCGGCTTTGGGCGCGTGTTGGAATGGCTCGCACAGTGGGATTTTGATAAACTTAACTGTGACACTGTCACATTGGCACAACAGTGTCACACCGCATTTTCACAATGGCCTGGCTGTCGATTATTTTCAGCCACACCAGCAAACACCCTTTTTTCGTTTGCTTTCGATGGCGTTGCCAGTGTTGATATGGCGATGTTGCTGCAAGAATATGGCATTGCCCTGCGCACGGGCCAACATTGCGCCCAGCCTTATTTGCATGCTCTAGGTGAACACAGCTTGCTGCGCGTTTCATTTGCCCCTTATAATAATGCGCATGACCTTGAACGCTTTTTGACCGCACTTTCACAATCACTGGATTTGTTGTTAACATGACCGATATCAACACGCTCATAAATCAATTCAACACGCTGCCTGACTGGCAAGCGCGCTACCGTGCGCTAATTTTGCTGGGCAAAACCTTGCCCACCCCCAGTGAGTCCGAGCTTACGCAAATGCGCCAACTGGCAGGTTGTGAAGTGCCAATATTTTTCGCCATTGATAAGCACGCTGAGCAGCACAAAGTGCGGTTATACAGTCAATCGCGCATTATCAACGGGCTTTTTGTGATTTTGCTCAGCCAGCTTGCCGCACAGCCTCACGGGCAAGATCTCGATTTTCACGCCACCTTAGAAAAGTGCGGTATTCACGGGCATTTGAGTGCCACGCGCCTGGCTGGATTGGCTGAAATTGAACGACAAATCAAAACCGCACTTTCTGTCGCCGAGTAGGCTGGGCAGTGCTAGGCTTTCTTGATAGAATATCTTTATTTGAAATAAAAGGACAACGCGTGCTAGATCCATTTCTTTTTCGCGATGCTATGGCGAACGTCGCCTCGGCAGTGAGCATTTTGACCTCCCACGGGCAAGCGGGCAGCGCAGGGCTGACCGTCTCGTCTATTGCATCCGTGACCGATACGCCCGCCACCGTGTTGGTGTGCATCAATCAAGGCAGCGATTTGCATGATGTGATTGTGGAAAACAGTCATGTGGCCATCAATCTTCTTCAGCCTGAACATGAACAATTAGCCTTGCATTTTGCGTGTATGGCGGGCAGCACGATGGCAGAGCGGCTCAGTTGGGATGTTTGGGCGCAAGGGCGTCACGGCGTCCCGATTTTAAAAGATGCGCTGGCAGTGTTGCAAGGGCGTGTGACCCATACTCATCAAGTGGGCACTCATAGTGTGTTTTTCATTGAACTCGACGAGATTGCCATCGCCGATCACGGCAATGCGCTGGTTTACCACAACCGCCGTTTTAAACCTCTCGAGCATTAATCAAAGTGCGGTTTTCTGACCGCACTTTGGCTTTTTTAAAGCTCATCCCAAAAACTATCATCCAGATGCTGCTTGGCTTGGGCGAGCACACAGGCGAGATCATAAAAGTGCGGTTTATCCACCGAGTTGACAGCCACACCCTGCGCGCGAAGGGCTGCGCCAATTTGCTGATAAGCCTTAGCGGAGCGCGCGTTAAGCGGCGTTTGCGCGCGCTTGCCAAGCCAAAAAACGCCTTGCAACGGTAAGCTCAGCGCAAAAAGTGCGGTAATAATGGCCGCCGCCAGTGCCATTTGACTGTGCGGAAGGGTCAACCGCTGCCAAATAATCGCCAGCACGGCAATGGCAGGCGTCGCTTTCTCGCCGAAACGAATGGCGCGAATCACACGATTTTCAGGGAAGATCATGCCAAGCTTGGGGTGCAGCACCCAAGTGTTGAGATAACGTCGCCCATCTTGATAGATTTTAAATAAACTCATTTTTGGTCTAGCGTTTCAAAAATTGAAAAAGATCAATTTTTCCTACATTTATCCTGCGTTATAATTTATTTTATGCCCACAAAGGTGTATTCTATTGCAGTTAATTTTATGGCGCAATGGCGCTTTCACTTAATCAATCAACATAGGTATCGATATGTCTGAAAAACTCATTCTGGTGCTCAACTGTGGCAGCTCATCTCTCAAATTTGCTATCCTTAATCCTGAAAATGGTGATGAAAAGCTATCTGGTCTTGCTGAAGCATTCCACTTGCCAGACGCTCGAATTAAATGGAAATTACACGGTGAAAAAGGCAATGCTGATCTCGGCGCAGGTGCTGCCCACAGCGAAGCATTAGCATTTATCGTAAATGAAATTCTCGCCAAAGAGCCAGCACTTAAAGACAACATTGTGGCTATCGGCCACCGTATCGTACATGGCGGTGAAAAATTCACCTCTTCTGTGTTGGTTAACGACGAGGTTATTGAAGGTATTCGTGATGCGATTCAATTTGCACCATTGCACAATCCAGCACACTTGATCGGTATCGAAGAAGCCTTTAAAGCCTTCCCTGAACTGAAAGATAAAAACGTGGTGGTATTCGACACGGCATTCCACCAAACTATGCCTGAAGAAGCTTATCTTTATGCTTTACCGTATAAACTGTATAAAGAAAATGCTATTCGTCGCTACGGTGCGCACGGCACTAGCCACTACTACGTTAGTCGTGAAGCGGCTAAAGCGTTAAATATCCCCGTTGAAAAACTTAATGTGATTACTTGTCACTTAGGTAATGGTGGCTCAGTTTCTGCCATTCGTCACGGTGAATGTATCGATACCTCAATGGGGCTTACTCCACTAGAAGGCATTGTGATGGGTACTCGTTGCGGTGATATCGATCCAGCAATCGTGTTCTATCTATACAATAACCTCGGTTATAGCATGGAACAAATTGAGAAATGCTTGACTAAAGAATCTGGTTTGTTAGGTTTAACTGAAATTACCAGTGATTGTCGTTACGCTGAAGAGAATTTTGAAAAAGAAGAACCTGCTCGTCGCGCATTAGAAGTTTACTGCTACCGCTTGGCGAAATACATCGGTGGTTACATGGCAATCATCGGTGAACGTTTAGATGCTATCATTTTCACTGGTGGTATCGGTGAAAACTCTGCCCACGTGCGTGAGTTGACCTTAGGCCATTTGAAACTCTTTGGTTATCAACTTGATGAAGAACGCAATTTAGCGGCTCGTTTTGGTAATTCAGGTAAAATCACTACTGATGATTCTCCGTTAGCGATGGTGATTCCAACCAATGAAGAACTTGTGATTGCACAAGACACTGCCCGTCTAGCGGCAAAATAATTTTCACGCTGCCGACATTTGTCGGCAGTTTTCATTTAGATTAAAGGTTTAGATTATGTCACGTACTATTATTTTAATTCCTGTCAGTGCTGGCGTTGGCTTGACCAGCGTGAGCCTTGGCCTAGTGCATGCGCTACAACAAAAAGGCGCAAAAACTGCTTTTATGAAGCCGATCTCTCAACCAAGTAGCGGTGAAGATAAAATTGACCGTACCACCGCTATTTTGCGCTCAAGCACCGCGATCGACACTGGCGAGCCGGTTATGCTTAGCCAAGCAGAATCACTGATTGGACAAAACCAATCTGATGTATTGCTTGAAAAGATTGTGGCGCAACATCAACAGTTAAGCAATAAAAACGAAATTGTGATTGTTGAAGGTTTAATTCCTACATCAAAAAGCGCGTACGCCGCGGGGATTAACTACGATATCAGCCAAGCGCTAGATGCTGAAATTATCCTTGTGGCTGCGCCAGGCACCGATACCCCAAGCCAATTAATTGAACGCCTAGAAGCCGCTGCCAGTGACTTTGGTGGACGTTCTAACCCGAATATGCTTGGTGTCGTCGTCAACAAATTCAATGCACCAGTTGATGAAAGTGGTCGCACCCGCCCTGATTTGAGTGAAATTTTTGAAGCATTCAAAGAGCGCGAAAATTCTAGTAATGAAATTCGCCACCTTTTCACCAAAAGCCCATTGACTTTGCTGGCTTGTATTCCATGGAACGCAGAGCTTATTGCAACTCGTGCGATCGATATTGCAAAACACCTTGATGCACAGATCATCTACGAAGGTGAAATCAAAACTCGTCGTATTCACGGCATTACCTTCTGCGCACGCAGCTTACCTAATATGCTTGAACACTTCCGTGCAGGCAGCTTGTTGGTAACCTCTGCTGATCGCCCAGATGTGCTGGTTGCAGCTTGCTTAGCTGCGATGAATGGTGTGAAAATTGGTGCCTTAGTTCTCACTGGTGGCTATAAAATTGACTCACAAATCAGTAAATTATGCCAACAAGCTTTTGAAACTGGCCTGCCAGTTATCCGCGTGGAAGGTAACACCTGGCAAACCTCATTGAACCTGCAAAGCTTCAACCTTGAAGTGCCAGCAGATGATGCCGAACGCATTGAAACCATCAAATTATTCACCAGTGAACAGTTCAACCCACAATTTATTGACGGCTTAATCGGTGGCTCATCACGTTTGCGTCGCCTCTCCCCACCTGCTTTCCGTTATCAATTAACTGAGTTAGCGCGTAATGCTAAAAAACGCATCGTGTTGCCTGAAGGTGATGAACCTCGTACTGTAAAAGCAGCTGTTTTGTGTGCTGAGCGTGGCATTGCAGAATGTGTGTTGCTGGCAGACCCAGCCGAAGTAGAGCGCGTAGCGGAATCTCAAGGCGTGCAACTCGGCAAAGGTATCACCATTATCGACCCGAAAATGGTGCGCCATAATTATGTACCTCGCCTAGTTGAACTGCGTAAAAATAAAGGCATGACCGAAGTGGTAGCTGAAGAACAACTGCAAGACAACGTGGTGCTCGGCACCATGATGCTCGAAGCTGGCGAAGTTGATGGCTTGGTTTCAGGTGCTGTTCACACCACTGCCAACACCATTCGCCCACCGCTGCAAATCATCAAAACTGCACCAGGTAGCTCATTGGTGTCTTCTATCTTCTTTATGCTGCTGCCTGATCAAGTGCTGGTTTACGGCGACTGCGCGATTAACCCAGATCCAACAGCTGAACAACTGTCAGAAATCGCAATCCAATCAGCCGATTCTGCTAAAGCCTTCGGCATCGATCCAAAAGTGGCGATGATCTCCTACTCCACTGGCACATCAGGCCAAGGTTCTGATGTTGAAAAAGTGCGTGAAGCCACCCGTTTAGCGAAAGAAAAACGCCCAGACCTCGTGATCGATGGCCCATTGCAATACGATGCCGCCGTGATGGAAGATGTAGCTCGCTCCAAAGCGCCAAACTCCCCTGTAGCTGGCAAGGCGACCGTGTTCATCTTCCCAGATTTGAATACCGGCAACACCACCTACAAAGCGGTGCAACGCTCAGCCGACCTCATTTCAATCGGTCCAATGTTGCAAGGCATGCGTAAACCGGTCAACGATCTTTCTCGTGGCGCACTGGTTGACGATATCGTCTACACCGTGGCACTTACCGCTATTCAAGCCACACAACAATAAGCAAAGTGCGGTCAGCCGCACTTTCTCTTCAAAACGGCAGGTCTCCCTGCCGTTTTTCATTTCAAGTGCTTAACAAATACACGATTTTTCACATAAAGCTCTTGTTCAAGCCCACAAAAATCGCTATCATAACCGCACTTTCCGATGCGACCATAGCTCAGTTGGTTAGAGCACCACCTTGACATGGTGGGGGTCGGTGGTTCGAGTCCACTTGGTCGCACCAAATCAAAGAAGCACCACGACGCATACAGACGCAAAACCCCAGTAAATACGCCATTCAAAGCAATTTTAAAGATGTATATAGACGCACCACGACGCATTTAAAAGCAAAAGAATTGGATCACAAATTGGAACACGTTTATAATGACACAAAAAAGTGTGTTCCAATGGTGACCAAATGGCAAGATTAACAACCCCTTTAACCAGCCTTCAGATAGAAAGAGCAAAGCCAAAGGCTAAAGAATATTCATTGTGCGACGGGCAAGGCTTAAAGGTGAGAATTAGCCCAAATGGCGTTAAAAAGTGGATTTTTAACTATAATCGCCCCAATAAAACAAGAACACAGATTAGCCTAGGAAAATTCCCAGCCGTTAGCCTTGCGCAAGCGCGAGAGTTACGGCTTGAGTATCTTTCCTTGTTATCTCGTGGCATAGATCCACAAATTCACAGAAAGCAACAATCAGCCAAGGACAATAACCAAGCAGAAATCACTTTTTTTGCCATTGCTTGCAGGTGGAAAGAAAAGCGGGAAAAGGAAATTGAGCCACTAACAATGAAAAAAAATTGGCGCAGGCTTGAACAATACATATTCCCAATCATTGGAGAATACCCAATCGCCGAGATTACTCCCCCACTTTTGATTGAAGTCTTACAACCAATTAATAAAAAAGACATCAACGACACACTGCACAGGTTGATAAATCTAGTTAATCAAATCTTGCACTATGGCGTAAATATAGGGGCGATTGAAGTTAACTATTGTGTTAAGGTGGCGGACGCATTCCACAAAAAAACCAAAGAACATCAAAAAGCGATCCATTATCGCGAGCTACCAAAGTTAATAAGAGATATGAAAAACGGACCAGCCAACCCACTTACAAAATTGCTTTTTGAGTGGGAATTGCTAACAATGGTTAGACCGTCAGAAGCCGTTAGTGTTGAATGGTCGGAGATTGATTTTGATGAAAAGCTATGGCATATACCCGCAGAGAAAATGAAAAAAACAAAAGCGGGACGTTTTGCATTATCTGTACCTCTATCAAGGCAAGCCTTGCAAGTTTTGGAAAAAATGAAACCAATTAGCAGTCATTTAAAATATGTTTTCCCTCATGATAAAAATCCAAGAAAGCACGCAAGCAACGGAACAGTACTAAATGCAATTTATGACATCGGCTACAAAGGCGAACAAACCGCCCACGGCTTGCGCTCAATTGGGCGAACTTATTTAAATGATTATGGCGGGCTTGATCACAATACAATTGAAGCATGTTTAGCGCATAAAACAGGAACAGAAGTCAGCAGAGCCTATAACAGAAGCGACTATTTGAAATTAAGAGAACCAATAATGCAAATATGGGCCGACTACGTCGAGCAGTGCGCCACGGCTAACACCCTTTAAGCACTTCACCACGGGCGGACATCTCCGCCCTTTTTTATTTATTTTTTTCTATATAAGCAAAAAGTACTTGGACAACTTGGACAATTACCCTATTTATACATATCAATTATAATAAATTCAACAACTTATATTAAAATCATTGTCCAAGTTATGTGGTAAATTGTCCAAGAAAAATGCCATTTTGTCCAAGTTTTTGGCGAAATTGTCCAAGTTATCCCGCCAACCTTGCCGCTTGTTTTTTGTAATATTTTGTAAATATCACGCATTAAAACGGCGTTTAAATGCGGTTTTTGTTCCTCACAACTGTTACGGTGAAATCATTATCAGAAACTCAGCAACGAAAAAAACGGGGGTAAATAACGGTTTTTTTGTTTTTGCCCTGCTTGCCCTACCCTAAAAAAGTCTTTAACGAATAGCGCGCCATTTTAACGGCATTTTAACGGGGTCTAAAATGCTATCTTGAAAGCAAAGTGCGATTTTATTCTTTTTTTCTCACTTTAAGCGGTTTTTCTCATTTAAAGCGGTTTTTTGCATTTTGGCGACATTTGACAACACAACAGCGCATTTTATAAGATTTTCAGTGCACGAACACAGACGCAAGAAGGAGCATTACGATGAACTACGAAGTAGAACAACATTACACCCGCAAATCACTTTCTGAATTGTTGAAGGTGCACCCGACCACGATTGATAGGCTGGTGCGCGTGGGGAAGTTGAAAAAAGTTAAATTCGGCAAGACAACGCTTTTCCCCGCCAGTGAAATCAAGCGATACATGACGGAGAGCGCCAATGACGAGTAACAGAAACAACGCGGGGCGAGTTGTGCGCCAACACAACACCGCCCCTAGCCATCATTCACAAACACGACGCGAAACAATGACTGACACACATTCTAGCAAAAAACACTTTACAAGTGCGCCCCTTTTATCGTATTTTATCCGTGCGGTTGCAAAATCAACCGCCGAGCCTGCAAACTCGAACAAAATATCAGTGGCGCATTGCACGCCTTATGCGTGTTTTTTTATGCGTAGCGCACGCACATTTCACGAACGCCAAGCGCGCCCCGAGCGCCGAGAGCGTCTTTCAATGGTAGCGTGTAGCGGGAAAGGTTCCGCCCTTTGCTGTGTTCCACTGATCGCAGTTTTGCAGCCCGTTACACGTTACCGCCCAAGACTGCAAACTTTAGCGGTAACTTCACACAAAATATTCAGTGGAGTTATAGCCATGATTTATCAATTTCTCGGCGTATCACGCCAACACTACGACCGCACCCGCGCGCAACAATTGCGCATTCAAGCCAACAGCGAACAACACGCCCGCGCCAGCTTTGCGCGCGATTATGTGCTGATTTTGCTAGGCCAATTGCCCGACAGCGCAAAGACTGACCGCACTTTGGTGGCGGGGGGGGCAAAATGAGCTTAAAAACAACCACCCAATCCATGCTTGATGATGTGCATTATTTTGACATTGATTTGAGTTCATTAAGCGTATTCCCCGAGCTTTATCAACTGGTGGTGGACTACGCCGCAGAAAAAGACCGCGAAACCATTATCGCTAGCCTTGCCTATGTTGAGGCGGTTTATTGTCAATATTTAATCGAAAAAGCAGCAAAAGGGGGCACCAATGAGCAAGCTTAAAAATGCCCCGTACCTGAAAAAGCAAGGTAACAACTACCGCCATGAACAATCAATTTTAATCGGCCCAGACGCGTGGGACGCATACGGCAAAGGCGACGGCGTAAGCTGGCAGTTGTTGTGTGATCTTATCGGCCACGAAAAATCAAAACCGCCCGTTATTCTCAACAATGAGATTTTGAGTGAAATCAACCTTTATCGCGTGGCCAACGAAAAGCAAGAAATTATCTCCTTTTATCAATTCGGTGAGGTGGACGAAAAAGCCATCACCGCACTTTGCGTGAACATTGCCCACAACACCTGCGCAAAGATACTTTTGCACTGTGACCGCGCGGGGCAAATGATCGCCAATTTAAGCGACTATCTTGAGCGCATACGCCAAGGCGACGAAATCGCCCAGGCTATCGCCGAGCAGGTGGCCGCCCCCGTGAAAGAACCCCGCAACACGCCCTACATTGACGAGCGCACAGAAAACGGCATAAACGGGCTATTTTATGTGGTGCCCAAGATTGACAAGGCAACAGGCGACATCACGGGCGAGAGCACAAAATGGCTTTCTAGCCCCGTTGAGGTGGTGGGCGTGGGCAAGAGTGAGCAAAGCGCCTATGTGGTGCTCCGCTTTACCCCTGAAAATGAAAATAAACCCGTAACAACCGCACTTTCGCTTGAATTATTGGGCGAGCGTGAGGGCTGGAAGCAATTGCGCAAGCAGGGGCTGAAAATCGCCAATGACAGCAAAAGCAAAAATATTCTAGCCGACCATTTTCAATCCGCAGGCAAGCGCACGCCGTGGACAATTACCGAGCTGACGGGCTGGCACGGCGGGGCGTACTTGTTGCCAAATGGTGAGGTAATCGGCGAACCCGCGCGCCCCGTGTTGTTTGCGGGGCAATCAGCCGCAGTGAATGGCTATGACACACGCGGAACGCTGGAGAGTTGGCGCGAAAATGTAGGCAATTATCTCAAGGGAAATCATTCCATGATTTTGGGTGTGGGGGCAAGCCTTGCCGCGCCCCTTTTGGGCTTGTTAGAAGCCGACAACTTCGGCATTCACCTTTATGGCGGCTCAAGCACGGGCAAAACTACAACCGCCAATATTGCTAGCACCATTTACGGCCACCCCGACAAAACGCGCTTAACGTGGTATGGGACAGCTTACGCCGTTTCAAACGAAGCTTTAGCACACAATGACAACTTTATGGCGATTGACGAAATAGGACAAGCAGAACACCCTAAACACGTTAAAACTTCGCTTTATAGCATTTTTAACGGAGTAAGCAAAAACAGGGGTGAAAAAGAGGTTGGCAACAAACCGCTAACAAGATGGCGCACCGTTGTTTTATCCACTGGTGAAAAAGATGTTGAGACGTTTTTAATGAGCGAGGGAATTCGCGTTCAAGCGGGGCAGCTGGTGCGCTTGATCAATATCCCTATTCGCAAGGCTGAAAACTTTCACACCTTCGCCAATGCCAAGGCGCACGCCGACCACCTAAACGAGGCGTGCAAGGAAAATTACGGCGTAATCGGGCGTGAGTGGGTCAAGCACCTAAGCACGCACAAAGAGAGCGTGAAAGCTAATTTCAAGATGTACAAAGAGAAATGGCTCAAGCGCGTACCACAGGGCGCAGACGCGCAGATCTACCGCGTGGCGGACAAATTCGCCTTGATTGAAACCGCGCTTAAAATGGCGGCCAACTTCACCGCGTGGGAAAGTGAGATCATCAATGAAGCATTGATTGTGAGTTTCAACGACTGGCTGAATGTGTTCGGCACACGCAGTAAGGAAGAAGAACAAGTGCTGGAGCAAGTGATCGGCTTTATTGACCGCTATCGCGCCCGCTTTGTGGAGATCCCCCGCAATCCAAACCAATACCCACCAACGGACGCCGCGGGCTATGTGGAAGTAGAAACGCCAACGAACAGCGCAGAAACGTTTTATATCTTCCCCGTTGTGTACAAAAACGAGGTTATAGCAGGTTTTAATGACCGCCAAGCCAGCGAAATTTTATACAACAACGGCATATTGAAAAAAGACAAGTCCAAAAATGCGGGCTATACACAAAAAATGCCCTACCGCATAGACAAAAAACGCGCGCCCGTTTATGTGATTATGCCCTACTGTGAACCCTGAAAAAATTATCCCGCCTAGTGTGGGATTTTTATTTTTACCGACCTATTTAACATAATGTGAAATCAAATTTGCTTATTTTTAATCCAGTTTCAGTCTGTTTTTTAATCATTGTCCAAGTTTTTCGGACAATTGTCCAAGTTTTTTACCCCCTAATTTGGACAATTTTTAAAAATTATTTCCTTAAATTTCAGTTGCTTACTTAAAATTGTCCAATTGTCCAAGTTGTCCAAGCACTTTTTGCTTATATAGAAAAAATTTTTTGTTTTGTTGGCCGCGTGTTTTCTTTAAAGCACTTTAAAATCTTTTTTTCTTTAAAGTGTTTTAAAGTTATTCCAAAGCAAACAAGGGAGGTCTTTTGTGGCGAAACGAAATCAAAAATCAAGTGTTCTTTTTGACGGGATTAGGGAAAGCATGAAAGAAGCTATCGCGAAAGGCGGCAGTGCTGTCGAAATCACTGAATATGCGCTAGAAAGGGTGGCGTACTATTGTGGAGGGCTTGTGATCTATGTTCCCAAATCTACGCCGTCATCTATTAAAGCGCGTAATACACGCATTAAGAAAGAGTTTACAGGCAACAATCATTCAGCTTTAGCCAAAAAGTACAATTTGTCTATGTACAAGATTTACACCATTCTCAAGGAAGACGATTAATGAAAACCGCACTTTTTGAAATATTTCGCACTGGCAAGCATAACGGCGGGGGCAAGTGGGCGCGCAAAGTATGGACGGAAAGCGAGTTAAAGCGCATTGCGAATTTATACAATACAGAAATTAAGCCCGCGCCTCTTGTGATTGGCCACCCTGAAAACAACTTGCCCGAATACGGCAAAGTAAATCGTGTTATTTATTGCAATAATGCGTTATTTGCTGAAGCTGAAATCAACAACGATTTAATCGGCAAAATCAAAAGCAATCAAATTAACGGCATTTCAAGTAGTTTTATTCCAATTGAGAATGAGAAAAACCCAACCAAAGGCATTTCATTTTATTTAAATCACGTTGGATTTTTAGAGAAAGACCAAAAGCCCGCCGTGAAAAATATGTTACCGCCTGAAATAAGCCTTGAATATCTTTATTTTAACGATAAAGAAGACTTTATTTTTTACTGTGAAAATGAAGATATTTCTTTCGCTGATGATTTAAATAATAAAGCCATTTATTTATCTCAAGCACTAGATGTTGATTATAAAACCGCACTGAATTTAATTATTAAATAACAGGGGGAATAATGGAACAAACCGAAATTGACCGCTTAAAAGCGGAAAACGAGCAATTAAAAGCGCAGTTAAACCAATCAAAAAATGACAGTAATGCCAATTTTATTGATGAACTAATCGCGCAAGGGAAATTAATTCCAAAACACCGCGCCCGCTCACTTGAATTGCTCAATTATGCGAACAACTTCGACAACGGCGAAATCTTAACCTTTTCAGAGGGAGAAAACTTAACACAGAAAATAAAAGACTTTTTTCAAGCGCTACCGCAAGTTATTTGCTTTGAAGAAATTGCCACAACAGAACGCGCGGCGACCCTTAACGACAGCGCAAGCCGTGTAACGTATGCAGACGATACACCGCCTGAAATGATTGCGCTAGATCAAGAAATTCGCGCCTATATGGGGCACCATAACACGGACTATTTAACCGCATTTAATATCATTACCAAGAAAGGAGCTTAACCATGTCAACACTTTCACAAAAACGTATTCAAGACCCAGTTTTAACCCAGCTTGCCTACGGTTATTACAACAATGAGCTAGTATGTGAAACACTATTCCCTATCGTGGAAATCGAAAAAGAGGGCGGGAAAATTCCCCAATTTGGTCGCCTAGCATTTCGCCAACAATCCACCGTGCGCCAAGTTCACGGCGACAGCAACCGCTTAACCCCTGAAGACGTGACAGCAATTAGCATTGAGCTTGAAGAACACGATATTGAATACCCTATCGACTACCGCGAAGACCACGAAGCGAGCTACCCACTCAAACAGCACGCCCTTTCAGTGGTGCAAGAAATCATTGCGCTAGGGCGTGAAATGGAAGCGGCCAAACTCGCCCAAGATGAAAGCAACTACAATGAGCAAAACAAATTTATCTTATCTGGCGACAGTAAATTCTCTAACCTCAAATTAAACCCGTTGCCAATATTTGATGGCGCTATTAATGCAGTTATCAGTAACACAGGACGACGCCCTAACGTATGCGTAATTGCGCAAGATGTATGGCTAAAACTGAAAGAAAACACCGTGCTACTTGATCGCATTAAATACACTCGCGCAGGCATTTTAACCCCGCAAGTGTTCGCTGAATTGATTGACGTTAAGACGGTCAAAATTGGCGCAGCCATGAAAGAGGAAAGCGGACAATTAAAACCTATTTGGAGTGATTGTGTGATTTTGGCTTATGTACCAACCAAGGGCGAAAATAACAGCATTTATGCGCCGTCATACGGTTACACAATCCGACGCAAAGAGGGGCTATTTGTTGATACCTACACCGAGAAAGGCGGCAAAGTTGAAATCGTGCGTTGCACTGATATTCATAAACCGTGCATAATGGGCAAATCTGCGGGCGTATTGCTGAAAAAATGCATCAACCAATAATAAACCATTAAAACCGCCCAAAATGCCCTAAAATAGCGTATAACTGCATTTTAGGGCTAAACCGCATAAAACCGCAATAAAAACTATTTTTTATTAGGGATTATGTGGGAAAAGGCGGGAATAAACGGGAAACAAAAGACGCATATAGACGCACTACGAAGCGCAAAAATAGGAACACAAATAGGAACACAAAATAAAATTACAAATTATATTTCATAAAAATATCAATATATTAAATCACCAATCATAGTCCACTTGGTGCACCATCAAAACTTTTCTCAATATCTCATAAAGTCTACAAATCATTAAAAAACTAGTTAAAGCTATTTTAATTACTTGCTGTCTTATATCATTAAATTTACCGTTATTGGGCACATCGGTATCAATTGAAATGAGAATGGCATTGCCTACTTGTGGCTTATCCACTCGATAAAAAAGCATTTCTCAATGTTCTCAGAACACAAAGTACGCTCACCGTATCACTAAGTATCCCAAAGCTCAAAATCATTCAAGTCGGAGTAGTCTGTGCCATAGGTATTACTAAAAAGCTTGGATAATATGCTATTACATAGAAAAAATTGGATAAAGAAAAAAGCCCTAAAGGTTTGTCGCTCTAGGGCTTGTTTAACGTGATTGAACTGTATTTTTTCTTAATTTGGTGGAGCTGGGGGGAGTTGAACCCCCGTCCGAAATTACTCTACCTTCAGCACTACATGTTTAGTCTATCTTTGATTTCACTTAACCACTGCGGACAGACACGCGATAGCTAAGCTAGCTTGATTTAATTTAACGCTTCGATCCCCAAGCGGAGGCGTCCACGCGATCTCGTTTGGTTTGACTCCTCTTGATCCCCGTCTTACGAGCTGAAGCTAGGGAGAGAAGGCTCTGAGCAGGTTATTAAGCTGCTAGTGCGTAGTTTTCGTCGTTTGCGACTATTGTTTTGCGGTTTGTTAACGAGGCCTACCGCACCTCGACATGCACTTTGGGCTTCGCTAATCCCGTCGAATCCTAGATCAGCCCCAAATAGTGTTTCAGTATAACCTAATTTTTAGCGTGAATAAAGCGCGCTAAGGTTGTACTTTGTCCCTTTTTTGTTCACTTGATCAAGAAGATACTGCACTAATAGTGCCACAGGACGACCTGTTGCTCCTTTTTCTGCACCTGATTTCCAAGCGGTGCCAGCGATATCAAGGTGTGCCCAAGTGTAATTTTCAGTGAAATGAGACAAAAACGCCCCCGCGGTGCTCGCGCCACCCCAGCGTCCGCCGATGTTGGCAAGATCCGCAAAGTTAGATTTAAGCTGCTCGCTGTATTCTTCACCTAACGGCAAGCGCCACGCCTTATCACCAGCTTGCGCAGCTGCATCTAAAAGTGCAGTTGCTAAACTTTCATTTGGGCTAAGCAAACCACTGTTGTGTTGCCCCAATGCGACCACACAAGCCCCTGTGAGTGTGGCGATGTCAATCACCACCTCTGGGTTGAGGCGTTCCACATAGGTGAGCGCGTCGCACAGTACCAAGCGCCCTTCGGCATCGGTATTCAATACTTCAACGCTTAATCCTTTCATTGTGGTTAGAATATCGCCTGGACGGTAGGCATTGCCATCGGGCATATTTTCACAGCCTGCCAACACGCCAATAACACGCACAGGCAGTTGCAATTTTGTTAGCGCTTTCATCACGCCATAAACCGCCGCTGCGCCGCCCATGTCGTATTTCATTTCATCCATATCCGCACTTGGCTTAAGCGAAATACCGCCTGCGTCAAAAGTCAAACCTTTACCCACCAGCACAATCGGTTGCGCGTCAGGGTTGCCAGTGTTGTTGTAATCAATTAATGACATAAAAGCAGGATTGTGAGAACCGCGTGACACCGCCAAATAAGCATTCATGCCCAGTTTTGCCATTTCTGCTTCGTCGATCACGGTGGCAATGACAACGTCACATTCTTGCGCCAGCTCACGCGCACACTCAGCAAGGTAAGCTGGATTGGCAATGTTGGCTGGCAAGTTCGCGATGTCTTTGGTGGCTTTCACGCCATAAGCAATAGCTTGAGCCTCGACAATGGCGGTTTCGAGCGTTGGCTCCGTCAGCTCACACCAAAATTGCACTTTACGCAGTGCTGGCGCGTTCGCCTTTTCTTTTTTAAAGCGGTCAAACACATAGCTTGAGCGCGCCAGTTGCTCAACGGCAAACCGCACTTTCCAATAGGTGTTGCGATCACGCACGCTTAGCTGGTGCAAACAGCAAAGTGCGGTTTCTACCCCACTGTCTTTCAACGCAGTAAACACCGCCGCCCACATTTTTTGGTATTGGCGCACGTCGAGTTTATCTTTTTTGCCCGCACCGACCAGCAGCACGCGCTGAGCAGCAATGCCAGTAATATCATAAAGCATCACGGTTTGACCGCACTTTGCCGCAAAATCGCCTTTTTCAATCAGCGCGCTAAGTTTGCCTTGCAGCGCGTCGTCAATGCGTTGTGTACATTCATCTAAGTCACCATGTTGATACACCCCCAATACCAAGCAGTCGCTCGGCAGTGCGGTAATTTCGCCATTCATTAGAGCATATTGCATTTTTTCTCCTTATTTTGTGCAATTAACTGTCGTGACGTTATTATACGGATAGCACAAAATAACGCTAGCAAAACACGCACAACCCTTTTCACAAATGTGCATAACTTGGGTATACTAGCGAAATGCGCATTAATTTAACGAAGAAAAGGCGATAGCGTGATTTTACTGAGATATTTAACCCGCGAAATTTTCAAAAGCCAGCTTGCGATTTTATTCATTTTGCTGCTGATCTTTTTTGCCCAACAACTGGTTCGCGTGCTTGGCTCAGCCGTCAATGGCAACATTCCTTCTGATTTAATTTTTTCTCTGCTTGGCCTTGGCATGCCGACAATGGCGCAGCTGATGCTGCCGCTGTCACTGTTTTTAGCGATTTTAATGACGCTCGGAAAACTTTATGCTGACAGTGAAATTACGGTGATGCGCGCCTGCGGCGTGGGGCAACGGATTTTAGTGAAAGTGGCACTGATTTTGTCTGTCCTGACCGCACTTTTAAGTGCTTATAATGTGTTTGTGCTCTCACCTTGGGCGATCAATAAGCAAGTGACTCTCATTGAACAGGCCAAAGCTAACCCAAGCCTCTCTGCGCTCACGCCTGGGCAATTTATTGGCAGCCAAGATGGCAATTTTGTGTTGTTCATTGATTCGGTCAAGCGCAATCAGCTGGAAAATATTTACCTCTTTCAAACCCGTGAGCGTGGCAACGTGAAGCCGTCAGTGCTGGTGGCCGAGCAAGGCGAGCTTTCTTCCCTGCCCAATGGCGATCAAATTTTGAAATTAAACAATAGCGAGCGTTATGAAGGCAGTGCGGTACTACCCGATTTTAAAATCTCGCACTTTGAAAATTACCAAGCCTACCTCACCTTCAGCGAAGTGGAAGCGGAATCAGACAAAATTGAACGCTTAAATTTGCTGGAACTGTGGGCGGACAACTCGCCACAAGCCAAAGCCGAGCTGATGTGGCGCATCTCATTGGTGATTGCCGTGCCATTGATGGCGCTGCTGGCATTGCCGCTGAGCAAGGTCAACCCACGCCAAGGGCGCTTTGCCAAAATGCTGCCAGCGTTGCTGCTCTACTTAATCTACTTTTTGCTGCTTAGCTCATTTAAGTCCGCCAGCAGCGCGGGCAAGCTTGATGCCATGGTGATGGTGCCGTTGGTGCACATTGCCTTTTTGCTGCTCGGCATTGTACTCAATGCCTGGAACAGCGCGTTTATGTATAAAGTGCGGTCTTGGTTTTCATCCCGCGCTGCGTTGGAGGAATAACGATGTTTGGGGTTTTAGATCGCTATATCGGCAAAACGATTCTCGGCACCATTTTGGCCTCGCTGCTGATGCTGGTGGGGCTTTCCGCCATCATTAAATTTGTTGAGCAATTTCGCGACATCGGTAAGGGCAGCTACGACGGCCTGCAAGCGGTGTATTACACGCTGTTAACCATGCCGCGAGATATTGAAACTTTCTTCCCGATGGCGGTGCTGCTCGGCGCGCTGATTGGGCTGGGCACATTGGCGGCCAACAGCGAATTGGTGGTGATGCAAGCCTCGGGCTTTTCGCGCTTGAAAATTGGCCTGGCGACGATTAAAACGGCCATCCCGCTGGTGCTTATCATTATGTTGCTAGGCGAATGGGGCATTCCTCAAACCGAGCAATTTGCCCGTAATATGCGCTCGCAAGCCATGAGTGGTGGCTCATTGATTTCAGTAAAAAATGGCATTTGGGCAAAAGACGGCAACAATTTTGTCTATATCCAGCAAATCAATGACGCTAATACGCTGAAAAACATCTATATCTATCAATTTGATGGCGAGCGCAAGCTCAAAAACGTTCAATACGCCAACGAGGCGACCTTTGACCCACAACAGCAGCAATGGGTGTTCAATCGCCTCAATGAAACGATTATTGGCCAAGATAAAATCGACAATAAAAACTACCTCAACCGCACTTGGGCCTCTAGCCTCACCCCTGACAAGCTGATGACAGTGAGCCTCAAGGCCAGCTCGCTGTCGATTTCAGGGCTTTATAACTACGCCAGCTTCCTTAAACAAAGCGGGCAAGACCCAACGCAGTTTGAGCTGCTCTTTTGGCGCAAGCTGGTGCAGCCGTTTTCTGTCGGCGTGATGGTGCTGCTGGCGTTGTCTTTTATCTTTGGTCCGCTGCGCAGCGTCACCGCGGGTGCGCGCATTGTCACGGGCATCATCTCCGGCTTTGTGTTTTATGTGATAAACGAAACTTTCGGCAAAGTCACCATGGTATTCGACATCCCGCCCGTTGTTGGCGCCCTGCTGCCAAGCGTGCTCTTTTTGCTGATCACGTGGTGGATTTTAAAACGAAAACGCACCTAAAAAGGCAAAGCGCGGTCAAAACTGTTGAAAATTAAAGCGAACAAACATTTTTTTCGTTTTAATGCTTGCAAGTTTTTCTAATCTTCGTATAATGCGTCACACAAAGAGATTGCAGTAACTATCGCGCCTGGGTGGCGAAATTGGTAGACGCAGTTGATTCAAAATCAACCGCCTTCGGGTGTGCCGGTTCGAGTCCGGCCCTAGGCACCAACAAGCGATAAAAGACAATCTAACAAAGTTAAACAAGCCCTAGAGTGACAAGCCTTTAGGGCTTTTTTATTTCTAGATAATTCCTTTCAATTTCTATACTATTACTCTATTTATAAAGTCATTTTAGATAACTTTTAGAGAATGGTATCAAATGGATGATAATGTTAAAGCCATTGGGCAGCGCATACGAGAAGAGCGGCTTCGGTTGGGATTAACGCAAAAGGAAATGGCCCAACACTGCATGACGAGTAAATTAAGTCAGATGAATTACGAGAGTGGGAAACATACGCCAAATGCACTATATCTCCAAAAAGCTGACAATCTTGGTATGGATATCTTTTATATCATTACAGGCTCAAGATTATGTGAGATGCATCTTACAGACGACAAAGAAAAGGCGCTGTTTGATAAGCTCAAAACAGCACCTAAACTGATTCAGGAATTTATAAACAACGCATTATAATTGCATGGTAATGCATATAATCATTGAACTATTACAGTATAAAATTTAACTCTTTTGCCACAGCAGTTAATATTGTTCTTTATATTTTAGATGTGAAGCTACGGTAACAGATCAGAACTTGGAATAAAGATTTTATTTTATATTCAAAAACCTCTTCATTTTTCTAACAAACAAAAATAAAAAATCAACTACCAATGGTACAATAAACCCTGTTGCTCCAGCCCACAATGAAATAAACAGCCCCCGATGAAGCTCTTCACTTCTTTGGGTAGGGTTGTCAATCAAATATTGTAAGAAAACTGAACATATCCAGAATATTATATAACCTAAAAACATTATCGTCATGAGACTAACACTCAAATAAAAGTATTTTTTCATATTATTTACCTTCTGATTTGATAAAATTAGATGTAGCTTCTGAACCTAAAGAGCCTAATGAATTTGCTCCGATGCTTGGAATAATACTTTGAGGGGGCGATTTACTAATCCCCAAACCTATTGGAATCCATTCATATTGTTTTGAATTTGGGTTCAGTAATTTATTTAATGGAGTTTTTACAGCACTGCCTAAACCATACCCTATCATAGAGGACGTGCCACTTACTAGTGCGCTATAGCCAGAATTCTCTCCTGCTATTTTTCCATTATAATATCCGCCCACCATATTCCAATTGACAGTGGTTGCGAAATTTCCTCTAGCAGAGATTCCACCAATTAGTGCAGAACTGGCAACATCTGCTACTTTTATCTCACCATTTTCTTGGTATTTTAGTTGTATTCCTGCATTGATTAATCCACCAGCACTAGCTGCTATCAATGTATCCTTTGATTTATTAATAATAAGATTTCTTGCTCCAAATAAAACAGAAGGCCAAGAAGTCGGATCAGTAAGTGTATATAACAATCTGTCCCCTGTTGAAACTTTATTTTTCAAGAAAATAAGATCACTACTATTTAGCGCTTTAGTAATTCCAATCACATCATCATCTTTAAGATAACGCCCCAAATAAATTCTGCCATTTGGATCATCTTTAGCTAAAGCCACAGTCGTATAAGCATTAATCATCTCTTCTTTGGCTGCACAGACTAGCCCACCATCACTACATTTATCTCTTAGTTTTTTACTATTCTTATTACTAATATCAATATATTTTTGAATAACTACAGAACAATTACTTCCTGAATTTTTACACTTTCTCATTTCATCTTCAAAGCTCAACGCCTCTTTTTCTGTAAGATAATTATTCTCAACCGCACTTTTACCACTCTGCGCTGCCGTGATTCCACTGGCGGTGTTATCTCCTGCCAGCACGCCACTGAGTCCACTGGCCAATTGGCTCAAGGCGGATACAGTATCTTTTTGTGCCTCGCTGAGTTTGTCTGGTGTGGTGTTATAGAGTTGTTCAGTAATCAGTTTGGCCGCCACTTCACCTGTAGCCGCACCCGCAGCGCCTGCTAATGCATTATTGCCCGTAGCAAGGGCTTCAGCTGCACCCAGCACCGCATGGGCAAGGAGGTTGGCGGACTGATTGACTTGTCCATTTTCATCCGTGGTTGCTTGTTTGATGGCTTTATTTAAGAATGGCGAAGCACCACCCACCGCGGCACTGGCTGCGCTGCCTGTCGCCAGCCCTTGGGCCACTGCGGTAACGGCTCGAATCGCCAACTGTAGGTCACTCCCCTTACCATAGGTTTCAACTACTTGCCGCGCTTGGGCTTTTTCAGCCTCTGTTGCTTTATCATTATTGAGCACCTTTTCAGCGTCATCTAGTTTTGGCTTAAGGGTCAGTGTAATGGTGTTGTCGCTCACGGCACTGATGACTTGCGCCATTTCGGCTCGCTCTTGATAATCCTGTTTATCAAATTGCTTAACCTGTTGGTTGCTGTTGCTTGCGTCACGTGAAAGTGCGGTCGGGATGTTGCCATCACCAACATCAAGGGTGATATTGCTGCCTACCGTGCTTCGGGTTGTGGTGTGGTCGTTATCGTGCACGTTCGTTAACGCATTCAAGCCTGCGCCAATAGCATTAGCCACATTGGCTCCCATTTGGGTGGAAACGCCAACACTGGCATTTTCTACGCTGATAAACATTTTCAAAGCTTATTTTTGAAGTAGGCGGATTTAACTCTCCCCTTGGTTAAACTGAATTTTCACAGGTTCGGTAGTTTCGGTAAATTTTTTATCGGTGGTGCTGGAGAGTAGCCGTGCGATAGCGTTAAGGTAAGTAATTTCTAGGGTTTCGCGACTGGTGGCGATCACGCCCATATCGTGTAAAAAGCCGTCGCCGACATCGTACATCCAACCGTGGAGTGAGAGCTTTTTGCCTCTGTCCCACGCAGCGCGCACGATTGATGAGCAGCCGAGATTATACACTTGCTCTGCCACGTTGAGCTTGGTGAGCATGTTTGCGCGCTCTTCTGGCGGGATAGAGCCAAAAAGATGGCTGTGTTTGAGCCAAATATCGCGCAAGTGTAAAAGCCAGTTATCGATAAGCCCAAGGCTTTTGTTTTCCATCGCCGCTTTGATGCCGCCGCAGTTGGTGTGCCCGCAAATGATGATGTGTTCCACATCAAGGGCGTCAATGGCATATTGCACCACAGAAAGGCAATTGAGGTCGGTATGAATGACTTGGTTGGCCACATTGCGATGCACAAAAAGCTCACCTGGCCCAAGGTTGGTGAGTTTTTCGGCTGGCACGCGACTGTCTGAGCAGCCAATCCATAAATAATTAGGTTTTTGATGTTCTGCTAGTTCTTTGAAATAATTTGAATTTTCTTGCTGCATACGAATGGCCCAACTGTGGTTATTGGCCAGCAATTGCTCGATTTTTTTCATTGTCATTATCCTGTATTAACTTCCTACAAGCTATAATACTGGCTTATGCCCGTGCTACACAAGCAAAAGTGCGGTCAGCAGAGATGAAAAAAGCCATGGAAACATGGCTTTTAAATTAAGAAAAAATCAGCGTGCCGAGAAAGACAATCATGCCCAAGGCGCCGATAACCGTAATTAATGCGTAAGTTAATGTGCTCATAAACACTCCTTTTTTAGATTGTTACACCAGTGGTTTAAAGCCGTCTAGTTTGCCAATAAACCTTTTTCCAATAAGGCGAGTTGAGCGAGGAATAAATCACCCCGCCTTTGGTGGAGGCATGCAAGAATAAATCGTCTTTAACATAAATCCCCACATGGTAGCCATTTGGCCCCCGCCCTGTTTTAAAAAACACCAAATCACCTGTTTGAATGTCGCGCCTTGAAACCCGTACCCCTTGCTTTGCTTGCGCTTTGGTGGTGCGTGGAAGCCTGATGTTAAAACGCTGAGCAAACGTGGTTTGTACAAAGCCTGAGCAATCTACACCCCGTCGAGATTGTCCTCCAAGCACATAAGGTGTACCCTGCCAGCTATGCTGCTGTTCGCTGAGCTGCGCAATCGTGTAGATAGGGTCTGGCAAGTGGGTGGTATAATGCCCTGTGCTTGCCACACGCTCTTCTTCTCCACCGCTTGATGAACACCCGACCAAAGCAGCCAGTATGAATGCCATAACGGTTGTGCGCCACATTTCAATCAGGCCTTGCGTGAATATTGTTGTGCCACGCGTGAGCGCAATTTTTGCCCTGGTTTGAACACAACCACTCGGCGGGCGGAAACAGCTACACTTTCACCCGTTTTAGGATTGCGTCCTGGACGTGATTTTTTATCTCTCAATTGAAAATTGCCAAAGCCTGAGAGTTTAACATCTTCACCTTGTTCTAAACAGGTGCGAATTTGCTCAAAAAAACTTTCCACCAACTCTTTAGCTTCACGTTTACTCAAATCGAGCTTTTCAATCAAATACTCTGCAATTTCTACTTTCGTTAAAGTCATAGTTTAATCTCTCAAATAAGCATTAAAACGCTGCTTCAACTCAGATACAACATTCGATACTATCTGGGTAATATCGTCTTCTTCGAGCGTTTTTTGTTGGTCTTGTAAAATCAAGCTGATCGCAAGACTTTTACACCCATCGGCCACTCCTGTGCCTTGATAAACATCAAACAAGTTAACTTGAGTGAGCGTTTCACCTGCAGCGCTACGACACGCTGCAACAACATCTGCTGCAGCGACATCTTGGCTGACCACAACAGCAATATCCCTGCGATTGGCAGGAAAACGAGAAATTGGCTTGGCTTGCACAATGTCGCGCTCGGCAAGGGCTGACCACAAAATCTCAAACACAATTGCACGACCGTTAATGCCTAGACTTTGCGCAATTTGTGGGTGCAGGCTACCAATAAAGCCCACTTCTTGCCCATCTAGTACTATCGCAGCCGACTGCCCAGGATGCAGGGCTGGAAAAACTTTGCTGACATAAATTACACGGCTGGCTGCACGAGTAAGTTGCAAGATGCTGTCCAAATCACCTTTGAGGTCATAAAAGTCCGCACTTTCGCTCTTTTCAAACCAATTTTCATTGTGCCGCGGACCAGTTATGACCGCACTTAGCACAAATTCTTGGCGCACGCCAGCTTCAGCGTTTTCATCAGGGACAAAACGCAGACCTGTTTCAAACAAACGGATGCGATTTTGTTGGCGATTTTGGTTATACACCAATGCGCCTAAAAGCCCAGGCAGCAATGACAAACGCATCGCCGACATATCGGCTGAAATTGGGTTCGGCAAAATCAAGGCTGGCTGCTCTGGGTGCAATTTTTGTTGTACTTTTGGGTCAACAAAGCTGTAAGTCACCGCTTCTTGGTAGTCACGATCAACAAGTGCGGTTTTAATGCGTGAAAGCGCCACATCGGCCTCTTTATGCTCACGCATCGTCAAGTGTGCCAATGGTGCACAATTTGGAATAGCGTTATAGCCATAAATGCGTGCGACTTCTTCAATCAAATCTTCTTCAATGGCAATATCAAAACGCCAGCTGGTTGGTTTTGCCGTCCATTGGTCATTAAAGAATGTCACATCAAACCCAAGCCGAGTCAAAATGTCAGTCACGATGTCATCCTCAATGTGATGACCTAGCAGCGAATCAAGCTTACTACGGCGCAATGTTACGCTGTTTTGTTTTGGTAAGTCTGTCTCGCTGACCACTTCACAAATCTCACCAGCTTCACCGCCACAAATCTCAATCAAAAGTGCGGTCGCGCGCTCCATTGCGTGACGTTGTAACATGTAATCCACGCCACGTTCAAAACGGTGAGATGAATCCGTATGTAAGCCATATTGACGCGCACGCCCTGTAATCGCCAGTGGCGCAAAAAAGGCAGATTCTAAAATCACATTTCGGGTGCCTGATGTAACCCCTGTGTGCAACCCTCCAAAAATACCCGCCATCGCAACAGGCCCAGTTTGATCGGCAATAACTAGCGTATTCGCTTTTAATTTTACGTCACTTTCATCCAGTAATGTCAGCTGCTCGCCTTCTTTCGCCATACGCACCACAATCGGTTGGCTTATTTTATCGGCATCGAAGGCGTGCATCGGCTGCCCTAATTCCAACAAAATATAGTTGGTGACATCCACCACTGGATCGATCGAGCGCAGGCCACAACGGCGCAGTTTCTCTTGCATCCATAATGGTGTGTCTGCCTGTACATTCACATTTTTAATCACTCGCGCAAGATAACGCGGACATGCTTGAGGTGCTTGCACATCAATGGCGACCTTATCGCTTAACGTTGATTTAACTGGCGCAATGACAGGCTCGCTGGCATCTACTCTATTAACAACCCCTAGCTCACGCGCAACACCACGCACGCTTAAACAATCCGCACGGTTTGGGGTTAAACTAATTTCAATTGAGTTGTCATCGAGCTTAAGATACGCCCGCAAATCTTGCCCAACGGGTGCATCTGCTGGCAGTTCAATGATGCCGCTGGAATCAAGCTCGATACCCAGCTCTTTGTAAGAACACAGCATGCCTTCAGACGGTTCGCCACGCAGCTTCGCTTTTTTAATTTTAAAATCGCCTGGCAACACAGCCCCAACGGTGGCGCAAGCCACTTTTAAGCCTTGACGACAGTTAGGTGCACCACAAACGATATCCAGCAGGGTATCTCCCCCCACATTGACTTTGGTTACGCGCAGTTTATCTGCGTTCGGGTGTTGTTTGCATTCAACGACTTCACCAACCACTACACCTGAGAAGTCGCCCGCGCAAGGTTCAATGCCGTCCACTTCAAGGCCAAGCATGGTAATTTGTTCGGCTAACTCAGCTGTTGAGATAGCGGGATTGACCCACTCACGCAGCCATAATTCATTTAATTTCATCTATCTCACCTTACAGCGTTTTAAATTGTTTCAAAAAGCGCAAATCATTTTCAAAAAACGCTCGCAAATCTGTGACGTTGTAACGCAACATGGTTAAACGCTCAACCCCCATGCCGACGGCAAAGCCAGAATATTCATTCGAATCAATGCCCACATTGCTCAACACATTAGGGTGAACCATCCCGCAGCCGAGCACTTCTAACCATTTGCCGTTTTTACCCATCACATCCACTTCTGCAGAAGGCTCTGTAAATGGGAAATAAGACGGACGAAAGCGGATTTTTAAATCTTCTTCAAAGAAATTACGCAAAAAGCGGTGCAACAATCCTTTAAGCTCAGTGAAATTGGCTTTTTTATCGACAAATAATAGCTCTATTTGGTGAAACATCGGCGTGTGTGTTTGATCGTAATCATTACGATATACCCGCCCTGGCGCCATAATGCGAATTGGCGGATGTTGTTTTTCCATAGTTCGGATTTGTACGCCAGAGGTTTGGGTGCGCAGCAGGCGGTTGACATCGAACCAAAATGTATCATGATCCGCACGTGCTGGGTGATGCGCTGGAATGTTGAGCGCATCAAAGTTGTAGTAATCGGTTTCGATTTCAGGGCCTTGTTCAACACTAAAACCCAGCTCTGAAAAAAATTGGGTAACACGGTTGATTGTGATAGTCACAGGGTGCAACCCACCGCAATCACTATTACGACCAGGCAGCGATACATCCAGTGCTTCTTTTGCTAATTGTTCATTGAGCTGAGCTTGCTCAAGTGCGGTTTTACGTGTATTGAGGGCTTCTTGCACTTGCACCTTGGCTGCATTGATTTTCTGCCCCGCCGCTGGGCGCTCTTGCGCAGGCACATCGCGCAAACCTTGCATTAAGGCGGTAAATTGCCCTTTCTTCCCAAAGTAGTCAACCCGCACACCGTCCAATGTGGCAATATCATTGGCATTGGCAATGGCATCCAGTGCTTGGGATGTAATATGTTGTAATTGTTCCATTTTTTCTCCAAGATCAGCCCTTGCCACATTAACGCAAAACTTGCCTTGATTACACGATCTCAGACAGTTTGACGCGTCGAAAACATCATATGGCGAGCATAGTAATGATCTCTAATTTATTAACGATTCGGTGTGGCTATATAATACTCTAATAAATTTGAAAAATCATCTAGTTATTAGACTTTTACCACCACCATGGATAAAAATTCGCCCCGATGCTTGGGCCATAAAAATCACCCAAAGCGTAGCCAAAGCCAACACGAGGGGCAATGCGCACGGGTTGTGTCCGCACAGGCTGAGCATAATCGCTGGCATTTAGCACGCTTTGTGTTTGATTTTGCGACGTTTTTTGCTTAGCATTTGGCGCTGGGGTTTGGTGTTCTGCCTGATAACTTGGCAATGCGCTATCGCCAGATATTGGGGTCTGCGTGCAAGCACTCAACAATGCACTTGCGCTGATAAGAATAAAGCGATACATAACGCTCCTCATAATAATAAATAATCAGCGTGATTATACACAAAAAAACCGCACTTTAATGACTAAAGTGCGGTTTGATTACGATGAAATTAAAATGTGGTGGTGTCTTGGAACAAGCCCACTTTGAGATCAGTTGCGGTGTATATAACACGCCCGTCAACTTCCACTTCACCGTCGGCCACGCCCATCACCAATTTACGGTTAATCACCCGTTTAAGGTGCAAGCGATAAATGACCTTTTTCGCGCTAGGCAAAATTTGCCCCGTGAATTTCACTTCGCCCACGCCTAACGCACGCCCTTTGCCTTTACCGCCAAGCCAGCCAAGATAAAAGCCCACAAGTTGCCACATGGCATCTAAGCCCAAACAGCCTGGCATCACAGGGTCGTTAATAAAATGACATTGGAAGAACCATAAATCGGGCTTAATGTTAAACACTGCTTCCACATAGCCTTTGCCAAAATGCCCACCATCTTCACGCATTGTGGTGATTTCATCCATCATCAACATCGGTGGTGCAGGCAATGGCGGGCCATCCTGCCCAAAAAGCTCTCCTTTACCTGATGCAATCAACTCATCATAGGTATATGACGATTTTTTGTTAATGGAATTGCTCATTCGCTCTGTTCTCCTTTTTCGCGCTGCAATGACGGCATTCTAGCAGAGTTAAATCAAATTGAAAACAGCTCACAAGTGTATGCTGAAATTATTTCTTGAATTTAGCCAAGCCTTGTACAAGTACACGATAAAAATGCCCAACCGCACTTTGCGTTTTATTCTCTAGCCTTGCTGAGATAAGATCAGACAATGACTCAACGGTAGCGTCATCGCTAAACAGGGGTTGACCAGTTAAAATAGCTAACGCTTGTTCAACATTTTCCACACACCAGATCGCAAACTGACCTGTTTTCACTGCCGCAATCACTTCTGGGTGCAGGCTAAGTTGTGAGCATGTGATTTTAGGAATAATCACCCCCTGCTCGCCAGTGAGTCCGCGCCGTTGACAAAGGGCAAAAAAGCCTTCAATTTTTTGATTCACCCCGCCGACACTGTGTACCCGCCCACTTTGGTCAATGGCGCCCGTGATCGCAATATGTTGCGCAATTGGCACCTCGGCCAACGCACTCACCAATGCACAAAATTGCGCCAATGATGCGCTGTCGCCGTCAATGTCGGAATAAGACTGTTCAAAGACAATCGCAGCAGAAAACGGCAATTGTGCTGGCAAGTTGAGCATATGAGCAAGGCAATATTGCGCCAGCATTGTACCTTTGCCGTGAACATTGCCCGCCAAATCATTTTTGCGCTCAACATCGGTGATTTCCCCCTCGCCAAGCTGCACAGTGCAGGTAATGCGACTTGGCTCGCCAAAGCTGATCGGTGTACCTGCATATTCCACGACCGACAACCCATTAACTTGCCCGATGCGAGCGCCTTGGGTTTCAATAAAAATTTGCTGGTTGACGTATTCCCGCAGGCTCAAATCCGCCAACGAAGCATATTGATAGCGAATGCGATCGGCATAACGCCAAACCGCACTTTGGTCGATTTCTGCTCCCTCACAAAGTGCGGTCATGCGATGAATTTGCCCTTGTAACTTAGCAAGTGCAATCGGCTGCAGCTGTCCATCTTCACTTTCACGCGCACCCAATTGATACAACGCTGCCAACCCGTCCACCGAAAACAGCTTGCCCGAGGTTTGTACAATACCTTGCACAAGCCCCGCCCACTGCTGTAATGTGGCAGGTGTACTGGTGTCAAAGTAGTGTTCAATTTCGCTGTATTGCGCCAATTCATACAACGTTTCATCGAGTTGCATCAAGGCAGCTAACTGCTCACGCGAGCCGAGCAATATCAATTTAAATGCCACTTTCACAGGCGCAGGCTCTGGCAGATTGGCTTTTTCAGGCAATGGCCAGTGCAGCTGCCCTGTTTGCAACGCGTGTTTTAATACAAACCACCACTGTGGATGCTGCACCAATGCCGTGACACCGAGCAACAATACCCCACCGTCAGCTTGCTGCAACAAACCAGGCTGACAGTCCACTTGTCCATGGCTGTTGTAAACACGGCCAAACAGCGTGCTGTGTTGAAAATATAACGCACTCACCACAGTCTGCACGCCCAGTGTGCGCAAGTGCTGGGCAATCAATTCACCATAACAGGCGATATCTTCACATTTCAATACTAACGCTCGCCCCATTGGCGCTGTCAGCAAATCACTCAATGCCGAACACGCGCGCCCTTGCAGTGCCATAAAAGGCTGTATTTGATGAATATCAAAGTCAAAGTGCGGTTGTGGGGCAAGGGCTGCATAAGATAAAGGTTGTATGCTCACAGTGTTCTCTCAGTTCATTTAACTTTGGGTATTATAACCCTATCACGCCAATATTCACAAAGCCTAAAAAGCCCTGTATACTGTGTAAAAGTGACATTGTCACGAATACAGTTTAGGGGGAGCAATGAAATACCAAAAATTAGAAAATCAAGAAGCGCAGTGGAAATGGCTCTATTTAGCAAAAAAAATCCGCAACGGGGAAAATATCACCCGCTACGATGAACAAAGCTTGGCCAACGACAAAGCCAATATCCTACTACAAGCACAAAATTACCCAGCATTAATTGAACAGTGGATTGCTCAACATCTCGCGCCCTCCTTGACTGTCAAACTCGATCAAGCTATCCGCGCTCGGCGCAAGCGGTATTTCAATGGCGAAAAACGCAGCACCAAGAAAAAATCTATTGATTTGGAATACCACGTTTGGGCACGGCTGTCGCGCCATTCACGCAAGATGAAAATGACGCTTTCTGAAACCATTATGTATATGATTGATGAAGCTGAAAACAAAGAACGCTACGCCAGCAAAATGGACTTAATGAAGAAAAATCTCCAGCAGCTACTTGAATAATTTTTATCCAATGCCATCTATCCTGTTAACGAAACTGTGAACATTTTGCTCAAATATCTGTCATAGCTTTCGTTAGGCTTAACAATTTCTTTTACAGGATAGAGAACATTTTATGAAAAAAAATAATTTTATTTTATCAACGCTGGCTGCAGCTGTACTGGGCTTGAGCTTGAGTACACTGCCTGCGTATGCCGAAAGCGCAACAAACTTAGCTGAAAGCATTATCAAAACCCCAACGGTAGCAGCAAACGATGGCCAACAGCTGCCGAGTTTAGCGCCGATGTTACAAAAGGTATTGCCAAGTGTAGTCACCGTGAATGTTTCTGGCACGCAAAAGCAAGAATCATTAATCCCTGAGGAGTTTAAATTTTTCTTTGGACGTGACTTTGGCGCAGAACCACGGGAGTTTCAAGGGTTAGGCTCAGGGGTGATTATTGATGCGGATAAAGGTTATGTGCTGACCAACAATCACGTTATCGAAAACGCGGATAAAATCAGCCTCACATTACAAGACGGTCGGGAATTTAAAGCCAAACTGATCGGCGCGGATAACAAATCTGATGTCGCCTTATTGCAAATGGAAAACCCGAAAAATCTCACTGCCATCACTGTTGCCAACTCTGACAAATTACGCGTGGGCGATTATGTGGTTGCCATCGGTAATCCATTTGGCCTTGGACAAACTGTAACGTCAGGTATTGTCTCTGCACTTGGTCGTTCAATGCTGTCAGGCAGTGGCAATTATGAAAACTACATTCAAACTGATGCAGCCGTCAACCGTGGCAATTCTGGCGGTGCGCTGATTAACCTTAACGGTGAGCTGATCGGTATTAATACCGCGATCATCGCGCCAAGTGGTGGTAATGTCGGCATTGCCTTTGCGATCCCAAGTAATATGGCGAATAATTTGGTGAAACAAATCATTGAATACGGTGAAGTTCGCCGTGGTATCTTGGGCATCAAAGGCGGTGAACTCAATGCCGATCTTGCCAAAGCGTTTGGCGTGGAAGCACAAAAAGGCGCATTTATCAGTGAGGTGATACCAAAATCGGCAGCGGAAGTGGCAGGATTGAAAGCTGGTGATGTGATCACCGCCATTGACGGACAGCCAATTAATAGCTTTGCTGAGCTGCGTGCTAAAGTAGCAACAACGGGTGCTGGCAAAACCGTGAAACTCACCTATCAACGTGAAGGGCAAAGCCACGATACTGATGTTGTGCTGCAAGCCGACGACCAAAGCCAAACCACTGCCTCAAGCGTGATGCCTGCATTAAAAGGCGCAGAGCTTGGCAACTATAATAAAGATGGCGTGCAAGGCGTTGAAATTACCAATGTAGCGCCGAAATCAGAAGCGGATCGTTATGGATTGCAAAAAGGCGATGTGATTATTGGCGTTAACCGTCAACGAGTCAACAACATCAGCGAGTTGCGCAAAATGTTAGAGAAAAAACCGTCTGCGGTTGCACTCAATATTAAACGTGGCGACAGCAATTTCTATATGCTAGTGCAATAACCGACCGCACTTTGTTCCAATCCCCAGTTTTGCTGGGGATTTTTTTATCTTGCAATTTTGCGCAACTGCCCTACAATCAGCCAAAAACAGGAGGCTCAATGGCAGACCCACATATTAAATCCCCTATGGACATAGGGGATTATTTAACTGTTATTTTATACCGTTTAGGCTTTTTTTTCGCAGCGGGTGGCATTGGCTTACTGACCACTTCCACTTACGCGCACACGGGCTTTTTACTGTTAGCGATAGCTAGTACCTTGTGCGCTGGCAGTTTACATATTTACCTCAAAAAATTCCGCCTAATTTTGCAGTTTGCTACCTGGACTGGGCTAATTCTCGCCCTGCTCGACCTGCATACTCTCGCTCTGGGTGCATTTTTTGTGACCCTTGGAGGGTTATGTTTTAAAGAATATTTTTGCTTTCGTGTGCCATTATTAAATCTACAGCCACTCTTTTTAGTATTGTTGTGGGCTGCTCACACGTTTACAGGCTTAACAATAAGTACAATTTTAGCTGCATTATGTGGCGTATTATTTTTCTGGCTTGCGATCAAAAAAGCACGAATGCCACTGCATTTTGATATTGGAGATAAATGCAAATATGAAGTTTAGGCCTTACGTGACCGCACTTTATCTCTACCCGATTAAATCGACCCAGCCACAAGCCGTCACCGAGCTGGAAATCAGCGACGAAGGCATCACCTTTGATCGCCGTTTTATGCTCACTGACCTCAGCGGCAATTTTATCACGGCACGCAAACACGGCGCACTGTATGACTTAACGGCACACATCACTGCCACAGGTTTGTGCGTGGCGCACCGTGATGGCAGCCATATTGACGTGCATTACACGGATTTTGAGCAAACCGCACTTTGCACCGTTTGGAGAACGACATTTATAAGCCATGTGGCCAGTGATGCGATTAACCACTGGTTTAGTCAAAAACTACAAAGTGCGGTGCAACTGCGTTGGTGTGGGCACAGCAGCACACGGCGGATTAAGCGCTACCCACAGACTGCACTTTCCTTTGCCGATGGCTATCCACTGCTGCTGACCAATCAGCAAAGTTTGCTCAATGTGCAGCAGCACTGCCCTGTGGTGATCGATATGCGCCAATTTCGCCCTAATATTGTGATTGACAACGCACCTGCGCTGTCTGAACTGCACTGGCAACGTCTTCGCATTGGCGGAGTGGAATTTATCCACGCCAAGCCCTGCGAACGTTGCATACTGACCACGCGTGATCTACAAAGCGGGCAACTTGAACCCAAAGCCGAGCCTTTTCGCACCTTGAAAAAACATTTTGCCAATGCTCAAGGTCAACCGCTTTTTGGGGCAAATTTAATTGCCGTGAACAGCGGTACCATTGCTCTTGATGATCCGATCGACGTTTTGGCCTAAAACATAAAAGTGCGGTTGGCAGAATGTGGCATACATCACAATTTGAGAATTTTTCTCATTTGTTCAAATTTTGATAAAAGTCTAACCCTTTGGCTCGTTTACGATTTTAAAAAGTCAAGGGCAAGGGGGCAAATTTTTCACTTGAATTTGTCATAGAAAATCACTATCTTGTATTTCGTTTTTTAATCCACCACAACATATAGTAGTTGTTAAATCTTTTAACATCGTTGTTTGTATCATCGAAAACAGGACATCTTATGAACAAAGCATTGATGGTCACTAAGCGTGACGGGCGCTTAGAGCCAATTGATTTGGATAAAATCCACCGCGTAATCACTTGGGCTGCGGAAGGTTTGGATAATGTGTCAGTTTCACAAGTGGAGTTGCGCTCACACATTCAATTTTATGAGGGCATTCGCACATCCGATATCCACGAAACCATCATTAAAGCCGCTGCCGACCTTATCACCAAAGATGCTCCTGACTATCAATACCTCGCCGCGCGCTTAGCGGTATTCCACCTACGCAAGAAAGCCTATGGCCACTTTGACCCACCTCGCCTGTACGATCATGTGAAAAAACTGGTGCGCATGGGCAAATATGATCCTGCATTGCTCACCGACTACTCGCGTGAAGAGTGGGATGAAATGGACGGCTATCTGGACCATTGGCGTGATATGACATTTTCTTACGCGGCTGTGAAACAGCTTGAAGGCAAATACTTGGTACAAAACCGTGTCACAGGCGAAATTTATGAATCTGCACAATTTTTGTATTTGCTCGTAGCGGCGTGTTTGTTCAGCCAATATCCGCAAGAAACGCGTTTGAGCTATGTGCGCCGTTTTTATGATGCGGTGTCCACCTTTAAAATCTCCTTGCCAACACCGATTATGGCTGGCGTGCGGACACCAACCCGTCAATTTAGCTCGTGCGTGTTGATCGAATGCGGCGACAGCTTGGATTCAATCAACGCCACCGCAGCATCGATTGTGAAATATGTATCACAGCGTGCAGGGATTGGAATCAACGCTGGTGCAATCCGTGCACTCGGCAGCCCTATTCGTGGTGGTGAGGCTTTCCATACTGGCTGTATTCCGTTTTATAAACACTTCCAAACTGCCGTCAAATCCTGCTCCCAAGGTGGGGTGCGCGGTGGCGCGGCCACGGTGTATTACCCTTTCTGGCACTTAGAAGTAGAAAGCCTATTAGTGCTGAAAAATAACCGTGGTGTAGAAGATAACCGTGTGCGCCACATGGACTACGGCGTGCAGCTTAATAAATTAATGTATCAACGCTTAATCAAAGGTGGCAATATTACATTGTTTAGTCCATCGGATGTACCTGGACTTTACACCGCATTTTTCGCCGACCAAGAAGAATTTGAGCGTTTGTATGTGCAATATGAAAACGATCCGAACATTCGCAAGCGAAGTGTCAAAGCCATTGAGCTGTTCTCGCTGTTAATGCAAGAGCGCGCATCAACAGGGCGCATTTATATCCAAAATGTGGATCACTGCAACACCCACTCTCCGTTTGACCCGCATGTGGCGCCCGTGCGTCAATCGAACTTGTGTTTGGAAATTGCCCTGCCAACCAAACCGCTTGAGCATATTCACGATGAAAAGGGCGAAATCGCCCTGTGTACCCTTTCTGCCTTTAATCTCGGCGCGTTAGACAATCTCGATGAGCTAGAAGACTTGTCCGATCTCGCCGTGCGCGCGCTCGATGCCTTGCTCGATTATCAAGACTACCCGATTACGGCCGCGCGCTTAGGCTCTATGGGTCGACGCTCACTTGGCATTGGGGTGATTAACTTTGCCTATTATTTGGCTAAACACGGCGTGCGTTACTCTGACGGCAGTGCAAATGACTTAACTCACCGCATTTTTGAAGCCATTCAATATTACTTGCTCAAAGCGTCAAATAATTTGGCGAAAGAGCTTGGTCCGTGCGGTTACTTTAACGAAACAACCTATTCAAAAGGCATTTTGCCAATTGATACCTATAAAAAAGACATTGACAAGCTCACATCCGAGCCATTGCACTACGACTGGGAAACGTTGCGTGGGGAGATTCAAGAATTTGGCCTGCGCAACTCGACCTTGACCGCACTTATGCCGTCTGAGACATCATCGCAGATTTCCAATGCTACCAACGGCATTGAGCCACCGCGTGGTCATGTGAGCATTAAGGCGTCTAAAGATGGCATTTTGCGCCAAGTGGTGCCCGATTATGAAAACTTAAGCGACAATTACGAATTACTCTGGGATATCCCAAACAACGAAGGCTATTTGCAACTGGTAGGGATTATGCAAAAATTTGTCGATCAGGCAATTTCAACCAACACCAACTACGATCCAAAACGCTTTGAAGACGGCAAAGTGCCAATGAAACGCCTGCTTGCCGACCTGCTCACCGCCTACAAATACGGCGTGAAAACGCTCTATTACCAAAACACCCGTGATGGTGCTGACGATTCACAAGAAGACATCGACGACGGCTGTGCTGGCGGCGCGTGTAAAATTTAATTTAAATGAGGTATTTATGGCTTACACTACGTTTTCACAAAATAAAAATGATCAGCTCAAAGAGCCGATGTTTTTCGGGCAGAACGTGAATGTTGCACGCTATGACCAACAAAAATACGAAACCTTTGAAAAGCTGATCGAAAAACAATTGTCGTTTTTCTGGCGACCTGAAGAAATCGATGTTTCTCAAGACCGCATTGATTACCAAGCGTTGCCTGAGCACGAAAAGCATATTTTTATCAGTAACTTAAAATACCAAACCTTGCTGGATTCGATTCAAGGGCGCAGCCCAAATGTGGCGCTTTTGCCCGTGGTCTCTATTCCAGAACTTGAGACATGGATTGAAACTTGGACATTTTCAGAAACTATCCACTCACGTTCCTATACGCACATTATCCGCAATATCGTCAACGATCCATCGGTGATATTTGACGACATCGTCACTAATGAAGAAATTATCAAGCGCGCGAAAGACATTTCCGCTTACTACGATGATTTTATCCGCGACACCCAACTCTACACGCTGTATGGCGAAGGCACCTACACGGTAGATAGCAAAGAGTGTGTGGTCAATTTACGCAGCCTGAAAAAGCAACTGTACCTGTGCTTGATGAGCGTCAACGCACTTGAAGCGATCCGTTTCTATGTCAGCTTCGCCTGTTCGTTCGCCTTCGCAGAACGTCAATTGATGGAAGGCAATGCTAAAATCATCAAATTTATCGCCCGCGATGAAGCGCTGCACCTCACTGGCACCCAGCATATTCTCAACATTATGGCATCAGGTCAAGATGACCCAGAAATGGCTGAGATTGTAGAAGAATGCAAAACTGAGGCCTATGAACTATTTCTCGCAGCCGCTGAGCAAGAAAAAGAATGGGCCAATTATCTGTTCAAAGACGGCTCAATGATTGGCTTAAACAAAGACATTCTCTGCCAATATGTGGAATACATCACCAATATCCGTATGCAGGCGGTCGGCTTACCACTGCCATTTGAAGTGCGGTCAAATCCAATTCCGTGGATCAACGCCTGGTTGGTTTCCGACAATGTTCAAGTCGCACCACAAGAAGTAGAAGTCAGTTCCTATTTAGTCGGACAAATTGACTCTAAAGTAGACACCAGCGATTTCGGTGATTTTGATCTCTAAGAAAAAGGTAACCGTACTTTAAAAGTGCGGTTTTATTATGCAAATATACAAAATAACTCTGCCCCGCTTCGGCTATACAGTAAAGCATAACAATGACGACGGCTCACTTTTGGAAACATTAGAAAAAAACGGCATTGAGCATGAATATCAATGCCGTTCAGGTTTCTGTGGCGCCTGCCGAGTCAAACTCCTTAAAGGTGAAGTACATTACAATCAGCCACCCTTGGCTTCTTTAAACCCTGGTGAAATGCTCCTGTGCTGCTGCAAAGTCGACAGCGATTTGGAAATTGATTTTTAAATCACCTCAGTATGAAAACAGTGTTCGCCAAGATGTAACTCCAATTTATCACCAAGGCGTAACTCGCCAACGCCTTGTGGCGTGCCAGTGAGCATAATATCGCCTTTTTGCAACGTGAAAAACTGACTGGCATAACTGATTAAGTGCGGTATGTCCACCAACATATGTTGCGAGTTGCCTGCTTGGCGTAGCATACCATTGACTTGCAAACTAAAATCAATGGCTGTCCAATCGGAGAACTGTCCAACGGGCACAAACGGCGACACGGGGCAAGCGTTATCAAACCCTTTAGCGATTTCCCACGGATGCGCATTGGCTTTACAGCATTCCTGCACATCACGCAAGGTTAAATCCAGCGCTACAGCAAAAGCGCAAACCGCACTTTTTGCTTCTTCTGCGCTGGCCTGGGTAAGATCTTTGCCGATTAGAGCTGCAATTTCCAACTCATGCTCCACACGCCCTAAGGTTTTCGGGATCAAGATTGGATTTTGCAAACAGCAAAGTGCGGTTTGTGGCTTGATAAATAATAAAGGGGAGCTAGGCACAGGGTTATTAAGCTCTTTAATATGCTCATGATAATTGCGCCCGACACACACCACTTTGCCAGCGGGCAAATCCAGCGTACTGCCTTTAATATCACGGTGTTGATACATGCTCCCCTCCTTTTTTACATTATGGATTTACCCGTTGTTTAATCCGATCGGCAAACATGCCAATACTGGTAGCGAAATAATTAGAGTTGTTCCAATTTAATAAAGTGCGGTAATTATTGGTCACCAAAAAGGCACGCCCGACCTCTTTATTGGGTTGCACTAACCACAAATCCGCATTGCCTAAAGACTGCCAACGCCCAACATCAAGCGCCGATTTTGGCATAACACCTAAGGCTTGCCATTGGCTTAGGCTGCGTTTTTGTGCTGCTTTCGTGCCTGAAAGATCAAGCGAAATAGGCTCACTTAAACTCACTTCTAGCCCCCACGGCAGCGTTTTATCCCAACCAACGGTGGCGAGATAATTTGCGATGGAGGCAAATACATCATATTGATTTTTCCAAATATCTTCTGTTCCGTCATTGTCGCCATCAGCCGCGTAGCTTAAAAATGAACTTGGCATAAATTGTGACTGCCCCATGGCACCTGCCCATGAGCCTTTCATGCGCGCACGATCAATCACACTGGATTGCAAAATCTTCAACGCAGCCACATACTCCTTGCTAAAGAGCGCTTCACGGCGCCCGTCAAAAGCTAGCGTGGCCAACACAGAGAGCACGTCATAGTTGCCTTGATAGTAGCCAAAGCTGCTTTCCATGCCCCACAGCGCCATAATGTACTCGGTCGGCACACCATAACGCTGGCTCGCTTTCGTTAAAGCTGGCAATTGTTGCCAATAACGCTCCACTGCCACATCCACTTTGTGGGGAGTTAGTACCTTATTGAGATAACGTGTAATGCCATGTGGATTAGGGCGCGGCGGTGCGTTACGGTTGCGTTGCGCACGTTCCGCTTGTGCATTATCCAGCTCAACTGCGCGAGCAATGTAGTTCACATTTTGTCCTTTTTGCGCGATGGTTTTCTCGCTCACGCCTTGTTGCTTGGCTTGATATTGTAAATAATGCACATAGTGTTGAAATTGATCTAAAGTGCGGTTGGCTGGTGGCTGGCTTTGGTATTGCACCGCCGTATTGCTACTACAGCCTGCTAAAATCAGGCCAGACAATAAAAATGTATATTTAAACATGGTTTTTCCTATCATTAATTTCATCCCTGTAACCAAGGATCTTTCGGTGGCATTTGTAAATAAAAGCCTTGCTCGCGTAGTTGTGCTTTCACCTGTTCAATGTCAGCGCGCGCAAGTTTATCACGCGTGCTTAAATTCAGCTCCATAACAAGCGTCAACTGACCCAATTGTGCCAAAAGTAGCGGCGGAATAGCACTGAAGTCGTCTTTCTCTCGCAAATAGAGATACATTCCTTCTTTTTTACCACTTTTATAAATGGTACATTGCATTGAATTCTCCCGACATTTCACAAAATTTGTGTTATATTGCGTCATTATACACGACATTCAGCCAGTTCTCAGCAATGCAGAAAAACATTATTGAATTTCACACCGGCCAATTTTCTTCTATCGTGCTCAGTATTCACGCCACTAGCATGACGGCAATAAAAAAAGCACTTGCCTTAAAAGTGGAGAAATCGCCACTCTTTTTCCAAAATGTACCCGTGATTTTGCATTACACTCCAGAGCTTGAAAAGTGCGATTTAAACCGCCTTAAAGCATTATTGATGGCGTTTGGCATTCAACTTATCGGGGTGAGCAACTGGCAAAACAAACTACAAAAAGAACTCATATTAAGCCATGATTTACCTGCGCTGGGCAAAAGCTCAAGTCAAGAAGAGCTGATTTCCCCGCGCTACATCGCGCCTATGGTGATCAATAGTGACATCAATAAAAACAACAGTGTTTATGCCAAAAATCGTGATCTGATTATTTTTGGCGATGTGCAGCCAGGTGCGGAAGTAGTCAGCGACGGTAACATTCATGTCTATGGCAAGTTGCTTGGCCGCGCAATGGCTGGGTTGAATAATGAACACTGCGCACTCTACACCCAATTTTTAGACCCCGAGTTTATTGCCGTGTGTCAACGACATATGACCAAACCGCTGATTCCCATTGATTATTTACTCCACAGTGTACGTGTCAGCGCTGAAGGACAAACACTCATCTTCACTGCTTTCGACTATAACTGATTAAAAAATAAACTAAAAGTTGAAAAGCCTATGAAAACTGTGTATGATGAAGGCGGTTTTATTAAAACCAAGTATGAATAACAATAAGTTTTACTTATCAGGAGAAACACTATGAAAATGATTTGGGCTGTAATTTTTGCATTAACCGTGGGTTCTTTAACTGCATGTAACACTGTGAAAGGCGCTGGTGAAGACGTGTCTGCTGCAGGTCAAGCGATCAACAACACAGCATCTGACGTTCAAAAAAGCCTATAATTGAATACAGATCAAAAAAGGGAACTCCAGTTCCCTTTTTTATTATGCAAAGTGCGGTCAGTTAGTTAACCAACCCGCCAGTAAAATCACGACCACAAAAATCACCAACCACACCAACTGCAACTTTGCGCTTTTACGATTTACCTCTTGTTTATGCTCCCGTAAGCGCGCCATTTTTTCATTAAACGTCGCAATACTATCCGATGAAAACGAAAAGCCGCAGTGAGGGCAAAAATTCACCTCACCTGTCATCTTTTTCTTGCATTCTGGGCAGTGCGTTATCTTCATTACGCACAAATCTCATCAGGCGTGAAGAAAAATGCAATCTCGCGTGCAGCTGACGCCAAAGAATCAGAGCCATGCACCGCATTGCGGCTTTTACTTTCAGCAAAATCATAACGCAAAGTGCCCACCCGCGCCTGCGCTGGATCCGTTGCACCAATCAACTCACGTTGCGCACTGACCGCATTTTCCCCTTGCAACACCGACACCACAACAGGCCCTGATGTCATAAATTCTAGTAATCCTTCATAAAATGGCTGCCCTTGATGCTCTGCATAAAATGCCTGCGCCTGCTCACGAGTCAACCACAACATTTTACTGGCGATAATCGAAAAATGCGCCTGCTCAAAACGCGCTAAAATGGCCCCAACTAAATGACGCCCCACCGCATCAGGTTTAATAATTGAAAGGGTTTGCTGCATAGAGATCCTTATTTTTATTAAATCATGTCACATATTAGTAACTTTTTCTTTTTTAATCAATGCAGATGTTAATAGATATGCTGTTTTTATCATATCCTACTCGTTAGATTAGTCAGCAGTGTTTCAGTACCCTTTTGGGCTTGTTTTCCTAGCTTTTGTAGTAGGGATTTTTTTTCATTGAAACTCACTTCGAGTACATCTTTTTCTTTCATTGCGTTTAAAATGACGTCATCGCTGGTGGCGAGTTCATCTACCAAACCTAGCGTAAAGGCTTGCTGGCCAAACCAGTGTTCGCCAGTGGCGATTTTATTAATGTCTAAGTGCGGTCTATGTTGGCGAACAAAATCTTTGAACAACTGATGTGTTTCATTAAGCTCTTGTTGGAATTTTTCACGATCTTTTTCTGTGTTTTCACCCAAGACCGTCATCGTGCGTTTATATTCGCCTGCGGTCATCACCTCAACATCCACATCGTGTTTTTTCAATAAGCGATGCACATTCGGAATTTGCGCTACAACGCCAACAGAGCCAATGACAGCAAATGGTGCTGCGATAATTTTATCCGCCACGCATGCCATCATATAACCGCCGCTGGCAGCCACTTTGTCCACTGCCACGGTGAGTTTAATGCCATGCTGTTTTAAACGATTAAGCTGAGAGCTGGCATAACCATAGGCATGCACCAAGCCACCAGGGCTTTCTAAACGCAGCAGCACTTCGTCATCGGCTTTAGCGCACGCAATCACAGCATTGATGCTTTGCGCCAGCGCCTGTGCACCACTGGCGGCGAGATCCCCTTTAAAATTGAGCACATAAAGGCATGGTTTGTGCGCTTGTGTGGCATTTTTGTCTTGCTTGAGCTTGGCTTTGAGGGCTTTTTGTTCGGCTTTCTCTTTCGCTTTGCGTGCTTTTTCTTTTTGCTTTAGCGCGACCTCATTAAGACGAAAATCCGCTAATTTTTCTTGCTGATCTTGCTGCTTTTCTTTCAAATCAATGATTTTTAATGTGCCTTGCCCCTCGTTGTTTTTCTGCCGAAGTGCAACGATCAGGGCAAAAATGCCCACGATGATCAACAACAGGGTAATCACTTCTAAAATAAAAATGCCATAATTCAGTAAAATTTCAGACCACATAAGCTCTCCTTATTCGTTTTGTCTCAATCATACCGCATTACTCACGCTAGCCAATCCTTTTGTGCTTAATATTTGCGCACTTAAGCGCATTTTAAGACAAGCCTGTAAAAAAACTTGACTTTATACTTTTGTACTAGTTTAATAGTGCAAAAGAAAAATACATCAGAAGGTTGAGAATGACAACACCAATACTCTCTATTCAAACGCAACAAACACCTTATTGCGCAGACCCGACAGCCGTGTTTGCCGCATTGTGCCAAAATCAAGGCGCAACGCTTTTATTAGAATCGGCTGAAATTCAAAGTAAAAATAGTTTAACGAGCCTTTTATTTGTGCAAAGTGCGGTCAAAATTGCCTGTGTTGCGGATTCAGTCACTTACACCGCACTGAATGCCAACGGTGAACCAGTGCTTGCGCATGTTGCCCGTATCGCCAATGCACAAAGTGCGGTTCGCATCATCAGTCAAAGCGATAACGCACTCACCCTGCGTTTCATTCCACCTGACGATGCGCTTGACGAAGATGCTAAATTACAAGCACCATCAATTTTCTCAGCGTTACGCTTTATTACCCAATGCTACGCCAATGCCCAGCAGGCGATTTATCTCGGTGGATTATTCAGCTATGACGTGGTTACGCAATTTATCCCGATGGAAGGCATTGAGCTTAACGATGACGGCATCAACTGCCCCGACTACTGCTTTTATCTTGCTGATCAATTATTGATTTTTGATCACCAAAATCAACGCACTGAACTGAAAAGTTTCTGCTTTAATCCAACGCAACAAGCAATACTACAACAGCAAGGGCAAGAGATTGCTGAAAAACTCCAGCAAATCACGCTCAACCTATCACCTCAAACAGCGTCAACTGAGATAAAGGTGAATATTGGTGATGATGCTTTCAAAGCTATTATCAACCAATTAAAAGAGCATATTTACGCAGGTGACGTGTTTCAAATTGTGCCTTCTCGTCGTTTCTCCATCGCATGCCCTAATGCGTTGGCGAGCTATCGCCAGCTGAAAAAAAACAATCCTAGTCCGTATATGTTTTATATGCAAGATAGCGATTTCACCTTATTCGGAGCATCGCCTGAAAGCGCACTTAAATTCACCCCCGCAACACGCCAGCTGGAAATTTACCCCATTGCAGGCTCGCGCCCTCGTGGCTTTAATGCCCAAGGTGACATCGATCATGAACTGGATGCACGTTTAGAGCTGGAATTGCGGTTGGACAAAAAAGAACTCTCTGAGCATTTGATGCTGGTGGATTTAGCCCGCAATGACATCGCACGGGTGTGCAACAGTGGCTCACGCCGTGTGGCGGAGTTGATGCAGGTGGATCGTTATTCACACATTATGCACCTTGTTTCGCGCGTGGTCGGCACCTTGCGCGATGAATTTGATGCGTTGCACGCCTATCAAGCCTGCATGAACATGGGCACACTCACTGGCGCGCCAAAAATTAAAGCGATGCAGCTGCTCTACCAAGTGGAAAAACACCGTCGCCACAGCTACGGTGGTGCAGTTGGCTATTTAACCTCACAAGGCGATTTCGACACCTGCATTGTGATTCGCTCCGCCTTCGTGCAAAACAATGTCGCTTATATTCAAGCAGGCTGCGGCGAAGTGTTGGATTCCGATCCGCAAATGGAAGCGGATGAAACCCGCCATAAAGCCAAAGCGGTGTTGCTGGCGATTGCACAAACCAATGAACAAGGAGCTTGAGCATGGCGACCGTTGTATTTTTAGATAATTTTGATTCCTTTACCTATAATCTGGTGGATCAATTTCGCAGCCTTGGGCATAAGGTCGTGATTTATCGCAATGACTGTAAGCGCGAATTACTTGAGCAAACCGCACTTTCACAACCCGATACGCTGATCGCCCTCTCGCCAGGCCCTGGCGCGCCAAGTGAGGCGGGCATTATGCTAGAGTTAATCCAGTCGATGGCAGGACGCGTGCCTATTTTAGGCATTTGCCTTGGGCATCAAGCCTTAATTGAAGCCTTTGGCGGGCAAGTGGTCAGTGCTGGCGAAATTCTACACGGCAAAGTCTCACGTATTGAACATGACGGTCAGGCGATGTTCGCCGATTTGCCCTCGCCGATGCCCGTGGCCCGTTATCATTCACTGATTGGGCAAAATATTCACCCTGATTTTGTGGTGAACGCCCATTTTGAAGGGCTGCCAATGGCCATTCGCCACCGCACTTTGCCAATTTGCGCGTTTCAATTTCACCCTGAATCCATCTTAACCGTGCAAGGCGGGCAGCTTTTAAAACAAAGTATTGACTGGTTGTTGGAGCCGCGATGATGGTGGTGATTTACGGCTTAAAGCCACAGCTTGAGCAAATAAAAAAGCCACTGGCGAACATTGTGCAACGCTGCCTTGTTTTTGCACTCGGACTGCCGACAACGCAGCTGAGCCAGCGGTTTGTGGGGCTGGACTCAGGCGATATTATTCTTGCCGATCGCAGCGCGCAGGATTACTTGCAAATTGAAGTTAACCTCATGCAAGGGCATTTGCCCGAGGCGAAAAAGCTGCTGATTCGTATGCTGTTTGATGAAATGAACAAACAACTTGGGCTACTGCCTCACGAGATTGATATTCTGATTAAAGAACAGCCCACCCACTGCTGGGGGTTACGTGGCATGAGTGGCGACGATATTCATTTTGCTTATAACATAGATAGTTAGAGAGATTTTATGCAGACCATTTTAGAACAGCTCTATTCAGGCGAGCGGCTTTCACAAGACCAAAGCGAGCAATTATTTAATGCCATTGTTAACGGCGAGTTAGCACCAGAGCAGCTGGCAGCTGCGTTGATTGCCATGCGCGTACGTGGAGAAAGCTATGATGAAATTGCTGGTGCTGTGAAAGCTTTACAAAATGCTGCGCTGCCCTTCCCTCGCCCTGATTATCCTTTTGCTGATATTGTGGGCACAGGTGGCGATGGTGCAAATACTATTAACATTTCCACCGCCAGCGCCATTGTGGGAGCGCACTTGGGAGCGAAAATTGCCAAGCACGGCAACCGCAGCGTGTCGAGTAAAAGCGGCTCAAGCGATGTATTAACTGCCCTTGGCATCAATATTAATATGCATCCTAAACAGGCACGAATCGCACTGGATGACATTGGGCTATGTTTTTTATTTGCGCAACAATATCACACAGGCTTTAAGCACGCGATGCCTGTGCGCAACGCTTTGAAAACAAGAACGATTTTTAATATCTTAGGGCCACTAATTAACCCTGCCAAACCATCAAGACAATTACTAGGCGTTTATACGCCTGCACTGATTGAACGCTACGCCCAAACCGCACTTTTAATGGGGCATGAACACACCATCGTGGTGCATGGCTGTGGTTTAGACGAGGTAGCGCTGCACGGTGAAACGCAGGTGGCGGAAGTAAAAAATGGCAAAATTGACTATTTTACTCTCAGCCCATCGGATTTTGGCCTGACAACACAACCACTGGATACGCTGCGTGGCGGTTTGCCAAACGAAAATGCACACATGCTCACTGCTCTTTTGCAAGGCAAAGGATCTATTTATCATGCTAATGCAGTAGCGGCCAACACGGCACTGTTGCTGCGTTTATTTGGCCATGATGATCTTAAAGCCACCACAACACGCGTGCTAGAGACCATCGTCAGTGGCAATGCCTACCGCACTTTGCAACAACTACAAGCGGTGGCACAGGGGGAATAATGAGCGCATTTTTAAATAGAAAATTAAGCCAACAAGCCACGATTTTACAAAAAATTGTGGCGGATAAACAACGCTGGATTGCAGAGCGTCAAGCGCAAGAGCCGTTGAACACCCTGCAAGAGCACATCACACCCAGTGATCGTGATTTTTACGTGGCACTTGCCCCCAGAGAGCAACCGCACTTTATCCTTGAATGTAAAAAGGCCTCACCATCAAAGGGGTTAATTCGCGCTGATTTTGACCCAATTGAGATCGCCCGTGTGTATAAACACTACGCCAGCGCGATTTCTGTGCTGACGGATGAGCACTTTTTCCAAGGCGATTTTGCGTTCATCAAACAGGTGCGCGCTGTCGCATCTCAGCCTGTGCTATGCAAAGATTTTATCATCAGCGAATATCAAGTTTATCTCGCGCGCCACTCGCAGGCTGATGCCATTTTATTAATGCTGTCAGTGTTAAGCGACGAAGGCTACACCGCACTTTCCACCCTAGCTCACCAGCTCAATATGGGCGTATTGACCGAAGTGGCCAATGACGTGGAGCTTGAACGCGCGCTTGAGCTCAATGCGAAAGTGATTGGCATTAATAATCGCAATTTGCACGATCTCAGCGTTGATCTCAGCCGCACATCACCGCTGGCGCGCCAAATTCCAACAGATCGCATTGTGGTGAGTGAATCGGGCATCTACACCCATCAGCAAGTGCGCCAATTGCAAGGCGACGTGGACGCCTTTTTAATTGGTTCGAGCCTGATGGGCAGCGATGATCTGCAAAGTGCGGTGCGCTCTGTGATCTTTGGTGAAAACAAAGTTTGTGGCCTGACCCGCGCACAGGATGCAAAATGCGCGTTTGAGGCGGGCGCACTTTATGGTGGTTTGATTTTCGCCCCAGCGTCACCTCGTGCGTTAAGCCTGCGTCAAGCACAAGAGGTTGCCATCGCTGCGCCGCTGCGTTATGTTGGCGTGTTTCAAAATCAACCTATTGATTTCATTGTGCGCATAGCAAGTCAGCTAAATCTTTATGCCGTACAACTCCATGGTGAGGAAAACCGCACTTTTGTTGCTCAATTGCGCGCCGCACTGCCTGATGCGATTGAAATTTGGCAGGCCGTCACCATCGCTGCGGATGATAGTACCATCACGCTGCCTGACGATGATAACATCGACCGCTTTGTCTGTGACACGCGTGTTGGCAATGCTCAAGGTGGCACAGGGCAATCCTTTAATTGGACACTGATTCCTGAACAAGACAAGCAGCGCATTATGCTCGCTGGTGGCATTAATTTAGACAATGCTCAGCAAGCCTCTAAAATTGGCTGCTTAGGCTTAGACATCAACTCTGGCGTGGAAAAATCCCCTGGAGTCAAAAGCGCTGATAAATTAACCGCACTTTTACAGTGCATCCGATAAGAGAATTTTATGCAACAGACAAAACTTAGCCCCTATTTTGGCGATTTTGGTGGCATGTATGTGCCTGAGATTTTGGTGCCCGTACTGCTAGAATTAGAGCAAGCCTTTATAGATGCGCAAAATGATACACAATTTCAGCAAGAATTTGCTGATTTGCTGCGAAATTACGCTGGCCGTCCAACCCCGTTGACGCTATGCCGAAATTTAACCCAAGGCAGCAACACCAAGCTCTACCTCAAACGCGAAGATCTGCTGCACGGCGGTGCGCACAAAACTAACCAAGTGCTCGGGCAAGCATTATTGGCAAAACGCATGGGCAAAACGGAGATTATCGCCGAAACAGGCGCAGGGCAACACGGCGTGGCAACCGCCATTGCCTGCGCGCTGCTGGGGCTAAAATGCCGTATTTATATGGGCGCTAAAGATGTCCAGCGCCAATCGCCGAATGTCTTTCGTATGCGACTGATGGGGGCAACCGTCATTCCCGTTGAAAAAGGCTCTTGCTCGCTGAAAGACGCGTGCTGTGAGGCAATGCGTGATTGGTCTGCCAATTATGAAAAAGCGCACTATTTGCTTGGCACCGCCGCAGGCCCCCACCCATTTCCGACCATTGTGCGTGAATTTCAAAAAATGATCGGCGAAGAAACCAAAGCCCAGCTACGCGAGCGCGAAGGCGTGTTGCCAGATTGCGTCATTGCCTGCGTGGGTGGCGGCTCCAATGCGATTGGTATGTTTGCGGATTTTATCGATGAAAGTGCGGTGCGCTTAATCGGGGTTGAGCCTGCTGGCGAAGGCCTAGACAGTGGCAAACACGGCGCACCACTGAATAAAAGTGCGGTTGGCATCTATTTCGGTATGAAATCCCCGTTAATGCAAAGTGCAGATGGACAAGTGCAGGAATCGTACTCCATCTCTGCTGGGCTTGACTTCCCGTCCGTTGGGCCGCAGCATGCCCATTTGCATGCTACAGGCCGCGCGGAATATCACGCCATTACGGATAATGAAGCACTCGATGCTTTTCAACAACTCGCACTTCACGAGGGCATTATCCCTGCGCTTGAATCCGCCCATGCGCTGGCGTATGCCTTAAAAATGATTAAACAAGATCCAGAAAAAGAGCAAATTCTCGTGGTGAATCTCTCAGGGCGTGGAGATAAAGATATTTTCACTGTCGATAACATTTTAACGCAACGTGGAGCTGCCTTATGAGCCGTTTTGACACGCTTTTTCAACATTTACAACGCACTAAGCAAGGCGCCTTTGTTCCTTTTGTTACCCTATGCGACCCTAGTCTTGAACGCTCGTTTGAGATCATTTGTACCTTGGTGGATAACGGCGCAGACGCCTTAGAGCTGGGTTTTCCGTTTTCTGACCCACTGCTTGATGGCCCTGTTATTCAAGCGGCCAATAACCGCGCACTTAGCGCTGGTTTTAGTACTGATGCGTGTTTTGCACTGCTTGAGCGAATTCGCGCGCGTTATGCTGAGATCCCAATCAGCCTGCTGCTGTGTGCAAATTTGGTGTATGCACAAGGATTAGATCGTTTCTATCAACGCTGCCACACGGCGGGTGTGGATGCGGTGTTGATTGCTGATGTGCCTTTAATGGCTGCTGAACCTTTCGTACAAAGTGCGGTTAAATTTGGTATTCAACCAGTGTTTATCTGCCCGCCGAATGCCGATGAACAAACCATTGCAGACGTGGCAAAACACGCTCAAGGTTATACCTATCTTGTCTCACGCGCGGGGGTAACCAGCGCTGAAAATCAACAACATGCCAGCACGTTGGATAACTTAATTGTCAAGCTCAAAGAGCACAACGCCCCGCCTATCTTGCAAGGCTTTGGTATCGCCAAACCTGAGCAAGTGAAAGAAGCTCTGAACAGTGGCTGCCGTGGTGCTATTTCAGGATCGGCTATTGTGAAGATTATTGAGCGCAATTTGGATAATCACGCGCAGTGTTTGCAAGAATTAGGCGAGTTTGTGTCAAACATGAAAAACGCCACTTATTAAAAGTGACGTGCGCAATGCCTAAAAAAGTGCGGTCATTGACCGCACTTTGTATTTTAACCCACCACTTCTGGCAGGTAGCCTGCATTAATTAGAAACGGAATACAGATAATGATAATGCCTAGCACTAAGGCGACGAGCAAAGCGATGTTGCCGCCTTTAACACGGTACGGCAGGTTTGGGTTGAGTTTACGCGCACGCCACGCTAAGCCGATTGGCAACACCAAGCCGTAGAACGCAAACATAATGCCCGCGTAACCGAGTGCCATAATAAAAGCTCTTGGATAAAACAGAGCAAACAGCAATGGCGGTACAAAGGTCAGTAAACCTAAGACTGGTCGGTTGGTTTTCACATGTACACGCAAGAGTAAATCACGCAAGCAGTCAAACAACGCCAATGATACTCCTAAGAAAGAAGTAATTAACGCCAGTGATGAGAATACACGCACCGCTTCGCCAAGGAAGTCGCTGCCAGTGATGGTGCGGGTGGCTTCCACTAAGCCGTTAAGAGTTGGGTCACTTTTCAAAATCACAAGGAATTGGCTTTGGCTTAATACACCATGGGTGGCTAATTGCCATAAGAAATATGCGACCAAAGGGATACCTGTTCCCATTACAATGGCAATACGCAATTTTTTTATGTCTCCATCAAGATAGCGCACGATTGATGGAATTACCACATGGAATCCAAACGATGTAAAAAAGACTGGAGCTGCGGAAAGTAATACGGCGTTATCCAATGGTAATGCCATTAAATTATTACTTTTCACCAACGGCAACATCATAAATAAGATCACCACAAAAATAGCGATTTTACTAAAAAAGAACAAGCGGTTAACCGCATCGACACTCCCTGTACCAATGACAATAAACACGCCGAGCACTACGGTGAACAAAATCACACCGAAATCAGTTGCACTTAAGCCATCAACGACAGGTAACAGCGAGCTGATCAGCGAACCACCGCCACTGACATAAGCAGCCAAAATAGCATACATAAAAATTAAGAGTGAGAGAGTTGCCAACACACGCCCAATACCGCCGAAGTATTGTTCAGCTAATGTTGCAATACCCGCATCTTTGCTCGCTGTTTGATACACTTCAATAAACAGCAATGCACTAAAAGACAGTAGCAACCACAACACTAGTAGTAACAACACTGTCATACCAAATCCCATACTTGCTGAGGTAATTGGCATAGCAAGCATACCAGCGCCAATTGTTGTACCAGCAACAATCAGCGTACTTCCTAAAGTTTTATTTTTCATAGTTAGTTCTCGTTTTAGGTTAATGAGTAAATTATTTTATACAAAAATGTTTTACAGTCTAAATTTTTTTTCGCTTTTTGCCGAAAAAAAGCCAAAAGTGCGGTCTACATCACGATCAACTGCCGAATTTTAAAAAAGAGTTGTTTAAATAAGCTTGGTACACTGTCTGCGCCACGGCTTTTAATCTCGTTTGCCAGTGCTAAGGCAATATCTGGCTTAGAAGTATAATTAATCGCCTTTTGGATGACTTTCGAAATATTCATTTTTTTACTTGTGCCTTTGACGTTTGCCAAACGAAAGAACACGCGTTCAAATCCATTGTGAAAGAAATAGTGCTCAATGTCGCGCTCAGGCAGCGTGATAATACGGTTGGTCAATGTTTCATCTTGCGCTAATTTATTGCGGACTGTATCAGAATATTTACGCCCTGCGCTGTCACCATCGGTTAAGACAAACCATTCAATCCCCATATGCTGACAATATTTGATCAATGGACGCAATCCGCATTGAGCAAAATCAATAATGCGAATACCCTCCATCTCAAGATTAATATTGAGCACTTGCGCCAGCTCGGAGAGCAACCAAACTTCCGTTTCCCCCTCCACTAATAACCATGCTCGGGCAAATAACGCTAGGCTGCGATTATAATGAATGTGAAAACCCAGTTTACGATGATCATCCTGATTAAGATCACCACGCGCGAGCTGATAGGCGTGAGTCATATTATCACGGCGTAGCAAACGGCAGATATGCTCAATGCGCACATAAGAAATCAGCTCCACCGAGTTGGTGGTAGTGATACGCTGAATCGGCAAATGGCTGGCAAACTCCCAGGCAATCGCCACCATACGTGGATGCAAGCGAGCTTCAATATCCTCTAGCAAAATAATCGGACGAGTGTAATGTTCAAAATTCAGATTTTTACCTTGCTCAAATAACGCCATTAATGCCAATAATAACCGCTTGCGTAAGACACCCTTTTTATCTTGCGCCAGTTCTTGATTTAGCTGTTTAACACTCGCCCACCACTGCATGGAATCAGTCATCAGCAAGGCAGTGGGTGGCTGTAAAAAGTAATATTGAATAATGTTGAAAATCGCCTGTAGCTCTTTAGCTGGCAGCTTATCGTTCATCTGCTTGAGTTGAAAATTCGATTTATGCGCCAAACGCGCATCACGAAAGCGTAACACGGGGTGCTGCGCAATTAAGGCGTCTAAAAGTGCGGTTTTGTTGTCAATCTCAAGCAAGTCACCGTTTTGGTCTAAAAAGTCATAACGGGTGCTCGCCTGTCCTTGGGCAAGCTCGGCGCTCACGCGTAAATAAATGCGGGCATATTTATCTTCATGGGGGCAAAACAGTGGCGTAAAATGTATTCGATCATCAAAGTGCGGTTCGTTGATGTCACTAACGCTAAACGTAAATAATATCGTGCTGGATTTATGCAAGGTTTTCGGCGCACTTTGCAGTTTGTCATATTCGCCTGGCGTGAAGTGGAAATCCGTAGGTTGAAATTGATAGCGCGGGCTGGCAGGATTGAGGATTAAACTCAAGGCATCCAACAAACTGGATTTTCCCCAGGCATTTTCACCCACTAGCACCATATTAGAACGCAAGCTAATCGACAAACGATTTAGTCCACGAAACCCTGAAATATCCACCTGTTTTAAATACATACTGCCCCCTTTTTGACTTAGCTTACTAAAAAAACCGTGCGTGGGATATACCATAGACCACATTTTCGTTATAATTTAACGCAAGGAGCACGCATGGACGGATTATTGATTGTATTATGCCCTATGGTGTTAGGGTATTTGATAAAAACGCGCAATCTCGCCATTTTAAGCCGCCTGAATCTCGGCGTGGTAGTGCTGCTGTATATTATTTTGTTTATGATGGGATTTTCTCTCGGGCAGATTGACAATCTCGCCCAACAACTACCTATCATCGCTCACTCCGCCTTAACCTTCATCGTACTGACCATCGGCTTAAATGTGGCGGGTTTGCTGGTGCTCGACAAGCGCTACCCTTTTCAGTTGAAAAAAACCAACGGCAAAATGCCCTCACGCTGGCGTTTAATGCTTGATTCCTTGCTGATGCTCAGTATGGTGTTTGCGGGCGTATTGATCGGTCTTTCCAGTAAAGGAATGTTTAACCTGCCACACAACGCCAGTACCTATGTGTTGGTGGCGCTGATTTTTTTGGTCGGCGTGCAGCTACGCAACAATGGCATCAGTCTTCGCCAAGTGTTGTTTAACCGCCGTGGCATTATTGCCGCCTGCTCGGTGATTGCAACTAGCCTGATCGCGGGCGTTTTAGCCGCGTTTTGGCTTGAGTTACCGCTTTTTCAAGGCTTGGCCATCGCCTCAGGCATTGGCTGGTATTCACTGTCAAGTGTGATGATTAACGATGCCTTCGGGCCTGTCATGGGCAGTATTGCATTTTTTAATGACTTGATGCGAGAGATTCTAAGCTTGATGGTTGTGCCTGCATTGATGCGCCACTTTGCCACCGCCGCAGTGGGCTTCACCGGTGCAACCGCACTGGATTGTACTTTGCCAATTATTCAGCGCAGTGGCGGCGTGCAAGTAGTACCACTGGCGATTAGCTACGGTTTTATCATCAACCTTGCGGTGCCACTGTTGCTGGTTTTGTTCACCAGCTTACCGCAGTAATGGCAAAGTGCGGTTAAGGCACATCAAAGCTGATAAACGCCCATTTAATCATCCGTGAACGTGACGTAAAACCGTGATCAAAATAAGCTCGCACCGCACTTTCATCTTGGCTTGACAATTCGCCTAAACTCCAACGCACACGTTCGACCAGCTCATCGGCACTGTTGGCAACAAAACGCTTGTCCTCGCAATGAATATAGTCAACTTTAGGGTGAATGCCCATTTGATATAAGATGTTAATCACATAAATATAATCAGGCTTTGGCACAATCCCACGTTCGATAATGGCGTCAATGTCTTCGGCTAGAAAGCTGCGCCCCACTTTGTAAGTGAGATAGACGCGCCTTTTGGCCTTGCTGATGAGCTTTTCCAGCCCCATTTTGATGTCATCAAGCTCTAAGCAGCGTGAGGCAAACACCAAATCGCACGCTGGCACATCACGCCAGTCATCTTCATAGGCTAACTGGCGGGTACGAATATTGCTAATGCCCTGTGCCTTCGCATTTTCATGCAGGCAGGTGAGCATATTGGCGGAGTAATCACAGGCGAGCACCTCACGCAAGTGCGGTGCAGCCAATAGCGACAAAGTGCCTGGCCCACAACCGAAATCCAGCACACTGTGGCAATCCGTGAAATCTACTTTGGCGATAAAATCGGTGGGATAGTTACCTTTGAGCATATTTTGCCCAGAAAGGAGCGCTTTCTTATCCCAGTCTGCACTTGTTTTTGTTTTAAAGGTGCTGGCTTTTTTCTGCACACGATAAAGCCTGTCGAAATCCAAAAGATCATAATTTGCTTGTTCAATCATAACAGTGCTCCGTAGCGCTGATAATCAATATCATACAAGATGGAAAATTGCGAGGCTTGCAGCAAAGCTTGCTCACCAAACGCAAGCACTTTTCCCTGCTTAATCATCAAAATCGCAGTGTCTAAAAACTGCGCTTGGCGTGGGTGGTGGGTTGTAATCACAAAGCTGTAACCTTGCGTTTGCAGGCGTTGGATCAACTCCAGCAAGCGAATTTGGTTGCCAAAATCCAAGCCATTGGTAGGTTCATCCATAAAAATCATCTTCGCCTGTGTTGTCAAGGCACGGGCAATATACACAAGCTGCTGTTGCCCACCGCTGAGTTCGGTGAATAATTTATCGTGCAAATGGGGAATGTTAACCTGAGCCAACGCCTGCTGACAGATGGCATAATCCGCCTGGCTAAAGCCTTGCAGGGTTTTCTTATGGGCTAAACGCCCCATCAACAACATATCTATCACACGATAAGCAAATGGCGTGTGATAACGCTGTGGAATATAGGCCATTTTTCGCGCCAATGTTTTGCGTGGTATCTCATTAATCAGCTGGCCTTGAAACCGCACTTTGCCTTGAAAGGGTAAAATGCCGAGCATGCAACGCAGCAAGGTGCTTTTACCACAGCCGTTTTCACCGAGAATGCACAGGCTGCGCCCTGCCTCAAGGGTGAAACTGACATCGTTCAAGATGTTTTTTTTGCCGTAACTAAAGCGCAGATGCTCAACCTCAATCATACCGTCCCCTTCACGCTAAAGAGCACCGCAATAAAAATAGGAATACCAAATAACGAGGTAATAATGCCAATCGGAATTTCATAGCTATAAAGCTGACGTGACAGGGTGTCACAAATGAGCAAAAAGATTGCGCCAACAAGGGCTGACGCACTGAGCACAAAGCGGTTATCCGCTCCGAATAAAAAACGGCAAATGTGCGGTGCAATCAAACCGATCCAGCCAATAATGCCACCGAGCACCACGCTGAGAGAGCTGGCCAGTGTGGCTAAAATCACCACTGAAATCTTCAACTTTTGCGTATTAATGCCCAAACTTTTGGATTCGTCCTCCCCAAGACTTAACGCGTTGAGCTGTTTGCCGAGCAAAATCAGCAGCACAATACACACCAACATCACACCACCGACCGCTAAAACCGCACTTTTGGTCGCAAAGCTGAGACTTCCCATTAAAAAATAGACAATGTTTGGCAAAGTGTCGTATGGGTCGGCGAAATATTTCAGCACAGAGAGCAGCGCGCCAAAAATGGCGGAGCTAATCACCCCGCCAAGGATCAACATCAGCAACGGTTGCGCTCGCGAGATCAATGACAGCATAAAAGCAATCACCACTGCAGCAATGCCCATCACAAAGGTCAGCATTTGCATTTGCACAATCGACAGCCCCAAAATCATCGCCAACGCAGCACCAAAGCCTGCCCCACTTAACACACCCAAGATCGATGGCGACACCAATGGGTTAATCAGCATGGCTTGATAGGCCGCGCCACTGACCGACAATGCCGCGCCAATCAACACGGCGGCGGCAATGCGCGGGAAGCGGATATCCAGTAGCACCACCTTCGCTACGCTGTGATCAGCGCTGAAAATGGCGGCATATTCGCTCAAGTTAAGCTCAAATTTACCAATAAAAAGCGTTATTGCAGCCAAAAATGCCAACAGTAACGCCAGCAACGCAAGGCTAAGGTGTTTCATTGAGAATGTCGTTCAAATCGGCTTCACTTAACTCCCGTGACAAAAAAAGTTGATAGAATTGTTTCGCTTCATCACGAATATTGATCTGAGTAAATTCGTTTGGATGCAAGGTTTTCAGCAGCCAGCGAATACCCAAAAAACGCATAAATGATGCAGGCTTACCCATCCATGAAAATGGCTTGCGTGGGATTAAAAAGACTTGTTTATTTTTGACCGCACTTAGCACTTGCCATTTTTCGTCTTGATAAACACTGTCATAAAAGGCTTTATCATAAGCAATGATCATATCAGGGTTAAGAGAAAGCACCTGCTCAAAATTCACACTGACACGGCTGTTTTGTTTGGTGTTTTCACATTTGAGCACCACTTCGCCGCCTGCGAGCGTAATCAAATCGCCGAAGCTACTTTTTTCACACTCACTTTTTAAGCCATCTTTGCCAAAAGCGTAATAAACGCGAGGCTTGGTTTGATAAACCGCACTTTTTGCCATATCCACGGATTGCTGTGCGTACGCATGGAGTTTTTCACCACGTGCGCTAACGCCCAAAATATCTGCCAATGGCGTAAAGCTGTTCAAACTTTGCTCCAGCGTTAACGCATCGATATACAACACAGGCACACCAGCATTCACAAAAATTTCGCGGTATTTGTCTTGCACATTACCACTTGCAAGGATTAAATCAGGCTTTAGTGCGAGCACCGCTTCCATATTCGGGGTTTTACCTTGACCAAAAAAGCCGCCCACCACCGTCTGCTCGGTGACACTAGGGTCAAGATATTGCTTTTCAATGGGGTAAAATTCAAAATTAAGGCCCGCAATTTTGCTTTTATCCACCGCGTAAAGTTGGTAGAGCAAAACAGGATTTGACGCATAAACTTTTTTGATGTGTTCTGGGGTTAAATTCTCACAGCCCACACATTCTGGCGCGGGTGAGGCCCAAACAGGCTGCACAAAAATCAGTGAAAGAAGAAGCAGAAATAAACGCATACGCACTCCGTTATAGATAAGTTTATATAACGTTAACATAAAAAAGCCCGACAACATAACTGTCGGGCGATCTTTTAAAGCGTTATTCGCCGTTAACGAATTTTTCACCCAAAGCAATGTCTTTTTGCAGCGTCGGCAACATGGCTTCAACCGCACTTTGCTCAAATTCACTTAATGGACCAATTGGCAAAATTTCTTCTACACCATTTTTGCCTAAACGCACAGGTACCGCGAAGAAACGTGCATATTTGCCGTCGCCTTCAACATAAGTGTATTCCACAGCATCTTGCCCGCTTAAGCCTTTCAATACAGAAAGCCCGAAACGCGCGGCCGCTTGCGCCATTGAAAGGGTTGCACTGCCGCCACCTGCTTTCGCTTCCACCACTTCGGTGCCCGCATTTTGAATGCGTTTTGTCAAAGATTCAACTTCTTCAGCATTGAAACTTGCGCCTTCGACTTGTGAAAGCAATGGTAAAATGGTAACACCAGAGTGACCACCAATCACAGGCACTTTCACTTTATCTAATGCAACACCTTTAAGTTCAGAAACAAAAGTTTCAGAGCGGATAACATCGAGTGTCGTGACACCAAACAGACGACGCTTGTCGTACACGCCTGCTTTTTTCAACACTTCAGCGGCGATAGCCACAGTGGTGTTGACAGGGTTAGTGATGATGCCAATGCACGCTTTCGGGCAAGCAACAGCGGCTTTTTCCACCAAGTTTTTAATGATGCTGGCGTTGATGTTGAACAAATCAGAACGATCCATGCCTGGCTTGCGCGCAACACCTGCGGAGATCAACACCAAATCAGCGCCTTGTAATGCTTCACTTGGGTCTTCCCCTGCATAGCCCTTGGCTTGCACAGGGGTTGGGATATGGCTAATATCTTTTGCCACACCTGGTGTGACAGGCGCGATGTCGTATAACGCCAATTCTGTTCCCGCTGGGCAATTTAATTTCAGCAACAAGGCCAAGGCTTGACCAATCCCACCTGCGGCACCTAAAACAGCAACTTTCATTCAAATCTCCTTATGTTTACATTTAATTAACTAAAGTGAGTTAAGTCTAGATCCAAATGCAGCCAAATTCAAACACGACAATACAAAAGTGAGAGCTAGGGCAAATTTTTTCACACTTTAACCGCACTTTACACAAGAAGAAAATTTTATTTGCCTTTTTATGAAAAAATATGCACTATCTATGCAAATTTCTGCATAGAGAACGCATAATGAACACACAAAACAAGTCTGAATCCCTCAATAGTGCTTTTCGCGCATTATTGTTAGCCGAAAAATACGCTTCACAAAGCGAAATTGTTGAGGCGCTGCAAGCGCAAGGGTTTCAAGTGAATCAATCCAAAATTTCACGCATGCTAGCCAAATTTGGCGCAGTGCGCATTCGCAATTCCAAAATGCAAACCGTTTATTGCCTGCCACCAGAATTAAGCATGCCGAATACCTCAAGCCCGTTGAAAAATTTGGTGCTGGATATTGATTACAACAACGCGCTGGTGGTTGTACGCACCAGCCCAGGTGGCGCACAATTGATCGCGCGGCTGTTAGACTCCATCGGCAAAAACGAAGGTATTTTGGGCACCATTGCTGGCGACGACACGGTGTTTATCACACCAACGTTGGATACCAAAACTGCACAGTTGATGAAAAATATCCAACAGTTGTTTGAAAATTCACTTTAGGAAGAGCTATGCGCATTTTTATCACTGGCGCGACAGGCTTGATCGGCAGCGCACTTTGCCAACAATTAGTCTCTCTTGGGCACACGGTTGTTGCACTCACGCGCGATGCCGCCAAAGCAAAAGCGCACTTTGGCGAGCTAAACATTGATTTTTGTACCGATTTAACCGCACTTTGCACACTGGATGATATTGATGCGGTGATCAACCTTGCAGGCGAACCCATTTTCGATAAACGCTGGCATAAAACACAAAAAAAGCGCTTGATCGAAAGCCGCGTTACCCTCACTCAAACGTTGGTTGGGAAAATCAACGCCAGCCAAACACCGCCACAGGTGCTTATCTCAGGCTCTGCGATCGGTTTTTATGGCAACGTGACTCAAAGTGCGGTTGATGAAAGCGCCCCTGCGGGAGAAGGCTTTGCCGCTGAACTTTGCCAGCGCTGGGAGCAGGCTGCGCTCAACGCCAACACGCGCGTATGTTTGCTGCGCACGTCAAATGTGCTTGCCACCCACGCGGGCGCACTTTCAAAAATGCTGCTTGTTTACCGATTAGGGCTTGGCGGCCCATTGGGTTCAGGCGAGCAAAACTGGGCGTGGATTCACTTAGCCGATATGGTCAACGCGATTCTCTTTTTGTTAACCACTCCGTCATGTCAAGGGCCATTTAACTGCTGCGCACCGCACTTTATTCCTCAAGCGCAATTTAGCCACACGTTGGCGAATGTATTGCACCGACCGCACTTTGCCTTTGTGCCCGCCTTTGCGCTCAAACTGATGCTCGGCGAACGCGCGCAGCTGCTGCTTGACAACCAGCCGATTATGCCAAATGCACTCACGCAAGCAGGCTTTCGGTTTACGCATCCGACGCTTGACGGCGCCCTGCGCAACTTGCTGACCTAACGAACGTTAGGCATTTTGCTTCAGGCTTGCTATAATTTGCGCAAAATTCGAATAGTTAAATGGCATAGGTTTATTGCATGACAACGCCGACAGATCCGCAAAACGCACAACAAGACCCACAAGAACAACCCGCTGCGCCTAAACGCACGCGCTCATGGCGTATGCGTTTTTTGATCTTTAGCCTAAAATTGGGCTTCACCGCACTTTGTTGTGTATTGTTTTATCTCGCCTATCTTGACGCCAAAATTCGCCATACGCTTGACGGCAGCATTTGGCAGCTGCCAGCGGAGGTGTATGCCAATATTGAAAGCATTGAACAGCCCCGCCACCCAACCCTCAATGAGGTGCGGGCAAAATTAATTGATAATGGCTATCGCCAAGTCAATATGCTCGGCACACCAGGGGATTTTAAAATTGAAAACGATACTTTAGTACTGATTCGCCGTGCGTTTGAATTTCCTGATGCACCTGAACCACAACGTGTTTTGCGCCTGCGCTTTAAAGACGAGCGACTTTACGTGATTGAGGATTTGGTTAACCGCCAAGCTATTGCGCAATTTCGCCTTGCGCCAAAACTTATCGCGATGTTGCAGTCTAACAAAGAGGACCGCTTAGCCATTCCGCTGCACCAGTATCCGCGTTATTTGATCGATACACTTCTTTTAACCGAAGATCGCCGCTTTTATGAGCATAATGGCGTCAGTTTGCTTGGGATTACGCGTGCGATGATCACTAATATTCAAGCGGGTCAAACCGTACAAGGTGGCAGTACTCTCACCCAGCAATTGGTGAAAAACCTCTTTTTGAGTAACCGTCGTAGCTTCACGCGCAAAATCAATGAAGCCTTTATGGCGATTTTGCTTGATGCGCGTTACGACAAAAACAAAATTTTAGAAACCTACCTCAACGAGGTTTACCTTGCTCAATCGGGTGACACCGAAATTCATGGCTTTGCGCTGGCCAGCCAACTCTTTTTTGGCCGCCCAATTCAAGAAATTCGCCTTGATCAAATTGCATTATTGGTAGGCATGGTCAAAGGACCATCAATTTATAATCCGTGGCGCTATCCTGACAACGCCACCGCGCGGCGTAATGTGGTGCTGAAAATCATGCAAGAAAATGGCATTATCAACGAAAGCCTATATCAATTGCTTAGCCGTCGCCCACTGGATGTAAAACCCAAAGGCAGTGTTACCCGCGCGCAGCCAGCATTCATGCAATTGGTGAAACAAGATCTCAGCCATGTGCTAGGCGAGAGCAAAACAACCGCACTTTCAGGTGCACGCATTTTCACCACGTTAGACATTAACAAACAGCGCATGGCCGAAAAAGCCCTCGTTGAAGCCACCCAAAAACTACAGCTGCAACAAAAACGCCCTGATCTGGAAGCCGCAATGGTGGTGGCGGATTACCGCACTGGCGGCGTGCTGGCAATGGTCGGTGGGGTGCAAACACAATATGCAGGTTTCAACCGTGCACTGCGCTCACAGCGGCAAATTGGCTCACTCGTTAAACCGTCAATTTACCTTAGCGCCTTGGCAAATCCAGAGCAGTTTAGGCTCAACACGCCGATTCAAAACCGCCCTATTACAATTCGTATCAAAGGCGCGCCTGATTGGCAACCACGCAACTATAATCGCCGTTATAGCGGCTCAGTAATGCTGATGGATGCCTTAGTGCGCTCACTCAATATTCCTACTGTCAACATCGGCATGAAAGTGGGGCTTGATACCATCATATCTAATCAAAAAGCGATGGGCTGGGATAAAATCAAAATTCCGCGTGTGCCTGCCATGCTGCTTGGCTCATACTCTATCGCACCATTTGACGTGGCGAAGCTGTTCCAAGTGATCGCCAATGCGGGGGAAAAGGTGCCGCTCTCATCCATCGATAGTGTTACCCGTCGTGATGGCGAAGTGCTCTATCAACGCACCGATACCGCAAACCAAGTGGTTCCCCGCGAGGCCGCTATTCAAACGCTCTTTGCCATGCAACAAGCCGTTGAACGCGGCACTGGGCGCAGCTTACAAACAGATTTTGCTGATTTTCATCTGGCTGGCAAAACAGGCACCACCAATGACGCGCGCGATACCTGGTTTGTCGGCATTGATGGGCAAGAAGTGATCACCGTATGGCTGGGGCGTGATAACAACGGTAAAACAGGGCTAACTGGCTCCACAGGCGCATTAAAACTCTATCAGCACTATCTCTCCCTCGTGCCACCCACACAACTGCATTTGCCAAAATCGCCTAACATCAAATGGGTAGGCATCAACAGCTTTGGCAGCTGGGATTGCGCCAGTGGTCGCACTATCCCTGTATGGGCTAACCGTAACCAAAGTTTTTGCTCACAAAGTGCACCAGTGGTGGCTCCGAGCAGTCAACCTGCACCAGACGCACCAGTCGCAAGCCCTGAGCGCAAACCCAGCGTGTGGGATGCATTGAAACTACAAGACGGTGGCGCCCCAGTAGAAGAAGCCCAACCCAGCCGTTAAAGTGCGGTTTGGTTATAAAGTGCGGTTTGGTTTTTAATCAAATCCAATTCAGCATTTTTAAGATGACAATGCCGATGGCTGAGGTGAACATGGCGGCGAAGGTGGTGATGCCGATGATGTTAGCAGCGGTTTTGTCATTGCCACCCATGCCGCGCACCATTGCGTAGCTCGCGGCGGCTACTGGTGTTGAGGTCATTAAAAAGACTACCCCCAACCCGATGCCATGTAGCCCAAAGGCGTGGGCGAGTAGCACCATAATTAATGGTGCGATAAATACCCTGCCACAACTCGATGAAATAGCAACCATCGAAGTGCTATCTATCCGTTTGAGATCTAAACTGGCACCAGCGCAAAGTAACGCCAGCGGTAGTGTCATATGCGAAAGATAATTGCCTGTGCTAATCAAGGGGACTGGGATTTTAAATGGCAGGTGGCTGACCACCAGTGCGATGATGATCGCTAAAATCAGCGGATTTTTAATTAATTGTTTGAACACATAAATAATATCTGCTTTGCCGTTTTCCGCCAGTGAGCGGCTTAAGGTTATCACCGCTAAAACGTTATATAACAGCGTGATAAGTGCGGTATAGACCGACGCCACCGCAAGGCCTGCCGCGCCGTAGGCATTAGCGCACAACGACAGCCCGATAATGCCGCTGTTGCCACGAAATACACCTTGCACAAAGGTACCGCGCTCACGTTTGTCCGCCACAAAGCGCCAAGCATACAGTTCTGCAAGCGTGAAAATAATGAATGTGCCGAGATAACCAACGCCAACGATACTTAACTGAGAAGTATAATCCGTTGGGTTTTGCACAATGCTTAAAAATAAAAGTGCGGGTAGCGTGATGTTAAACACTAATTTCGCCCCTTGCTGAGCAAAATGGTCGTTGATCATGCCAATGCGTTTAAGATAAATGCCAAGCAGCAGCATTAAAATATTGGGCAGTGTTACACTCACTGAGAAGGCGATAGAGTCGAGAAAAGTGTCTTGCATGACATGTCCTACCGAAAAAACATCGTTCTATCTTAGTCATATTTCATCTAAATTGCCAGTATAAGTCAGAAAGTGGTGTTGATACGTTAAAAGTCATTCACAAATGGCGTAAAAGCCTGTATAATCCGCCAGCAATATTTATACAACCCACCTTGATTTGAGAGATATTGCAATGCTTAGAATCGCCAAAGAGGCACTCACTTTTGATGACGTGCTATTAGTGCCAGCACATTCAACCGTTCTTCCGAATACTGCCGATTTAACCACTTATTTAACCAAAGACATCAAGCTGAATATCCCTGTATTATCCGCTGCGATGGATACAGTGACAGAAACCAAATTGGCGATCTCCCTTGCCCAAGAAGGCGGCATTGGTTTTATCCATAAAAACATGAGCGTTGAGCGCCAAGCCGACCGGGTGCGCAAGGTGAAAAAATTTGAAAGCGGTATTGTAACCGATCCAATTACTGTGCGCCCTGATATGAACTTGCGTGATTTAGCCGCATTAAGTAAGAAAAATGGCTTTGCAGGCTATCCTGTTACGACTGAAGATGGTGATTTAGTTGGCATTGTCACTGGTCGTGATGTGCGTTTTGTGACAGATTTAGATCGCCCTGTGAGTGATGTTATGACACCGAAAGAACGCCTCGTTACCGTGAAAGAGCATCGCCCGCGTGAAGAAGCCTTTTCACTCATGCACCAACACCGCATTGAAAAAGTGCTGGTGGTCAACGATGCCTTTAAACTCGTGGGCATGATCACCTTGAAAGACTACCAAAAAGCTGAAAGCAAACCGAACGCCTGTAAAGACCAATACGGCCGCTTGCGCGTGGGTGCTGCTGTCGGTGCCGCCCCAGGCAATGAAGAGCGCATTGATGCCTTAGTGGCTGCTGGTGTGGATGTATTATTAATTGACAGCTCTCACGGCCACTCTGAAGGTGTGTTAGAGCGTGTGCGTGCAGCACGGGCTAAATACCCTGACTTGCCGATTGTGGCGGGCAACGTCGCCACCGCGGCGGGTGCCATTGCGTTGGCCGATGCCGGTGCAAGTGCGGTTAAAGTGGGCATTGGCCCAGGCTCGATTTGCACCACCCGTATTGTAACTGGCGTGGGTGTGCCACAAATCACTGCTATTGCTGATGCAGCCGAAGCATTAAAAGATCGCGGTATCCCAGTGATTGCCGACGGTGGCATTCGTTACTCAGGTGACTTAGCCAAAGCCATCGCCGCAGGCGCTAGCTGCGTGATGGTCGGCTCTATGCTCGCTGGCACCGAAGAAGCACCTGGGGAAATTGAACTGTTCCAAGGCCGCGCGTTCAAATCCTACCGCGGCATGGGCTCACTGGGTGCGATGACCAAAGGCTCAAGCGACCGTTACTTCCAATCCGATAACGCCGCCGACAAACTCGTGCCAGAAGGCATTGAAGGACGCATTCCATATAAAGGGTATCTCAAAGAAATCATCCACCAACAAATGGGTGGCTTGCGTTCATGTATGGGTTTAACAGGGTGTGCCACGATTGAAGAGCTGCGAACCAAAGCACAATTTGTACGTATCAGCGGCGCTGGCATCACCGAAAGCCATGTGCATGATGTCACTATCACCAAAGAAGCCCCGAATTATCGCATGGGATAAGCCAAAACCGCACTTTGATGATTAAAGTGCGGTTGATTTGAATAGTTGCTATTAGATATAAGGACTAGACCAAATGAAAAAACTCGCTATGCTTTTAATGACTCTTTTTTTATCCGCCTGTGCCAATGATTGGTCATCAAGTGGTGTCCCTGATATGTATGAAGGTCAATCGCAAGAAAGTGTGCTAAAAGCCTTAGCGAAAAATCATTGGGTGATTAAAAAACAAGACACTGATGAAGACGGCACTTTATATCTCATTGCTGAAGGTAAACCGACAGCCCAATTTGCACGCCTCTACGGTTCAGATTGTCGCCAAGGTGCATTTGCAATCTATAAAAAAGAAGGCTTGCAAGTGCTAAAAACGTCATCATGCCAAGCCACTAAAAAATAATATTTAATCAATAGAGATCATAATGAACAACATCCACAACGACAAAATCCTTATCCTCGACTTTGGTTCGCAATATACCCAACTGATCGCACGACGCATTCGTGAAATTGGCGTTTATTGTGAGCTGTGGGCGTGGGACGTTTCAGAGCAAGACATCCGCGATTTCAACCCGAAAGGGATCATCCTTTCTGGCGGGCCAGAAAGCACCACGGAAGAAAACAGCCCGCGTGCGCCAGAATATGTGTTCAACGCTGGTGTGCCAGTGCTGGGCATTTGTTACGGCATGCAAACCATGGCAATGCAACTCGGTGGCTTGACCGAAACTTCTGATCATCGCGAGTTTGGCTATGCGCAAGTAGCGTTAGAAAATCCAACCGCACTTTTTGCTAATATGAAAGATGCGCAAAACGACACTGGTCGTGCGTTGCTGGATGTGTGGATGAGCCACGGTGACAAAGTCACCCGCTTGCCACCGCACTTTAGTATTGCTGGCACCACCGCTACCTGCCCAATCGCCGCTATGGCGGACGAACAGCGTCATTTTTATGGTGTGCAGTTCCACCCAGAAGTCACTCACACTAAAAGTGGCTTAACACTGCTCACCAACTTTGTGGAAAACATCTGCGGCTGTGCACGCGAATGGACGGCAGAAAACATCATTGAAGACGCTGTGGCACGCATTAAAGCACAAGTTGGTGACGACCAAGTGATTTTAGGCCTTTCTGGTGGCGTGGATTCATCTGTGACCGCACTTTTACTCCACCGCGCCATTGGCAAAAATCTCCACTGCGTGTTTGTCGATAACGGCTTGCTGCGACTTAACGAAGCCGAGCAAGTAATGGAGATGTTCGGCGATAAATTCGGACTGAATATTATCCACGTCAACGCTGAAGATCGTTTCTTAAATGAACTTAAAGGCGTGGCAGATCCTGAAGCCAAACGCAAAATCATCGGCAAAGTGTTTGTTGATGTGTTCGATGAAGAATCCCACAAACTCAGCAACGTCAAATGGCTCGCACAAGGCACAATCTACCCTGACGTGATTGAGTCCGCCGCCAGCAAAACGGGCAAAGCGCACGTGATTAAATCCCACCACAATGTGGGTGGCTTGCCAGATTATATGAAACTTGGGCTGGTTGAACCGCTGAAAGAATTGTTCAAAGACGAAGTACGCAAAATCGGCCTTGCCCTCGGCTTGCCGCACGAAATGTTAATGCGTCACCCATTCCCAGGCCCTGGACTTGGCGTGCGCGTGCTCGGCGAGGTGAAAAAAGAATACTGCGACATCCTCCGCCGCGCCGACGCAATCTTCATCGAAGAGCTGCACAACGCCGATTGGTACCACAAAGTTAGCCAAGCCTTCACCGTATTTCTGCCAGTGAAATCCGTCGGCGTGATGGGCGACGGGCGCAAATATGACTGGGTTGTCTCTATCCGTGCGGTGCAAACCATCGACTTCATGACCGCCCACTGGGCACACCTGCCATACGACCTACTCGGCAAAGTGTCCAACCGCATCATCAACGAAGTCAATGGCATATCCCGCGTCACCTACGACATCAGCGGCAAACCACCTGCTACGATTGAGTGGGAGTAAACAAAAGCCCTTTTTACAGGGCTTTTTTTATTTTAAAATAACCCAGCACTTGTATTCTTATGATTCATTTCTAAGATCAACCCAGTTCTTATAAATTGGTGAAATAAATGGAAACAAAAGTCTTCAACAACATCACTGACATCGTGCGCGATGATCTTTTGCTGAGTATTCAACCGGACAGCAGAGTTTCCGTCACTGCCGCCTGTTTTTCTATGTATGCTTATAAAGAATTACAAAAGCAACTGGAATCTGTTGATGCGTTCCGTTTTATTTTTACCTCTCCCACTTTTATTACCGAAAAAGCGCAAAAGCAAAAACGGGAATTTTATATTCCCAGATTAAGTCGTGAAAACAGCCTTTATGGCACTGAATACGAGATAAAACTCAGAAATGAAATGACGCAAAAAGCCGTTGCCAAAGAATGTGCGGATTGGATCAGAAAAAAAGCGACGTTTAAATCGAATATCACAGGCGAAAACATGAGCAGCTTCATGACTATCGAAAGCCATCAGCATACTCTCGCTTATATGCCATTCAATGGCTTCACTACCACTGATATCGGCTGTGAACGCGGTAATAATATTTGTAACATGATCAACCGTTTTGAAGCAGCTATATCGCTTCCTTACACGCAGCTATTTGAAACATTATGGAATGATGCTCAAAAATTCCAAGATGTTACCGAAGCGGTGATTGAAAACATCACCACGGCATACAACGAAAATGCACCGGAATTCATTTATTTCATGACCTTGTATCATATCTTTAATGAATTTCTGGAAGACCTTTCAGAAGATGAATTGCCCAATGAAGCCACCGGCTTTAAAACCAGCAAAATTTGGAGCTTACTTTATGACTTTCAAAAAGATGCTGTATTAGCCATCATCAATAAGCTGGAGCGTTATAACGGCTGTATTTTGGCGGATAGCGTCGGCTTGGGGAAAACCTTTACCGCACTTGCTGTGGTGAAATACTATGAAAACAGAAATAAAAGTGTGCTGGTATTGTGTCCGAAAAAGCTGGCAGAAAATTGGAATACCTATAAAGATAATTATGTGAATAATCCCATCGCAGCCGACAGGCTTAACTATGATGTGTTATTCCACACCGATTTATCACGCGCACAAGGACAATCAAACGGACTGGATTTAGAGCGCTTAAATTGGGGCAACTATGATTTAGTGGTGATTGATGAATCGCATAATTTTCGCAACGGCACCGGCACGCACGCAGACACCCACGAAAACCGCTACACCAAGCTGATGGAAAAAATCATCAAATCCGGCGTCAAAACCAAAGTGTTAATGCTCTCAGCCACGCCGGTGAACAATCGCTTTATCGACCTGAAAAACCAACTTGCCCTTGCCTATGAAGGCAATTCGGAAAACATCAATCACCAACTCAAGACCGGCAAAACGATTGAAGAAATTTTCAAGCAAGCCCAAAGAGCCTTCAACACTTGGAGCAAGCTGGAAGCAGATGCGCGCACAACAGAAGCCCTACTGACAACATTGGATTTTGATTTTTTTGAATTACTCGACAGCGTGACCATTGCGCGTTCCAGAAAACATATCGAAAAATACTACGACACCGCTGCCATCGGGCAATTCCCCGCACGCAGAAAGCCTGTGTCATTGCGCCCACCGCTGACGGATTTAAATACCGCGATTAATTACAACGAAATTTACGAGCAACTGATGCAGCTTAATCTTGCTATCTACACACCGTCGAATTATATCTTTCCGAGCAAAATAGAAAAATATAACGACCTTGCGTCCAACAAAGAAAACCTCACGCAAGCAGGGCGTGAAAAAGGTGTGCGGCAACTGATGAGCATCAATCTATTAAAACGCTTGGAAAGCTCAGTCAATTCCTTCCGTCTTACGCTAAAAAGAATCAAAGCCTTGATTGACGACACCATTACCGCGATTGATGACTTTGAACAATCCGGACGCGCAAATATTGAAGGTTACGACGCAGCAGATGACGAATGGGATGTGGATGACAGCAACACCGACTACTTTACCGTCGGCAAAAAGGTAAAAATTGATCTCGCTGATATGGACTACTCTTCATGGCGCACTGAATTACAAGCAGATGCTGAAACCATAGAGCTGATAACCGCTATGGTAGACGACATCACTCCGGAGCACGACAGTAAACTGCAAGCGCTTCTTAAACTACTGGCGCAAAAAATTGAGCATCCCATCAATGCGGGCAACCAAAAAGTGCTGGTGTTTTCCGCCTTTGCCGACACAGCAGAATATTTATACGAACACGTCAGCACCTTTATCAAAAAACGCTACGGCTTGGATACAGCACTTATTACCGGCAGCATCGACGGCAAAACCACGATTAAAGGCTTTCGGGCAACGCTTAACAATGTGCTCACTTGTTTCTCACCAATTTCAAAAGACAGAGCATTATTAATGCCCGACAGCCAAACTGAAATCGACGTGCTGATTGCCACAGACTGTATTTCTGAAGGACAAAACCTGCAAGACTGCGATTATCTGGTCAACTACGACATTCACTGGAACCCCGTGCGCATTATTCAGCGCTTTGGACGTATTGACCGCATCGGCAGTCAAAATGCTGAAATTCAGCTGGTCAACTTCTGGCCGGATTTAGATTTGGATGAATACATCAATCTCAAAGGACGGGTAGAAACCCGCATGAAAATATCGGTGATGACTTCTACCGGTGATGACAACCTCATCAACCCCGAAGAAAAAGGCGATTTAGAATACCGCAAGCAACAGCTCAAGCGCCTGCAAGAAGAAGTGGTGGATATGGAGGACATCTCCGGCGGCATCTCCATTATGGATTTAGGACTGAATGAATTTCGCCTTGACCTGCTGGAATACGTCAAACAGCACGGTGATTTGGATAACAAACCCAAAGGAATGCACGCGGTTACGGCTGCTACAACGGAACTCCCGCAAGGCGTGGTGTTTGTGCTGAAAAATATCAACGATAGCGTCAATGCCGACAAACAAAACCGCATTCACCCGTTTTACATGGTCTATATCGCCGCCGACGGTAGCGTGGTGTGTGATTATCTCAACCCCAAAGCCTTGCTTGACCATATCCGCCTGCTTTGCCGCGGTAAAAAAGCACCAATTCCCGCACTTTACGAGGCTTTTAACCGCGAAACCGACGACGGGCGCAACATGGGCAAAGTTTCTCAATTACTCGATGATGCCATCAGCTCCATTATCAGCCGCAAAGAAGAAAGCGACATCGACAGCCTGTTTTCAGCAGGCGGAACTTCAGCGCTCATATCCGACATTAGCGGATTGGATGATTTTGAACTCATTTGTTTTTTAGTGGTGAAAACGTCTCAGGAAGCATCATGATCAAATTGCCCAAAAGCACCGAATTTGAAAAAAGAAAAAGAATTCCTAAGCAACAATTTTACGAAAAAATAGATATTCCTTCTGCCGTAAAAAAAGCCTTTGTCGCGCAAATAAAAGCCATTTATTGGCGCAATAAAATTGATGCGTCAAAAGCTAATCTTGCGCCAAGTGATGAAGTCATTGAGATTGAAGTGTTTGAAATCTTACTCAACCAACCGAGCATTGATGAAGCATTGCTCAAGCAAATTGATAAACAAATTCCCTATCACATTATCTTTTTACTGGAATATCAGGGGAAATATCAGGCATGGATTGGTTATAAAGAAGCCGCCGCCGCGGGCAATCATGCTTTTAAAGTCAATCGCTATTACCATACGCAGTGGCTGGCAGAAGAACAACTATCGCTACGGTTAGAAGGTTTAGACATCAAAAGTGCCTATGAAAACTTTATCCGCCAAATCGCCGGCGAACGACTCAGCGGCAAGCAACCTTCAGGCAGCCTTAAAGCCGCGGTGGAATGTGATGAACAACGGCAAAAACTGCAAAAGCGCATCGCCGCCTTGCAACGTAAAATAGCCAAAGAAAAACAGCTCAACAAACAAATGCTGCTTAATACCGAACTGAAAAAACTCAAACAAGAATTGGAGAACCTCTAATGGAAAAAATGCGCATGGCATCCGCTGATATGACCGCACAACATATCGACCAAATCGCCGAACTTTTCCCCAACTGCATCACCGAAACCGTGGACAACAAAGGCAAGCCGAAAAAAGCAATTAACTTTGAGATGCTCAAACAAATGCTTGCCGATGAAGTGCTGGACGGCGATGAAGCGTATGAATTCACTTGGGTGGGTAAAAAAGCCGCGATGGTAGAAGCCAACAAGCCGATTAGCAAAACCCTGCGCCCCTGCCCTGAAGAAAGCGTGAACTGGGACACTACCGAAAATCTCTATATTGAAGGCGATAATTTAGAAGTCTTGAAGCTCTTGCAAGAAAGCTATCTGGGCAAAGTGAAAATGATTTATATCGACCCGCCGTATAACACCGGCAACGATTTTATCTACAACGATGATTTCAAAATGACCGCCGCCGACTATGCCGACGAAAACGGCGAGTTTGACGACGACGGCAACCGCCTGTTTAAAAACACCGAAACCAACGGACGCTTTCATTCTGATTGGTGCTCGATGATTTACTCACGGCTGATGCTTGCACGCCACTTGCTCAGCGATGATGGCGTGATTTTTATTTCGATTGATGACAATGAACAGGCGAATTTGAAAAAGATATGTGATGAGGTGTTTGGAGCGGGGAATTTTGTGGCGCAGATGGTTTGGAAGAAAAAGCAAGGCGGTGGCAATGATTCAAACCATGTTGTTATTGAGCATGAATATATCATTGCATACACTAAAAATTTAAACATTCTGAAATTAAATTTGGACAAAAAACATCAACTCGATGATAGCTTGTATCCTTTTACTGATGAGAACGGAAGCTATGGATTGGTTACGCTTGATAAATCTTCAATTAGATTTAGTGATTCGCTAGTTTTTGAAATAAAAGATAATGAAGGAAATGTTTATTTACCTAGAGTTATTAAAGGAAAACAGTCATGTTGGAGATGGAGTCAGAAAAAAGTTTTAGCTGATTTTGATCAACTGGTTTTTAAAAATGGCAAGGTATACACAAAATATTACAGACCAAATGGCGTAACCCCTAAAAGCCTATTAATTGATGCGGTTTATGGAAGAACCGAAAGCGGCAATGATGATATAAAAAGTCTTTTTGATGGAATGGTGTTCAGTTACCCCAAACCGATCAATTTAGTTTCGCACCTTGCATCTATCGCAACCGATTCAGACGGCATCATCCTCGATTTCTTTTCAGGCAGCGCCACTACCGCCCACGCCGTGATGCAACTGAACGCTGAAGACGGCGGTAATCGCCAATTTATTATGGTGCAATTACCTGAAAAAACTGACCCGAGTTCAGAGGCGTATAAAGCAGGCTTTGAAAATATTTGTGAAATCGGCAAAGAGCGCATCCGACGTGCGGCGAAAAAGATTGCTGAAGACCATCCTGACAAACCGTTTGATGGCGGTTTTCGTGTGTTGAAAGTCGCGGATTCCAATATGGAAGATGTGTTTTATCACCCTGAAGCATACGATCAAAAGTTATTGGTGCAAATGGAATCCAATATTAAGCCCGACCGCACTGCTTTGGATTTGCTGTTTGGCTGCCTGATTGATTGGGGTTTGCCGTTGTCCATGCCGTATCGTGCCGAAGAGATAGAAGGTTACACCGTGCATAATTACAACGACGGCGATTTAATCGCCTGCTTTGATGATAATGTGTCAGAAAGCGTGGTAAAAGCGATTGCCAAACTTCAGCCGTTACGCGCCGTGTTCCGTGATAGTGGTTTTGAGAGCAGTCCTGCCAAAATCAATGTGGGCGAGATTTTTAAATGTTATGCACCCAATACCCGTGTGAAAGTGATTTAAGGGGGCGGCGATGAAACTTCAATTTAAACATCAACCATTCCAAGCGGATGCGGCGCAGACGGTAGTGGATGCGTTTGCCGGACAGCCGTATCGCACGCTGAGTTATCGTGTTGATCCAGGTATTGATCTTAAGCGAGCCCTAACCAAAGGAAATGGAGAACAATTGCAATTTGAAGGGATGGATGGTGATCAAACCGCACTTGATACTGTTCAACATACAGGCTGGCGCAATCAGCCGCTTGTGCCTGCTCTTAGCGATGCGGCGATTTTAGCCAATATTCAACGCACGCAAAAAGCCCATCATCTGATGCCGTCTGAAAAGCTCGAAGGTAAGTTTAACCTCACCATTGAGATGGAAACGGGCGTAGGCAAAACCTACACCTACATTAAAACCATGTATGAATTGAACAAGCATTATGGCTGGAGCAAGTTTATCGTGGTCGTGCCAAGCATTGCCATTCGTGAAGGCGTGTATAAAACATTTGCTATTACGCAAGACCATTTTGCCGAAGAATACGGCAAAAAAATCCGCTTTTTTATCTATGATTCCAAGCGCCTGACGGAAATCGACCGCTTTGCCTCCGATAGTGCTATTCATGTGATGATTATCAACTCGCAGGCGTTTAATGCCAATGGCAAAGATGCACGGCGGATTTATATGAAGCTCGATGAGTTTCGCTCACGTCGCCCGATTGACGTCATTGCCAAAACCAATCCGATTGTGATTATTGATGAACCGCAATCGGTGGAGGGTAAAAAAACCAAAGAGCAGCTAAGAGAATTCAAGCCATTGATGACGCTACGCTATTCTGCCACGCACAAGGCAGACAGCCTTTATAATCTGGTGTATCGCCTCGATGCGATGGAAGCCTACAATAAGCACTTAGTGAAAAAAATTGCGGTCAAAGGCATCAGCCAATCAGGCAGCACTGCCACGAATAGTTATGTGTATTTAGAAAAAATCAATCTTTCCAAATCCGCACCCACGGCAACGCTTCAGTTTGACTGCAAAGGCAAAACAGTCCTGCGCAAAATCACCCGCACGGTGCAGCAAGGCGATAACCTTTATGATCAATCGAACTATCTCGAAGAATACAAAGACCGTTTTGTCGTCGCGCGGATTGACGGGCGCAATCATTCGATTGAGTTTGTCAACGGCGTGAAGCTACATGCCGGCGAAGTGATCGGGCAAGTGGAAGAAGACGATTTACGCCGTATTCAAATCCGCGAAACGATTCTCTCGCATCTGGAAAGAGAACAGGCGCTGTTTGCGCAAGGGATTAAAGTCTTATCGCTGTTTTTTATTGATGAAGTGGCGAAATACAAGCAATACGATGAAGCAGGCAATGCGCAAAACGGACGCTATGCCGAGCTATTTGAGCAGGAATATCAGGATATTGTTCAGCAGTTTCAACATGAACTCGGGTCAGATGCCTATCGCCAATATCTGGATGCGATCAGCGCAAATCAAACCCATGCGGGCTATTTTTCCATTGATAAAAAAGGCAAGCTGGTTGATAGCAGGGTGAGAAGAAATGAAACCTCCGCCGACGATGTGGATGCTTACGATTTAATTATGAAAAACAAAGAGCTGCTGCTTGACAGAAACCCGAGTAAATCGCCGGTGCGCTTTATTTTCTCGCATTCTGCCTTGCGGGAAGGTTGGGATAATCCGAACGTATTCCAAATCTGCACACTCAAGCAAAGCAGTAGTGAAGTGCGCAAACGGCAAGAAGTCGGGCGCGGGTTGCGCTTATGCGTTAACCAACAAGGTGAGCGCATGGACACGAATGTGCTAGGCGAAGACGTGCATCAGGTGAATGTGCTCACCGTGATTGCCAGCGAAAGCTACGACAGTTTTGCCAAAGGGCTGCAAAGCGAAATGGCAGAAGCGATTGCTGACAGACCGCGTGCGGTTACGCAAGCCTTGTTTGTGGACAAGGTCATTGAAGACGCGCAAGGTAATAAGCAAGTAATTGATGCAGAAAGTGCACAAGCCATTTTCTTAGATTTGTATGCCAACGGCTATATCGATAAAAAAGGAGCAATCACAGAGAAATATCACGAAGCCAAAGCCAATGGTGAAGTGAAAATTGCTGAAGAAGTCACCCACGCCGCCTCCACTATTATCGCCATTATCGATTCGGTGTATAACCCAAGCGCGATGCTACCTGAAAATGCGCGCGACAATGATGTTAAGCTGACCATTGATAAAGACAAACTCGCCATGCCAGAGTTTAAAGCGCTGTGGCGGCAGATCAACGCCAAATCGGCGTATGTGGTGGATTTTGACAGCGATGAGTTGGTGGCAAAAGCTATCGCTGCCATTAATACGCATCTTGATGTGCCGAAGGTGTATTTCAACGTGGAAAGCGGCGAGATGACGCAGATCGAATCGAAAGACGCGCTGGCAAGCGGCACGGCGTTTGTGAAGAAGGCACCCAAAATTCATCGCGCACAGGCGCAAGTCAGCGCCACGGTGAAATACGATTTAATCGGCAAAGTGGTGGCAGAAACAGGGCTCACGCGCAAGGCGGTGATCCGCATTCTGCAAGGCATCAAAGCGGAGAAATTCGCGCAGTTTCAAGCCAACCCTGAGGCGTTTATCATCAAAACCGCCGCGCTTATCAACGCGGAAAAAGCCACCGCGATTGTGGAGCACATCACCTACAATGTGCTCGATGAACGCTACGACGCCAATATTTTCACCGACCCGAAAATACAATCGCAAAAAGGCAAGCTAGATGTCAATGCGATGAAAACCAACAAGCATCTCTACGATCATCTGTTCTACGATTCCGCCAACGAGCGCGGCTTTGCCAACGAATTAGAAGCCAGCGGCGATGTTGCCGTGTATGTGAAACTGCCCAATAGCTTTTACATCTCCACCCCCGTGGGCAAATACAACCCCGACTGGGCCATCGCGTTTTATGAAGACAATATCAAGCACATCTATTTTGTGGCAGAAACCAAAGGCTCGATGGATTCCATGCAACTGCGCTTAATTGAAGACGCCAAAATCCACTGCGCCAGAGAGCATTTCAAAGCGATTAGTCATGGCAACGTGATTTATGATGTGGTGGACAGTTATCAGTCGTTGTTGGAGAAGGTGATGAAATGATGAAAAAGCCACCAATTTGCAATTTAAAGCCATAAACTGTAGAATAATTTTAACAAATTAATTATTTCTCACAGGCAATAAATATATGCCACCTCTTTGAAAAGTGCGGTTTGACCGCACTTTGTCGTTGAATAATAGGAGAATCAATGAACTACCAAGAAATTGAAAATATTGAGTTGACGTATCTGACCATGGAAGATTATCCACAGCTCAAGCAAGCGATGATTGAATCCTACGCCACGCTGGAAGATGCCTACTGGAGAGAAGATCAAATCGAGGCATTGATTGAAAAATTCCCTGAAGGGCAAGCCATTATTAAGGTGAATGGGGATTTAGCGGGCTGCGCGCTGTCCATTATTGTGGATTATCAAAAATACGATGACAACCACACTTATAATCAAATTACGGCAAATGAAACCTTTGATTCCCATGACAATGACGGCGACATGCTCTATGGCATTGATATTTTTGTGCGCCCTGAGTTCCGTGGCTTGCGCCTAGGCCGCCGTTTGTATGACTACCGCAAAGAGTTGTGTGAAAAACTCAATTTGAAAGGGATCACCTTTGGTGGGCGGATTCCGAATTATCACAAATACAGCGACGAGCTGACACCGAAGCAGTACATCGAAAAAGTGCGGATGAAAGAAATTCACGACCCAGTGTTTAATTTCCAGCTTGCCAATGACTTCCACCCGCGTAAAATTTTGCGTCGTTATCTCCCTGGTGATGCGGGTTCCAATGATTATGCGGTGTTGCTACGTTGGGACAATATTTATTATGAAAAACCCACGGATGAGGCAACAACCAACAAAAAAGACATCCGTTTGGGGCTGATTCAGTGGCAAATGCGCTCGTATAAAAATGTCGACGAACTGATGCAACAAGCAGAATATTTTATTGACGCAGTCTCCGATTATCAGTGTGACTTTGCTCTATTCCCTGAATTTTTCAACGCGCCGCTGATGGCAAAATATAACCATTTGTCAGAGCCTGAGGCGATCCGTAAATTGGCGAAATACACCCAGCCGATTGTTGATAAATTCGCGGAGCTGGCGATTTCTTATAACATCAATATCATTACTGGCTCCATGCCTGAGCTGCGCGATGGCAGTTTGTACAACGTGGGCTATTTGTGTAAACGTGACGGTACACAAGACCGCTACGAAAAAATTCACGTCACGCCTGATGAAGAGCGCGTGTGGGGGATGGTTGGCGGCAGCCAAATCAAATCCTTTGACACCGATTGCGGCAAAATCGGGATTTTGATCTGTTATGATTCCGAGTTCCCAGAATTAAGCCGAATTTTAGCCGACGATGGCATGGATATTTTGTTCGTACCTTTTTTGACCGATACCCAAAACGGTTTCTCACGCGTGCGTTATTGCGCCCAAGCGCGTGCCATTGAAAATGAATGTTTTGTGGCGATTGCAGGTTCCGTAGGCAACTTGCCGAACGTGCACAATATGGACATTCAATACGCACAATCGATGATTTTCACGCCGTGTGATTTCGCCTTCCCAACCAATGGGATCAAAAGCGAAGCCACACCAAACACCGAAATGGTGCTGATTGCTGATGTCAATATTGACGATTTGCGTGAGCTGCACCAATTTGGTAGCGTGCGCAATCTCAAAGACCGTCGTAAAGATGTGTACGAATTGCGCAAGAAAAAACCGCGCAACAGCGCAAAATAACCGCACTTTTCATTTTCAAGGGGCTTCGGCCCCTTTTTTCGGCTTTATTTTGATTTAAACCGCCTTTTTACGCATTTTCCGCTCTATTTTTGGCGCACAAATTGCTAAAATAGGCGCGCTTATCGCAAGCACAATTTTAGGGTATTCATAACCGTTGGCCACATCTGGCTCAACATTCGTCTATTTTCAACGGAGCAATTATGTTTCTGATTCAATTTGCAATAGTATTACTATGTATCTTGATCGGTGCACGCATTGGCGGGATCGGTCTTGGTGTGATGGGGGGAATGGGGCTCGCTGTGCTTGCCTTTGTGTTTGATTTAAAACCAGGTAGCCCACCAATTGATGTTATGTTTATGATTATGGCAGTGGTTTCTGCTGCAGCTGCAATGCAAGCAGCAGGTGGTTTGAACTATATGATTAAAATTGCCACTAAAATTTTGCATAAGAATCCTAAACACATCACTTTTGTTGCCCCAGTGGTAACGTATGTTTTCACCTTTTTAGCGGGGACTGGTCATGTGGCCTACTCCGTACTGCCTGTTATTGCAGAGGTAAGTCGCCACAACGGCATCCGCCCAGAGCGCCCACTGTCAATGGCGGTTATTGCTTCTCAGTTTGCGATTGTCGCCAGTCCAATTGCTGCTGCTGTGGTAACGATTGTGAAATTCCTTGAGCCACAAGGTATTAAACTGACCGATGTGTTGATGGTCACCATCCCTGCCACCGTGCTGGGCATTGCACTGGCTTGTGTGTTTGTGAACAAAATGGGGAAAGAGCTTAGCGAAGATGAAAACTACCAACGCCTGCTCAAAGACCCGAACTACCAAAAACACAACGCGACCAGCACCACCGATATCGAAAGTATGCAAGTTACCCCAACTGCCGTGCGTTCTGTGGCGTTGTTCTTGTTCGGCGCTTTGTTAGTCGTTATTATGGGTGCCTTCCCTAGCATTCGACCGCACTTTGATGGTCAACCGATGGGCATGGCGCACACCATTGAAATTGTGATGCTTACCATCGGTGCGTTAATTATCTTAACCTGTAAACCAGACGGCAATGAAATCACTCAAGGCTCAGTATTCCACGCCGGTATGCGTGCAATTATTGCCATTTTCGGTATCGCATGGTTAGGTGATACATTGGTTGCTGCACACAAACCCGAAATCATTGAAGCTGTTCAAGGATTGGTTCAAGCTGCGCCTTGGACATTTGCGCTCGCGTTGTTCGCGTTGTCTGTGATGGTCAACAGCCAAGGCGCCACCACTGTGGTGTTAGTGCCAGTTGCGCTCACCCTCGGCTTGCCTGCACATGTAATCATTGCCACTTTCGTTGCGGTTAATGGTTATTTCTTCATTCCAAACTATGGCCCGATCATCGCCTCCATTGACTTCGACACTACAGGCACAACCAGAATTGGGCGCTTTATTTTCAACCACAGCTTTATGATTCCAGGTTTATTGAGCATGGTATTTAGCTTGGTATTTGGCTTTATCTTCGCCAACTTATTCCTGTAATCATCTCACAGTATAAAATCACGGGCTACGGCTCGTGATTTTTTATGCCAAATACTCTTTCAACCGCACTTTGAATGCTTTCAACAACACTTTTTGATTAACCTGTGCTCCACGCACCTCATCAAGTGCGTGGCTGAGATCGACGTTGGGCTGGTTGTGTAAAAAGCGCTTGAGCGCGGGTAACGTGGCGTGCAAAGTGCGGTTGGTGTGGGCAAAATCATACAGTGCTTGATAATCTGATGCCTGCAAGGTGAAATCACAGGCGTGAGGAAATGCTGAACACAGCGGATGCTCGCTTAGCGGGAAATCGCGCGCAAACCGCACTTTGGCTTGGGTAAGCAACTCGCGCCCTGCTGGGCTGATGGCGAGCAGTGCCACCGCACTGAACAATCCACTACTCGCCTCTTTAAACGGCGTAATATGTACAATCTCAAAACCGCACTTTTGCCAAAATTGTGCAAGCTCTGGCGTGTAACCAAAGCTGACAGAATAGAAATCAGCACGATGTTGGCTGATGAGATACTCAATCAGCGCCTTAGCATGGCCATGGCGACGATACGCTTGCGCCACCGCAATACGCGAGATGCGAATACTGTTAAGTGTTGCCGCAGCTTTTAATCCCGCTTGAAAGCATAATAATTGTGCCACCAAATTACCTGGTGGCTGGCGCTCTCCACGATAAATGGCTGTACTTAACGCGCTCGGCAAACCACCCTCGCCCACCGCCCACAATGCGGCGATGCAGCGCGTGGCGTGAGTGTGTTGATAAAGCAGCTGCCCGCTGGCGTCAAGCATACGGCGCAAATCCAGCGGCGTGGTGCGATAATGAGCTTGGCGCAAGAGTTGATAGCACGCTAGTTTGTCCGCCACACGCGCAACGTGCGAAATACCCTCATCTGCCACGCTTGGTGCGCTGCATGGTGAGATACCAATCAGCGCATTAACCCACTGCTCAAGCCTATCATTTTCAGCCCAGCGCAAAGGCGTGTGCAGTTGCACATGATAAGCGTGGGGGTGATCTTGCAGCCATTTTTGCACAAAGCCCTGCCCTGTGCCTTCATAACCGTCAATGGTGGTCGCCAATATGCTATGTTGCGCATGCGCGAGCAAGGATGCCACCACGCTAAGAGGCAACATCGCCGCTTCATCAATCACCAGCCACTTTGGTGCAGGCCGCCCTTGTGCAAACTGTGCCAACAACGCATCAGGTGCGACAAAGTGCGGTTCACACTGAGCAAATTGGCGCAACGTTGTGACCGCACTTTTATTCGCCGCCGTGACAACCACATCGCCTGCCAATGCGCGCACCAATTGCCCCAGCAAGGCCGATTTACCGCGCCCACGGTGAGCGGTGATCAAGGTTGTACGCGGTTGTTGTGTCAACACGTTGGTGCAAATGGCCTGTTGAGCGGCAATGGCGTCTTGCGGTGGTGGGTAATCTACTGCGGTATAAATGGGCAGCGGCTGCCCTGCGTTTAAATCCACCACTGGCCAGCCAAATTGCGCCACCAATGCTTTGAAAAAAGCCATAAAGTGCGGTGTGGCGATCGTGTTTTGGTTGTTCCAACGCTGGCTGTCGCCATCAGGCAGCGATTCAAGTGCGGCATAATCGGGTAATAAGATGTACAAACAGCCACCTGCTTTGATACATGCGGCAACGATGGCTAAACTTTCGAGGTGGAAATGGAGCTTGCCGTTGTGGCTGCAATCCAGCAGTGCGCAATTAAAGGTTTGCCCAAGGGCATTGCGGCTATGTTTGAAGGCGTAAAATTGGCTGTGGGGAGGAAGAGGGCTATCTAATTGAGCTGCACAATATACGCATGAGTGGTTTTGTGCCAAAATACGCTCTCGCGCAGCGATTAGCGCGACTTCATCGCCAAAGGCGAGTACGCAGCCGCGCTGGTGGCTCATTCGCGCTCCGCGCGATACGGGTCGTCAAAGCCTAGGCGCGCCATAATCTCACGCTCTAGGCTTTCCATCTCTTCTGCCTCACTGTCGGTGAGATGATCATAACCTTGCAAATGCAAACAGCCATGCACCACCATATGCGCCCAGTGTGAAAGTGCGGTTTTGCCCTGCTCTTTGGCCTCGCGCTCAACGACTTGGCGACAAATCACCAAATCCCCCAGTAGCGGCAACGCCACTTCAGGCGGGCATTCAAATGGGAAGGACAGCACATTGGTGGGGTAATCTTTGCCACGATAAGTGCGGTTAAGCATTTGGCTCTCTGCTTCATCAACAATGCGCACGGTCATTTCAAGGCCTGATTGGCGCACTGCACTTTCCGCCCAGGTTTCAATCTGCTCAGCCGTTGGCAGGCCAGCCTCATCTTGGCAGGCAATTTGCAAATCAATTTCGATCATCTTGCATCTCACGTTCTCTACGGCGCGCTTCAGCCGCCTCTAAGCGACGTTGTTCGTCAGCACGCTCCCACACTTCGTACGCCTGCACGACTTTTGCCACCACAGGATGACGCACCACATCATGGCTATCAAAATAATTAAAACTCAGCTCAGGCACCTCGCTTAGCACCTCCATCGCATGGCGCAGGCCCGATTTTTGCCCACGCGGCAAATCCACCTGTGTGACATCGCCGGTGATCACCGCTTTAGAGTTAAAGCCAATGCGAGTGAGGAACATTTTCATCTGCTCGATAGTGGTGTTTTGGCTTTCGTCCAAAATGATAAAGGCATCATTGAGCGTGCGCCCTCGCATATACGCCAAAGGAGCAATCTCAATTACTTTGCGCTCCATCAATTTTTCCACTTTTTCAAAGCCGAGCATTTCAAACAGCGCATCATACAATGGGCGCAAGTATGGCTCAATCTTCGCGCCTAAATCACCAGGTAAAAAACCCAGTTTTTCGCCTGCCTCAACAGCAGGCCGAGTGAGTAAGATGCGGCGCACATCTTGCCTTTCGAGCGCTTCAACCGCCGCTGCCACTGCAAGATACGTTTTACCCGTACCCGCTGGACCAATGCCAAAAGCGATGTCATGGCGCAAAATGTTATGCAAGTAATTGATTTGATTGTCGCCACGCGGTTTTATCACACCACGTTTTGTTTTGATCGTTGTGGCATACACTTTAGGTGCGCTCTCGCGCGAGGCTTGTGCATTTTGTAACAAAATACGGCTTTCTTGGATGGCAAGGTGAATGTCTTCCATATCCAGCTCTTTCACTTTGCCTTTCACGGGGGCTGTATCAACATACAGCTGTTTGATCAAATTTTCGACCGCACTTAGGATGGCATTTTGCGCAGGGCTTTGTGCTTTGAGTGTAAAAGTGAAATCAAAGCGTGCCACGCGCACGGCAAAGTGCTCTTCAATGTGTTTTAAATGGGCATCAAATGGCCCACAAAGGGATTGCAAACGCGCATTGTCTTGCGGCGCGAGTGTAAATGTTGTTTGGGAAATATCGCTCAAAATAACCTCTCTTAAATTTACCCTAGTATAACGCGTTTAGGGCTAAGAAAAAACCGCACTTTGGATTGCAAGGCTGAGGAAAGAGAAAGTGCGGTTGGCATTAACGCATTTGGAATTTGCGGCGCAAGGCGCGCAAGAGTAGGAACACCCACGGCCACAGAATGCCGCTGAGTACGGCACCAACTAGCTCTTGTGGGTTAAAGCGAGCGCTGTGCATAAACAACTCAAGCAAAAAGATGGCAATATCGATCACAATCACGGATAACACCGCAATCACGCTTTGTAGCCACAGCGAAAGATTGCGCAGCACAAGATAATTTGAGGCAATAATGTAGGTGAAAATCGACAATGTCAGCGCATGCACGCCCATGATCGAGCCAAGGCTGAGATCCCAAACTAATCCAACCACAAACGCCCAACCAATACTGACGCGGTTAGGCAACGCCATCACCCAATAAAATAGTACCATTACCAGCCACGCAGGGCGAAAGCCTTGAAAATCCGCCGACCACGGCGTGATTTCCATAATCAAGGCGACCACGAAAGTGGTGGCTAAAATCAAGGTTTGTAAAATCCAACTGCCGCGCATTATGGGTTGTCCTCCCGCAGAGCGTCTTGTTGCTGCTGATTGGCATCCGCTGGGTCAAGATCTTGATTGTGTTTATCTGCCTCATCTGCTGCTTCGTCAAGCTCCACTTTCTCTTTCACATTTTGCCCGCGTTTTGGGTTGAGATAATCATTCGGTTTGGCTGACAAGCGCTGACGCACGGCGTTGCGTACATCTTCTGGTGAAAGTGAATGGGCGCGATGCAATTCATCGTTGACAGGCCAAAGCAGCAATAAATAGCGTAAACGCTCCAGTGAAGCTAATGGGCGAGCGGTAATGGTAGCAAAATAATTTTGTTTATCGCGCGATACACTATCAACAATCGCAACGGGATACCCTTCAGGAAATCGCCCACCAAGACCAGAGGTTACCAACAAATCCCCTTTGATGATATCCACCGAGCGTGCGACGTTATCAAGCTGTAACTCATCGCTGCGCCCTGTGCCACTGGCAATCACGCGCACATCATTGCGCAACACTTGCAGAGGAATGGAATGCGTCACATCGGAAATTAATAAGACACGGCTGCTGGTTGCCCCAACCGAAATCACCTGCCCGACCACGCCTTTTTCATCAATAATCGGTTGCCCAACAAACACGCCGTCTTTACTGCCTTGATTAATCACCACCTGCTGGCGATAGATGTCGGTTTCTGCTGTCAGCACTTCTGCAATTTTTTTGTATTCGTCGTAACGCAGTGGCGAGTTGAGCAGTAAACGCAGGCGTTGATTTTCAACTTTGAGTTGGTCAAGCAACAAAAGATCGGCATTTTTTTCGCTCAGCTGCTGCTTAAGCACTTTGTTTTCGATTTGCAGTTTGGAGGCATCCACAAAGTTATCAGACACACCATCAAGCACCGTGCGTGGCATATTGGCGAAATAAAACAAGCCACTGATGGATGTTTCCATCAAGCTACGCAGCTGAATCATCGCACTGCTACGCCCATCGCCGATCATCAGCAAAACAGACGCTACAATCGCCAAAATCAAGCGAATGCCTAATGGCGGTGCTTTGGAAAAAATGGGTTTCATTGGCATGTCCTAGGGCGAGCCACTCGCCCTATTGGCAGGCATTAATCATCACTGAAGATGTCGCCACCATGGGTGTCGATCATCGAAAGTGCTTCACCACCGCCACGTGCCACACAGGTTAACGGATCTTCTGCAATAATCACAGGCACACCAGACTCACGCGAAAGTAAAATGTCGATGTTTGGCATCAACGCACCACCGCCTGTAAGCACCATGCCGCGCTCGAAAATATCGGCGGCCAATTCAGGTGGGCAAGACTCAAGTGCGGTACGCACTGCCGTTACAATGCCACTAAGCGGTTGTTGGATAGCTTCCAGAACATCTTTAGAGGTGAGTTTAAAGCTGCGCGGTGCGCCTTCTGCCAAGTTGTGACCGTGAACTTCAATTTCTTTAATTTCATCACCTTCCTCGATAAAGGCGGTGCCGATTTCGTGTTTGATGCGCTCAGCTGTGGCCTCACCAATGGAAGAGCCAAAGGTACGACGCACATAAGCAATAATCGCCTCATCGAAGCGGTCGCCACCAATGCGCACAGAAGAAGAATACACCACACCATTCAATGAAATCACCGCCACTTCAGTGGTACCGCCACCGATGTCGATCACCATAGACCCTGTGGCAGAAGAAACGGGCAATTTTGCGCCAATAGCCGCCGCCATTGGCTCTTCAATCAAATACACCTCACGCGCACCAGCACCGATAGCTGATTCCTTGATCGCACGGCGTTCTACCTGAGTGGCACCTGCTGGCACACACACGAGCACACGCGGGCTTGGGCGCATAAAATTGTTACGGTGTACTTGCTTGATAAAATATTGCAACATTTTTTCTGTTACGAAGAAGTCTGCGATCACGCCATCTTTCATCGGGCGGATAGCCGCAATGCTTTTTGGAGTACGGCCGAGCATCATTTTGGCATCACGCCCAACGGCGGCGATCGATTTAAGTGAGCCAACACGATCTTGACGAATAGCGACAACGGAGGGTTCATCAAGGACAATGCCTTGACCTTTAACATAAATGAGGGTGTTTGCTGTTCCTAAATCGATCGAAAGATCATTAGAAAAGAGCCCACGAATTTTTTTAAACATAGTCATTCCGATTTGAATTTGAGAGTTAATTGTGTTTGGCAGAAATTGCGCTCAATGTATCAAAATCTGCGCCCTTGCTCAACTTTAAATTGCAAAAAGACACAGATTGTTTGTGTTAAAACCGCACTTTTATTTTGCCTTATTCAGCATTGGTGCTAAAAAGCGTGCCGTATGCGATTTTTCATTTTTGCACAACTGTTCTGGCGTGCCTGTTGCAATGATCTCACCGCCGCCATCACCGCCTTCGGGGCCGAGATCGACAATCCAGTCTGCTGTTTTGATCACATCTAAATTATGCTCAATCACAACCACCGTATTGCCCTGATCACGCAAGCGGTGCAACACGCTCAATAACTGTTTGATATCAGCAAAATGCAGCCCCGTAGTTGGTTCATCCAGAATATAGAGCGTTTTGCCCGTATCGCGTTTGGAAAGCTCAGTGGCCAGCTTAACGCGTTGCGCCTCACCGCCCGAGAGTGTTGTAGATGACTGCCCTAAGCGAATGTAGGACAAGCCAACGTCCATCAAGGTTTGCAGCTTGCGTTTAATGGCAGGAATCGCATCAAAAAATTCGCACGCCTCTTCCACCGTCATTTCCAAAATTTGGTGAATGGTTTTGCCTTTATACCGCACCTCAAGGGTCTCACGGTTGTAGCGTTTGCCTTTACACTGATCGCACGGCACATACACATCGGGTAAGAAGTGCATTTCCACTTTGATCACGCCATCTCCCTGACAAGCCTCACAGCGACCACCGCGCACGTTAAAACTAAATCGCCCTGGCGTATAGCCACGCGCGCGAGATTCTGGCACGCCTGCAAAGAGTTCACGAATCGGGGTAAAAAGCCCTGTATAGGTGGCTGGATTAGAACGTGGTGTGCGCCCAATCGGGCTTTGATCAATGTCGATCACCTTGTCAAAAAAGCCTAAGCCATCAATGCTGTCATACGGCGCCACATGGGTGTTTTCTGCGCGGTTGAGGGCATTTTGTGCCAGCGGGAACAAGGTGTCGTTAATCAGTGTTGATTTACCTGAGCCTGACACGCCCGTAATGCAAGTAAATAAGCCCACAGGAATGTCAAGGTTGACATTTTTAAGATTATTGCCGCGTGCACCTTTGAGTGTAAGCCAGCGTTTTTTATCCACAGGGGTGCGCGCTGTTGGAATCTCAATTTTCTCTTTACCCGCCAAATAACGCCCAGTTAGCGAGGCGACATTTTTCATCAGTTGCTTTGCCGTACCTTGCGCCACCACATTGCCACCGTGTACACCTGCACCAGGGCCAATATCAATAATATAATCGGCGGCCATGATGGCGTCTTCATCGTGCTCCACCACAATCACGGTGTTGCCGAGATCGCGCAGGTGGGTCAACGTTTTCAGCAAGCGTTCGTTGTCGCGCTGATGCAAGCCAATCGACGGCTCATCAAGCACATACATCACGCCCACCAAGCCCGCGCCAATTTGGCTGGCCAAGCGGATCCGCTGTGCTTCGCCACCCGACAAGGTTTCAGCCGAGCGCGAAAGCGATAAATAATTTAGCCCAACGTTGACTAAAAATGATAACCGCTCTTTGATCTCTTTAAGAATTTTTTCTGCAATTTGAGCGCGCTGCCCTTGGAGTTTCAGCCCTTCAAAAAATGCTAACGCACTGCCAATACTACGCTCAGCCACATCAGGCAAATTGAAATTGTTAATAAACACATGGCGCGCTTCGGTGCGCAGGCGTGAACCACCACAATCACGGCATGGGCGATTACTGATGAGCTTCGCCAACTCTTCACGCACCGCGGTGGATTCGGTTTCTTTATAACGGCGCGCCATATTGTTTAAAATACCTTCAAAGGGATGCTTGCGCACCACAATATCACCACGGTCGTTAGCATAATGAAAATCGATTTTTTCACTGCCAGAGCCATGTAGAACGATGTCTTGTACTTTTTTCGGTAATTTCTCAAAGGGCTGATTGATGTCGAATTGATAGTGTTTCGCCAGCGAAGTCAGCATTTGGTAGTAATAAAAATTGCGTTTATCCCATCCTTTGATCGCACCATTGGTCAACGAAATAGAGGGATTTTGCACCACATGCTTTTCATCAAAATATTGCTGCACGCCCAGCCCATCACAGCTTGGGCACGCCCCCGCAGGATTATTAAACGAGAACAGGCGCGGCTCCAGTTCCGCAATGGAATAGCCACAATGTGGACAGGCAAAGTTGGAGGAAAACAGCAGCTCTTCTATTTCCGCTTGCTTATCCATTGGCGCCACCACCACCGTACCACCTGAAAGCTCAAGTGCGGTTTCAAACGATTCTGCCAAGCGTGTGGCGATGTCTGACCGCACTTTGAACCGATCAATCACCACCTCAATGGTGTGCTTTTTCTGTAATTCTAAGGTTGGTGGGTCGGAGAGATCGCACACTTCGCCATCAATACGCGCACGAATAAACCCTTGTGTGGCAATATTTTCAAGCAATTTAACGTGCTCGCCTTTGCGTTCTTTCACAACTGGCGCAAGCAGCATCATTTTGCTGCCTTCTGGCAAAGCCAGCACTTTATCCACCATTTGGCTAATGGTTTGTGCCGCCAAAGGCACATCATGCGTTGGGCAACGCGGCTCGCCGATGCGCGCAAACAGCAAGCGTAAATAATCATAAATTTCAGTAATGGTGCCCACAGTGGAACGCGGATTGTGCGAGGTGGATTTCTGCTCAATTGAGATTGCCGGCGACAGCCCTTCAATATGATCCACATCAGGCTTTTCCATCAACGACAAAAATTGGCGCGCATAGGCCGACAGCGACTCCACATAGCGCCGCTGCCCCTCAGCATAAAGTGTATCAAATGCCAACGACGATTTGCCCGAGCCAGAAAGCCCCGTAATAACCACCAATTTATCGCGCGGAATGGTGAGATCAATATTTTTTAGATTGTGCGTGCGAGCGCCACGAATCTCAATGTTATCCATGATGACTACTCTTTAATGTAAAATTGGAACGATTATCGCAAATCCCCAAAACTGTGTAAACATCCAGTATTTTTTATTTGAAATTTGATGATTTTTTTCCAAATTTCAGGCAAGATATGAGATCATCAAAATTGAAAGCCAATACAGAAAGAGGATTTTATGGCGGGAGTGAACAAAGTAATTATTGTAGGCAATCTTGGCAATGACCCTGAACTGCGCACCATGCCAAATGGTGAAGCGGTGGCCAACATCAGCGTGGCAACCAGTGAGTCTTGGCGCGATAAAAACAGTGGCGAAATGCGCGAAGTCACCGAATGGCACCGCATTGTGTTATATCGCCGTTTAGCCGAAATTGCTGGGGAATATCTGCGCAAAGGCAGCAAAGTGTATGTGGAAGGGCGTTTAAAAACCCGCAAATGGCAAGATCAAAACGGGCAAGACCGCTACACCACCGAGATCATCGGTGACAACTTGCAAATGCTAGACTCCCGTGGCGATCGCAACAACCAAGGCGGTGGCTATAATCAAGGCAACTACAACCAAAGCGCACCTGCTCAAAATAACTTTAACCGTGGCAATGCGCAATCCGCTCCAAAACAACCGTCACAACAAAATACCCCCCCAGCACAGGATAACTTCGCCGACCCATTCACCGACGATGATATCCCGTTCTAAGCAAAAAATGAGTATAAAAAACCGCACTTTAAAGTGCGGTTTTTGTTTGTGTGTTAGGCTTTTCGTTGGGTGAGTTTGTAAATTTGGTAAAAATTCACGGCGGTGACAAAAAGGTTAAGCAACATCACGGGGACGGACCCGATAAGGGCGCCGTAGATGATGTATAAAATGGCGCCGATGGAGTTGACCACGCGCAATGCCATCATTTTGCTCAATAAAAAAGAACCTGCAACAAACGCCGTTGCGATATAACCTAAGATTTCAATAAAATTAATGTCCATTGTTATTATTATCCTTATTATAAGAAAAGCGTTAGGTTATCAAAAAGCATTTTGAGAATAAAGTAGGATTGCTGGAATAATCAGCAACCGTGGATTCTGATTGCATAAAATGCGTGCTATAATTCTCGCCTTGTTATTCTGTTGGAGTATGTTATGGCTTTTGAGTCTGTTCTGTTAGGGCACGTTATTTTTGCTTTTTTAGCGTTGGGCTTTTTGTTAATTCGTGGCGTGATGCAATACCGTGGCTTGAATTGGCGCTCAATACTCGTGTTGCGTGTGATGCCGCATATTGTCGATACATTATTACTGCTCTCTGGCGCACTGATGATTTATCTTGGCTATCCGATGTTCACTTGGCTTTGGATTAAGCTGGCTTTATTGCTCGGTTATATCATTTTTGCCGCGAAAACATTTAATCGACACACGCCTAAACCGCACTTTTTTATCCCTGCCCTGCTATGCCTGCTGGCCGTGATGGGCATTGCGTACTTTCATTAAGCACATTTTTCAGCCAACAAAAAAGGAAGCCTTCGCTTCCTTTTTATCTCAACCACCCGCCAGTTTGACTTTGTAGCCTTTTTGTTCTAAAAGCTGTCTGATTAGCTCACGATTATCACCTTGAATTTCAATGGTGAAATCTTTCACCGCACCGCCACAACCGCACTTTTTCTTCAACTCCGAGGCCAATGTGCTTAGGGCTTTTTTATCTAGCCCTAACCCTGTGATAACACTCACACCTTTGCCCTTGCGCCCGCTGACTTGACGCTGAATTCGCACCACGCCATCGCCTTGTGGCACTTCTTCTTGCGCAGGTGCTGCCTTTATGCGCCCCGTTTCCGTAGAATACACTAACGGATTAGCCATGACGTGCTTGGCTCACTTCGGCGTTGATTTGTTCCAGCACGGATAACGGATTAGCCGCTTGTGTGATTGGACGTCCAACCACAAGGTAATCCGAACCTTGGCGAATCGCCTCAGCTGGTGTCATCACGCGGCGTTGATCACCAAAATCAGAGCCTACTGGGCGGATACCTGGCGTGACGAGGGTGAAATCTTGCCCACAGTTAGCCCGCAAAATTTCAACTTCCTGTGGCGAGCACACCACACCATCAAGACCTGCACGTTGTGTTAAGCGCGCAAGACGAATGACCTGCTCCATCGGTGAAGCATTTAAGCCAATTTGCAGCAAATCAACATCTTCCATACTGGTAAGCACTGTTACTGCGATGAGCTTTGGTGCATCTTTACCATAGGGTTCAAGAATTTGTTTCGCCGTTTCCATCATGCGCAGACCACCACTGGCATGCAAATCAACCATCCATACACCTAAATCGGCAGCAGAGCGCACTGCACGTGCTACTGTGTTGGGGATGTCATGAAATTTCAAATCTAAGAAGACATCAAAGCCACGCAGATGCAGTTGTTTCACAAACTGTGTGCCAAGTGTAGTGAACATCTCTTTGCCTACTTTAAGGCGACAAAGTTTGGGGTTGATTTGATCAACCAACGCTAACGCCTCTTTCTCTTTTTCATAGTCGAGTGCAACAATCACCTTACTTTCCATTGAAATCCCCTTATTGATTGATGTTTTTATAAATACCGTCGGTTGGCTTTATGGTTTCCCATTGATGACACGATGGGCAATTCCACAGTAAACGATGGCTATGATAACCACAATTTGTACAGTGATATTGGTAATTCTTTTCCATTTTATTGCTGACAATTTGCTGCAAACGCATAAGGCTCGTTTGCGCACGGGCGGTGTCAACATTATTTAAATCGTACTGTAATAAACGCTGAAAAATTTCCATGCTTGGAATATGTGCAAGCTGTTCATAAAGATGGGTTTGTGCCACCTGCTCACCACTCTTTTTCTCAATTATCTCCGCCAGTGCTAGTTCAATTTGCCCACTTTTGATAAAGTGACGCGCTTTAATTAAAAACAATTCGAAATTGTCCAGCTGATTGAGCTGCTCGTAACACCAGTGTAAATGCACCAACGCTTCACTGATAAATACAGGATTTTGATCTAAAATCTGTTCAAAATACCCAATGGCTTGTTCAAATGCCTGTTCACGCATCGTGTTAACACCCAATTCAAGGCTGGCACGCACACACGTTGGTGACACTTCCAATGCCTTATGCCAAAGTGCGGTTTTTTCTTTGTCGTCGAGTTCATTGCTGGCAATATATTCACAATAATAGTGTGCCAACTCCACATTATTTTGCTTTGGAAAGGCTTTTTGACGCTTTTCTGTGACATCAATTGCCTTTTTCCATTCTTTCATTTTTTGATAAATTTTAGCCAGTTCTTTAAGTGCATTTTCGGCATATTCAGGCTCATCAATCAAGCTAATATAGAGATTTTCAGCGCGGTCAAAAAAGCCCACACGCATATAATCAAAAGCGAGTTGCTGCTTAACCAGCAGTTTTTGATCATCCAAAAGATTGTCATCATCGAGTAGATTTTGGTGAATACGAATGGCACGATCCACCTCGCCACGGGTGCGAAAAAGATTCCCCAGTGTCAATGAGGCTTCAAATTGGGAAGTGCTATCAATCTCGTTTTCTGCTTCTTGTTTTTGCAGCATATCCAGAAAAAGCCCGACCGCTTTGTCTTGTTGATTCGACAAAAGCAAGTTAACGCCAGTGACATAGTCTTGCGACAGTTTGTTACGGACATCATCTTGGCCTTTTCTGGCGCTGCGATAGCCCATATACCAGCCATAAAGCGCGGCGATGGGCAACAACAGAAAGAGTAATTCCAGCATTGATTATTGTGGCTTATGGCTCACATTTAATTCTGTAATTTGTTGTGCTTGACGTTTAACCTGACGATTGAGGCTCATATTTTTCATTTTCAAACGCAGCACAAAATAGGCGCTGATCAGCCAGCCAAGCAACAGCCCTAAACCAAATAAAATGGCGACTAATGATGAAAGCTGCAATTCAGATTTAGCGATGATGTAGTTAAACGTGATAACTTGATCGTTGTCTGCCCCGATAGTAACAGCGACAATCACAATGGCGAGAATAATCACGAATCCAAGGAAAAATTTAATCATCTTGCTCTCCAAACAGTAAAACACTTTCCTATTATGCCAAAATTTATCTAGCGCTTGTAGATATTTTCACAGCAAAGCATGGAAAATGCGATGTTAGGCAATAAAAAACGGTGTTTAAACACCGTTTTTGTTATCTTGCTGCGTTCACACGCTCTCTTAGCTCTTTGCCCGCTTTAAAATGAGGTACATATTTCGCATCCAAATCCACTTGTTCACCTGTTTTTGGGTTGCGCCCTAAACGGGGCTGACGGTAATGCAATGAAAAACTGCCAAAACCGCGAACTTCAATGCGACCACCTTGATCCAATGTTTGTGACATCAGCTCAAGAATTGCCTTCACACCATTCTCTACGCTCTTAACAGGAACAGTTTGATTTTGTTCAATCAAACATTCAATAAGTTCAGATTTTGTCATAACGATGTCCTCATTAAAAGCAGGCAAGCCTTTAGCTCACCTGCGTGTTACACGTTTTAATTATTCACTTTTCGCGGCTTTAAACGCTTCTGCCATGGCATTTGGAATAGCTTCTTCTTGCTTATTCACATTGGCAATTGCAGCGCTGTCTTCAGCTTCGTCTTTAGCTCGTACAGACAAATGAACCAAACGTGCTTTGCGGTCAACACCTGTGTATTTCGCTTCAACTTCATCACCCACATTCACAACGCTAGTTGCGTCTTCAATACGGTCACGAGAAAGATCAGCTACACGAACATAACCTTCAGCACCGCCATCAAGTTCAACTTTCACGCCTTTCGCATCAACTTCGATAGCTTTACCTTTTACGATAGCGCCTTTTTTGTTGGCTGCGATGAAGTTATTGAACGGATCATCTTCTAATTGTTTGATGCCCAAAGAGATACGTTCTTTAACAGCGTCGACTTGCAACACAACTGCGGCAACTTCGTCACCTTTTTTGTAGTTGCGGACAGCTTCTTCACCTGGCACATTCCAAGAAATGTCAGACAAGTGAACAAGGCCATCGATGCCGCCTTCTAAGCCAATGAAAATACCAAAATCAGTGATCGATTTGATTTTACCTTCAACACGATCGCCTTTTTTATGGGTTTCATCGAATTGTTGCCATGGATTTGGTTTGCATTGTTTCAAACCTAAAGAAATGCGACGACGGTCTTCATCGATTTCCAATACCATTACTTCAACTTCGTCACCAACGTTAACCACTTTAGATGGGTGAATGTTTTTGTTAGTCCAATCCATTTCTGAAACGTGAACCAAACCTTCAACGCCGTCTAAAATTTCTACAAAGCAACCGTAGTCAGTTAAGTTAGTCACTTTACCAGTCAATTTGCTATTAACTGGGTGATTTTCAGCGATCGCAACCCAAGGGTCTTGGCCTAATTGTTTCAAGCCTAAAGATACACGAGTGCGCTCACGGTCGAATTTCAATACTTTAACAGTAATTTCATCACCTACATTGACAATTTCACTTGGGTGTTTAACACGTTTCCAAGCCATATCAGTGATGTGCAACAAGCCATCCACGCCGCCGAGATCAACGAATGCGCCGTATTCGGTCAAGTTTTTAACCACACCAGTCACAGTTGCGTCTTCAGCAAGATTTTCAAGCAATTGTTCACGTTCTTGGCTGTTTTCAGTTTCAATCACAGCGCGACGAGAAACCACAACATTGTTGCGTTTTTGATCAAGTTTGATCACTTTAAACTCTAATTCTTTACCTTCCAAGTGCGCTGTATCACGAACTGGACGAGTATCAACTAAAGAGCCTGGTAAGAAAGCACGAACACCATTTAACTCAACAGTGAAGCCACCTTTAACTTTACCGTTGATTACACCGGTCACGGTTGCTTGATCTTCGTATGCTTTTTCTAATTCAATCCAAGATTCGTGACGAACCGCTTTCTCGCGAGAAAGTTTAGTTTCGCCGAAGCCATCTTCCACAGCATCAAGGGCAACTTTCACTTCGTCGCCCACTTGGACATCGAGCTCGCCTTGCGCGTTTAAGAATTCTTCAACTGGAATAGCGGATTCAGATTTCAAACCTGCGTCAACCAATACAAATCCTTTTTGGATTGCAACTACAGTACCGTTAACGATAGAACCTTGACGGGTTTCAAGTTCTTTTAGTGATTCTTCAAATAATTGAGCAAAAGATTCAGTCATATTTAATCTTCAAAGTTAATTAATAACGTCCACTTGAAGTCCTTTCAAATGGGGCTGTAAGTATCGGTTAAATCATCCTTGATTAAACCCTATTATCATCACACCCTTAAATTAAGGTTACGATCGATGTATTGTAACGCTTTTTCAAGCACTTGGCTAATACTTAATTCACTTGTGTCCAAAAAATAGGCGTCCGTGGCTGGTTTCAGTGGCGCCACCGCACGATTGCGGTCACGATCGTCACGCGCTTGAATGTCGCTTAAAATCGCCTCAAAGTCCGCCATTACACCTTTGCCGAGTAATTGATTGTAACGCCGCTGGGCACGCACCTGTGCGCTGGCATCTAAGAAAATTTTAATCTGCGCATTCGGGAATACCACCGTGCCCATATCTCGCCCATCGGCAATCAAGCCACGCGGCGTGCTAAAATCACGCTGGCGCTGCAACAAGGCTGACCGCACTTTAGGCAACGCCGCCACTTTAGAGGCATTAATACCTGCCGCTTCGCTGCGAATGTTTGCACTCACATTCTCACCGTCAAGTAACACCTGCACTCCACTGTCTTGCGCAATAAACTGCAAATCCAACTTAGCGGCAAGTGCGCTTAATGCTGCTTCATCATCAAGTGCTATACCACGTTTCACTGCTGCCACGCCCAGCACGCGATAAATCGCACCAGAATCAAGCAAATTAAAATTAAAATGCTGCGCCAACCGCTGACACAACGTCCCCTTGCCTACCCCACTTGGGCCGTCAATCGCAATGACAATATTTTCCATATTTTATTCCTTTCCTAAAACCGCACTTTGTATATTTAGCACCTGCTCAAGCACAATGGGTAAAGTCAATACCCCTTCTCTGTCGAGAAAATGCCCTCCCCTGTTGAGCAGATGAAAATCTGCTGCTAATTTTTCAGCTAAACGATGACTATACTGCCATGGCACAATCTCATCATCACGAGCCGACAGCACCACTTTGTGCGAAATTTTCTGCTTTAAAAAGTCAAAATCAAGGGCTGACGTACAAAATTCGTCTAATTCACTTAACCCTGTCACACATTCATGAAACCCAGAAACTAAGATAGCTCCCGCAATAGGCATAACATTTTTTTCACTATTTAAATACTGCAAAAGTGAAATGCAGCCCAAACTATGACCGACCAAAATAGTTTCACGGTCAAGTTGAATTTCTTCTCTCAGCGTTTGCAGCCACTCGCCAAAGTGCGGTGCATGACTATTTGGCATAGCTAAGGCGCGTGCAAGAATGTTATGCTGTTCACACTGTGCCGCCAACCAAGGAAACCAATGCGCATCTCGACTTGCTGTATAGCCATGAACGATATAGAGCTTCATGTCATCACTCCTTAACAACCCAACAGTTGTGAATCTGTTTATTTCGCTCAAAATCAAGCGGCAGCGTTTTGGCAGTGATGTCAACCGCACTTAAGCTCAGTTGCGCCAGGCCTGCGTGGTCCATTTTAAAGCCGCGTTTGTTGTTTGAAAAAATAATCGTGCCGCCGTCGGCAAGGCAACTTTTTAACATCGTAAATAAGCGAATATGATCACGCTGCACATCCCAGCTGTCTTGCATACGCTTGGAGTTTGAAAACGTTGGTGGGTCAACAAAAATCAAGTCATACCGCACTTTGCATTGCGCCAACCATTGCAGGCAGTCGGCTTGAATGATTTGATGGGAGCGGCTTTCTTCAAAGCCGTTTAGGATCAAATTCTGCTCTGCCCAATTAAGGTAGGTGTTTGACATATCCACCGTGGTGGTGCTTTTTGCGCCCCCCAGCGCGGCATGTACTGTCGCAGATCCTGTATAGGCGAACAAATTTAAAAACGACTTGCCTTTGGCCATCTCACCGACCATTTTGCGCGTCAAGCGGTGGTCTAAGAACAAGCCCGTGTCTAAGTAATCGGTCAGATTAACCCACAATTTTGCGCCGTACTCTGTGACATAAAAATACTCACCCTTCTCCGCCATTTTTTCGTATTGGTTTTTGCCCTTTTGCTTTTGCCGCACTTTAAGCACCAGTTTATTGGTATCTACGCCTGTTACATTAAGCGTGGCGGTAACAGCATCGAGCAAACGCTGGCGAGCTTTAGCGGGGTCAATATTTTTCGGTGCGGCATACTCTTGCACCACGATGTGATCGCCATAGCGATCTACCGCGAGATTATATTCAGGCAAATCCGCATCATATAAGCGGTACGCATCCAGCCCTTGCTGCACAGCCCATTTTTCGATTTTTTTGCGATTTTTTTGCAAGCGGTTAGCAAAATCCTCTGCCACCTCAACCGCACTTTGTGTTTTTTCTACACTCGGCGCATCGGCTGCACGCTCAGCAATTTGGTAGTTTTTCTGCACGCAATCCAGCGGGCCGTTTTTCGCTTTGAATTGGCGATGGGAACGCAGGCGCACGCAATCAAGCAACTGCGGCTCACCACTGAAAAGTGATACATTCCACCCTGCAAACTCCGATTTTAAGCGCTGACCCAGCACGGAATAAAGCGCAATTAGTGCAGGCGTTGCGCCTAAACGCTCGCCATAAGGTGGGTTGCTCACTAACGTACCATGTAGATTAGAGCTTGGGTTGATGAGTGCGGCGACATCACCAAAGCGGAAGGTGATAAGATTGCCTACGCCGGCTGCAATCGCATTATGTTGCGCTTTGGTTAGCACACGGCGGTCAATGTCAAAGCCATAAAAGTGCGGTTGCACATCATGCTTGACCGCACTTTGCATCTCCTCGCGCACGCGTTGGAAGGTGGCTTGATTATGCTCACGCCAATGGTCAAAGCCCCAATGCAAACGGCTTAAATTCGGCGCGATATTCGCCTCCATCATTGCCGCTTCAATCAATAAAGTGCCAGAACCACACATTGGATCCACTAGTGGTGAGCCATGCTGCCAACCTGAACGCAAAATGATAGCAGCAGCTAAAGTTTCTCGCAGTGGTGCTTGGCCACTTTCTTGACGATAGCCACGCAGATGCAGCGCCTCGCCGCTGAGATCAAGGGATATAATCACTTCATCACGTTTAAGGTAGGCATGCAGTCGGATATCTGGGTAGGCTTTATCCACATTCGGTCGAGGCTCGCCCTTGCGCTCAAAATAATCAACGATGCCGTCTTTCACACGCATTGCGCCAAATTGACTGTGACGAATTTCTTGATTGGTACCATTGAAATCGACCAAAAATGTGCATCTGCTGTCAAATACCTCTGACCAGTCAAATTGGCTCACCAGTGCATATAAATCCATGTCGCTGTACACCTTGCCGGTGACTAGCGGCAGCAAAATGCGTGACGCCAAGCGCGAGCCAAGCAAAGTGCGGTAAAGCGTTTCATCATCAGCTTGATAATGCACGCCGCCTTGCGCCACGCGTACGTCTTGCGCACCGAGTGTGGTGAGTTCGGATTTTAATAATTCTTCAAAACCACGCGCAGTGGTGGCAAACAGTGTTCTCATAATAACCTTTCAACAAGCAGTGATCTTTAAATTATAACAGATGAAAACTAGAAAAAGCAGCGTTCAGCAAAGAAAAAGCGCAGCCTAAGCTGCGCTTTTATCAAAGTGCGGTTGGGTTAGTTCAACGCCTTGCCTTTGAGTTCAGGAATTAAGAAGACAGTGGCAATCAAATCTAAGATATAGATTGCAGCAAGTAACGCAATTGCCACTTGGAAGGAATAGGCAGAGACAATTGCACCTACCACTATCGGCCCAAAGCCGCCCACTGCACGCCCGAGATTGAACAATACATTTTGCGCGGTAGCACGTGCCTCGGTTGGATAAGCCTCTGACATAAGCGCACCATAGCCACCTAGCATACCGTTTACAAAAATACCCATCACGACACCAGCAATGAGCATAGATTCTGGCGTGGTAAGTTGTGAATAGACAATCACCGCAATCGCTGCACCAATTTGGAATAAAATAAAGCTTGGTTTGCGCCCAATGCGATCAGCCAGTTGGCCAAACACCCAAATACCAAACATCATGCCCAGCACGCTCATGGCCGTCCACAAGCCTGATTTAGCTAAGGTAAATCCAAGTTGTTTAGATAAAAAGCTTGGCATCCAGATCATGATGCCGTAGTAACCAAAGTTTTGCACTGAGCACAAAATCCAAATACCAATGCTCACTTTGGTAGTTTCGCGATCTTTTACGAGCAAGCGGAACGAATCCCACTTTGATTGGCGCGGTTGTTTTTGTTTTGCTTGGAACACCTCTGGCTCATGTAGTTTTGAGCGTAAATACCACGCCACAAATGCAGGGATAATCCCAACTAAAAACATACCACGCCAGCCGATGACGGGTAGCAACAGCGGTGTTAACAACGCTGCCGCTAACACACCAAGTTGCCAACCGAGCGCAACATAACTTGACGCGCGCGCTCTGTGGCGAGCAGGCCACGCTTCAGCCGCCAGTGCCATACCAATGCCAAACTCACCCCCTAAGCCGATACCTGCGATGGTGCGATAAATCAATAAATCCCAGTAACCTTGGGCAATGGCACACAACCCTGTGAAAACGGCGAACAATACAATCGTCCACGTCAGTACGCGCACCCGCCCAAAGCGGTCGCTTAAAGCACCAAAAATAATGCCACCAGCTACAGCGCCCACCAGTGTCCAGGTCACCAGTGAGCCAAGTTGCGCTTTGCTCAAGGCTAAATCCGCACCGATGGCGGAAAGCATAAAGCCAAGAATTAATAAATCAAAGCCGTCCATTGCATACCCCACGGCGGACCCCACCACCGCCTTGATGCCATAACGATCTACTTTTTGCATTTGCTGTTTTCTCCTGTTGTTTCTCTTGTTTTCAAGCCAAAAAAAATCCCTTTTAAAATAAAAGGGATTTTAAAAATTATTGACCACCGATAATATCAATGCCATTCATATAAGGTCGTAACACTTTAGGAATGACAATGGAACCATCGGCTTGCTGATAGTTTTCCATCACCGCCACTAAGGTTCGCCCAACGGCTAAACCCGAGCCGTTCAACGTATGCACCAAACGCGGTTTCTTTTCACCTTTTGCTCGACAACGTGCCTGCATGCGCCGTGCTTGGAAATCCCACATATTCGAGCAAGATGAAATTTCACGATAGGTGTTTTGCGCAGGCAGCCACACTTCTAAGTCATAAGTTTTGCATGAGCCAAAACCCATGTCGCCAGTGCATAACAAGACTTTACGGTATGGCAATTCCAGCAATTGCAGCACTTTTTCTGCGTGCCCTGTTAATTCTTCCAATGCTTGCATTGACTGCTCTGGGGCAACGATCTGCACCATTTCAACTTTGTCAAACTGGTGCATACGAATTAAGCCACGCGTATCACGCCCATAAGATCCTGCTTCAGAGCGGAAACACGGTGTGTGTGCTGTCATTTTAATTGGCAGACGTTCTTCGTCTAAAATCTCTCCACGCACAATATTTGTTACAGGCACTTCCGCGGTTGGAATGAGGGCGTAAGGTTGTTCGCCTTCCAATGGTTTCGTGTGGAATAAGTCTTCCCCAAATTTTGGCAACTGCCCTGTGCCATAAAGGGTTTCGTGATTAACGAGATACGGCACATAGGTTTCTTGATAGCCATGTTGTTCGGTGTGGAGATCCAACATAAATTGTGTCAAGGCACGGTGCAGTTTCGCAATTTGACCTTGCATCACCACAAAGCGGGCGCCTGCAAGTTTTGCACCTGTTGCAAAATCCAACCCCTGCGCTATTTCGCCCAGGGTTACATGATCGCGCACGTCAAAATCAAACTGTTTCGGCTCACCCCAGCGCAGCACTTCTTGGTTGTCGTTTTCATCTTTGCCTAATGGCACTTCATCATCAGGGATATTAGGGATACTCAGCGCAATCTCTTGCATTTCAGCTTGAACTTGTTCAAGGGCTTGCTTGGCATCATTGAGCGCATTGCCCATTTGATCAACTTCTGCCAGTAAAGGGGCAATATCTTCACCGCGCGTTTTAGCAGCACCAATGGCTTTTGAGCGAGTGTTGCGTTCGGCTTGCAAGGTTTCAGTTTTCACTTGCAGTGCTTTACGTTGTTCTTCAAGTTGAGAATAGCGATTGACGTCTAAGGTGTAATTACGACGGATTTTGAGTTTTTCAGCAATCTCAGTAAGATTGTTTCTTAAAAGATTAGGATCGATCATAAACTAGCCTTGTGAATCAGGATGTGTGTTTCACACAAAATTGGGGTATTTTAACGCTATTTTTGTGATCGCGCTAGCAAAAAAACCGCACTTTGCCTTTTTTATTTTCATTCATAAAAAAAGCACCTCGAAAGGTGCTTTTAAAAGTGCGGTCAGCTAGGCTTTTGGCTGCTCGTCATCCGCTTTTTGTTGCTCATCTTCTTTGACTTCTTCAAAGGATTTCGGCTCATCGTCTGACGGCTGTGGCGCATTGCCTTTCACCTCTTCCCATCCCATTGGTGGGCTGACTTCCTCACGCGCCATCAGCTGTTTGATCTGCTCAAGCTCGATGGTTTCATATTTTATCAACGCATCTTTCATGGCATGCAAAATGTCCATATTGTCCTTGAGCAACTGGCGTGAACGCTGGTAGTTGCGGTTGACAATCGCACGCACTTCTTCATCAATCAAATGCGCGGTTTCATCTGACATATGCTTGGCTTTTGCCATAGAGCGACCTAAGAATACTTCTCCTTCATCTTCGGCATACAGCACTGGACCAAGTTTGTCTGAAAAGCCCCATTCAGTCACCATTTTGCGCGCAATGTTGGTGGCTACTTGAATGTCGTTAGACGCACCAGTTGAGATATTCTCCTCGCCATAAATCAACTCTTCAGCAATCCGCCCTGCATACAAGGTGGAGAGTTTGCTTTCCAATTGTTTTTGGCTAATGCTAATTTGATCGCCCTCTGGCAAGAAGAAAGTTACACCCAGTGCACGCCCGCGTGGGATGATAGTTACTTTGTGCACAGGGTCATGCTCTGGCACTAAATACCCCACAATCGCATGGCCTGCTTCGTGATACGCGGTGGATTCTTTTTGCTTGTCGGTCATCATCATGGTGCGACGCTCAGGCCCCATGTTGATTTTATCCTTCGCTTTTTCAAACTCCAGCATAGTCACAATGCGCTTATTGGTGCGTGCGGCAAAAAGTGCTGCCTCATTGACCAAGTTGGCCAAATCTGCACCAGAATACCCTGGTGTGCCACGGGCAATTACCATTGGGTTGACATCATCAGCCACAGGCACTTTGCGCATATGCACTTTCAAAATTTGCTCACGGCCACGCACATCTGGCAAGCCAACCGTGACTTGGCGGTCAAAACGCCCAGGGCGGGTCAATGCTGGGTCCAGCACATCTGGGCGGTTCGTTGCGGCAATCACAATCACGCCAGAATTACCTTCAAAGCCGTCCATTTCCACCAGCATTTGGTTTAAGGTTTGCTCACGTTCATCATGCCCGCCACCGAGGCCTGCGCCACGTTGACGACCGACGGCGTCGATTTCATCGATAAAAATCAAACACGGTGCATTTTTCTTTGCTTGTTCGAACATATCACGCACACGAGATGCCCCCACACCGACGAACATTTCCACAAAGTCAGAACCTGAAATGGTGAAAAACGGCACTTTTGCCTCACCAGCGATGGCTTTTGCCAACAAAGTTTTACCTGTCCCTGGCGGGCCGACCATCAAAATGCCTTTCGGGATTTTACCGCCGAGTTTTTGGAATTTGCCTGGGTCACGCAAAAAATCGACTACTTCAGCTACTTCTTCTTTTGCTTCTTCACAGCCCGCCACATCAGTGAACCGCACTTTGTTTTGGTCTTCACTCATCATTTTGGCGCGGCTTTTACCAAAGCTCATCGCCTTGCCGCCGCCACCTTGCATTTGGCGCATAAAAAAGACCCACACACCGATAAGCAACAGCATTGGGAACCATGAGATCAAAATTTGTGACAAAAGACCGCGTTTTTCAGGCGGGGTGCCCAGCACTTTGACATCTTTTTTGATCAGATCATCTAGCAGTTTGTCGTCATAAAGTGGCATCACAGTTTGGTACTTATCACCATTGGTTTTGGTCACTGTAATCTCATTTTGATCAAAGCGCGCTTCACGCACTTGATTTTTGCCCACATCAGAAATAAACGTCGTATAATCTACGCCACTTTTAGCATCCGAATCCGAGCTGAAACTTTGAAAAACAGACATCAAAATCACCCCGATGACTGTCCACAAAATTAAATTTTTTATCATATCGTTCTTCAAGTTACGACCTCTTATGATTTCCCATAGTGATAAAATAAGGCAATAGGTTACTACAATTTATAACCTGTTGCCACAATATAAACCTCCCGCGAGCGATCCCGCGAGGCTTCTGGTTTACGCACCTTGACCGTTGTAAATAACGATCGGATTTCACGCAAGTAATTATCAAAGCCCTCACCTTGGAACACCTTGACCACAAAGCTGCCATCTTTCGCCAGCACTTGTCGGCACATATCCAATGCCAGCTCTACTAAATACATCGCACGCGGAATATCCACCGACGGCATGCCTGAGAAATTGGGTGCCATATCAGACATCACCACGTTCACTTTTTGCTCACCCACACGGTCTAAAAGTGCGGTCAACACGCTTTCTTCACGAAAATCCCCTTGTAGGAAATCAACCCCTGCAATAGGATCCATATCTAAAATATCGCAAGCAATCACACGCCCACGCCCACCAATTTGCGTCACCACAAATTGCGACCAGCCGCCAGGTGCCGCGCCCAAATCGACCACCGTCATACCTGGCTTGAACAATTTATCTTTGCTTTGCAATTCATCTAATTTGAAATACGCGCGCGAGCGCAGTTTTTGCTTATGCGCTTTTTGCACAAACTGATCTTTAAAATGTTCATTTAGCCAGCGATTGGAACTTGCCGAGCGTTTTTTCTTTCCCATTTTTTCTCTCAGAACATCAAATGATGGTTTAAATGTTAATATGGTGCTAAAATTTTTATATTCAAGCGGATTTTTACAACGTTCCGCATAACTGGAAACCATTAAGGGTAACTATGACACTTTCAACCAAACAAAAACAATTTTTAAAAGGCCTCGCGCACAATTTAAAACCCGTGGTGATGCTCGGTGCCAATGGCTTAACCGAAGGCGTTGTCGCTGAAATTGACAATGCGTTAAATCACCACGAACTGATTAAAGTGAAAATCGCAGGTGCCGAGCGCGAAACGAAGCAACTAATTATTGAAGCCATCGCCCGCGAAACCCACGCCCAGCCAGTGCAATTAATTGGGCATGTGTTGGTACTTTACCGCCAAAGTGATGAGCAACTTATTCGCCTACCGAAATAAACAAAATGCCTTTCACCTGAAAGGCATTTTTACAACCACACTTTAGGCTTGGTAAATCACTTCAATAATATCAAATTCCACTTGTCCACCTGGCGTGGTGATCGCGACATTATCATCCACTTCTTTGCCGATCAGCCCGCGAGCAATCGGCGAATTTACCGAGATTAATCCTTCTTTAATGTCCGCCTCATCATCACCGACAATCTTATAGGTCACTTCTTCATCAGTATCTACATTCACCAGCACCACCGTTGCACCAAAAATCACTTTGCCGTTATTTTTGATTTTGCTCACGTCGATAATCTGACAATTAGCCAACTTGCTTTCAATGTCTTGAATGCGCCCTTCACAAAAGGCTTGCTGCTCGCGTGCGGCGTGGTATTCCGCGTTTTCTTTCAAATCACCATGCTCACGGGCCTCGGCAATGGCCTTGATAATTTCAGGGCGACGAACGGTTTTCAGTTGTTCCAATTCTTGTTTTAATTGTTCCGCACCGCGTGCTGTCATTGGAATTTGTTGCATAATAACTTCCTTGCGTTAAGACAAAAAAAACCTACGGCAAAGTACCTTTGCCGTAAGCAATTGGTGTTTTGTAAAAGAATTTGAAAGTATTCAAATTCGCTTTTAAATAACCTACATTAGCACTATATTATGGGCTTTATTTAAAAATTGCAATGTGAATTCACTATGATGAGATTATCCGTTCTTGCTGGCATGCTGTTTTATGCCGCCACAGCCTGGCCGAGCATCACGCCCAGCGACTTTATCCCCACCCTGCCACAAGGCGCATCGGTTGCGTTAGTGGCTGAAAACCTAAACCAACACCAACGCGTTGTGCAACTCAATGAACAACAATTAATGCTGCCCGCCAGCACACAAAAAATTTTTACGGCACTCGCCGCTAAGCTGGTGCTCGGCGATGAATTCACCTTTAAAACCGCACTTTTAACCACAGGAAAAGTGCAAAATGGTGCGCTCAAAGGTGACGTGATTGTGAAATTCGCAGGCGACCCGACACTCACCAGCGGGCAACTTTATCAGCTCTTAGTACAACTCAAACAGCAGGGCATTAATCGCATTGATGGCAATGTATGGCTTGATTCCACCGTGTTTGCTAGCCACGACCGCGGCTTGGGTTGGATTTGGAATGATTTAACCATGTGTTTTAACGCACCACCGTCGGCAGCCAGTGTCGATGGCAACTGTTTTTCGGTGAATCTTGATGCCTCCGCCAAACCAGGCGAGCTGGTCAATGTCACTATTCCTGCACAATTTCCAGTGCAGGTGTTCAGCCAAGTGCAAATTGTTGACCCCAAAGCTGCGGGGTTTTGCAACTTTGATGTCAGCGTAAGCGATAACAATCGCTACACCTTAAAAGGCTGCATTGCCCGCAACCCTAAACCTTTTGGCTTAAGTTTCGCTGTGCAAGATCCTGACAGCTATGCAGGCTCTTACATCGACAGCCAATTAAAGCGTCTTGGCATTCAACACAGTGGTGTGAATGTCAGTTTAGTGCCACGCCAAGGCAAAGAAATCGCCATTGTGGAATCTAAACCGCTGCCCGTGTTACTGAAAAAAATGATGAAGCACTCAGACAACCAAATCGCCGACAGCCTATTTCGCCGCATCGGCTACGCTTATTACCAGCGCCCTGTCTCCTTTCAGCAAAGTGCGGTTGCGCTCAAAACCATTTTGCGCAAACAAGCGGGCATCAAATTTGGTAATGATCAACTCGCCGACGGCTCAGGGCTTTCACGCCATAATTTAATCAGCCCACAAACGCTGCTGCAGGTGTTGGAATACATCAACGCCCATGACGAAAAGCTCGATTTGCTCACCACCTTCCCAATTGCGGGTGTAGACGGTACCATCAGCGGGCGTGGCTCGATGATCGCTCCCCCAATTCAAAATAACTTGATTGCCAAAACAGGATCGCTCAAAGGCGTGTATAATCTCGCAGGATTTATCACCAACGCGCGCGGTGAAAAAATCGCTTTTGTGCAATTTGTCAGCGGCTATGTCACTGGCGATTTAGAACAAAAAACTAAGCGTCGACCGTTAGTGCAGTTTGAAAAACAACTTTACACCGCACTTTATGAAGACTAACCGCACGTTGCCTTAACATAAAAAATCCCCTGCATTCAGGGGATTTTGATTTTGATTAATTGTTATCGTGCAACGTATTTTCCAGTTTTGCCAGCTCTTTTTCTGGAAAACGAATATCCAGTTGATCGTATGGAATTTCAATTCCCGCACGGTCAAATTCTAATTTAACCCGCTCTGTCAGCGCAAATTGCACCGCAAAATAATCACTGGTTTTCACCCAAGGGCGAACAAATAGCTGTACACTGCTCGCCTCTAATGCACCCACGGCAATCAGTGGCTCTGGGTGGCGTAACACGCGAGGCTCTTCTTCCAAACACAGTGCCAGTACTTCTTTGGCTTTGCGAATGTCGGCCTCATAGGCAATATCGAAAATAAAATCAATGCGGCGAGTTTCATTAATCGAATAGTTGGTAATACTATCACCAAACACTTTGCCGTTAGGCACTAACACAGTTTTATTATCGGCAGTGCGCAATTCCAGCACCAAAAGGCCGATTTGCTCCACACTACCTGCCACACCGCCCGCTTCGATATAATCCCCTTTGCGAAACGGTTTAAAGATTAAAATCATCACGCCCGCGGCAAAATTTTGCAGTGAGTTTTGTAGCGATAAACCAATCGCCAAGCCTGCGGCACCAATCAGCGCCACCAGTGAAGTGGTATTCACGCCAATTTGCGACAGTGCGGCAATCACCACCATCAACATCAGGGCAAAATAGCTAATCGAGCGCACAAAGCTTTGCAGCATTTCATCGCCGCTGGAGCGCGCAATTGCTTTGCCTAAAATGTTGCTAAACACCCGTGCTACACGCTTGCCCACCCAATAGATAATAATCGCGAGCAAAATTTTGGTGCCGTAAGGGATAATCCACTCATAAATGAGCGTGTGCATATCAAGCCCTTGCACACCGTTGATGAGCTCTTTTGCACTCTCTGTAATATCAATGTTCGGTGCGCTCACCGCACTTTCATTTTCTCCAGCCATCATCCTTCTCCAACAGTAAAATAGGGCGGCATTCTAGCACTTCTGACCGCACTTTTTAAGCATTTCCGACTAAATTAATCAGGAATAGATTGCACGCCACACACTTTTTTTATACACTCTATTCATTCATCTAAAATACATCTTTAAGGAAGCACTATGACACCAAGTCAACTCGTTTGTTATAAAAAAATGCCCGTTTGGAGTAAAGACACCCTGCCCGAAATGTTCCAAAAAATGCACAACACCAAAGTCGGCACCTGGGCCAAACTCACCATTTTAAACGGCTCACTCAAGTTTTATGCTCTTGATGAGCAAGGCAATATTCAAGCGGAATGTGTTTTCGACAAAGACAATCAAGCGCCCTTTGTTGAGCCGCAACAATGGCATCGCGTTGAGCCACTGAGTGATGATTTGGAATGTTATTTGGAATTTTATTGCGAGCTGAAAAATTTCGGCGCGAAAAAATACAACATGACCGCCACCCACAGCGATGTGGTGCGCACGATGGACGTTATCTCGCAAGGCAAAGCGCTCGATCTCGGCTGCGGGCAAGGGCGCAATGCGCTCTTTTTGGCTAAAATGGGCTTTGACGTTGATGCCTACGATCGCAATGAGGCGAGCATCGCTTTTCTCAATAATGTGAAAGAAAAAGAGCAATTAGACAATCTCAATACCGCAGTTTACGACATCACCGAGGCGGCTATTCAAGATCACTACGATCTTATCATCTCCACCGTAGTGCTGATGTTCTTACCTGCCAAGAGTATCCCTCGCGTGCTCGCCAACATGCAAGATCACACCAACAAAGGCGGTTATAATTTGATTGTTGCTGCCATGTCCACCGACGACTACCCGTGCCCAATGCCCTTCCCATTCACCTTCAAAGCAGGCGAATTGAAACAGTATTATCAAGACTGGGAGATTGTGGACTACAACGAAAACATCGGCGAACTACACAAAACCGACGAAAACGGCAACCGCATCAAACTACGCTTCGCCACCCTCTTAGCGAAAAAGCGCTAAAAAGCAAAGTGCGGTCAACTGACCGCACTTTTGCCTAGTGTTTACGTTTAAGAATTTCGCGCCTTCCATCAACAGCCCTAGAGACAATCCCCTGTGCTT
>NZ_JABMII010000009.1 GCF_014884995.1 Spirabiliibacterium pneumoniae
TAGGACACCGCCGGGTTTTATTTTATAAACAGATTTTTAAAGTCTTTTTATAAAATAAAAATTTTTGGTAGCTATAGTGCAACAGAACCACCTGAATCCTTGCCGAACTCAGAAGTGAAATGTTGTAACGCCGATGGTAGTGTGGGGTCTCCCCATGTGAGAGTAGGTCACTACCAATAAACAAATTTAGCGGAGTGGTAGTTCAGCTGGTTAGAATACCTGCCTGTCACGCAGGGGGTCGCGGGTTCGAGTCCCGTCCATTCCGCCAACGCTTTAGGGGCGTAGTTCAATTGGTAGAGCACCGGTCTCCAAAACCGGGTGTTGGGAGTTCGAGCCTCTCCGCCCCTGCCATTAAAATCTTATGAAAAGCCACTTACTATGTAAGTGGCTTTTTTATTTTATAACTTATTGAAAAATTTGGCGAACGTGGTCGGATTCGAACCGACGACCTATCCCTTAGGAGGGGATTGCTCTATCCAGCTGAGCTACACATTCGCGTGAAGTTATTTTTTGTGGTGCATAAGAGAACGATGCTGAATTTGGACATTTTTACCGCGCCCTTTGAAGTATTCACCAAGCTGCTGGGCAATGTAGACTGAGCGGTGTTTACCACCCGTGCAACCGATAGCGATAGTTAAGTAGCTGCGATTATTTTGTTCAAGCATTGGCAGCCAAGTTTCGATATAGTTGCGGGTAGTGTAAATAAAATTATGTACTTCGCTGTGGCGATTTAGAAAGTCAATAACACCTTCGTCAAGTCCTGTTTGTGGTCGTAGCTCTGGATCCCAATGTGGATTAGGGAGAAAGCGAACATCAAAAACATAATCCGCATTAATTGGAATGCCATATTTAAAGCCAAAAGACTCGAATACAATATTCAATGGCTTTTCGCCTGTACCTTGAATAAATTGGCGTAATTTCTCTGCAAGATCATGAGTTGAGATTGCGCTGGTATCAATCACTAGATCGGCATGTTGAAATAGCGGATCTAGTCGTTCGCGTTCAAGTGCAATGGCACTATCAAGCGGAATATTCTCAATTGAAAGAGGGTGGAGGCGACGAGTATCACTGTAGCGACGAACTAATACGTTTTTATCTGTGTCGAGAAAAATAATTTTAACGTTCACAGGTTCTGGCAATTGTGCGAGCACTTGGTTGAGCACATCAGGATCGTGTGGCATATTGCGGATATCTAAGCTGATGGCGACCGCACTTTGGTTTTTCGCTAAGATGTCAACTAATTGGTTGAGCAGAACCAGCGGCAGATTGTCAACACAGTAATAACCGATATCCTCCAGTGCGCGCAGCGCGACGGATTTGCCTGAACCTGAGCGACCACTGATGATAATCAATTTCATATTATACTTCCACCTCTTGCGCTAGGTTTGTTTGTTGATCAAAATTTTCAAAAATATGCCATAGTTCGTCATCGCAAGTGGCGTTGCGTAGTTGCTTTGCTAATGTTTTTTGTGTGAGTTTTTGTGCGATCTCAGGTAATAGTGGTGCATACTCTTGTGCGTTTTCGGCGGGTAAGAATAGTGCCAAAATTAAATCCACTTCTTTGTTGTCACTTGCATTGTAATTGATGCCATTAGCCAGTTGTAAGAAGATACCTGTTGGTTTATTGACGTGTTCAGTTTTGATGTGCGGCAATGCAATACCTGCTCCAAGTGCGGTACAGCCGACTTTTTCACGCTCACACAAGGTTTCAAGCAGTGGATATTTCTCTTGTGCTTTGTTTTGTTGTGTGGCAAAAATATCACAGATAATTTCCATTAAGCGTTTCTTGCTTGATGCCAAGACTCCTTGACGTACAGTTTTTTGGCTAAGCAGTTGCGTAAATTGCATTTTGGCATCCATCACAATTTGAATTGATCACCAAGATAAAAGCGTTTCACATCCTCATTAGCGAGCACTTGTTCGGGTGTCCCTGTCGCCATCATATGCCCTTCACGCACAATATAGGCGCGCTCACAGACATCCAGTGTTTCGCGCACGTTGTGGTCGGTGATTAGCACGCCAAGCCCACGTTCTTTGAGGTGCAAAATAATTTTTTTTATGTCGATCACTGAAATGGGATCAACGCCTGCAAAAGGCTCATCGAGTAAGATAAATTTAGGGTTGACCGCTAAGGCGCGTGCAATTTCAACCCGACGACGTTCCCCTCCCGAAAGGGATTGCCCGAGGTTATCTCGAATATGTTCAATATTAAATTCGCTAATCAGCTCTTCAGCGCGCGCTTTGCGCTCACTGTTGTCGAGATCTTTGCGCACTTGCAATACCGCCATTAAGTTGTCATACACACTTAAACGACGAAAGATAGAGGCCTCTTGTGGCAGATAACCAATGCCTTTTTGCGCGCGATTGTGCATAGGCAGTAGGGTGATGTCTTGTCCGTCAACATCAATGGAGCCACTATCACTTTTGATTAAGCCCACGATCATATAAAATGTGGTGGTTTTCCCAGCACCATTAGGCCCCAGCAGGCCAACGATTTCGCCAGAGTGAATATCCAAACTGACGTTTTGCACGACTTGCCGCCCTTTATAGGCTTTGGCGAGATTTTTTGCGGTCAAAATAGCCATATCTACGCCCTATTTTTGTTGCAATTGTGCAGGGTAAAGCACGGTTTTGACGCGGCCTTTACCGTTATTTTTAGCAATCATTTGCTGTTTTTGTACATCATAGGTGATCACTTGTGCGTCAATTTTGCTATCTTCTTGTTTAAGTTGTGCGTTGCCAGTGAGTTTTAAAAATTGTGCACCCACATCGTAATTAACTTGATTGGCGCGTCCATTGATGATTTTGCCATTGTCTAATTGCTGCTGGAAGGTGACCGGTGAGCCGTAGGCGGCGACTTTCTCTTGCCCATTTTTTTCGTTTTCGCCAGGACGAGTGATGGTCACTTTACCCGCCTTAATTAAAATCGACCCTTGTGTGATCACCACATTGTCGGAGAAAGTGACTACATTGTGCTCAAGATCAAGAGATTGATTGTCAGAGCTGATATTAATCGGTTGTTTAGTGTCGTCTTTTAAGGCAAAGGCCGACACAGAGCACAGCAGCGCTGCGGCAAAAGTGAGTGAGTTATTGAGTGTTAATTTCATATTGTGTTTTAACCTGCTCTTTTAAAGTCGCAATTTGTTGGCGTAAATTCCCCGTCAGAATGTTGCCTGTTGTGGTGAATTGTGGCCCATAAATGCTGACTATTGTATCAGATGTTATATCTTGTGTCGTTATATTGACAACCGCACTTTGGGTTTTGAGTGTTTGAATGCGGCTGTCAGGCAGTAAACTTTGCACCAACACATTATCGTTGAGATACAGCATTTTGTCTTTGCTTAAAGTGGCGAAATCTGCTCTCAGCCGCCAGCTTTTTACTAGATCACCAGTTTGTTTATTTTTTTGATATAAAAAGACCTCAGGGGCATCGAATTGGGTTTCACCGCTGTGTTGAAAATAAGTAACCTTGCTGGCATCGGCCACATATTGCTTCATTCCATCAATGGAATACACCGTCGTTTGCATTTGTTCGGCAATGTAATCGGGGGCGTCTTGTGGCTTGATTTGGGCGCGAGCACTGGCATCGTCTTGTTGATGCAAGGTGAAATACCAGCCACTTAGCGCCAGCGCGATAATCAGTAACACTATATTCCAGCGTGAGGTCACGTTGTTTTCCCTTTCAATAATACTTTAAAAGTATTCTAACACAAAGGTAAAGCAATGTGTGCGATCGATTTGCGTTACTGGTGTGATAAAGTTGACATTATGCGTCAATTCGTAGAATATCACAGCACATTTTGCCTAAGCCGCGCTTTGTGAAATAATAGGTGCAGGCAAAACTAAGGAAAACTATGACAGATTATTTAGTGGAAGTGAACAATCTCAGCTTTAAACGTGGTGAGCGCGTGATTTATGACAACTTAAATTTGAAAGTTGAAACAGGTAAAATCACCGCGATCATGGGGCCTTCTGGGATTGGTAAAACCACCCTTTTAAAATTAATTGGTGGGCAAATTTCACCAAATGCGGGCGAGATTTTGTTCGATGGTGTTAATTTGACCGCACTTTCAACCCGCAAGCTCTATCAGCTGCGCAAACGCATGGGTATGCTATTTCAGTCAGGTGCGTTGTTCACCGACATGAGCACGTTTGACAACGTAGCGTTTGCTTTGCGGGAGCACACCCAGCTGCCCGATGAATTGATTGCCCAGCTCACCTTGATGAAATTGCAAGCCGTTGGGCTGCGTGGTGCGGCGCACTTAATGCCGTCAGAGCTTTCAGGTGGCATGGCGCGACGTGTGGCACTGGCGCGTGCGGTGGCGTTGGATCCTGACTTGGTGATGTATGATGAGCCGTTCACGGGGCAAGACCCGATCAGCATGGGCGTGATTATTAGCTTGATTAAACGGCTGAATCAAACCTTGAAGCTCACCTCGATTGTGGTGTCGCACGATGTGCAAGAAGTGCTAAGTATCGCTGATTATGCTTACATCGTAGCGGATAAAAAAGTCATTGCCGAAGGCTCACCTGCCGAGTTGATGCAAAGTCAAGATGCACGCGTTCAGCAATTTTTATCAGGTCAAGAAGATGGCCCCGTACAGTTTCATTATCCTGCAACGGCGTCATATACAGATGAGTTATTTTTATGATTGAATGGGTTGCAAGTGTTGGCCGCTGGGCGATAAATTGGCTCAAATCCTTAGGGCGTTCGGGCATGATGCTCTATGGCGCGCTGGTGGGGGTACCGAACCCGAAAACCTACATTCCACTGTTTATTAAACAGTTATATGTGCTCGGAGTGCAGTCGATGTTGATCATCTTGCTCTCTGGATTGTTTATCGGCATGGTGCTTGGTTTACAAGGTTATGTGGTGCTCTCAGGCTTTTCGGCGGAAACCAGTTTGGGGCAGTTGGTTGCGCTCTCGCTGCTGCGTGAGCTTGCCCCCGTTGTGACCGCACTTTTATTTGCAGGGCGAGCGGGGTCAGCATTGACGGCGGAGATCGGGTTAATGAAAGCCACCGAGCAGCTTTCCAGCATGGAAATGATGGCGGTCGATCCACTGCGACGCGTGATTGCGCCGCGCTTTTGGGCGGGCGTGGTGAGTATGCCACTGTTGACACTGCTGTTTATGGCAGTTGGCATTTGGGGTGGCGCGCTAGTTGGCGTCGATTGGAAAGGCGTGGACAGTGGCAGCTTTTGGTCGGTGATGCAAAGTGCGGTCAGCTGGGGAACAGATATTGGTAATGGCATGATAAAAAGTGCGGTTTTTGCCATCACCGTGGTATGGATTGCGCTGTTTAACGGGTATGATGCACTGCCAACCTCTGAGGGCATTAGTCACGCCACCACCAAAACCGTGGTACAATCATCATTAGCCGTGCTGGCTCTCGATTTTATATTAACCGCAATAATGTTCGGCGGAAATTAGACAAGGAAAAAACATGCGTCAAGCAGTTAAATACGAATTTTGGGTTGGGCTATTTTTATTATGCGCCATTGCCGCGCTGGTGTTTTTGGGGCTGCGGGTGGCTAATGTGCAAGGCTTTGGTGAAAATAAAAGCTATACTGTGCAGGCGACTTTCACCAATATTGGCGGGCTAAAAGTGCGCTCGCCGGTGAAAGCCGGCGGTGTAGTGATTGGGCGTGTAAGTGAGATTAGCCTTGATCCACAAAGCTATTTACCACTAGTGAAAATTAACATTGATCAAGCCTATAATCACATTCCCGACACCAGTTCATTGTCGATTAAAACGGCAGGGTTACTTGGTGAACAATATATTGCATTAAATATAGGTTTTGACGATGGCAGTGTTGCTATGTTAAAAAATGGTGATACGATCCACGACACCACCTCAGCGATGGTGCTGGAAGATTTGATTGGGCAATTTTTATACGGTGATAAACAAGCCAGCCCTGAGGCACAAACGAATACACAATAAAGCGGCTCGCTTTAAGGAGAAACTATGTTAAAACACGCACAAAAATTATTGAAACTCGGCGCGCTGCTGCTGACAGGCTTGTTAGCATTGAATGTGGCACAAGCGCAAGACACCCCTTACACCCTGATGAAAAACGCAACAGATAAATTGTTTAATGATATTAACACCAATCAGGCGAAAATTAAGCAAGATCCGAATTATTTACGCACCATTGTGCGCAATGATTTGATGCCATTTGTGCATGTAAACTATGCCGCATCACTGGTGCTTGGTCAGTATTATCAAAGCACCACGCCAGCGCAGCGCACCCGCTATTTCAATGCGTTTGGTCAGTTTATTGAACAAACCTATGCGCAGGTGTTAACTCTTTATAAAGGGCAAAAAATCCAATTAGAGAAAGAAAAACCGCTGGGAAACCAAACGATTATCAGCCAACGTGTGAATATTTTGCAACAAGGTGGCGCACCTATTCGTCTTGATTTTAAATGGCGTAAAAATACCAAAACGGGTCAATGGCAAGCCTATGATATGGCTGCCGATGGCGTGAGCATGGTAGAAACCAAGAAAAATGAGTGGAGCAATATTTTACGCACTCAAGGCATTGATGCGCTGACTGCGCAAATCGAAAAAAGTGCAGCTCAGCCAGTTGTGATAAAGTAGGCGTACATTGGATTTTCATTGGCACAGCGCCACACGCGAAAACGGGGCGCAATTAATTCTACAAGGCGCACTCACTCGTAACACTTTGCAAAAACTGTGGCAGGCGCGGGGAAGGCTTGTTGAGGATTTAACACAGCTAGATATTGAGCTTGCCTATCTCAGTGTGTTGGATTCGGCGGGCTTTGCGTTAGTGTGTGATATTATTCATTTTTATGCGCAAAAAGGGCAAGTGCGGTTACACCATGCGCCAGCGATTTTGCGTGACTTGGCGAAGCTCTACGATTTAGATAGCTGGCTAGAGACTTTTATTGTTGAATAGGAAGTAAGATGGACGCAACGGAAATAGAACAGATTCTGCGCCAAGCATTGGCGCTGGATGAAGTGTATGTACAAGGTGAAAATGCCCATTTCAATGTGGTGGCGGTCAGCGATCAATTTGCTGAAATGAGTAAAGTGAAGCAACAACAGCTGATTTATGCCCCATTAATGGCACATATTGCCAGCAATGATATTCACGCATTGTCAATAAAAACGTATACTAAAGCAAAATGGAAACAAGCGTGCCTGCTTAATGGCGTGCAAGCGTAAAACAGACGGTTTAAGGATAAAAAATGGAAAAGTTTCGGGTTTATGGGAAGAGTTGTTTAAGCGGTGATGTTGATATTTCAGGCGCCAAAAATGCGGCATTGCCGATTCTGTTTGCCGCCATCTTGGCAGAAGAACCCGTCACGTTAACCAACGTACCCGATCTGCGCGATGTAACCACCACGTTAAACATTCTCACCACACTCGGTGTGAAAGTCGAAAAACGCGATCGCAACACCATTGTATTAGACGCGAGTGCGGTCAGCCATTTTGTCACGCCGTATGAATTAGTGAAAACCATGCGTGCGTCTATTTGGGCGTTGGCGCCATTGGTGGCGCGTTTTGCTCAAGGACAGGTGTCATTGCCTGGCGGATGTAATTTGGGCGCACGCCCTGTGGATATGCACATTTCTGGCTTAGAAAAACTGGGTGCTGACATCAAATTAGAAGATGGCTATGTCAAGGCCAGCCGTCAATCACGGTTAAAAGGTGCGCATATCATGATGGATAAAGTTAGCGTAGGCGCAACCTTGTCTGTTATGATCGCTGCCAGTCTTGCCGAAGGCAAAACCGTGATTGAAAATGCGGCTCGAGAACCTGAAATTGTTGACACAGCGGAGTTTTTGAACAAGCTCGGCGCCAATATTCAAGGCGCAGGCAGCGATATGATCACCATCGTGGGTGTGGAACATTTAGGTGGTGGTGAGCATAGCATTATCCCAGATCGAATTGAAACGGGTACTTTCCTCATTGCTGCGGCGGTATCGGGTGGCAAAATTACCTGTCATGGCACGCGCGCCAATACGCTAGATGCGGTACTGGCAAAATTGCAAGAAGCAGGTGCTAAAATTGAGATCAGCGATGATACGATTACGCTGGATATGCAAGGTAAGCGTCCAAAATCTGTCAATGTGCGTACCGCGCCGCACCCTGGCTTTCCAACCGATATGCAAGCACAATTTACCTTGCTTAATATGGTTGCAGAAGGAACGGGCATTATTACCGAAACGATTTTTGAAAATCGCTTTATGCACGTGCCTGAATTGGTGCGTATGGGGGCAAAAGCGGATATTGAAGGTAATACCGCGATTTGTCATGGCGTTGAAACCTTACACGGCACCGAAGTGATGGCGACGGATTTACGTGCGTCTGCAAGCCTTGTGATTGCAGGTTGCATTGCTCAAGGGGAAACGGTTGTCGATCGCATTTATCACATTGACCGCGGTTATGAGCGGATTGAAGAAAAACTGCAAAAACTCGGTGCGCACATTGAACGTTTTAGTTCATGAAAAGTGTAAAAGTGCGGTCATGACCGCACTTTTTTATCCAGCCACTATCAATTTCAAAAAAGCACATTAAACTAAGTGAAAAATCACAAACAGGCTTGAGTTCACAATAACTATCCCCATATAGCCTATATTAACGACAATTTTCAAGAGAGAAGAATAATGAGTGCAAGAACAACCACCAAAAAACAGATTCCCGTGTTAACACTGCGTGACGTTGTGGTGTTTCCTTTCATGGTGATGCCATTATTCGTTGGGCGTGACAAATCTAAAAATAGTCTTAAATATGCCATGGATAATGGTAAAGAATTGTTACTGGTGGCGCAGAAGAACCCCGATCAAGAAGATCCACAACGTGAGGATATTTATGATTACGGGACTTTGGTCAGCGTGATCCAGTTGCTCAATTTGCCTGATGGCACAGTAAAAGTGCTCGTGGAAGGCAAAAAACGCGCCAAAATTAAAAGCTATGATGACGATGGTGAACGCATTAGCGCTGATGTCAGCGTGCTGCCTGAGGTGCTGGGCGATGAGCAAGAGCTTGAAGTGTTCAGCAAAACGGTGCTAGATGAATTTGAAGCCTACATTGCTAGCAATAAAAAGGTGCAGCCTGAGGTGGTCAGTGCGTTGCGTAAAATTTCAGATCCTGTGCGTTTAAGTGATTCGCTTTCTGCACACATGCCTGTTGCATTAAAACACAAGCAAGCCTTGCTGGAAAAAAATAACGTGTGTGAGCGTTTTGAATATTTGATCGTCACCATGCAAACAGAACTGGCGCTACAAGAAGTTGACAAGCGTATCCGCAATCGTGTGAAAGAGCAAATGGCAAAAAGCCAACGGGATTATTATCTCAATGAGCAGATGAAAGCGATTCAAAAAGAACTCGGCGATGGAGAAGGCGGCAGCGACGAAATCGATACGTTACACGGTAAAATTCTCAGTGCGAAAATGCCAAAAGACGTGCAAGAAAAGGCAGAAAATGAGCTGCAAAAATTGAAAATGATGTCGCCAATGTCAGCAGAAGCTACAGTGGTGCGCAGCTATATTGAGTGGCTAATACAAGTGCCGTGGCATAAACGTAGTAAAGTAAAAAAAGATTTAGACAACGCGCAAAAAGTGCTTGATGCCGATCACTATGGGCTTGAACGTGTCAAAGAACGCATTTTGGAATATTTAGCGGTACAAACGCGATTAAATCAAGTGAAGGGGCCAATTTTGTGTTTAGTGGGGCCACCCGGGGTGGGTAAAACCTCATTGGGGCAATCCATCGCGAATGCCACAGGGCGAAAATATGTGCGCATGGCGCTGGGTGGCGTGCGTGATGAGGCGGAAATCCGCGGACATCGCAAAACCTACATCGGCTCGCTGCCAGGCAAATTGATGCAAAAAATGGTTAAAGTTGGCGTGAAAAATCCGCTCTTTTTGCTTGATGAAATCGACAAGATGTCATCAGATATGCGCGGTGACCCCGCCTCCGCGTTGCTTGAAGTGCTGGATCCTGAACAAAATAATGCCTTTAGTGATCACTATTTAGAAGTGGATTATGATCTCTCTGATGTGATGTTTGTGGCAACTTCAAACTCTATGAACATCCCAACGCCGCTGTTGGATCGGATGGAAGTAATTCGGCTTTCAGGCTATACCGAAGATGAAAAGCTCAACATTGCCAAGCAGCATTTGCTTGCCAAACAAATGGTGCGAAACGGTTTGAAAGAAAGCGAGTTGATCGTAGATGACAGTGCTATTTTGGGGATTATCCGCTATTACACTCGAGAGGCAGGCGTGCGTTCATTAGAGCGAGAAATTTCTAAAATTTGTCGCAAAGCGGTGAAAACATTACTGCTAAACAGCAAGAAAAAATCCCTGCGTGTGAATGAGAAAAATCTGCATGATTATCTCGGCGTGAAACGCTTTGAATATGGCAAAGCGGATACAGAAAATCGCATTGGAGAAGTCACTGGGTTGGCGTGGACAGAAGTCGGCGGTGATTTGCTCACCATTGAAACGGCCAGCGTGGCGGGCAAGGGTAAGCTGGTTTACACAGGCTCTTTGGGTGATGTAATGAAAGAGTCTATTCAAGCAGCTATGACCGTGGTGCGTGCGCGTGCGGATCGCTTAGGCATCAATCCTGATTTTCATGAAAAACGGGATATTCATGTGCATGTGCCTGAAGGTGCTACACCGAAAGATGGCCCAAGTGCAGGGATTGCGATGTGTACCGCACTTGTCTCCAGTTTAACGGGCAATCCCGTGCGTGCCGATGTGGCGATGACAGGGGAAATTACGTTGCGCGGCAAAGTGTTGCCAATTGGTGGCTTAAAAGAGAAATTGCTGGCTGCGCACCGCGGTGGAATTAAGACAGTGCTCATTCCAAAAGACAACGTCAAAGATTTGGAAGAGATTCCTGACAATGTGAAAAAACAACTCACGATTCACCCAGTTGAAAGCATTGATCAAGTGCTCTCTTACGCACTCGCTAACCCACCTGAAGGGGTAGAGCTGGTCAAGCCTGCGATGACGCCAGCGAAAAAACGCGTGCGTAAAACGCCGAGCGCCAAAACAGTTAATTAATCCCAAAGCCAAGCCTCGTGCTTGGCTTTTTTAAAAGTGCGGTTGCTTGTTGACAGCGTTGGCAAAGTAGCCGATCATAAGGGTTTTGAACTGCGTAAAAATAAGCATAAAGGTGGTAAATCAGTTATGATGGAGAAATTGAGCAACGGCGTTGGTGGCTGGGTATGGAAAGTCATTTTCGCGTTGGTATCTGTGTCATTTGTATTAGGTGGTGTTGGCACCTATTTGGTGGGGCGTGTGGATACGTCGGCGGCCAAAGTCAACGGTGAAGAGATCAGTCAACGCGTATTTCAAAATACGTTGCAACAACAAACTCGCAACATGGGGGAGCAAATGGGGCCTCAGTTTGCCCAATTGATGGATTCACCTGAGTTTGTCGCCAGTTTACGCCAAGATGTGATCAATAACCTGGTGGACGAAACGTTGTTGGCACAATACATCAATGAACTGGGATTGGTTGCCAGCGATGCACAAATTAAACGCTATATTGTTAGCCAACCCGCCTTTCAAAAAGACGGCAAATTTGATAATGAGCGTTATCAACAATTTTTGCGCGTTAATGGCATCAATGCCGATTACTATGCCCAAAGCCTGCGTGGCGGGATTGTGATGAGTCAATTGCAGCAAGGTTTGTTGGGATCTCTAGCTGTAAGTGATGCACAGCTGGCTGCGCTAAACGAGCAACTTTATCAAACCCGTGAAGTTAATTTGACCGCACTTCCTATCACACAACTTGAGCGTGCACAACAGGTCAGCGAGCAAGAGGTGAGCGAATATTATAATGCGCATAAATCTGCATTTGCTGTGCCTGAGCAGGTCAAAGTGGAATATATCGACATCGCTAAACCAGATATTGAAAAAAATATCAAGGTGACTGATGTGGAAATTGCACAATATTATCAAGACCATAAGAGTGATTTTGCACAAAATCGCCAGCATTTGGCGCATATTCAAGTTGGTAGTGAAGAGCAGGCTAATGCGCTTTATCAACAATTACAACAAGGTGCGGATTTCGCTGAATTGGCCAGAGCTCACTCCAGCGACAAGCTAAGTGCGGTCAACGGTGGCGATCTCAGTTGGAGCAAAGCAGGCGCATTCCCTGAAAAATTTGAACAAGCCGCCAACACCACTGCTGTGGGGGAGGTGAGTAAGCCCGTTGAAGTGGATGGCGCTTATCACATCATTAAAGTGATAGCACGCGAAGACAATGCACCAAGTTTGGAGCAAGTCAAAGGCCAAGTTGAGCAGGCTATTCGTAATGAACTCGCGGCAACGGATTTTTACCGTGTGGAAAAAGAGGCCGCAGAAAAAGCCTTTGAAAACCAAGCTTCGCTTGATGATGTGGAAAAAGTGGTAGGCAAAAAAGTGCAAACCACGGGCTTTTTCACCCGTCAAGACGTACCAGCTGAGCTGAACTTTTCCAACGTGGTGTATAACATTTTTGATACCGATTTGTTGCAAGGTGGCGTGAACTCAGAGGCGATTAATGTGGGCGACCAGCACTCCATCATTTTGCGCGTGGCTGATCATAAGCCAGCAGGCACGCGCAGCCTAGAAGATGCCAAAGCTGATATTATCGCTTACCTCAAACATGAAAAAGCACAAAACCAGCTGATGAGTGAAGCCAAAAGTGCGGTTGATGCCCTCAACCAAGGGCAAAAAGTAACGTTGCCTGACGGTGTGAGCTTGAGTGACAAAGTAGAAAAATTTGTCTATCTCAACACCCAAGATGCGCAGCTGCGTGATGGCATTTTCAGCATTCAACCCAAAGCGCAGGGGGATTATGCCGTGGTGCATAATGGTCAAGGTGAGGTGTTTATCGCCAAGCTGCTGCAAGTCAGCCAAGGCAAGGCCGATGAAAAACAAGCGAAAGCCATTCGCGAGGGCTATTTGCAAAACGAGCAACGCCAAGCGTATCGCCGCTTAATCCAAGCATTACGCGACAAAGCGAAAATTGAGATCAACAATGAGTTTATCTCACAACGCGATAACTAAATATTGTCCCCACGGCAGTGGGGATTTTTTTACCCGTAGAAAAGGGTGGCTATTTGGTTTTATTTATGGTATAAATTGCGCCGTCTATGCTTTTGGGCAAGACATTTTTTAACGAAAACATCACACACATATCACGCACTGCTTGTCGGGGTGCCAAACGGTCGATAAGGCAGGATATGTGGAGGCTAAACCCCAAATAGAAGGAAATTATTATGGCACAAGTTTCAATGCGCGACATGCTGCAAGCAGGCGTCCATTTCGGTCACCAAACTCGTTACTGGAATCCAAAAATGAAATCATACATCTTTGGACCACGCAACGGTGTTCATATCATCAACCTTGAAAAAACCGTTCCAATGTTTAACGAAGCCTTGGCTGAGTTAACTCGTATTGCGAGCAACGGCGGTAAAATTTTATTTGTTGGTACTAAACGTGCAGCTACAGAAGCAGTACAAGAAGCCGCAGTAAGTTGTAACCAATTCTTTGTGAACCACCGCTGGTTGGGTGGTATGTTGACTAACTGGAAAACAGTGCGTCAATCCATCAAACGTTTGAAAGATTTAGAAGCCCAATCTCAAGATGGCACATTTGACAAATTAACCAAAAAAGAAGCTTTGATGCGCACTCGCGAAATGGAAAAACTTGAGCACAGCTTAGGTGGTATCAAAGATATGGGCGGTTTGCCAGATGCGATCTTTGTGATTGCCGCTGACCACGAGCACATCGCGATCAAAGAAGCTAACAACCTTGGCATCCCAGTTTTCGCGGTGGTGGATACCAACACCAACCCAGACGGTGTTGACTATATTATCCCTGGTAACGATGATGCGGCTCGTGCAATTCAATTGTATTTAACAGCAGCAGCAGCTGCGGTCAACGAAGGTCGTGAGCAATCAAAACCACAAGTTACCGAAGAAAGCTTTGCAGCTGAGGCAAAAGAAGAAGCTCCAGCAGCAGAATAAGTTGCAGCGTGACGTAATAAGGCAATTTGCCCTTATTAACCACACAATGAATATTGGGTTAGCAGGGGGCTTTGAAGTTCCCTGCTTTTTTATATAAAGTGCCCTTGCGCACTGACAAGAGGATTAAAACATGGCTGAGATTACAGCGTCATTAGTAAAAGAACTTCGCGATCGTACCGGCGCGGGTATGATGGAATGTAAAAAAGCATTAGTTGAAGCAAACGGTGATATCGAACTGGCTATCGACAATATGCGTAAATCAGGTCAAGCCAAAGCGGCGAAAAAAGCAGGCCGTGTGGCAGCAGAAGGTGTGATCATCGCACGCATCGACGGTGGCTTTGGTGTGTTGGTTGAAATGAACTGTGAAACTGACTTTGTGGCCAAAGATGCCGGCTTCCAGGCCTTGGCGAATAAAGTAGCAGACTATGCACTGGCCAACAAAGTGAGCAACGTTGAAGAATTAAAAGCACACTTTGAAGATGAGCGCGCTGCATTGGTTGCTAAAATTGGTGAAAATATGAATATTCGCCGTGTGGCTACCATCAGCGGTAGCGAAGTGGGTTCATACTTGCACGGTGCCAAAATTGGTGTATTAGTGGCTGCTGAAGGCGCTGACCAAGAATTGTTGAAACACATCGCAATGCACATTGCTGCCAGCCGCCCAGAGTATGTCAACCCAACTGACGTGCCAGCGGATGTGGTAGAACATGAGCGTCAAATCCAAGTAGATATCGCGATGCAATCAGGCAAACCACGCGAAATTGCTGAAAAAATGGTGGAAGGCCGCATGAAGAAATTCACTGGCGAAGTTTCACTGACAGGTCAACCATTTGTTATGGACCCATCTAAATCCGTTGGCGATTTACTGAAAGAAAAAGGTGCGACAGTAACATCATTTGTTCGCCTTGAAGTGGGTGAAGGTATCGAGAAAAAAGAAGACGATTTTGCCGCTGAAGTAGCGAAAATGTCTCGCGTGTAATGACGTGTGAATTGATAAAAGGCGAGGTAACTCGCCTTTTTAGTGTAAAAGTGCTGATGAAATAGCGTATTTCACCAACATTTTTGAAAGGAGAATAAGATGAGCGACAAACCCGTTTATAAACGCATTTTATTAAAACTCAGCGGTGAAGCCTTGCAAGGTGAGGAAGGTTTTGGCATCGATCCATCGATTTTGGATCGCATGGCAAAAGAAATTGATGATCTTGTTAAATTAGGTGTTGAGGTTGCCGTGGTGCTTGGCGGCGGCAATTTGTTCCGTGGGGCCAAATTGGCGAAAGCGGGTATGAACCGCGTGGTGGGCGATCACATGGGCATGTTGGCCACTGTGATGAACGGCCTTGCGATGCGTGATGCAATGCACCGTGCGGACATGAACGCAAAACTGATGTCGGCGTTCCCTCTTAATGGCGTGTGCGATACCTACAGCTGGGCGCAAGCCATTCGATTATTGCGTCAAGGGCAAGTGGTGATTTTCTGCGCGGGCACGGGCAATCCGTTTTTTACCACCGATTCGGCGGCTTGCCTACGTGGCATTGAAATTGAAGCAGACGCTGTGTTGAAAGCCACGAAAGTAGATGGTGTCTACAATTGCGATCCAGCTAAGAATGCCGATGCGATATTATATAAACACTTGAGCTACCAAGATGTGCTTGAGCGAGAGCTGCAAGTGATGGATTTAGCCGCCTTTACCCTTGCACGCGATCACGGTATGCCAATTCGGGTGTTCAATATGAACAAACCAGGTGCATTAAAACGCGTGATTTTAGGCGAAGATGAAGGCACGCTGATCGACGATAAAAAATAAGTCGAACAAGCCTGCGAATTACAGTAAAATCAATAAAACTGATTTTTAAATAAGGATAATTATGTTAAACGATATTAGAAAAGAAGCAGAAGATCGTATGGAAAAGAGCGTTGACGCGTTCCGCTCTCAAATTGCCAAAGTGCGCACTGGCCGTGCCCACCCTAGCCTACTTGATGGCATTATGGTGGAATATTATGGCTCACCGACGCCATTGCGCCAAGTGGCGAATGTGGTGGCAGAAGATGCCCGTACATTAGCAATCACTGTATTTGACCGTTCTTTGGGTGGCGCGGTTGAAAAAGCAATTATGAGTTCTGATTTAGGGCTTAATCCTTCTTCAGCGGGTGCGGTGATCCGTGTGCCATTGCCACCATTGACCGAAGAACGTCGTCGTGATTTGGTGAAAGTGGTGCGTGGTGAAGCTGAGCAAGGTCGTATTGCCGTGCGTAACATTCGTCGTGACGCCAACGATCAAATTAAAGCCTTGTTGAAAGACAAAGAAATCAGCGAAGACGATGATCGTCGCGCACAAGATGAAATCCAAAAACTGACCGACACTTTTGTTAAAAAAGTTGACGACGTGTTGGCGGATAAAGAAAAAGAACTGATGGAGTTCTAATCCTCAAGGCGCTGAGCATTCAGCGTCTTTCTTTTCAATACACAAAGTGCGGTGAAAATCATAGTCCCGCAGCGTGTTTCTCGCTATAATGAGCACCATGTTTTCTAACGCGATTTTCTCATGCAAAATATTACCCTTCTTGGCTCCACGGGCTCTATCGGCAAAAGCACCCTGTCGGTGATAGCCAATAACCCCGATAAATTCCGCGCCTTTGCGCTCGTGGGCGGGCAAAATACCGCACTGATGACGCAACAATGCCAACAATTCCAACCGCACTTTGCCGTAATGGCGGATGAACGTGCGGCACAAACGTTGCGTGATAATCTCACTCAATTGGGCTTAAAAACCGAAGTGCGGTCAGGCGAGCAGGCGATTTGTGAAATTGCCGCTCACGAGCAAGCTGACCAAGTGATGGCGGCAATTGTCGGCGCAGCGGGGCTTGCACCAACACTTTCGGCCATTCGTGCAGGTAAAAAAGTGTTGCTGGCGAATAAAGAGTCTCTGGTCACCTGTGGGCAATTGTTTATCGATGAAGTGGCCAAGTGCGGTGCACAGTTGCTGCCAGTTGATAGCGAACACAACGCCATTTTCCAAGCACTGCCACAATCGGAGCAGGCTCGGGTCGGGCATTGTCAGTTGGCGTACGCGGGGATTAAACGCATTTTGCTCACGGGATCGGGCGGGCCATTTCGCCAAACCGCACTTTCAGCGTTTGACGACATCACACCTGCGCAAGCAGTGGCGCACCCGAATTGGTCGATGGGGCAAAAAATCTCCGTTGACTCCGCCACCATGATGAACAAAGGGCTGGAATACATAGAAGCGCGCTGGTTGTTCAACGCCAGTGCCGAGCAAATGGAAATTATTATTCACCCGCAATCCATCATTCACTCCATGGTGCGCTATGTGGACGGCTCCGTATTGGCGCAAATGGGCAACCCTGATATGCGCACGCCGATTGCGCACGCCATGAGCTACCCTGACCGCACTTTATCGGGCGTGGGTGAGCTGGATTTTTTCAAGCTCAAGGAACTGACTTTTATTGAACCCGATTTTGCGCGTTATCCTTGCTTGAAGCTGGCGATCGACAGTTTCGAGGCGGGGCAATATGCCACCACCGCGATGAATGCCGCCAATGAAGTTGCCGTTGAGGCATTTTTAAATGGCAAAGTGCGGTTTACCGATATTGCCAAAATCAATCGTCAAGTGGTGGAAAGCACGCCTGTGCAGGTAATCAGCGAGATTGCTGATGTGTTTGCCATCGACCATCAAGCGCGCGTGCGTGCGCATCAATTGGCGGCGATTTAATATTCCCCATGCTTGTGGTATAGTGAGTGAAATTTTATGTTGGAAACCCTATGACAGCAACACCAAACGCAATGCCAAAACACGTCGCCATTATCATGGACGGCAATGGTCGCTGGGCGAAACAGCGTGGCAAGCTGCGCGTGGCGGGCCATAAACGGGGTGTGCAGGCTGTGCGAAGTGCGGTTGCGTATGCTGCGAAAAACGGCATTCATTCCCTTACGCTTTATGCTTTCAGCTCTGAAAATTGGTCTCGCCCTGCAACTGAGGTGGATCATTTGATGGATCTGTTTATGTGGGCATTGCAGCGTGAAGTGAAAAAATTGTGTGAGAATAATATTCAGCTGCGTATTTTAGGGGACACGTCGCGTTTTAGTGCGGCACTGCAAAAAAAAATTGTACAAGCAGAAAGCCTTACCGCAGGCAATTCGGGCTTGATTTTAAACATTGCTGCCAATTATGGCGGACAGTGGGACATTGTACAGGCCGCGCAAAAAATCAGTGCTAAAGTGCGGTCAGGCGAGCTTGAGGTCGAGGCGATTGACGCGGAATTATTCAACGCACATTTGATTACCGCTGAGCAGCCGAGTGTGGATTTGCTGATTCGCACCAGCGGCGAGCAGCGGATTAGTAATTTTTTGCTGTGGCAAATTGCCTACGCAGAGCTGTATTTTACCGACTGTTTGTGGCCAGATTTTAACGAAGACGAATTTGCTAAAGCGATTGTGGCGTTTAACCAGCGCGACCGTCGTTTTGGCGCAACTCAAGAACAACAAAAAGGAGCGCAAGATGCTTAAGCAACGTGTCATGTCCGCCATTGTATTACTCGCCTTTGTGTTACTTGCGCTAGTCTATTTTTCGCCTTATGCGTTTGCCTTGACCGTTGGTGTGATTGCGCTTCTTGGGGTGTGGGAGTGGTGTCAGTTTGCTAAGCATAAGCGTGATATTTGGCGTTATATCGTCACTGGTTTAAGTGCTTGTTTGCTGTATTTGACGCTGTATGCCTATCAAGACAAAATCAATGCGGGCATTGTGCTAACAGCAAATAATAGCTGGCTGTTGTATGGCGCGATGTTGTGGTGGTTGACCGCACTTTGCATGGTGTTAACCTACCCAGCATCTGCGAAATATTGGGATAAACCTGCACTGTGGCAGTTGCTATTTGGCTTTTTCACTTTAGCTCCTTTTATGCTCGCTCTGCTGAGCTTGCGGCTGTATAACTATAATCTTAATTCATGGAGTGGGTTGGTTTTGTTGCTTTATGTGCTGGTGTTAGTCTGGGTGGCGGACTCGGGTGCCTATTTTTGTGGGCGCGCGTTCGGTAAGCATAAGCTCGCCAGCCTTGTCTCTCCGAAAAAAACGTGGGAAGGTCTAGTCGGCGGCGTAGTGTGCGCGCTGATTGTTGGCGTGTTCTATGTTCAACTTACGCCCGCGGATTTTATTTTGCGTCAGCTTCCACTGTCCACCCTGTTGCTGGTGTCGTTAGGCACAGTGCTCATTTCCATTCTGGGGGATTTGACCGAAAGTATGTTTAAACGTGATGTGGGTATCAAAGACAGCAGCCAGCTCATTCCTGGGCACGGCGGCGTATTGGATCGCATTGATAGCCTAACCGCCGCGTTACCGTTTTTCTGCTTGATGTTTTATTGGTTGACGTAATAGTAAAAGGATACGCATGAATTTTTTGTGGTCGCTTGCCTCATTTTTTGTTGTTATTAGCGTTTTGGTGTTTGTGCATGAGTTTGGGCACTTTTGGGCAGCGCGCCGTTGTGGCATCAAAGTGCTGCGCTTCTCTCTTGGGTTTGGCAAGGTGTTATTTCGTCGCAAAGATAAACAAGGCACCGAGTTTGTGGTGTCGCTTATTCCGCTGGGTGGGTATGTACGCATGCTCGACAGCTCCGCAGAACCCGTGCCAGCCGATTTAAGCCAATACGATTACAAGCAAAAATCAGTGCTCAAACGTGCCGTCGTGATTGCAGCGGGCCCTATAGCAAATTTTTTGTTTGCTATTTTGGCCTATTGGGTAATTTTTATGGTTGGCATTCCCGCCGTGAAGCCCGTGATTGGGCAGGTGGCGTCGCAATCGATAGCAGCGCGTGCTGAGCTGACACCCGATATGCAAATTCGTGCCATTGATGGGGAAAAAGTGCAGGATTGGAACGACATCAACATGCTGCTGACCGCCAAACTTGGCAAGCCTGCGGTGACATTGACTGTGGCGAATGTGGATTCTGAACAAGTGCGCAACCGCACTTTAGATTTAGGCCAATGGCATTACGATCCGCAAAAAGAAGCGGCATTCACCTCTGTTGGCATTACGCCAGTGCATAATGACGTGCAGCTGGTGGTCAGTAAAGTCACGGAAAATTCTCCCGCGCAGCGTGCAGGATTGAAAGTGGGTGATGAAATTTTAAGCATTAATAATCAAGCGCTGAGCTGGCAAGATGTGGTGCGCATCATTGAAGCAAACTTGAACCGCACTTTGGATGTGGCGGTGTTGCGTGATGGCGAAACACTGCATTTAGCCATCACGCCAGAATTAAACAAGCAAAATAAAGCGTATATTGGCTTTGCGCCGACCGTGAAACCTTTGCCTGAAAAGTATCGCAGCGAGTTAAAATATGGTATGCTAGAGGCGCTTGTGCACGGGGTTGAAAAAACGTGGCAACTTAGCGTGGTGACGGTCAAACTCGTTGGTAAATTGATCACGGGTGACATTTCGTTGAAAAACATCGGCGGGCCAATTGCCATTGCACAAGGCGCGGGCATTTCCTCAGAAATTGGCTTGCTGTATTATTTAAGTTTTATGGCGCTCATTAGCGTCAACCTTGGCATTATGAATTTGATTCCACTGCCAGTGCTTGATGGTGGGCATTTGCTCTTTTTAGCAGTGGAAGGTGTGCGCGGCAAGCCAGTGTCTGAACGCGTGCGTGAGATCTTCTTTCGTATTGGCGCAACCGCACTTTTAATGTTGACGGTTTTTGCCGTATTTAATGATATTATACGTTTTATTTAAGGCAGATTGCCACAAGTGACCAACAATTTAGGGATAGGACTCAGGGACAATGAAAAAACTTTTAGCAACCAGTTTACTCCTCGCGAGTAGTTCCGTCATGGCGGCGACTTTCACCGTGCAAGATATCCGTGTGGAAGGGACAGACCCCGTAACCGCACAGCGCATTCGTGCTGCATTGCCAGTGAAAGTGGGCCAACGCGCCAATGACCAAGATTTATCCAAAATTGTGCGCACGTTATTCCAGCGCAATAATATTGAAAATGTGGTGGCGCGCCGCGATGGCAGCACCTTAGTGGTGGAAGTGCAACCTCGTCCTTACATTACTGAGCTGGATATTAAAGGCAACAAACAAATTCCGAAAGACGCGTTGGAAAGCAATTTGCGTGAAAATGGTATCGCGAAAGGCGAAATTCTACAGCGAGAAAAACTAGAAGCGTTCCGAGCTGAGTTGGAAAAGCATTATCACAGCATGGGTTATAATAATGTAGAAGTCAAAACAGTGATTGATGATCTTGGGCAAGGTCGTGCCAAATTAACTCTAGACATCACGGAAAATAAATCTTCGTTGGTGAAAACCATCAACTTTGAAGGCAATAACACCTTTAGCGACAGTAAATTATTACAACAAGTGGACATTCAGCCTGACGTGTCGTGGTGGAATATTTTTGCCAGCAGCCGTTTTTCTGAGCCAAAATTTGAAAAAGATTTGAATACATTGCGTGATTTCTACCTTAATCAAGGGTATGCAAAATTCCGTATTTTGGATACGGATGTCAAATTAAGTGATGATAAGAAGAACATCGATATCACGATCAAAATGGACGAAGGTGAAAAATATAACATTAATGATGTCAAAATCATTGGTGATACCGCAGGCATGAATCAAGAATTAAATCAATTGCTTGTTAACGTGAAACGTGGTGAGCAATTCCGTGGTAGTACCGTACGTCGCATTGAAGAGGGCATTAAATCCACACTCGGCGAGCGTGGTTATGCTAATCCGCAAATTCATGTGCAACCTGAATTCAATGATGCGCAACATTCAGTGGATTTGATTGTCGTGGTGGAAGCGGGGCGTCGCTACTATGTGCGCAGTATCCGCTTTGAAGGTAACGATGTCAGTGCAGACTCTACCTTGCGTCAAGAAATGCGTCAACCTGAAGGCGCGTGGCTCAATACCGCACTTTTAGATCAAGGGAAATACCGCCTAGAACGCACAGGTTTTTATGAGACAGTCGATATGCAAACGCTCGCTGTACCGAATGTAGATGACCAAGTGGATGTGGTTTACAAAGTTAAAGAACGTAACACTGGCAGTATTAACTTTGGTGTCGGATATGGTACTGAAAGTGGCTTGAGTTATCAGGCGAGTATCAAACAAGATAATTTCCTCGGCATGGGATCGTCTGTGAGTTTGTCAGGGACTAAAAATAAATACGCCACCAGCATCAACCTCGGCTATAACGAACCGTACTTCACCCGCGATGGCGTTAGCCTAGGGGGCAACGCGTTTTACGACAAATATGACTACTCAGATTCCAGCACCACAGCGGCTTATTCTCGTACGAGCTATGGCCTTAATGGAACGCTTGGTTTCCCAGTGAATGAAAATAATTCCTACTATTTAGGGCTAGGTTGGGTGCGTAATAAATTGAAGGATATGTATCCTGAATATAACCGTGCGCTATATCTCCATTCCATGAATATTGATAAATGGACGGTGAAAACTGATGACTTTGAGTTCAGTGCAGGTTGGAATTATAACACTTTAAACCGTGGCTTTTTACCAACCGATGGTACGCGTGCGAGCATTGGCGGTAAAATCACCATTCCTGGCTCTGACAATAAATACTATAAAGTCAACGCCGATGTAGTTACTTTCAAACCACTGAACTATGACCAAACTTGGGTATTGATGGGTAAAGCGGGCTTGTCTTACGCGAAAGGTTTTGGTGGTAAAGAAATGCCGTTCTATCAAAACTATAGCGCTGGTGGCATCGGCAGCTTGCGTGGTTTTGCCTACGGTGCGGTGGGGCCAAAAGCAATTTATCCAGGCTGTAATGATGGTGATCGTAATACCCCTGTTACCACCAACAAAAATGCTTACCAATGTATCAACAACGATGTTATCGGCGGTAACGCGATGGCGACAGCTGGTGTAGAATTGATTATGCCAACCCCATTTGTCAGTGATAAAAACCAAAACGTGGTGCGCACCTCGGTATTCTTGGATGCAGCCAGTGTATGGAACACGAAATGGAAAAAAGGCACTCGTAAAGAGTTTGATATTCAACAAGGTCAAATCGCCAACTACGGCAATCCGAAACGTGTACGCGCGTCTGCTGGCCTTGCATTCCAATGGAATTCTCCAATTGGGCCATTGGTGTTCTCGTATGCTAAGCCAGTAAAAAAATACGAAGGTGATGAAATTGAACAATTCCAATTTAGCATTGGTGGTACGTTCTAATTCATTAGAATAAAAGAACTTTTTATTAAAAGTGCGGTCTTAAACAATGTGGCAGAGTGTTCTGCCCGTTAACAACACAAAAAAGGATATAATTATGAAAAACACTATAAAAGTGGCAGGATTAACTCTCGCATTAGCACTCACATCAGCGTTTGCACAGGCGGAAGAAAATATTGCTTATATTGACTCTGCAGCCATCTTCCAAAGCCATCCAGATCGCGAAGCGGTGGCCAAAAAAATTGATGACGAACTCAAAGGTCCAGCTGAAAAATTACAAGCTGCTGAGAAAAAAATCGTTGATAAAATGAAAGCATTGGAAAAAGAAGCACCAAAACTTCGCCGTGCTGATATTCAAAAACGTGAAGACGAAATTAACAAATTGCGTCAAAGCTACCAAGAACAAGTGAATGCTTTCCAGCAAAAAAATGAAAAATTGCAATATGAAGAGCGTGCAAAACTGTTGCAAAGTATTCAGGAAGCGACCAATGAAGTGGCTAAAGAGAAAAATTATACTTATGTGATCGATGCGAATGCGCTGGTTTATGCAGCCGATGGTAAAGATATCACTAAAGAAGTGTTGGATCACATTAAACCTGCTGAAAAAGCACCCGCGAAAGCAGAAGAGAAAAAAGCAGGGAAGTAATCCATCATGGCAAGTTTTAGCTTAAAGCAACTTGCAGAGCATGTGAAAGGGCGCTTGCGTGGCGATGCAAGTGCCGTTATCACGAGCATTGCACCCCTTGAACGTGCCACAGCGGATGAGCTGAGCTTTATCACTAATGCAAAATACCGAGAATTACTCGCTCAAAGTCAGGCGGGTTGCTTGCTGGTGAAAGAAGACGATGTACCGTTTTGCGCAGAGCACAGCAACTTGATTGTCACGCAAGACCCTTATGTCGCTTACGCCAAAATTGCGCAATTGATTGACAACACACCGCAGCCTGCCGATGGCATTGCTGAAAGTGCGGTGATTGCACAAAGTGCGGTTTTAGGTCGTGACGTTAGCATTGGTGCCAACGCTGTGATCGAAGATGGCGTGGTACTTGGTGATAACGTGGTGATTGGCGCAGGCTGTTTTGTTGGGCAAAATGCACGCATTGGCGACAGCAGCAAGTTATGGGCTAATGTCAGCGTTTATCACAATGTAGAAATTGGTCAGCATTGCTTGATTCAATCTAATACCGTCATCGGGGGAGATGGTTTTGGCTATGCCAATGAGCAGGGTAAATGGGTGAAAATCCCGCAAACGGGCAGTGTGAAAATTGGCAATCACGTTGAAATTGGCGCGTGTACCTGTATTGACCGTGGTGCTCTTGATGACACAGTGATCGAAGATAACGTGATCATTGATAATCTTTGTCAAATTGCGCACAATGTGCACATTGGCACTGGGACTGCGGTGGCTGGTGGTGTGATTATGGCGGGTAGCCTCAATGTTGGGCGCTACTGCTTGATTGGCGGCGCAAGCGTTATCAATGGGCATATGAGCATTTGCGATGGCGTAACCATCACTGGCATGGGTATGGTGATGCGTCCAATCGACAAGCCAGGTGTTTATTCATCGGGTATTCCATTGCAAACGAATAAAGAATGGCGCAAAACAGCTGCCTTGACGTTAAATATCAGTGATATTAATAGACGTCTCAAATCGTTAGAAAAAGAGAATAAAAAATAACTAAAGGATGGAGTTGTATTTTTTGCAACCTTAAGGAATTTATAGTGACAGAGCAAGTTGAAACATCAAAAAAACAAAAAATTGTGGACATTAACGAGATCATGCAGCTTTTGCCACACCGTTATCCTTTTTTACTCGTTGATCGTGTTATCGACTTTGAAGAAGGCAAATGGCTAAAAGCAATTAAAAATGTGTCTGTTAATGAGCCATGTTTTACTGGCCACTTTCCGCAAAAGCCTGTATTTCCTGGGGTGTTGATTCTTGAAGCCATGGCGCAGGCAACAGGCGTGTTAGCGTTTAAAACCCTCGCTTTGCCAAAAGATGAGTTATTCTATTTTGCAGCAATCGACAACGCCCGCTTCAAACGCCCTGTTGAGCCAGGTGATCAAATGATCTTGGAAGTACACTTTATCAAAGAGCGTCGTGGTGTGACTCGCTTTACAGGCGTGGCCACCGTTGATGGCAAAGTCGTTTGTGAAGCAGAGCTAATGTGTGCCCGTCGGGGTATGTAAGGAGCAAACATGATCGATCCATCTGCCAAAATTCACCCACAAGCTATTGTCAGTGATGGCGCAAAAATTGGTGCAGAGGTTGAAATTGGTCCATTTTGCGTGATTGGTCCCGAGGTTGAAATTGGTGCACGCACCAAATTGAATTCTCATGTGGTGGTTGATGGTAACACCACGATTGGTTGTGATAATCAAATTTTTCAATTTGCCAGCATTGGTGAAATTAACCAAGATTTGAAATATAAAGGCGAGCCAACAAAAACCATTATTGGGGATCGCAACCGCATTCGTGAAAGTGTTACCATTCATCGTGGTACCGTGCAAGGCGGCGGTGTAACGCGGGTGGGGGATGATAATCTTTTGATGATCAACGCCCATATAGCACACGATTGCCAGATTAAAAATCATTGTATCCTCGCCAATAATGCGACCCTTGCAGGGCATGTAGAACTGGATGATTTCGTGATTGTAGGTGGCATGTCGGCTATTCATCAATTTGTGATCGTTGGTGCGCATGTGATGCTCGGTGGTGGTTCCATGGTGAGTCAAGATGTCCCACCTTATGTTATGGCGCAAGGTAATCATGCTCGCCCATTTGGTGTCAATTTTGAGGGCCTCAAACGGCGTGGGTTTGATAAACAAGCTATGCGCGCCGTGCGCAGTGTGTATAAATTGATCTATCGCAGTGGCAAGAGCTTAGAAGAAGTCATCCCAGAAATTGAACAACTCGCTGAAAGTGAAACAGCGGTAAGTTTTTTCCTCTCCTTTTTCAAACGCTCCACTCGCGGCATCATCCGCTAATGATCTTAACCGCACTTTTCTCAAAGTGCGGTTTTCAACCCCAAACCAGACCATATCATATCAATTATTTTACCGATTTGAAGCACCCTTATTCTCCTCTGATTTATGGTAAATCTGATGATTAAATCATCTATTTTTGTTTACCCTGTGAACAGCATTGTCAGATTTTATTGCACAAAAACGTATAAAAACCTTGCAACAAAAGGGCTATGATAATAAACTTAAGCCAAAGGTGGGAAAAAGTGGGATTTAGTGGAAGTTTTTCTCGAGTTGACGTAAATTGAAAAGAGCAAATTATGTTTCGTGGCGCGACATCCATCAGCTTAGATAGCAAAGGGCGGTTTTCTATCCCGACATGCTATCGCGCTGAAATCATGGCGCAAAATGAAGGGCAAATGGTTTGCACTGTGGATATTCGCCAGCCCTGTTTACTGCTTTATCCGTTAAATGAATGGGAAGTCATTGAGCAAAAGCTGCTGAGCTTGTCGAATTTTGATATTAATCAACGCAGGCTACAACGTGTGATGTTGGGTTTTGCTACCGAGTGTGGGTTAGATAAAAATGGTCGCATTTTGTTAAGCCCGACCCTACGTGAGCAGATTCAGCTTGAGAAAAATATCAAACTGGTTGGTCAACTCAACAAATTTGAGCTTTGGAGCGAAGCGCGTTGGAATGCGCAAATTACCGAAGATATCGAATATGCCAGCAGCGAGGCATTTTTTGCCACTGAAGAATTAAAGACGCTGTCACTGTAATTAAACAAGAGAAAGACGCATCTTTCCAACAGTGTCAGTTGCACTAGCAGGGCAAGCGGCGTATATGGATACGCCGCGAACCCATTTAATCTAATACATTTTTACATGAGTTCACTAATATGAGTTCGTCGCCAAATGCCAACACAGGTCATATCACGGTACTGCTAAATGAAGCCGTAGCGGGTCTGGCTGTGAAAGAAAACGGCATTTATATTGATGGCACATTTGGCCGTGGCGGACACAGTCGTAAAATTCTTTCACAATTGGGTGAGCATGGACGTTTGCTCGCCATCGATCGCGATCCGCGTGCGATTGCAGAAGCCCAGCGCATTCATGACCCACGCTTTTCCATTATCCACAGCCCATTTTCTACTCTGACGCAAATTTGCGCACAGCATAATTTAACAGGTCAAATTGATGGTATTTTGCTTGATCTTGGTGTTTCCTCGCCACAGCTTGACGATGCAGAGCGTGGGTTTAGTTTTATGCAAGACGGTCCGCTGGATATGCGCATGGACCCAACCCAAGGCCTAAGCGCACAAGCGTGGCTTGAGCAAGTTTCAGTTGACGATCTCACTTGGGTGTTGAAGACATTTGGTGAAGAACGTTTTGCGAAACGAATTGCTAGTGCAATCGTTAGTTTTAATCAGTTGGCGAAACAAAATGGTGAACCTACACTTAACCGCACTTCACAACTTAGCGCATTAATTGCACAAACTGTGCCTTTTAAAGATAAACACAAGCACCCAGCTACCCGCACATTTCAGGCGATCCGCATTTTTATTAACAGCGAACTGGATGAATTGGAAACCGCACTTCAAGGCGCATTAAGCGTGTTACGATCAGGTGGGCGACTGTCTATTATCAGCTTCCATTCATTAGAAGATCGCATGGTGAAGCATTTTTTCAAAAAACAAAGCAAAGGACTTGAAATTCCTAAAGGCTTGCCTGTGCGTGATGATGAATTTGACCGTGGGCAAACATTAAAATTGGTGGGCAAAGCGATCAAGCCTAGTGCGCAAGAAATTGAGATAAATCCACGCTCACGCAGTGCGGTGTTGCGAGTGGGAGAAAAGCTATGAACGTGAGCGATCGTCACCCATTGCGTAAAATCATCATAGATGATTTGCTTGCCGCTAATAAAATTGCGTTGGTGTTGCTGCTTGTGGTGATCTTAAGTGCGGTCGCAACGATTTATATGATTCATCAAACGCGTCAACTTAACGCACATAACGGCGAATTGATATTAGAAAAACGTGCGTTAGAAAACGATTATGTCAATCTCAAGCTCGAAGAACATGCACTCGATGACAATGTGCGTATCACAGGGGTGGCACGCCGAATGCACATGGGTGAAATTGCCAACGAGCAGCAAGTAATTATTATTGAGCCAGGTCATTAGGGTAGCACGATGAAATTTTTTTCGAAAAAACATCAGCGAAAGGGCGCACAATTGAATAGAAAAGTGCCTTCAGCTATCAAACAACATTCGCCACCAGAAAGTGCGTTTATCCGATGGCGTTACTATATCGTGATTAGTGTGATTTTCCTTGCGATGTCGTTATTACTGGCACGCGCGGTGGATTTGCAAATTAATAATTCGGATAAAATGAATTATGAGGCGGATAAACGTTCATTACGCACACAAGCGTTGCGTTCAGCGCGTGGAATGATTTTAGATCGTAATGGTAAATGGTTGTCAGTGAGTGTGGAGATGTATTCTCTAGTAGCTGACCCTAAAGTCATTTTTGAAAAAGGCTCATTGCAAGATGAAGCCCGCTGGAAAGCATTAGCGGATGCGCTGAAAATACCCTATAAAAAAATTAAAGCCAAAATTAGCAAAAATCCAAAAAGCCGTTATATCTATCTTGCCCGCCAAATTACACCTGAGGTGGCAAAATATGCTCGCGAGTTGAAAATTCAGGGCGTGCAACTCACTCCTGAATTTCGTCGTTTTTATCCAAAAGTAGAAGAAACAGCGCACTTAATCGGCTTTACCAATATTGATGGCGAGGGTATTGAGGGGATTGAAAAAAGTTTCAACAAATTGCTGCTCGGGCAAGATGGTTCGCGGACTTACCGTAAAGATGGGCAGGGTAACATGGTTGAAGCGGTGGATGATACCCAAAAATACGATGCTCACAATGTTACGTTGAGCATTGATGATCAGTTGCAATCAATGGCGTATCGCTACATCAAAGAAGCTGTGATTGAAAATAAAGCGGAATCGGGCACCATTGTGTTGGTGGATATTCGCACGGGCGAAGTGCTTGCTATGGCGAATGCACCGTCATACAATCCGAATAACCGCAACACTACCGTAAAAGCGGATTTGCGTCGTAACCGTGCCATTACTGACACCTTTGAACCAGGTTCAACGGTGAAACCTTTTGTGGTGCTGACCGCACTTCAACGGGGCATTGTGAATAAAAATTCGGTGCTGAACACACGCCCATTTACCGTCAATGGGCACACTATTCACGACGTGGCTAATTATGACAAACTCTCCATTGCTGGCATTTTACAAAAATCCAGTAACGTGGGGGTGAGCCATCTTGCTTTGGCGATGCCGCCGACAGCATTGGTGGAAACGTATGAAAAAGCGGGCTTTGGTAAAGCAACGGATCTTGGCTTGATTGGCGAACAACAGGGCATTTTACCACACCGTAAACGCTGGGCAGATATTGAACGAGCGACCATTTCTTATGGTTACGGGCTGATGGTCACCCCAATTCAGCTTGCGCGCGCCTATGTCACGCTGGGTAGCTTTGGCATTTATCGCCCACTTTCGATTACCAAAGTGGATCCACCTGTGATTGGTACCCGTGTGTTTCCTGAAAAAACCACCCGCGATGTTATCCATATGATGGAAACGGTGGCATTGCCAGGTGGCGGTGGGGTGGCAGCGGCGGTTAAGGGCTACCGCGTTGCGATCAAAACAGGGACAGCAAAAAAAATTGAAGACGGCAAGTATGTTAATAAATACATTGCTTATACCGCAGGTGTCGCGCCAGCGAGCAACCCACGCTTTGCCCTCGTGGTGCTTATTAATGAACCGAAAGGCAGCAAATATTACGGCGGTGCGATTTCTGCGCCAGTGTTCTCCAAAGTGATGGAGTTCACTTTGCGCTCACAAAATGTGAAACCCGATGCGATCAGCGAAAATGATACCGCCACTCGCATTATCCGCCTTGATCAACAACAATCCGCGGTGGCGACACCATCTCAGCCAATCAATTAGGGGGCGGTATGCAGCGTTTAGCCAATTGGCTTGCACTTGATAATTTGCCGAACACGCACTTGCGGGCAATGCAGCTTGATAGCCGTGCAGTTAAGCAGGGGGATGTTTTTGTGGCGCTTGAGGGGCATAATATAGACGGGCGTCAATTTATCCCGAATGCGATTGCTAATGGTGCGGCTTTGGTGCTCGCTCAGAGCAATGAAGTGAGCGAAGATGCCATCATTGAATACCAAAACAACGTGCCAGTGGTGCACGTTTTTGCGCTTGATAGCAAACTCAGCCAAATTGCAGGCGATTTTTATGGTAACCCAAGCCGTGATTTATGCCTCATTGGCGTCACAGGAACCAATGGCAAAACTACCGTCGCGCAGTTGTTAGCGCAATGGTCGCAGCTGCTGGGCAAAACGGCTGCTGTGATGGGTACGATTGGCAATGGGCTTTATGGTCAGGTAAAAAGTGCGGTCAACACCACGGGTTCTGCCGTGGAAGTGCAGGCCAATTTGCAGGCTTTTAAAGCGCAAGGGGCGCAAGTGGCTGTGATGGAAGTGTCGTCACATGGCCTGGTGCAACACCGCGTTGAAGCCTTAGCGTTCGATGCTGCGATCTTTACCAACTTAAGCCGCGATCACCTCGATTATCATCACACGATGGCGGCCTATGCGGAGGCAAAATTCCGCTTATTTTCTGAACTTGATGTGAAACATCGCATTATTAATATTGATGATGCTGTTGGCAAACAGTGGTGTGATCAATTACCAAGTGCGGTTGCGGTGAGCTGTCAACCACGCACATTGCGCGACCGCACTTTTGTTTGCGCGCGCGAGATCGCATTCCACCCGCAAGGGGCGCGCATTGTGATTGATTCCAGTTGGGGGGCTGGTGTCTTGGAAAGCCGCCTGATTGGCGCTTTTAATGTCAGCAATTTATTGTTGGCGAGCGCCACATTGTTGCAGTTGGGGTATCCGCTGACCGCACTTTGCGAGAGTGTCTCTCAACTCAACGGTGTTTGCGGGCGGATGGAAATGTTTAGCGCACCCCATCGCCCCACCGCGATTGTGGATTATGCACATACACCTGATGCGCTGGAAAAGGCATTGCAAGCCGCTCGCATTCATTGTCACGGCAAGTTGTGGTGCGTGTTTGGCTGTGGCGGCGACCGTGATAAAGGCAAACGCCCGCTGATGGCGCGTGTGGCGGAGCAATTTGCCGATCGCATTGTGATCACCGACGACAATCCGCGCACGGAAGACGCTAAGCAGATTCTCGCCGACATTCAACAAGGGTTGCACAATCCAGCAAACGCGGTCAGCATCAGTGGGCGTGAGCAAGCATTGGCATACGCCATTGGCCATGCTCAAGCCGATGATGTGGTGTTGGTGGCGGGCAAAGGGCATGAAGATTACCAGATTATTGGGCATGAAAAACACCATTTTTCCGACCGAGAAAAGGTCGAGATACTTTTAAAAGACTAGACAATTATGATAACACTGACAACGGCACAGCTTGCGCAGATTCTCAACGCCGAATTAATCGGGGCGGATGATGTTGCCTGTACGGCGATTAGTACCGACACACGCAAGCCCTGCCCGAATGCGCTGTTTTTTGCACTGAAGGGTGAAAACTTTGACGCGCACAATTATTTAAACATTGCCGCCGAGCAAGGCGCAAGCGCGTTGGTGGTGCAAACACCTGACCGCACTTTACGTCTGCCGCAGTTGGTGGTGAGTGACACGCGTTTGGCACTTGGGCAGCTGGGCAAATGGCTGAAAACTAAGCTCGCGCCGAAAACGGTGGCGATGACAGGCTCTTCAGGTAAAACCACTGTAAAAGAAATGACCGCTGCGATTTTGTCGCACAAAGGTAAGGTGTTGTTCACACAGGGTAATTTTAATAATGATATTGGTGTACCGCTGACGCTGCTTAACTTGACGGAAGAACATGAGTTTGCCGTGATTGAACTGGGCGCCAATCATAAAGGTGAAATTGCCTACACCACTGCATTGGTGCAGCCTGATGTCGCTTTGGTGAATAATGTGGCGCCCGCTCATTTGGAAGGTTTTGGCTCCTTAGAAGGCGTGGCACAAGCCAAAGGCGAAATTTATCGTGGCTTGCCTGCGCAGGGCGTGGCGATTATTAATGCCGATTGTCACTACAAAGACAGCTTTTGGCGTGCGGACATTGGCGCACGCAAGTGCCTTTCCTTTGGGTTTGCCACAGGTGCAGATTTCACCGCGCGCAATGTGCAACTGCACGCTAATGGTGCAGATTTTGAGCTTGTTACCCCACAGGGCAATATTACTGTTCAGTCGCCTTATCTCGGGCAGCACAATGTTAGCAATGCTCTCGCTGCCAGTGCATTGGCGATGCAAGCTGGCGCAAGCCTAGCACAGGTGAAAGCAGGCATTGAACAGCGCAACAGTGTGAAAGGGCGTTTATTCCCTGTGCCGCTCAATGATCATGTGCTGGTCATTGATGACAGCTACAATGCCAATGTCGATTCCCTCAAAGCCGCCATTGCTGTGCTTGAAGTCACGCAAGGCAAACGTATTCTGGTGGTGGGCGATATGGCCGAGTTGGGGGAAAACACCCAAGCGTGCCACCGCAGTGTTGCCGAAGCCGCACATGCCGCCAAGCTTGATGGGGTATATACTTTTGGGCAAGAAAGTGCGGTCATCAGCGCGTTGTGCCATGGGCGGCATTTTCATGACAAAACCGCACTTTGCCAAGCCTTACTAGAGGACATTCAAAGGTGCGGTACGGCAAAAGAAAAAATGGTTATTTTAGTCAAAGGGTCGCGTTCACAACGGATGGAAGAGGTGATCGCGCAATTAAAGGATAAAGTATGTTAGTTTGGTTGGCTGAATATCTTGTTCAATACCACACAATTTTCAATGTGGTGTCTTATCTTACTTTCCGTTCTATTGTGGCGTTACTGACAGCGCTGATGATCTGCTTGTGGATTGGGCCAAAAGTGATCCGCCGTTTGCAAATGTTGCAAATTGGGCAGGTGGTGCGCCATGATGGTCCAGAGAGCCACTTTAGCAAACGCGGCACGCCGACAATGGGCGGGATTATGATTTTGTTCTCCATCGGTGTGAGCACTCTTTTGTGGGCGGACTTAAGTAACAGCTACGTTTGGTGTGTGTTGTTTGTGCTGTTTGGCTACGGCGTGATTGGCTTTTTTGATGATTACCGCAAAGTGGTGCGTAAAAACACCGACGGGCTGATTGCCCGCTGGAAATATTTTTGGCTCTCGGTGGTGGCGTTGATTGCCGTATTTTGGATGTATGCCATAGGCAAAGACACCGCCGCCACGCAGCTTGTGGTGCCCTTTTTTAAAGAGGTGATGCCGCAACTCGGCTTGTTTTATGTGGTGTTGGCGTATTTTGTGATTGTCGGTACTAGCAATGCTGTGAATTTAACCGATGGGCTTGATGGCTTGGCAATTATGCCAACCGTATTAGTGGCAGGTGCGTTTGCCTTGATTGCATGGGCAACGGGCAACGTGAATTTTGCTGAATATTTGCATATTCCTTACATTAAACTCAGCGCAGAACTCGCCATTGTCTGCACCGCGATTGTAGGCGCAGGCTTAGGCTTTTTGTGGTTTAATACCTATCCTGCGCAAGTGTTTATGGGTGATGTTGGCTCGTTGGCACTCGGCGGTGCGCTGGGTGTGATTGCCGTATTGGTGCGACAAGAATTTTTATTGGTGATCATGGGCGGTGTGTTTGTGATGGAAACGCTTTCTGTGATTTTGCAGGTGGGGTCATATAAAATTCGTAAACAGCGCATCTTTCGCATGGCGCCTATTCACCACCATTTTGAACTGAAAGGCTGGCCTGAACCACGGGTAATTATCCGCTTTTGGATTATCTCATTGGTGCTGGTGTTGATTGGCTTAATTACGCTGAAATTGCGTTAAGGGCAGGCGATGAATTATCAAGGCAAAACCGTTTGTGTTGTTGGGCTTGGGCAAAGTGGGCTGTCAAGCATTGCTTATCTGATAAAGTGCGGTGCAACCGTGCGCGCGATCGACACCCGCACGCAAGAAAAATGTAAAGGTGAGTTGCCACAAGGGGTTGAAACGCACTTCGGCAGTTTAAATGCCCAGTGGCTTTCGGCGTGTGATTTAATCGTTGTCAGCCCAGGTGTTGCGCTTGCCAATCCTGAAATTCAAAATGCCATTGCCGCAGGCGTGGAAGTGGTGGGGGATATTGAACTATTTTGCCGCGCCACCACCAAGCCGATCATTGCGATTACAGGTTCTAACGGCAAAAGTACCGTCACGACATTGGTGTATGAAATGGCGAAAGCCGCAGGCATCAAAGTCGGCTTGGGGGGCAATATTGGTATTCCTGCGCTCTCACTGCTTGATAACGACGCTGAACTGTTTGTGCTTGAGCTTTCCAGTTTTCAGCTAGAAACCACATCATCGCTGCGCGCGGTGGCGGCGACCATTCTTAATGTTAGCCCCGATCACCTTGATCGCTATAACGGCAGCTTAACGCTGTATCAACAGGCCAAAATGCGCATTTATGACGGTGCACAATATAAGATTTTCAACGCACAAGATGCCTTAACCACCCCGCAAAGTGCGGTCAACGCTATCAGCTTTGGGGTATGTGATGCCGATTACAGCTTGCAAACCAGTGATAACCGCACTTGGCTATGCGCGCATGGCGTGCGGGTGTTAGCCTGTGATGAGCTGGGCATTGTGGGGCGGCATAACGAGTTAAATGCACTGGCTGCATTGGCGCTGACGGATGCCGCAGGCATTGCCCGCGAAGGCGCGATTAGTGCATTGAAAACCTTCAAAGGGTTAGATCATCGCTTTCAACTGGTGCATCAACACAACGGCGTGCGCTGGGTTAATGATTCTAAAGCCACGAATATTGGCAGCACCCAAGCTGCCCTGCACGGTTTGCAGCTTGACGGCACGTTGCATTTGTTGCTCGGCGGGCTGGGCAAAGGGCAAGATTTCAACGAACTTAAAAGTGCGGTTGCGCCTGACTTTATTCAACTTTACTGCTTTGGTCAAGATGGCGATTTGATGACCTCACTTTCCCCGCGAACCCAACGTTTTGACACGATGGCGCAGGCGATTGAGGCTATTCGTCGCGTGCTTAAACCAGGTGATATGGTGCTGCTCTCGCCTGCTTGTGCCAGCTTTGACCAATTTAATGGATTTGAGCACCGTGGCGAGGTGTTTAAAGCGCTGGCTCAGAAGGAGCGTGCGTGATGTCGCTAAGTGCTCGTCTGCGAACTGGTGTGGGTAAATGGTTTAATTTAACCCCCGATTACCTGCTTTATGACCGCACTTTGCTGTGGCAATTTATCTCCCTAATGGCCATTGGCTTTGTCATTATCACATCGGCGTCCATCTCTGAAGGCAGTCGGCTTTATGACGATCCATTCTATTTCGCGGTGCGCGAGATGCTTTACATCGCGTTGGCGTGTTTTGTGGCGTTTGCTTTTGTATTTATCCGCGTGGAGCAGTGGGAAAAATGGAGCCCGCTTATTCTCGGCATCACTTTTCTGCTATTAATCATCGTGCTTATCCCTGGCATTGGGAAATCCGTTAACGGCGCGCGACGCTGGATTGGTTTGGGATTTTTAAATTTTCAGCCAGCAGAATTTGCCAAATTCGCCATGATTTGTTACCTCTCTAACTATTTTGTGCGCCGTTATGAACAAGTGCGCGAAAAACAATTAAGTGCGGTCAAACCCGCCATTGTGCTGGTGGTGCTGGGCTTCTTTTTGCTATTACAGCCAGACTTCGGGAGCTTTATTGTGCTTGCCATCATTGTTTTTATCATGCTGTTTTTGGTGGGCGCAAAATTAATGCAATTCTTAGCGCTGGCGGCGGTGGGCATGGTTGGCGTGTATTTTTTGATTTTAAATTCAGCCTACCGTTTAAAACGCTTAACCTCATTTGCCTCACCCTTTGACGACCCTTTCGGCGCAGGTTTTCAGCTGACGAACTCATTGATTGCTTACGGGCGAGGTGAATTTTTCGGTACGGGGCTTGGCAATTCGATTCAAAAATTGGAATACTTACCCGAGGCACACACCGATTTTATTATGGCGATTCTCGGCGAAGAGTTTGGGCTGCTTGGCATTATTGCAGTGCTAGTGCTGTTCGCGTTAATGTTGATGCGAGTGCTGAAAATTGGTAAAGAGTCTTTGCTGCTCGGGCAGCGCTTTGGTGGCTATTTTGCCTTCGGTGCGGTGGCGTGGTTTTTCTTTCAAGGGTGCTATAATCTTGGCATGACCATGGCGGTGTTGCCAGTAAAAGGCTTCACCTTCCCCTTTATCAGTTATGGGGGATCGAGTTTGATGATCAGCGCGCTGGTGATTGCGGTGATTTTGCGCATCGATCATGAAAATCGCCTAGCACGCGCGCATGCCCACCTGCGGGAAGATTAAGGAGAATAAATGGAAAAAAAACGCTTATTAGTGATGGCGGGTGGCACTGGCGGGCATGTGTTCCCTGCCATTGCGGTCGCACGCAAATTACAAGCGCTGGGTTGGGATATCTGCTGGTTAGGCACGCGTGATCGCATGGAGGCAGAGCTGGTGCCCAAACACGGCATCGACATCAAATTTATCAAAATTTCAGGTTTGCGTGGCAAAAAGCTGACCGCACTTTTGGGCTCACCGTTTGCTATCACGCGTGCCGTATGGCAGGCGGTGAAAATTATCCGTGCATACAAGCCGCACGCCGTGCTCGGCATGGGTGGATATGTGTCAGGTCCTGGTGGCATTGCCGCTAAATTGTGTGGCGTACCGATTGTATTACATGAGCAAAATGCCGTGGCGGGGCTGACCAATTCATGGCTTGCAAAAATCGCCACGCGCGTGCTTCAGGCTTTCCCAAATGCGTTTAAAGATGCTGAAGTGGTGGGCAACCCTGTACGAGACGAATTTTTCCAACAGGGTGAACCTAAAGTGCGGTTTGCAAGCCGTACAGGTGGGCTGAAAGTGCTGGTTGTTGGTGGCAGTCAAGGCGCGCGCGTGTTAAACTTTTTGATGCCTGAGGTGGCCAAAAAAATGCCTGAATTGCGCATTCGCCACCAAGTTGGCAAGGGCAACGTGGAGGCCGTGCAGGCTTTTTATCCCGACGGTGTTGATGTTGAGGTCAGCGAATTTATTGACGATATGGCAACAGCTTATGCCGAAGCGGACGTGATTATTTGTCGCAGCGGCGCGCTGACAGTGTGTGAAATTGCCGCAGTGGGCGCAAGTGCGGTCTTTGTGCCGTTTCAACACAAAGATCGCCAACAGTATCTCAATGCCAAATTTTTAGCCGACAGCGACGCGGCGGAAATTATCGAACAAGCACAGCTAAACCCTGATCGCATGGTGGGCTTGCTGCAACAGCTCGATCGTGCGCGCTTGTGTGAAATGGCGCAAAATGCCAAAACACAGGCGAGAGCAGATTCTGCGCAGCGCGTGGCTGAGGTGATTGTGAGCGTGGCGAAAGATAAGTAGGAAACAATGAATAATAACGAATTACACAAAAAAATCCGTGAGTTTGTGCCAAGCATGCGTCGCGTGCAGCAAATTCATTTTGTTGGCATTGGCGGTGCGGGCATGGGTGGCATTGCGGAAGTGCTTCTCAATGAGGGCTACAAAATCACAGGCTCGGATATTAATCAAAGTGCGGTTACCGACCGCTTGCAAAAATTAGGGGCGACGATTTATTTCCAACACGCACCTGAAAACGTGACTGATGCCAGCGTGGTGGTAGTCTCTAGTGCGATTAAAAATACCAATCCAGAGGTGCAAGCAGCACGTCAAGCGCGCATTCCTGTGATTCAACGGGCGCAAATGTTAGCGGAAATTATGCGTTTTCGTCACGGCATTGCGATTGCAGGCACTCATGGTAAAACCACCACCACTGCGATGATTGCGATGATCTACGCTCAAGCAGGGCTTGACCCCACCTTTGTCAATGGCGGCTTAGTGAAATCGGCAGGTACCAACGCACATTTGGGGGCGAGCCGCTATTTAATTGCGGAAGCCGATGAAAGCGATGCCTCATTTCTACATTTGCAGCCGATGGTGTCTGTGGTCACGAATATTGAACCCGATCATATGGAAACCTACCAAGGCGACTTTGCTCGCATGAAGCAAACTTACATTGATTTTTTGCATAACTTGCCATTTTATGGCCTTGCGGTGGTGTGCGCAGACGACGCAACGATTGAAGAATTGATCCCACAAATTGGGCGGCAGGTGATCACCTACGGCTTTAGTGACAAAGCCGATTATCGCATTGAAAACTACCGTCAAACGGCGTTTCAAGGGCTTTATGATGTGGTTTTCCCAAGCGGTGAAAAGCTCAGCGTGGTACTGAATGTACCTGGCAAACATAATGCCCTTAATGCAACAGCTGCGTTGGCGGTGGCGAAAGAAGAGGGGATTGATAATGCTTCTATTCTGACCGCACTTTCTGATTTTCAAGGCGCGGGGCGGCGTTTTGATCAGCTTGGAACGTTCAAACGCGCGTGTGGCAGCGTGATGTTGGTTGATGACTATGGCCACCATCCAACGGAAGTGAATGTCACCATTCAAGCGGCGCGTGCTGGCTGGCAAAATAAGCGCGTGGTGATGCTGTTTCAGCCACACCGCTACTCGCGCACGCGTGATTTGTTTGATGATTTTGTGCAGGTGTTGTCAAAAGTTGATGTTTTGCTGATGCTGGATGTTTATCCCGCAGGTGAAGAGCCGATCGCAGGCGCGGATAGTCGTGCGTTGTGTCGCTCTATTCGTAATCTCGGCATGGTAGATCCGATTTTGGTGTCAGATGTCAGCAAATTGCCTGAAATTATGGAACAAGTTTTGCAAGATGGTGATTTGGTATTGGCACAAGGCGCGGGCAATGTGAGTAAGCTATCGCGCCAATTAGTGGAATTGTGGAAATACGAACAATAAAAAGAGTCGTGCGATGAAAACATTAGAACAACAAAAAATTGCCGTGCTATACGGTGGCACATCTGAAGAGCGTGACGTTTCGCTTGCCTCAGGGCGCGCGATCATTGAGGCCTTACGTGCGTCAGGCTTTGAAGCCCACGGCATTGACCCACAAGATTATCCGTTAGCGAATTTAAAGCAAGACGGCTTTGACCGCGTGTTCAATATTTTGCACGGTCGTGGGGGTGAAGACGGTACTGTACAAGGGCTTTTGGAATGTATCGGAGTGCCTTACACGGGCTGTGGTGTGCTGGCGTCCTCGCTAACGATGGACAAGTTGCGCACCAAATTATTGTGGAAAGGTTTAGGTTTGCCGATTGCTGAAATGGAAGTGGTGACACGCGACAATGTCGATGCACTGGATACGGATGCCGTCGTCGCCCGTTTAGGCTTGCCGTTGATGGTGAAGCCATCGCTGGAAGGCTCTAGCGTGGGGCTGACGAAAGTCAATAGTGCACAACAACTGAAAAGTGCGGTTGACTACGCACTCGAATTTGACCGAACCGCACTAATTGAAGAGTGGTTGGCCGGGGCAGAGTATTCTGTGCCCGTGCTGGGCGGTGAAGTGTTGCCTGCGGTGAAAATTGTGCCACAAGGCGAATTTTATGACTATGAGGCGAAATACCTCTCTGATGCGACCCAATATTTTTGCCCTGCAGGCTTGAGCGAAGCACGCGAACACGAATTGCGCGCGTTAGTAAAAAAAGCCTTTGAGAGTGTGGGCTGTCGGGGCTGGAGCCGAATTGATGTGATGGAAGATGCGAGCGGCGCATTTCGGTTGGTTGAAGTTAATACTAACCCAGGCATGACTAGCCATAGTCTGTTCCCAATGTCAGCCAAAGTGCATGGCTTAAGCTTTGCTCAATTGGTGGTGAAAATTTTACAATTGAGCGAATAATATGGCTGTTAAACCGCGTCCAAAACCGAAAAAAGCCAAAGTGTATGCAGGCGAAAGTGGATTTAAGTTTTTTCCGCTTAAATCGCTATTTATGATACTATGTATGGTGCTTGCGTATTTCGCTTATGCCCACTGGGACGAGTTTTTGGAGAAATTAGACAACCAGCCGATCAGTGCCTTTGGGCTTATTGGTCATCCGAAATACACTACTTTTGAAGATATTCGCAGCAGTTTGACGCAGTTTGGCGAACTTAAAGGCTATTTTTCCCAAGATGTCAGCAAAATCAAACAACAAATTGAGCTGATGCCGTGGGTGCGTGGTGCACTGGTGCGTAAAATTTGGCCGAATAAGCTCAGCATTGCCGTGGCAGAATATATTCCAGTGGCGTATTGGAATGATAACCAACTGCTGGCTGCCGACGGGTCTATTTTCAGCCTGCCGCTGGAAAAACGGCAAGATTTGATGTTGCCAGTTTTGCGCGGTAATGATTTTCAAAGCCGTGAAGTGCTCAGTGCTTGGCATCAAATTAGCCAAGCGTTAAAGGCAAAAAATATGGCGCTGCAATCGCTGATGATTGATGACCGTGGTGCTTGGCAGGTCACGCTTGACAGTGGCGTGACGCTAAAACTGGGGCGCGGTGAGTGGAAGCAAAAGATTGAGCGCTTAGCGACAATTTTTCCGCAGATTGAAGTGCCTGAAAATCAGGCAATTGATTATATTGATTTACGCTATGCAAGTGGTGCGGCGGTAGGGTTTCGTCCGATCAGCGCATCTGAACAGCTAACAGAATAACCATGGGCAAGAAGTGACAATTATGGCAAAAATCGTTGATTCAAAAATTAAAGTGGGTTTGGAAGTCGGCACGTCCAAAGTCGTTGCCGTAGTAGGGGAAGTGTTGCCCGATGGTGTTGTCAACGTGCTAGGGGTGGGCAGTAGCCCATCAAAAGGCATTGACCGCGGCAGCATTACCGATCTTGATGCGGTAGTCAATTCTATTCAGCGCGCCATTGAAGGGGCGGAGTCTATCGCGGATTGTCAGATTGTCAGTGTGTCGTTGGCTATTACCGGGGATCACATCTGTAGCCTTAATGAAAGTGGTTGGGTGCCGATTGGTAATGGGGAAGTGACCCAAGACGAAATTGATGATGCGATGACAATTGCGCAATCAGTCAAAATCGGTGAAGGATTAAGCATTTTACACGTTATTCCACAAGAATTTTCGGTCGATAATCAACCGAATATTAAAAACCCACTAGGGCTGCAAGGTGTGCGTTTGCAAGCACAAGCGCATTTGATTGCAGCTAACCAAAATTTGCTCAACAACTTGAAAAAAGCGGTAGAGCGTGCCAACCTTAAAGTTGATGAAGTCGTATTTTCAGGTTTGGCGTCAAGCTATTCCGTACTGACCGAAGACGAAAAAGAGCTCGGGGTGTGCTTGATTGACATCGGCGGTGGCACCATTGACATCATCGGCTACACTAACGGTGCGTTGCGCTTTAGCAAGGTGATTCCTTACGCAGGCAACCGTGTGACCGATGACATTGCGTATGTTTTCAGCACCTCACGTATTGAGGCAGAAAAAATCAAAGTAGCTTTTGGTAGCGCGATTAATTTAGGTAAAGATGAAGAGCTCCGTGCTGAGAGTGAAAAGAAAATTGAAGTGCCAAGCATTGGCAATCGTCCGCCTCGTGTGCTCAAACGTGGCATGCTATCTGAGGTGATTTCAGATCGCTATAGTGAGCTTTTAGGCTTAGTCAACAATGAGTTAGCTAAACTTAAACAAGAGCTTGATGCTAAGCATATTAAATCCGATATGATCGCAGGTGTGGTGCTCACTGGTGGCGGTGCGCAAATTCACGATATTTTGAGCTGTGCTGAAAATGTGTTTGGCCCACAAGTGCGGGTGGGAACTCCGCTGAATTTGACGGGTCTAACTGATTACGTCAACAAGCCACAATATGCAACAGTGCTGGGATTATTACACCACAATTACGACACGCCAGACGATTTAACCCGACATGATAAAGGGGCAAATGGGTTTAATTTCCTCGGCAGTGTCAAAAAAATGGCCAATTGGGTGAAAAATCAGTTTTGATAATTGGCGCATTTAGCTTAGAATAGAAACAATTAGCAAAAAATTAGAAAGCAAACATAATAGGGAGAATCTATGTTTGAGCCTACAGTGTATGAAGATATTACCGATGCTGTAATTAAAGTGGTCGGCGTTGGTGGTGGTGGTGGTAATGCTGTCAACCACATGGTGCAAGAAGATATGCACGGCGTGGAGTTTTATTCAATCAACACCGATGCTCAAGCATTGCGTAAAAGCCTCGTGCAACAAACGATCCAAATTGGTGGTGCAACCACAAAAGGTTTGGGGGCTGGCGCGAATCCGAATGTGGGTCGCCAAGCGGCAGAAGACGACAAAGAAGCTATTCGTAATTGCCTTGATGGGGCAGATATGGTTTTCATCGCCGCAGGCATGGGTGGCGGCACAGGGACAGGGGCTGCTCCCGTTGTGGCGCAAATTGCCAAAGAGCTTGGTATTTTGACTGTCGCGGTGGTAACAAAGCCGTTTGGTTTTGAAGGCAAGCGTCGTATGAGCTTTGCAGAACAAGGTATCAAAGCCCTTTCTCAGCATGTTGACTCGTTGATCGTGATTCCAAATGATAAATTATTGAAGGTGCTAGGCAAAAACATCTCCCTAATTAATGCCTTTGCTACCGCCAATGAAATTTTACGTAACGCTGTGCGTGGTATTTCAGAGCTAATCACCTCTCCAGGCTTGATTAACGTTGACTTTGCTGACGTGCGCACTGTGATGCAAGAAATGGGTAACGCTATGATGGGCACAGGTATCGGGCAAGGTGAAGCTGGCAGCGGTCGTGCTGATCAAGCGGCGCAAGAAGCTGTGGCAAGCCCATTATTGGAAGATATTGATCTCTCTGGTGCGCGCGGTGTATTAGTCAATGTAACCTCAGGGCCTGATTTGAGCTTGGATGAATTCTACACCATTGGTGACACAGTGAAAGCCTTTGCTGATTCTGAAGCGACCATTGTTGTCGGTTCAAGTTTGGTGCCAGAAATGGAAAACGAAATCCGTGTTACCATCGTTGCAACAGGCATTGGTGGTATGCGTGAAACAGAAGAAGTGGTGTTGGTTAAGCCAAATACAGGCTTTGATAACGGTAGTCTCAGCTCACCAACTAATAGCGCTTATACTGGCAGCAATTATAATAATAAAAGTGCGGTTGGCGCCGAAGCCCCTGCACCAAAAGAAGAAAAAGATCTTTTTGATGTGCCGTCTTTCTTAAGAAAACAAGCAGATTAATTACCGCACTTTTAGTGCTAAGTGAAACGGTTATGTTAAAACAACGAACACTGAAACAAAGTATTAAAGTCACAGGCATTGGGCTGCACAGTGGAAAAAAAGTGACCCTGACATTGCGTCCTGCGCAAGAAAATACAGGCGTGATTTATTGCCGTACTGATCTCAACCCGCCTGTGAGTTTTGTGGCGAATGCGGATGCTATTCGCGATACGATGCTTTGCACTTGCTTGGTCAATGATGACGGCGTGCGGGTGTCAACCGTTGAACACATTAATGCTGCGCTTGCTGCACTAGGCATTGACAATATTATTGTGGAAGTTGATGCACCTGAAATCCCAATTATGGACGGTAGCGCAGCGCCATTTATCTATCTTTTGTTAGATGCGGGTATCGAAGAGCAAAACGCAGCGAAAAAATTCTTGCGCGTGAAAAAAACGGTGCGAGTAGAAGACGGCGACAAATGGGCAGAATTGAAACCTTATAGTGGATTTCGTTTGAATTTTACTATCGATTTTAAACACCCCGCGATTGCCGAAAACGTTACGCACTATGAGTTGGAATTTTCAAGCCAAGCGTTTATCCAGCAAATCAGCCGCGCGCGCACCTTTGGATTTATGAAAGATATCGAATACTTACAAGCGCAAGGTCTTGCACTAGGCGGCAGCCTAGACAATGCGATTGTACTAGACGATTATCGTATCTTAAACGAAGACGGCTTGCGTTTTGAAGATGAATTGGTGCGCCATAAGTTGCTTGATGCCGTAGGTGACCTTTACATGGCAAGCCATAATATCATTGGCGAATATAGCGCATTTAAATCTGGCCACGGGCTGAATAACAAATTGTTGCGCGCATTGCTTGCTGACAGCGAGGCCTGGGAGTACATCACCTTTGATGAAAAAACTCGTATTCCACAAGGCTATGTTGCCCCAGCACAAATTATGATTTAATCACTCAAGCCATATTTTCGAATATGGCTTTTTTATTGGCAAAAAGAGTACAGCAAATGGACATCAGCTTAGACAAAATTTATTCTGGTAAAGTGCGAGATCTTTACGCAATCGATGATAAACGTATGCTTATGGTGGCCAGTGACCGCCTCAGCGCATTTGATGTGATTTTAGATGATCCTATTCCGAAAAAAGGTGAAATTTTAACCCAAATTTCCAATTTTTGGTTTAATAAGCTCGCCCACATCATGCCGAACCACTTTACTGGAGAAACGGTGTTTGATGTCTTGCCTCACGACCAAGCTGAACAGCTGCAACACCGTGCAGTGGTGTGCAAACGCTTGACACCGATTAAAATTGAGTCTATTGTGCGCGGCTATTTAACTGGCAGTGGCTTGAAAGATTATCGTAAGACGGGCGAAATTTGCGGCATCAAATTGCCAGCAGGTTTAGTTGAGGCAAGCAAATTACCTGAACCTATCTTTACCCCGTCAAGCAAAGCGGCGGTGGGCGATCATGATGAAAACATCACCTATGAGCAATGCGAGCAATTTATAGGCAAAGAATTGGCCGCCGAGGTGCGAGAAAAGGCGATTGCGCTTTATACTGCGGCGGCGGAGTACGCATTAAGTAAAGGCATCATTATTTGTGATACTAAATTTGAATTTGGCCTTGATGAAAACGGTACGTTAACGCTGATGGACGAAGTGCTTACCCCGGATTCAAGCCGTTTTTGGGCTGTGGAAAATTACCAAGAAGGCACTAATCCGCCATCGTTCGACAAACAGTTTGTGCGTGATTGGCTTGAACAAAGTGGCTGGAACAAACGCCCACCTGCGCCAAAAGTGCCTGCTGAGGTAATTGAAAAAACGGTCGCGAAATACCGCGAAGCACTCAATATTCTCACCGCTTAATTGTCACAACCGCACTTTGCAGTCAAAGTGCGGTTGCTTTATGGCGTGCCTTTGCCTACAATCGGGGTAACTGCAATCACCAACAAGCGCCATGAAAAACGTCAAAACCTACCTGCAACGCTATATTGATTGGATAATCCGTATTGGGAAAATCCGCTTCTCACTGCTGGGGCTAATTTTTTTGGCAGGCTATGCGCTGCTTATCCAAGCAATCACAACACTCATTTTCACTGGCAACCTCTACTGGCAAGATATTATCCGCTCTGTGGTGTTTGGGCTATGTTCTGCGCCCTTTGCGATCTACTTTTTTTCCGCCATCATTGAGCGTTTAGAGCTGTCACGCCAGCACAGCGAAAAAACACTGATGCAGCTGCAAACGTTGCGCGCGCATGACAATCAACTCAACCGTGAATTGAATGAAAAAAACCGCCAACTCAGTGCTGAGGTGAAGGAGCGTGAGCGGGTACAGCTGGAATTAGAACGTAACGCACAATTGTTACGTTCGTTTTTTGATGCTTCGCCTGATTTGGTGTTTTATCGAGGAGAGGATCACCGCTATCGTGGCGCAAACAAGGCGGTGGAGCGGCTCACGGGCAAAACAGAAGCCGAGCTTAAGCATCTCACGCCAATGGATATTTTCAGTGATGAAAATGCCGCTCAGGCGCAAGCCAGCGATATTTTGGTGCGTCAAACGCGGCGCAAGCTCAGCTATGAGCAGCATTTGATCTACCCTAATGGCGAGCAGGCATGTTTTGAGATTGTGAAAGTGCCTTACTTCGATAAAGCCAGCGAACAGTGTCTTGTGATCGGGTTTGGGCGAGATATTACCGAACGATACAATTACCAAGCGATGGTGGAGAAAAATAGCCGCGATAAAACCCAGATGATGACTACCATCAGCCACGAGTTGAAAACACCACTTAACGGTATCATTGGTCTTAGTCGTATTTTGCTCGATGGCCATTTGACTGAGCAGCAACGGGATTACTTGCAAACCATCAAAGTCAGCGCCGTGTCGCTGGGGCATATTTTCAATGATTTAGTGGATTTAGAAAAAATTGAAACCCAACGGATAGAACTGTTTGAAAAACGTTGTGATTTCAATCAATTATTAAACGACATCAACAACATTGCCTCCGTGATGGCGGCACAAAAACAGTTGCAATTTAAACTTGAATTAGCGCCTAATTTACCAAACTGGATTTTAGTGGATGCGATTCGCCTTAATCAAATTTTGTGGAATGTGATCAATAATGCCGTTAAGTTCACGCAAAAAGGCTGGGTTAAACTTGCTGTTTCGCCATCGGGGGAAAATCGCCTCGTTTTTGCGATTAGCGACAGCGGCATTGGCATTGCACCTGATGAGCAAGATAAAATTTTTGGAATGTATTACCAAGTGCGTGGCGATGGCAATATGCGCGCATTGGGCAGTGGCATTGGGTTGAATGTGGCCAAAACTCTCGCACAATTAATGCACGGCGATTTGACAGTGCAGAGCACACTAGGGCAGGGCACCACTTTCACGCTAGATATTCTCGCCCCCAGCTTAGCGCCAGAGGCGGAAGCAGAGCTGTCGCCGAATATTGAAGCACTGCACATCTTGCTGGTGGAAGATATTGAAGTCAACATTATTGTGGCCAAATCCATTCTTGAGAAAATGGGGTATCGGGTAGACGTGGCAATAAACGGCGCACAAGCGCTCGCTAAATTTGAACAAAACAGCTATGACTTGCTGTTGCTCGACATTCAGCTGCCCGATATGAGTGGTTTTGACATTGCCCAAATGCTACGCGAGCGTTATGAAAATGATGAAATTGACTATCTTCCGCCATTGGTAGCACTGACGGCCAATGTGATGCGTGATAAAACCTATTATCTTGAGCATGGCATGGATGACGCACTCGCTAAGCCGCTTTCGCTTGATGCACTCAATGCCACGCTGCACGCGCTATTTGATGGCATTGAGCCAAACACAGCCAGCACAAAGCTGACACAAGCCACGGGGGAATTTGATCAACCGTTATTGCATCAGCTGCTGGAACTCTTAGGCAAGGCACAAGTGGTAGAAAGTTTAGCCTTGTTTGAGCACAGCATGCCAGGCTACATTGATGAGCTTAACACGGCGTATCAACGTTATGTGGTCGATGAGCAAAAGCAAAGTGCGGTCAGTGTCGGCGAGTGCGCGCATAAAATTAAAGGCGCAGCTGCCTCAATTGGGCTGGCTTCTTTGCGTGATGTCGCGGAGCTTGCCCAACATTGTGAACGTGAACAGTGGGGCGCTCACATTGCGCAATGGGTGGCTCAAATGCAAGACTGGCGTGCAGAGTTCGATCGCTTGCGCACGTGGATTGATCAACAAGCATAAGGAAAACGATGACAACACAACAGCCGTGTATTGCCATTGTGGCAGGTGAAGTTTCAGGTGATATTTTAGGAGCAGGGCTGATAACAGCGCTGAAGCAGCATTATCCTAATGCGCGTTTTATCGGCATTGCAGGGGCGCGGATGCAGCAAGCGGGCATGTCGAGCTTATTTGATATGGAAGAGCTGGCGGTGATGGGGCTAGTTGAAGTAGTCAAACATCTGCCGCGCTTGCTCAAACGACGCAAAGAACTGATCGCTTACCTGCTGGCGCAAAAGCCCGATGTCTTCATCGGCATTGATGCGCCTGATTTCAACCTTACCGTTGAGCGAGTGTTAAAAGAGCAGGGCATCAAAACCCTTCACTATGTTAGCCCATCCGTATGGGCGTGGCGGCAAAATCGTATCCATACCATCGCCAAAGCGACGCATTTAGTGCTGGCATTTTTACCTTTTGAAAAAGCTTTTTACGACCGTTTTAACGTGCCGTGCCGTTTTGTTGGGCACACCTTGGCAGACGCCATTCCACTTGATGTTGACCGCACTTTAGTGGCGCAAAAACTGCATTTAGATCCCAATCAGCGCTATATTGCCATGCTCCCTGGCAGCCGTGGCGCGGAAGTGGCTGCACTGACGCCAACTTTTTTGCAGGCCGCGCAATGGCTTAAACAGCATTTCCGTGACATACAATTTCTTGTGCCACTGGTGAATGCCCAGCGTCGAGCGCAATTTGATGAACTGAAAGCCAGCATTGCGCCAGATCTTCCGCTCATTATCCTTGACGGCCATGCCCGCGAGGCGATGCAGCTGGCCAGTGCGACAATGTTAGCCTCAGGTACAGCGGCATTGGAGTGTATGCTGTGCAATTCGCCGATGGTTGTGTGCTACAAAATGAAACCGCTGACTTATTTTCTCGCCAAGCGGCTGGTGAAAACGCCTTATATTTCACTGCCGAATTTACTTGCCAATGCACCATTGGTGCCAGAGCTTATTCAGCATGAGTGCACAAGTGAGCGCATTTGCGAGGAAATTAGCCATATACTCGGCAACCCTGAACAAACCGAACAGCTCAAAGTGCGGTTTAAACAGCTGCATCAGCAAATTCGCTGCAATGCTGACGCGCAAGCGGCACAAGCGGTGGTGGAGGTACTTAATGGCCAGCTTTGAATACCCACAAGGCGTCGGTTTAATCGCAGGAGTCGATGAAGTCGGGCGCGGCCCGCTCATTGGTGCAGTGGTGACGGCGGCAGTGATTTTAGATCCAAAACGCCCTATTGTAGGTTTGGCGGACTCTAAAAAACTCAGTGAAAAAAAACGCCAGATGCTGGCAGAGGTGATCAAAGCCAATGCATTGGCGTATGCATACGGCCGCGCCGAAGCTAGTGAGATCGATGAGCTGAATATTCTGCAGGCCAGTTTGCTGGCGATGCAGCGTGCGGTGGTCAATTTGCCTGTGCAACCGCACTTTGTGTTGGTGGACGGCAACCGCCTGCCGCCAAATCTGCTGCAACCAGCGCAGGCGGTGGTCAAGGGTGATAGCCTTGTGGCAGAGATTTCAGCTGCGTCAATTCTAGCCAAAGTGGCACGTGACGCGGAGATGATGGCTTTGCATGAAAAGTATCCGGAATATGGTTTTGATAAGCACAAAGGGTATCCTACAGCGTTACATTTAGAAAAACTTCGTGAATTTGGCCCATTGAGCGAGCACAGGCGATCTTTTGCTCCTGTACGTCGAGTGTTGGCACAAATAGATTAGGCAACTGCCTTTTTCTTACCGCACTTTTATTTTCATCATACCGTATCATGACTGCAATTACGGCTTAGTCACTTGTTTGCTTTTGGCAAGTGAAAACAGCTAATTTATCGTAAATTTTCTAAATTATCCACCAAACTTGCATTAATCTAAAAAATTACCATAATTTACAAAACAAAACAAAACAAAACAAAACAAAACAAAACAAAATTTTTACATTTAAAAAATAAAAATTATTTAAAAATAAATAAGTTATGAAAAAACATGAAAAATAGGCGATAATCTAGAGTTAGAATCTGTTTTGTAAATATTTTCATTATGGCTTACAAATGGAAAATTTTTGTGCTAGAGTACGACAAAATTTAATCACTAAAATTTAGAAACAACATAGGAAAAATTATGAATACAATTTTCAAAATTATTTGGAACCACGCCACTCAATCATTTGTGGTGGCTTCCGAATTGGCGAAAGGCCATACCAAATCCAGCGCGCGTACTTCTCGCCGCGTATTTAACCTCACCCGTATCGGCGCAGCATTGAGCCTCGCACTCGGCTCAAGTGCGGTGATGGCGGATAATATCGTTAATGGAGAAGGTTCTCAAGCAGTTCAAAATGGTGGCATTGCGATTGGCGTACCAGCAAAAGCGGAAACGACAGGTTCGATTGCAATCGGTAACAACGCGGTGTCCGGTAACTCGGATATGACGGCAAATTATGCTAGCGTCATTAACCCTAAGACAAAAGCACCATTTACTAGTGCTGAAGAAATGCGCGATTACATCCTTAAAGCAAATGATAATGATGTGGTTAAGCGTACGTGGATAGGCAAGCAAAATAATATTGCCATCGGATCTGGCGCGACGGCTATGGGTGGTCGTAATATTTCCGTCGGTGAAAATGCCGGAACGGGTACGGTAGATGCATGGAATATTCAAAACGTTAATATTGGTACTGAAGCAGGGGCTCGTTCTAAAAAAGATTACAGTGTTGCTATCGGGTTTCAAGCTGGAGCACTTTCAGAAAAGAAACAAAAAGAGCAACTTAATAACCCAGCCTTGGGAACTAATAATTTAGGACAACCTAATGATGGCGGTCGTATCCCAAGCGTATTCATCGGTAAAAATGCCGGAACGGATACCATTTCTTATGGCAATATCGGGATGGGTACGAATGCAGCTGCGTACATGAAGGATGCGTATGGAACTAACAACGTGTTCATCGGTGCAGATGCGGGGGTTCGCAGTGGTTCCGGCATTGTGGATGGAAATAATTTCAAGCAAGCTTCCTGGGGTGGTAAAGAATATTTAAGACCCGATGGATCTTTTAATAATCCAGCGGCTTCTTTCATGGCAGGCTTTAACGTAGGGATTGGTCCTAATGCGCAATGGGATACACAAGGTAGCTCTAACTCTTCCTTGGGGTGGAAAGCATTGCAAAACTCCTTGGGCAGTGGCAACACGGCTATGGGTAATATCTCCGGCAGTTTCGTTAATGGCGATTTGAACGTAGCCATGGGTAACTACGCAGGTAGTCATCAAACGGCGTCCCGTACAGTAGCATTAGGTAATGGCGCTCGCACTACGGGCAATGGTAACGTAGCACTAGGTAGTGATAGCTGGGCTGGTACTAAAGAAGAAGCCAAAGTGAAGACGGGCAACGGCGGTAGTGTTGGTGGTTTTGCCAATACTAAGATGAATGATACGGCACTTGGTTTCCGTACGGAAGCATTGGGCGGTAGTTCTTTAGCAGCTGGTGAACGCGCTAAAGCAACGAAAGAAGCGGCAATTGCGATTGGTTCTAATGCAGAAGCAAAAGCAGTGGGTGCGATTGCGTTGGGGGCAGCGACGGGATTAGAATATACGTCCGAATCCAATCAATACGGTGACTCATCCATTAAAGAAAGTTCTATTAATGAAGATACGAAACAAGCAGTAGCTACGGGTGAACATAGTATTGCCGTAGGAACGGCAGCAGAATCCATTGGCGATCGTTCAACTGCGATAGGTAAACAATCAAGTGCTCAAGCGCAAGATAGCATTGCACAAGGCACAGAAGCTAAGGCCTATGGTGATGGCACAGTAGCTATTGGTAAAAATGCACGCAGCGGGCGCGGTCCAAAAGGTTTTGCAACTAATCTAGATGATGTGCCAGAAGCTAATGCAATTGCAATTGGTAATAATGCGCAAGCACCTAATAAATCCTCTATCGCAATGGGTGATGGTGCAACCGTTCAATATTTTGCACCTGATGCAATTGCGATTGGTACAAATGCAAAAGTTGGAACCTATGCTCACACTTCTATCGCTATCGGTAAAGATGCAAAAGCTCAGCATTTCTATAACACGGCTATTGGCCCACAAACTGTGACTGATGGTGTCGGTGCAGCAGCAGTTGGTTTTAAGGCACAAGCCTTGGCTAGAGCTTCATTTGCAGCTGGACAAGGTGCAAAAACAGAGGATCAGGCAACAGTTGCAATTGGTGAAAATGCTAAAGCAACTCTTGCGAATAACGTTTCTCTTGGTTCTGGATCTGTAGATCGTCAAGCGGTACAAATTAATGATGCAACTGTTGAAGGCGTAAGGTACAGTGGTTTTGCTGGTAAAGCAAGTGCGGTGGTCAGCGTGGGCAAAAAAGATGCTGAACGTCAAATCATCAATGTTGCGCCAGGTGAAATCTCTAAAACTTCAACTGATGCCATCAACGGTTCGCAATTGTATTTGGTGTCTGAAGGGTTAACTAACCAAATGCCAGTGGTTTATACAGATAAAGATGGTAATAAAGTGTATAAAACACCTGAAGGCAAATTTGTGAAAGCTGACGGTACAGAAGTACCAGCAGGCGAAGTGATTGCCTCAATGAACAACCCAGATGGCACAACCACTACCCCAACTACATTGACCAATATCGCAGGCAACTTGCCAGGTGCGAAGAAAGATACACAAGCACCAACGACCGCAGGCACTGCGCCGACAGCGGAAGAAGTCAAGAAAATGCAAAACAATGCCGCCACGGTGGGTGATGTGTTGAACGCAGGCTGGAACTTGCAAAACAACGGCACAGCGAAAGACTTCGTGAAACCGTATGACACCGTTAACTTTGTAGACGGCGCAAACACCATCGCGGTGGTGGATACTACGAGCGAATTGTTAAGCAACATTCGCATCAACGTAACAGGCTTGCCAATCGCCTACACCGACACTGAAGGCAACCCATTGGTGAAAGTGGGTGATAAATTCTATAAAGCAGAAGATGTCACTAACGGCAAAGTGAACGATGGCAAAGAAAATGCTAACGTTGAGCCAGCAGGCACCACTTTGGTGAACGGTAAGGGTGAGAAAGATCCACAAACCCTTGATGGCGTGAAAAGTGCGGTCGACCCTGATGGTAATAAATCAGGCGATGACTTTACTAATGCCTTAAACGATGCTGCTGATAAAACACCAAACAAAGCGGTGAATGTCTCTGACCTGAAAAATGTGTCTGACAATATCAAAAACGCCAACAACGGTGGTGGTTTTGGGTTGAAAGACGATAATAATAACGTTATCAACCAAGATTTGGGCAAACAAATCCAAATTAAAGGCAAAGAAGGCAGTGGTGTGACTTCAACTGTTGTCACCAAAAAAGATGATGACGGCAAGATCACCGATCAATATCTGCAAATTGGTTTGGATAAAGACATCACCATCGGCAAACCAGCAAAAGATGGTCAACCTGGCGAAGCTGGCTCTATCGGCGTGGCTGGTAAAGATGGCAAAGACGGCGTGAGCATCAAAGGTGATGCAGGCGACGGCAAACCTGGCATTGGCATCGCTGGCAAAGACGGCAAAGATGGCGTGAGCCTCACCGTGAAAGAAGATGGCCAACCAGGCGTTGACGGCAAAGGCAAAGATGGCAAAGACACCAAACCTCGCCTTGAAGTTAACGGCGAAGAAGTGGCCACCCTCAACGATGGCATCAAATACGCTGGCGACTTCGGCGAAGGCGCAGCCATCAAGCTGAATAAAGTGACCAACATCAAAGGCAATGCCAAAGATGAAAACAAACTTTCAGACGGCAATATCGGTGTGGTAGCCAATCAAAGCGGCGACGATGCAGAATTGGTGTTGAAACTGGCTAAAGACTTGAAAGATTTAGACAGCGTAACCTTTGGCCCAGTTGATCCGAAAACAGGCAAACCAACTGATCCGAGCAACACGGTGTCAATCGGCAAAGACGGCATCAACGCGGGCAACAAACCGATTACCAACATCAATAATGGCCTGAACACCTACCCTGATTCAGACGTGCCAAAAAATGGTTTGGTCAACTTGGATAACACGAATGTACCTGACAATTCTGCTGCCACTGTGGGCGATTTGCGCAACATGGGCTGGATTGTGGGCGCACCAGACAACAGCTACACCGAGCAAGTGAAAAATGCCAACCAAGTGAACTTTGTGGGTACTGGCGCTGCGAAAGTAACAGGCGAAACCAAAGATGGCGTTCGCACCATCACTATCGATGTGAAAGCAGCTGAAGCAGGCGGCATGAACGGCTTTGATGTTACGGCGAATGATGGCGATGCAACCACCATCACCGAAGGCAACAAAGTAAACTTCACTGATGGCAACAACACCAAAGTGACTACTGAACCGAAAAAAGATGGTTCTGGCGTGGATGTAAAAGTCAACTTGGCTGACAACATCACTGTGGGTAAAGACGGCAAAGATGGCGTTGACGGCTCAATTGGTGCCACTGGCAAAGATGGCGCAAGTGCGGTCTTGAACGGCAAAGACGGCTCAATCGGCCTTACTGGTGCGAAAGGCGCCGACGGCAAAGATGGTGCTTCTGCTTCTATCAGCGTGAAAGACGGCGCTAAAGGTCTTGACGGCAACGACGGTAAAGACGGCGAAAGCAAAACTCGCGTGGTTTACACCAAACCAGACGGCAGCCAAGAAGAAGTAGCAACACTGAACGACGGCTTGAAATTTAAAGGCAATAAAGGTGACACCATTGAGAAAAAACTCAACGAAACCGTGGCAGTGAAAGGCAAATTGGCAAATGATGCTGATGCCACCGCAGCCAACACCCGTGTGGATGTTGAAAATGGTGAGTTAATCATCAAAATGGCGAAAATGCTGAAAGACCTTGAAGGTGCTGAGTTCAAAGACAAAGACGGCAACACCGTTATTGTTAAAGATGGCGGCATTGTGCTGAAAGGTAAAGACGCTACTGATGACAAAGCGGATAATCCGAAAAATGTTAGCTTGACTCAAAACGGCTTGAACAATGGTGGCAATACCATCACTAATGTGGCGGATGGTGTAAATCCGAATGATGCGGTGAATAAGAGCCAGTTAGATAAGAAAATGACCGGCTTTAAAGTGACTGCAAATAGTGATGATGCTCAAGCTAAAGAAATCAAAAACGGCGATACCGTTGACTTCGTTAACGGCAGCAACACTGTGGTGAGCAAAGTGGATACACCGAAAGGCACGAAAGTGAAAGTTGACCTTGCGAAAGACCTCAAAGGCCTTAACAGTGTTGAGCTGAAAGATCAAGCAGGCAACACGACCACCGTGACTGGCAATGGCGTGAACATCACTGGCACTAACGCAGCGGGCAAACCAAGCAACGTGAGCTTGACTGCTAATGGTCTTGATAACGGTGGCAACCGTATCACCAACGTAGCACCAGGTGTGAAAGGTACTGATGCGGTAAACGTGAACCAACTCAACGCTGTGGGCAACCGCATTGGCGATGTTGATCGCAAAGCACGCGGTGGTATCGCAGGTTCAACCGCCATGGCGAACTTGCCACAAGCGTACATTCCAGGTCACTCTATGGTAGCTGTAGCAGCGGGTACACACCGTGGCGCAAATGCTGTAGCGGTGGGTGTTTCACGCATCTCTGACAGTGGCCATGTGATCATCAAATTGAGCGGTTCAACCGACTCTAAAGGTGGCACAAACGCTGGTGTTGGTGTAGGCTATCAATGGTAATCACCACGACCGCACTTTTTGCTTAAAGTGCGGTCACTTTTGATAAGGAAAAGCAATGAAAAAATTAGCAAAATGGGCATTGCCATTGTTGGCAGCCAGCGTTGTGGCAGCGTGCGGCAACTTAAGTGATGTGAAAAAGAACGGCACAACCGATGAGCCAAAATGGCCGAAGATTGAAGATGCCAGTGTTAACTTCTCTGGTTCCCAATACGGTACATGGCCAAACTGGGACAACGTGCGCCAAATTGAAGCGGGCATGAACAAAGACCAACTCTATTATTTAATTGGCCGCCCACACTACCAAGAAGGCTTGTT